>NZ_JBIUXU010000006.1:0-531540 GCF_044744165.1 Streptomyces sp. NPDC087420
GGTTGATAGGCCAGATGTGGAAGACCGGTAACGGTCGAAGCTGACTGGTACTAATAGGCCGAGGGCTTGTCCTCAGTTGCTCGCGTCCACTGTGTTAGTTCTGAAGTAACGAAGAGCCGTGTTGTCATCCAGCTTTTCAGTTGTCTTCATAGTGTTTCGGTGGTCATTGCGTGAGGGAAACGCCCGGTTACATTCCGAACCCGGAAGCTAAGCCTCGTAGCGCCGATGGTACTGCAGGGGGGACCCTGTGGGAGAGTAGGACGCCGCCGAACAATCTTTGATCGTGGGAATGCCCTGTACCTTCTGGTACAGGGCATTTTTGCGTTCAGGACTCATGCGCGGGACCCCCTGGCATCCGCCGGCCCGGGCTGAGGGTAGGGTCCAGGAGGCATCATTGGCACATTCCACACAGGAGGCCCCCGGGTGGAGGTCCAGGAGACCCGCGTTCAGACGGACCGGGTGCTCACCATCCCCAACATCCTCAGCATGGCCCGCCTCGTCGGTGTGCCGGTCTTCCTGTGGCTGATTCTCCGCCCCGAGTTCGGCGGACCGAACAGCGACGGCTGGGCCCTGCTGGTGCTGGCCCTCAGCGGCGTCAGTGACTATCTCGACGGCAAGCTGGCCCGCCGGTGGAACCAGATCAGCAGTCTCGGACGGCTCCTGGACCCCGCCGCGGACCGGCTGTACATCCTTTCCACCCTGGTTGGCCTCACCTGGCGGGAGATCCTGCCGCTCTGGCTGACGGCGGCGCTTTTGGCCCGTGAGCTGATGCTTCTGGTGATGGTGGGAATCCTCCGGAGGCACGGCTATCCGCCTCCCCAGGTGAACTTTCTCGGGAAGGCGGCTACCTTCAACTTGATGTACGCCTTCCCGCTCCTGTTGCTGAGCGACCGGAGCGGTTGGCTTGCCTCGCTCGCCGAAGTTTTCGGATGGGCGTTCGCCGGATGGGGTACAACTCTGTATTGGTGGGCAGGGATCCTGTATGTGGTCCAGGTCCGCCGGCTCGTCCGGGCGGACACAGTGGCCGATTGAGCTCGTCGACGCCGTGCCGCGCAGAGTCGCCCGGCCCGCGGCTCACACGCCTAGAGGCCTGTCCGGACGGGTTCGGTCGGCGAGATCGTCTCTTCAAGGAGGACGCTTCCGACATGAAGGCCGTCGTGATGGCCGGTGGCGAAGGAACTCGACTTCGCCCCATGACCTCAAGCATGCCCAAGCCGCTCCTGCCGGTGGTGAACCGGCCGATCATGGAGCATGTGCTTCGACTGCTCAAGCGCCATGGGCTCAGCGAGACCGTCGTGACCGTGCAGTTTCTCGCCTCTCTCGTCAAGAACTATTTCGGCGACGGCGAAGAGCTCGGCATGGAACTCACCTACGCCAACGAGGAGAAGCCGCTGGGAACGGCGGGAAGCGTCAAGAATGCCGAAGAGGCACTCAAGGACGACGCGTTCCTTGTCATTTCCGGTGACGCCCTCACCGACTTCGACCTGACCGACCTCATCGCTTTCCACAAGGAAAAGGGCGCACTGGTGACGGTGTGCCTGACCCGTGTGCCGAATCCTCTGGAATTCGGTATCACGATCGTGGACGAGGAAGGAAAGGTCGAGCGGTTCCTGGAGAAGCCCACCTGGGGACAGGTCTTCTCCGACACCGTGAACACGGGCATCTACGTGATGGAGCCCGAGGTCTTCAACTATGTCGAGGCCGATGTCTCGGTCGACTGGTCCGGGGACGTCTTCCCTCAGCTCATGAAGGAAGGCAAGCCCATCTACGGCTATATCGCCGAGGGCTACTGGGAAGACGTCGGCACGCACGAAAGCTATGTGAAGGCCCAGGCCGACGTCCTCGAAGGCAAGGTCGACGTCGACATCGACGGCTTCGAGATCTCTCCCGGCGTATGGGTCGCCGAGGGTGCCGAGGTGCACCCCGACGCGGTGCTGCGCGGGCCGCTGTACATCGGCGACTACGCCAAGGTCGAGGCCGACGTGGAGTTGCGCGAGCACACGGTCCTCGGGTCCAACGTGGTCGTGAAGACCGGCGCGTTCCTCCACAGAGCGGTCGTCCACGACAACGTCTACATCGGCCAGCACAGCAATCTCCGCGGCTGTGTGGTCGGCAAGAACACGGACATCATGCGTGCCGCGCGGATCGAGGACGGCGCGGTCATCGGCGACGAATGCCTCGTCGGCGAAGAATCGATCATCCAGGGCAATGTGCGGGTCTACCCGTTCAAGACCATCGAGGCCGGCGCGTTTGTCAACACCTCGGTGATCTGGGAGTCCCGAGGACAGGCGAATCTCTTCGGCGCCCGTGGTGTCTCCGGGATCCTCAACGTCGAGATCACGCCGGAGCTGGCCGTACGGCTGGCGGGCGCGTACGCGACGACCCTGAAGAAGGGGTCCACCGTCACCACGGCCCGTGACCACTCGCGTGGTGCGCGCGCGCTCAAGCGGGCCGTGATCTCGTCGCTCCAGTCCAGCGCCATCGACGTACGCGACCTGGAGAACGTACCGCTGCCCGTCGCCCGGCAGCAGACCGCCAGGGGCAGCGCGGGCGGCATCATGATCCGTACGTCCCCGGGGGTCCCCGACTCCGTGGACATCATGTTCTTCGACGAGCGGGGCGCCGACCTCTCCCAGGCCGGCCAGCGCAAGCTGGACCGCATCTACGCCCGGCAGGAGTACCGCCGCGCGTTCCCGGGAGAGATCGGGGACCTGCACTTCCCGGCCAGCGTCTTCGACTCGTACACGGGCTCCCTCCTCCGCAACGTCGACACGACGGGTATCGCGGAGGCCGGGCTCAAGGTCGTGGTCGACGCGTCCAACGGAAGCGCCGGCCTCGTGCTGCCCAGCCTGCTCGGACGGCTCGGTGTCGATGCGCTGACCATCAACCCGGGGCTCGACGAGTCGCGGCCGACGGAGACGGCCGAATCCCGCCGCTCCGGCCTGGTCAGGCTCGGCGAGATCGTGGCGTCCGCGCGTGCCGCGTTCGGTGTGCGGTTCGACCCGGTCGGCGAGCGGCTGTCGCTGGTCGACGAGCGGGGCCGGATCATCGAGGACGACCGGGCGCTGCTGGTGCTGCTCGACCTGGTCGCCGCGGAGCGCCGCAGCGGCCGGGTGGCACTGCCGGTGACGACCACCAGGATCGCCGAGCAGGTCGCGGCGTACCACGGCACGCAGGTGGAGTGGACGACCACCTCGCCCGACGATCTGACGCGGGTCGGCCGGGAGGAGACCACGATCTTCGGCGGTGACGGGCGCGGAGCGTTCATCGTGCCGGAGTTCAGCAGTGTCTTGGACGGTACGGCGGCGTTCGTGCGGCTCATCGGTCTGGTGGCGCGTACGCAGCTGACGCTGAGCCAGATCGACGCCCGCATACCGCGAGCCCATGTGCTGCGCCGCGATCTGGCGACCCCCTGGGCCGTCAAGGGACTGGTGATGCGCAGCGTCGTGGAGGCGGCCGGAGACCGGCAGGTGGACACCACGGACGGTGTCCGGGTCGTGGAGACCGACGGGCGCTGGGTGATGGTCCTTCCCGACCCGTCCGAGGCCGTCACCCACCTGTGGGCGGAAGGACCCGACGACGCGTCGGCCCAGGCCCTGCTCGACGAGTGGTCGTCGGTGGTGGACGGAGCGGGTCACTAGCACCGGTCGGCCAGCACCGATCAGCGTTGCCGCCGGGCGGGCCGTTCGCGGTCCGCCCGGCCGGTTCTTCGGCAGTACCTACGACGTGCGACGATGTGCGGCATGTCGCAGCAGTCCCCCATTCGGAGCACCGGCACGCCACGCGCGCGTCCCGATGCGTCCATGTCGCTGCTGAACAACGTGATGGACCACGGCCTCGACGAGGGGTACGCGGAAGCGGCGGCCCGCAGGGACGCCGAGGGCGGTGAACTGCCCCGCACTCTCAAGGCCAAACTGTGGCTCGCGGCGGGCCTGGTGCTGGCCGCGCTGGTGGTCACCGTGGGCGCGGCCCAGGCGCGGATCTCCGCCCCCGTCGTGGCCAAGGAGCGCGAAGAGCTCATCGACCGTATCCACGACGAGACTTCGGCGGCGGACAGGCTGGAGCGTGACGTCGAGAAGCTCCGTGACGAGGTCGGCGAACGGCAGCGTGCGGCGCTGCGCCGGCCGAGCGGTGCCCACGCCGAGCTGGTCGACCTGCTGTCCGGCGCGTCCGCCGTCCAAGGACCGGGCCTGAGGCTGGTCGTGGACGACGCCAAGGACAGCGAGCAGGGCGGTGGCGGCGGGCCCCGGGAGAGCGCCAGTTTCGCCGACACGGGCCGGGTACGGGACCGGGACATGCAGCGGGTCGTTAACGGCCTCTGGGAGTCCGGCGCCGAGGCCATCGCCATCAACGACCAGCGCCTGACGTCCCTTTCGGCGATCAGGGCCGCGGGTGACGCCATACTGGTCGACAACAGGCCGCTGGTGCCCCCCTACACCGTGCTGGCGGTGGGCGACGGGAAGAAGTTGAGCACCGCGTTCCAGGACAGCGCCGACGGGCAGTATCTGCACGCGCTCCAGGAGAACTTCGACATCAGGACGAGCATCTCGGTCCGCGGCGAGGTGCGTCTCCCGGCCGCGCCGAGCCTGATCGTACGTACAGCAAAGCCGAAGGCCGCCGCCCCCGGGAAGGGCAACGGGCAGGACGCGGCCGACACAGGGAAGGGCACATCGTGATCGCCGTACTGGGCCTCGTCGTGGGAGTCGTGGTCGGACTGTTGGTCCGGCCCGAAGTGCCGGCGGTGGTCGAGCCCTATCTGCCGATCGCCGTCGTGGCGGCCCTGGACGCGGTCTTCGGCGGCCTGCGGGCCATGCTCGACGGGATCTTCGTGGACAAGGTCTTCGTCGTCTCCTTCCTCTCGAACGTGGTGGTGGCCGCGCTGATCGTGTTCCTCGGTGACAAGCTCGGTGTGGGCGCCCAGTTGTCGACCGGTGTGGTCGTGGTCTTCGGCATCCGGATCTTCTCCAACGCCGCCGCGATCCGCCGGCACGTCTTCCGGGCGTGACGCCGATGAGCGACCAGGGAGGGACAGACAGGGAGCCCCGGCGGCTCACCGGCCGGCAGAGGCTCGCGGCGGGGCTGTGGCCGCCCCGAGTGACCCGGGCCCAACTCATCGTCGCCGTGCTGCTGTTCGGGCTCGGTCTGGGGCTCGCCATCCAGGTGAGGTCGAACAACGACGACAGCGCGCTGCGCGGGGCCCGGCAGGAGGACCTGGTGCGGATCCTCGACGAGCTGGACGACCGCACCCAGCGGCTGGAGGACGAGAAGCAGAGCCTCGACGACCAGCGCACCGAGCTGGAGACCAGCTCCGACCAGGCCGAGGAGGCCCGCAAACAGACGCGGGAGAAGGAACAGCAGCTCGGCATCCTGGCCGGCACCGTCGCCGCCGAGGGGCCCGGGATCACGCTGACCGTCGCGGACGGCAGCGACACCGTTGAGCCCGACATGCTGCTCGACACGATCCAGGAGCTGCGGGCCGCGGGCGCGGAGGCGATCCAGATCAATGACGTCCGGGTGGTTGCGAACACCTACTTCTCGGGTACGGGAGGTGACATCCAGGTGGACGGGAAGCGGGTCACCGCGCCGTACCGTTTCAAGGTCATCGGCAAGCCGCAGGACCTGGAGCCCGCCCTCAACATCCCGGGCGGGGTGGTGCAGACACTGGAGAAGGAGCAGGCCACGGCCACGGTGGCCCGGGCTGAGAAGATCATTGTCAATGCCTTGCGACCGGCGCGGCGCCCTGACTACGCTCGGTCGTCGGCGCAGTGAGGCGGGGGAGCATGGCGGCCACCGGCCGCGGGCATGAGGTTGCGGGGGGTCGGCGCACGATCAGTGTGGTGAGTGGTGGAAACTGTCCGGTGGATACGGACGTTGTCAAGATGTCCGGGTCGGCAGGTGTGTTCATTCAGGGTTCGTCCTGCCCCACGGGCGGGTCTGTATCGGTCAAGGGGAATCGCCCGTGAAGTTGTTTGGGAAGTTGTTCGGCAAGAGCGCACGCGAGGACGGCGGGGGTTCCCGTCACCGTGCGGCGCGGCACGGCGGGAGCGAGGAGCCGAGCGGCGACCGCCCGCTCTTCCGTGACCAGGTGGGTGACGGGGCCGGCGGCGCGTCGTCTGTTGACCCCGCCGGTCAGGGCCGCATAGGTTTCGGTGAACCATCAGCCTCGAGTACGGGTGGAGGGTCTGCCTTGCCGGTCTGTACGAGGTGTGGCCACCGCAACGCGGAGGCCAGTCGGTTCTGCTCCAACTGCGGGGCGCCGCTGCGGGCCGGGGCGCCCGCCGAGCGCGCTTCGGAGACGACCTCCACCATCTCCATCTCCGGCCTTGAGGCGTACGAGTCGGAGGTCACGGGCCAGACCGCCGTGCCGTCCCTCTCCCCGGAGGCCCAGGCCGCCGTGGACGCCCTCCCGCTGGGTTCCGCGCTCCTCGTGGTGCGCCGGGGGCCCAACTCGGGCAGCCGCTTCCTCCTGGACAGCGAGCTGACGACGGCGGGCCGTCACCCGCAGAGCGACATCTTCCTCGACGACGTGACCGTCTCCCGCCGCCATGTGGACTTCCGCAGGGGTGCCGACGGCCGCTTCACCGTCTCGGACGTGGGCAGCCTGAACGGCACGTACGTCAATCGTGAGCGGATCGACTCGGTCCTGCTGTCGAACGGCGACGAGGTTCAGATCGGCAAGTACCGGCTGGTCTTCTACGCGAGCCAGCGGGGCGTGTGACTTTCAGGAAAGGTCCATGCTGCGAACACCCACGGGCGGTGCCGGTCACGGCACCGCCCCCTCGGGCGACACTCTGCTGAGCATCGGTGCGGTGCTCGGCCGGCTGCGGGTCGAGTTCCCCGAGGTCACCATGTCCAAGATCCGTTTCCTGGAGGCGGAGGGCCTGGTCGAGCCGCGCCGTACGTCTTCGGGGTACCGGAAATTCGGACCCCAGGACGTGGAGCGGCTGACGCAGGTGCTGCGGATGCAGCGGGACCACTACCTCCCGCTGAAAGCCATCCGGGAGCATCTCGACGCCCTCGGCCGGGGCGAGCGTCTCCCTCTGCCGTCCCAGCAGCGCCAGCGGCGGGCGGAGACCGGGCCCGCGCCGCGGACCGCCGCCAGGATCGGGCGTGAGGAGCTGCTGGCGGCCTCCGGGGCCGACGCGAGCGCGCTGGACGAGTGGGAGTCGTACGGCCTCATCACTCCGACGCCGGACGGCGGATACGACGCCGAGTCCGTGACCGTGGCGAAACTGGTCGCGGATCTCGGAAGATTCGGTCTGGAACCACGTCATCTGCGGATCATGAGAGCGGCGGCCCAGCGCGAGGCCGGGATGGTCGAGCAGGTGGTCGCACCCCTGCGCCGGCACCGTAACCCGCAGACCAGAGCCCATGCGGAGGCCACCACGAGGGAGCTGGCGACCCTCTCGGTGAAACTGCACGCGGCACTGTTCCGGACGGCTCTCGGAGCACATCCGCACTGATCATGGGGGAGTCCGACTACCCAAACCGGTCGCTCGCGTCCTAGGGTTGCTGTGTGAACGAGCTCGACGTTGTGGGTGTCCGGGTGGAAATGCCCTCCAACCAACCGATCGTGCTCCTGCGTGAAGTGGGAGGCGATCGGTACCTTCCCATCTGGATCGGGCCGGGGGAGGCCACCGCCATCGCCTTCGCCCAGCAGGGCATGACGCCTGCCAGGCCGCTGACCCATGACCTTTTCAAGGATGTCCTTGAGGCCGTGGGCCAGGAACTGACCGAGGTCCGCATCACGGACCTCAGGGAAGGTGTCTTCTACGCGGAGCTGGTCTTCGCCAGCGGGGTCGAGGTGAGTGCCAGGCCGTCCGACGCCATAGCGCTCGCGCTGCGCACCGGCACGCCGATCTACGGCAGTGACGGCGTCCTGGACGACGCGGGGATCGCCATCCCGGACGAGCAGGAGGACGAGGTGGAGAAGTTCCGCGAGTTCCTCGACCAGATCTCTCCCGAGGACTTCGGGACCAACAGCCAGTGAGTGGCCGGTGAGTGCCTGAAGGCCGGAGGCGGGCCGGCCTCCGGCCGGCACCGACAGGACATTCGGTCAGCCCTTCCCGGGACCGGGACACGCGAAACCACTCTCAAGGTGATTATCACTCGGCGTGGCGAGTGCGGCGATCGTTGACGCACCCCGGGTGACTCCCTACCGTCGTTGAGGGCAGGTCAAGGACGGAGGTCGGCGTGAGAAGCAGCGGCGACGGTACGGCGGTGGGCGGGGCGTTCCCGCTGCGGAGCGAGGCGGCCGACCCCGGTACCGAGACGGTCGGGTACCGAGGACCGACCGCGTGTGCCGCGGCGGGGATCACGTACCGCCAGTTGGACTACTGGGCGCGTACGGGGCTCGTGGAGCCCAGCGTGCGCGCGGCGTACGGTTCCGGGGCGCAGCGGCTCTACAGCTTCCGTGATGTGGTCGTCCTCAAGATCGTGAAGCGGTTCCTCGACACGGGGGTCGCTCTCCAGAACATCCGGGCGGCCGTGCGGCACCTGCGGGGCCGTGGCGTCCAGGATCTTGAGCGGATGACGCTGATGAGCGATGGGGCGACGGTCTACGAGTGCTCGTCGCCGGACGAGGTCGTCACTCTGCTCCAGGGCGGTCAGGGGATCTTCGGGATCGCGGTCGGGGTGGTGTGGCGGGACGTCGAGGCCGCCCTGTCGCAGCTGCACGGGGAGCGGATCGACACGGGCGAGACGCTGGTGGGGAACAACCCCGCGGACGAACTGGCCAGGCGGCGCAGGGACCGCGCGGTCTGAGACTCGGCGGTCCGACGCTTGGTGAACGCCGGGCCGGACCCGCCCTCACGCCGGATCCGCTCTCACGCCGTACCGCCCTCACGCCGTGCCGGCCGATTGTCAGTGGTGTGAGGGAGCATCGAGGGTGTGAGAGCCGCCCCGACCATCCTGCATCTGGACATGGATGCCTTCTTCGCCGCCGCCGAGCAGGCGGCGAAGCCGAGTCTGCGCGGAAAGCCCGTGGTGGTCGGCGGGCTCGGACCGCGTGGGGTGGTCTCCACGGCCTCCTACGAGGCGCGGCGGTACGGGGTGCACTCGGCGATGCCCATGGCGCAGGCCAGACGGCTCGCGCCGAACGCCGCGTATCTCGTCCCGCGCTTCACCGTCTACCGGGCCATCAGCGAGCAGGTGATGGAGCTGTTGGGCCGGCTGTCGCCGCTGGTGGAGCCGCTGAGCCTGGACGAGGCGTTCGTGGACCTGGAGGCGGGCGGCTCGGCCCACGACACGGCTTCCGCGCGGGCCGCCGGGGAGCGGCTGCGCCGGGACATCCGCGTGACCACGGGGCTCACCGGGTCGGTGGGGCTCGCGGGGTCAAAGATGCTGGCGAAGATCGGCTCCGAGCAGGCCAAGCCCGACGGCCTCGTCATCGTCGAGCCGGGGACCGAGCGCGCGCTCCTGGGGCCGATGACCGTACGGACCCTGCCCGGGGTCGGTCCCGCGACGGGGGAGCACCTGCGGCGGGCCGGGATGACCACCGTGGCCGATCTGGCCGAGGCCGGTGAGGACGAGCTGGTACGGCTGCTGGGGAAGTCGCACGGGGCGTCGCTGTTCCGGATGGCGGGGGGCCACGACGACCGGCCCGTGGTGGCCGAGCGGGAGACCAAGTCCGTCTCCGTGGAGGACACCTTCGACGTCGACCTGCACGACCGGGTGCGGGTGCGGACGGAGGTGGACCGGCTGGCCGACCGGTGCGTCCAGCGGCTGCGGGCGGCCGGGCACTCGGGGCGGACGGTCGTGCTCAAGGTCCGGCGGTACGACTTCTCCACGCTGACCCGCTCGGAGACGCTGCGCGGGCCCACGGACGACCCGGGTGTGGTGCGGGAGGCGGCGGGGCGGCTGCTGGAGGCGGTGGACACCACCGGTGGGGTACGGCTGCTGGGGGTGGGGGTGAGCGGGCTCGCGGACTACACGCAGGAGGATCTGTTCGCGCAGGCGGCGGCGGACAGGGCGGCTGCGGAGGCGGTCCACGTCGCCGTACCCCCGGCGGCACCCGAGAAGGGCTCTGAGAAGGCCGGGGAGGAGCGGGCCGACCCTTCCCGGGCACCCGGGGCGGCGGAGGGGGACGCGGCGCCCACCGGGGGCGTACCGGCCGCTCAGGAGGCGTCGGAGACACCGGACCTGCCCGCGGAGCGGCGCTTTCCGGCGGGGCACGACGTGCGCCACTCCGTGTTCGGCGCGGGCTGGGTGCAGGGCAGCGGGCTGCGCCGGGTCACCGTACGGTTCGAGGAGCCGTGGTCCGCGCCGGGGCGGGTGCGGACCTTCTGGATGGACGATCCCGAGCTGGAGCTGTCGGACCCGCTGCCCCTGACCGGAGGACCGGCCGGACCGGACCAGGACGGGCCGGGGCCCGCCCAGGACGGGCCGGAGGCCGCGCAGAACGGGCCGGGGCCGCCGGAGCGGGATCAGTCGTCCTGGCCGGCGACGCGCCCGAAGTCCCGCTCGGCGTCCCGGTCGGACAGCGAGGCGGGGCGCTCGGGCGGGCCCGGCTCGGGCAGGGCCAGGCCGTAATGGCGGTAGAGCTGGAGCTCCTGCTCGGGCGAGAGGTGCCGGCCGACGCCGAAGTCGGGCGCGTCCTTGATCAGCGAGCGCTCGAAGGGGATCCGGAGCGTCTCCTCCTCCAGCGTGCTGGGCGCGAGCGGGACAAACGCGTCACGGCTGAAGATGCCGGTGCGGACGGCCGCCCACTCGGGCACCCCCGTGGCGTCGTCCAGATACACCTCGTCCACCGTGCCGATCTTGTGGCCGTCGCGGTCGAACGCCTTGCGGCCGATCAGGCT
Source organism: Streptomyces sp. NPDC087420 (assembly GCF_044744165.1). Taxonomy (NCBI): domain Bacteria; kingdom Bacillati; phylum Actinomycetota; class Actinomycetes; order Kitasatosporales; family Streptomycetaceae; genus Streptomyces; species Streptomyces sp. NPDC087420. The sequence continues at coordinate 10,800 of NZ_JBIUXU010000006.1, forward strand.
GCGCGGATCGATGTCGTTCTCCACGGTCCCTCCAACTGGTCGCACAAGCGGGGAAGACCCGTCGCTCCACTCATAAGAAAAGTGCAGATCCGGCCTGTCGGCCACTCGAAAAGCCCTGCGCGGGACCTCGCTGGTAGGCTGGCACACGGCTGCTGACCCTGTGCGGGAGAGTCCTCCGGTGAGATCGCCGGAGGCGCCGAAGGAGCAAATCCTCCCCGGAATCTCTCAGGCCCCCGTACCGCACGGACGAGGTCACTCTGGAAAGCAGGGCAGGCGCCGACGGCGTCCGCCCTCACCGACGGTGAAAGCCGGGCGGCCTCCTGGCGCCCGGTGAAGCTCTCAGGTCAGATGACAGAGGGGGAGGCCGTCCGGGCACCCGCGCCTTGGTGCCCTCGCAGGTCGTGACGACCAGGAGGCCTCCCACCATGACCGACCACCGCATTACGCTCTCCCAGCTGGAGCGTGGCGTTCCCTTCGAGCAGCGCCACATCGGGCCCGACGTGGCGGCCCAGGCGAAGATGCTCGCGCAGGTCGGCTACGGCTCGCTGGACGAGCTGACCGCCGCCGCGGTGCCCGACGTGATCAAGAGCGCGGAGGCGCTCGGGCTGCCCGGGGCCCGTACCGAGGCCGAGGTGCTGGCGGAGCTGCGCGACCTCGCCGACCGCAACACGGTCCTCGCCCCGATGATCGGCCTCGGCTACTACGGCACGTTCACGCCGCCGGTGATCCTGCGCAACGTCATGGAGAACCCGGCCTGGTACACCGCGTACACGCCGTACCAGCCGGAGATCTCCCAGGGCCGGCTCGAAGCCCTCCTGAACTTCCAGACGATGGTGGCCGACCTGACGGGGCTGCCGACCTCCGGTGCCTCCCTGCTGGACGAGGGCACGGCGGCCGCCGAGGCGATGGCGCTGTCCCGCCGCGCGGGCAAGGTCAAGGACGGTGTCTTCCTGATCGACGCCGACACCCTGCCCCAGACGATCGCCGTGATCAGGACCCGCGCGGAACCGACCGGCGTCGAGGTCGTCGTCGCGGACCTGACCGACGGCATCCCGGCCGAGGTGGCCGAGCGCGGTGTCTTCGGTGTGCTGCTCCAGTACCCCGGCGCCTCCGGGGCCGTACGGGACATCAGGCCGGTCGTCGAGCGGGCGCACGAACTGGGCGCCCTCGTCACCGTCGCCGCCGACCTGCTCGCCCTGACGCTCCTCACCTCGCCCGGCGAGCTGGGCGCGGACATCGCCGTCGGCACCACGCAGCGCTTCGGCGTCCCGATGGGCTTCGGCGGACCGCACGCGGGATTCATGGCCGTACGGGACACGTTCGCGCGCACCCTGCCGGGCCGGCTCGTCGGGGTGTCCGTGGACGCCGACGGCGACAAGGCGTACCGGCTGGCCCTCCAGACCCGTGAGCAGCACATCCGCCGCGAGAAGGCCACCAGCAACATCTGCACCGCGCAGGTGCTGCTCGCCGTGATGGCGGGCATGTACGCGGTCTACCACGGCCCCGACGGCCTGCGGGGCATCGCCCGGCGCACCCACCGGTACGCGACGCTGCTCGCCGAGGGCCTGCGGGCGGGCGGCGCGGAGGTCGTGCACGGCGCGTACTTCGACACGCTGACCGTACGGGTCCCCGGCCGGGCCGCCGAGGTCGTCGCCGCCGCCCGTGAGCACGGCGTCAACCTGTACCAGGCCGACGCCGACCACGTCTCCGTCGCCTGTGACGAGACCACCGGGCGCGCCCAGCTGGCCGCCGTGTGGACGGCGTTCGGCGTCGACGCCGACATCGAGGCGCTGGACGCGGCCGCCGGGGACGCGCTGCCCGCGACACTGCTGCGGAGCGACGACATCCTGACCCATCCCGTCTTCCACCAGCACCGCTCCGAGACGGCGATGCTGCGCTACCTGCGCAAGCTCTCCGACCGTGACTACGCGCTGGACCGCGGCATGATCCCGCTCGGCTCCTGCACCATGAAGCTGAACGCGACCACGGAGATGGAGTCGGTCACCTGGCCGGAGTTCGCGGCCCTGCACCCCTTCGCGCCGGCCGAGCAGGCGGAGGGCTACCTGACGCTCATCAGGGAGCTGGAGGAGCGGCTCGCCGAGGTCACCGGGTACGACGCGGTGTCCCTCCAGCCCAACGCCGGTTCCCAGGGGGAGCTGGCCGGGCTGCTCGCCGTACGGGCGTACCACCGGGCCAACGGCGACACGCGGCGCACCGTCTGCCTGATCCCGTCCTCCGCGCACGGCACGAACGCCGCGAGCGCGGTCATGGCCGGGATGAAGGTCGTCGTCGTCAAGACCCGCGAGGACGGTGACGTCGACGTCGAGGACCTGCACGCCAAGATCGAGCGGCACGGCGCCGAGCTGGCCGTCCTGATGGTCACCTACCCCTCCACCCACGGGGTGTTCGAGGAGCACATCAGCGACATCTGCGCCGCCGTGCACGACGCGGGCGGCCAGGTCTACGTCGACGGCGCCAACCTCAACGCGCTGGTGGGGCTGGCCAAGCCGGGCAAGTTCGGCTCGGACGTCTCCCACCTGAACCTGCACAAGACGTTCTGCATCCCGCACGGCGGCGGCGGCCCCGGGGTCGGTCCCGTCGGCGTACGGTCCCACCTCGCCCCGTACCTGCCCAACCACCCCCTCCAGCCGGCCGCCGGACCCGAGACGGGTGTCGGGCCGATCTCCGCCGCCCCCTGGGGCTCGGCGGGCATACTGCCGATCTCCTGGGCGTACGTACGGCTGATGGGCGGCGAGGGCCTCAAGCGCGCGACGCAGGTCGCGGTGCTCGCGGCCAACTACGTCGCCAAGCGCCTGGAGCCGCACTACCCGGTGCTCTACACCGGGCCGAACGGCCTGGTCGCCCACGAGTGCATCGTGGACCTGCGCCCCCTGTCGAAGGCGACGGGCGTCAGCGTCAGTGACATCGCCAAGCGGCTGATCGACTACGGCTTCCACGCGCCGACGATGTCGTTCCCGGTGGCCGGCACGCTGATGATCGAGCCGACCGAGAGCGAGGACCTGGGCGAACTGGACCGGTTCTGCGAGGCGATGATCGCGATCCGCGCCGAGGTCGAGAAGGTCGCGTCGGGCGAGTGGCCCGCGGACGACAACCCGCTGCGCAACGCGCCGCACACGGCGTCCGCGCTCGGCGGGGAGTGGGACCACCCGTACACCCGTGCCGAGGCGGTCTTCCCGGCCGGTGTCTCGGCCGCGGACAAGTACTGGCCGCCGGTCCGCCGTATCGACGACGCGTACGGCGACCGCAACCTGGTCTGCTCCTGCCCGCCGCTGGACGCGTACGACCACTGACAGCGAGCGCGGACAGCGACCACTGACAGTACGGCCGTCGGGGAACGGGAACGGCGGGGTGTGCGTCGGGGCCGGTGCGGAGGAACGTCTCCGGGCCGGCCCCCGTCATACCGGCGGCGCGCGGTGTCGGCGCGCGGCTGCCCGGCGGCTCAGGCCGCCGTCACCGCCTGCTCGTCGCGCGGGCGGTGCGGCGCGATGATCTTTCCGTCGGGCAGCAGTTCGCCGGTGTCCTCGAAGACCAGAACGCCGTTGCACAGCAGGCTCCAGCCCTGTTCCGGATGGTGAGCCGTCAGCCGGGCGGCGTCCCGGTCGGCGGAGTCGGCGGTCGGGCACACGGGCTGGTGCTGGCACATGGCTGGGTTCTTTCGCTGCGTCGTGGTGAGTGTCCTGCGGCTCGATGTGGTCATGGCCGCCCCCCGTATCTGTTGGTCCGGTCCTAGTGTTGCCCCACGGACGGCAATCCGCAGGTATTTCACGGCAGCACTTCCTTCTGGCCAAGGACGCGTCACCCGGCCGGACGGTTCAGTTCAACTTGTCCGCCGGACGGGCCGGTTCGGGGCCGGGCGCCGGTGACCGGCGGGGGAGCGGCCCAGGACCGGCACGCACGAAACCCCGCGACCGGCGGGATCGCGGGGCTTCGGGGGAGCGGTACGCAGGTCAGGCGGGGGTACGGAGCAGCGGCGCCGGGGCCAGTCTCAGCCCGATCATCGGCAGCAACTCGGCGACGCGGTGCGGACGGTGCGCGGCGATGCCCGGCGGGGCGGGCGCGAGCGGCACCAGGATGTCGGCGGGCAGGGGCGAACCCTCGGACGCGTCGGCCTCCGTGTCGCTGTGCAGCCACAGCGTGATCATGTAGAGCTCGGGCACCGAGAGGAGCCGGGGCTGGTACGCCGTCCCCAGTGTCTCGGCCTGGCGCAGCGCACGTTCCGTGGAGGCGAGGTAGGGGCCCTCGAAGAAGCGTGAGAACGCCCAGCCGTCGGCGGTCAGCATGGTGTCGGCCGCGGCCACGGCGCGGTCGCCGTTGCGGATCAGGAAGCGCCAGCCGACCAGTCTCGTCCGTGGCGCACGACCCGCCGGGGGTACCGCACGACCTTTGGGAGCGACTTGGTCCAGCACGTGGAGCGGAAGGGGGAACTCGGGGCTCAGCGGTCCCTGGACGGACCGCAGAGCGGGTGTGCGGGCCTCGCGAACGGCGGTGGGGGAACCGAGTGCCGCGAGAACGCTGCGAAGGGCGGGGGCGGGGGCCGGGGGGACATGCAGCGGCATGGTGGGTTGCCTCTCACTCAGGAGACAGGGTGGTGCGTGAGGTCGTACGTGTGCGGACGTCGGTGTCAGCGTGCGTGGTCAGAGGGTGGCCTGGCGGCCGTGAGCCGGACGGCGCCTCTCTGCCTCGTACACGGATGTTATACGACACGTGTTCACACCATGTTTCTTCTAGCTGTCGCCAATATTGCGGGCAAGGCACTATCAGGTCCGTCTTCCGGCTGCGTTTTCTTGGATAAACGCGGAACGCGGGCGGCTGGCCTGGGCCGATTGGTTGCCCGTGGACGGCCGAAACTGGTCATCGCGAAGATGACGGCCCGTCGACAATCCCGCTGATTTTGCCGACGAGGTCGGTTGAGTTTGCCGACGGATCGGGTGTGGGACTCAGCACCACGCACGCACAACGCATACAGCACGCATGCCAATGGAATGTGCCGCGTGCCTCCAGTCTCCACTCTACCCGTTGCCCGGAGGGTGAGGGGGCGTTACGGATCACGGAGTCTGGGCATTATCGACCGTGACGCGAGCGGCCGGAGCCCGGGGCTGCCTACTGGAGGAGGGACGCTTCGATGGGGGAGAAGGTCGAGGCGGACGGGTTCGCTCTGTCCGATCGGCAGAAATACCGCAGAAAGTTGCAGCAGTGCCTGGCGGTACTGGGGCGGCTCCTGGCGGAGAAGAGGTTCGACCGGCCCAAGAATCTGATGGGCCTGGAGATCGAGCTCAATCTCGCGGGCTCGGACGGCATGCCGCGAATGATGAATGGCGCGGTGCTCGAACGTATCGCGAGTGGCGATTTCCAGACCGAACTCGGAATGTTCAACCTGGAAGTAAATATAGCTCCGCACCGGCTGGAGGGACGCGTTCTCGACCAACTGGCCGAAGAACTGCGGGCCGGCCTCGGATATGCCCACCGCAAGGCCGACGAGGTCGACGCGGGCATTGTGATGATCGGTATTCTGCCGACCCTCACCCAGGACGACACGGTCTCCGCGAATCTCTCCGACGTCGGCCGCTACACACTCCTCAACGACCAGATGGTCGCGGCCAGGGGCGAGGACTTCGCCCTGGACATCGAGGGGGTGGAGCGTCTCACCTGCCGGTCCGCGTCCATCACCCCCGAGGCCGCCTGCACCTCCGTACAACTGCATCTTCAGGTCACACCCGAGCGATTCGCGGGTGTGTGGAACGCCGCGCAGGCGATCGCGTCCGTTCAAGTGGCACTGGGTGCCAATGCTCCCTTCCTTTTCGGCAGGGAGTTGTGGCGGGAATCCAGGCCGCCGCTGTTCCTCCAGGCGACGGATGTCAGGCCGCCCGAACTCGCCGCGCAGGGAGTCCGGCCGCGGACATGGTTCGGCGAGCGTTGGATCGATTCCGCGTATGACCTGTTCGCGGAGAATTTGCGTTATTTTCCTCCCCTGCTGCCGATCTGCGACGACGAGGACCCGCTGCGGACACTGGACGACGGCGGAGTGCCCGACCTGGCGGAGCTGGCGCTGCACAACGGCACGGTCTACCGCTGGAACCGGCCGGTCTACGAGGTCGCGGACGGCGTGCCGCACCTGCGGGTGGAGAACCGCGTCCTGCCCGCGGGCCCGACGGTCACCGACGTCATCGCCAACGCCGCCTTCTACTACGGGCTGGTGCGCGCGCTCGCGGACGACACGAGGCCGGTGTGGAAGCGGCTGCCGTTCGAGACGGCGGCCGCCAATTTCGAGACCGCCTGCCGGCACGGCATCGACGCGGAGCTGCGGTGGCCACGGCCGGGCCGGGGGACCGGTATCACCACCGTGCCGGTCGTGAAGCTCGTACGGGACGAACTGCTGCCGCTCGCGGCGGCCGGTCTCGACGCGTGGCAGGTCGAGCCGGCGGACCGCGACTTCTACCTCGGGGTGATCGAGGAGCGGTGCAAGCGGCGGGTGAACGGCGCCTCGTGGCAGGTGGACACCTACCACCGGGCACGGGAGGAGGGGCTGGGGCGGGAGGCCGCGCTGGCCGCCACCACCCGGCGCTACAGCGAACTGATGCACCGGGGGGAGCCGGTGCACACCTGGCCGGCCGGACTGTCCGCGCCGGGGGCCGGTGACCCGGCCTGACCGGCGGAGGACGGAGGCGCGGAGGCGCGGAGGACGGACGGGCGGGCGGCGCGTCGGCGGCGGGCTTACGGCTCCTCCTCCTCGCCGACCGCCATGATCGCCTGGAGGATCACCGCCTGGATGTCGCCCGGGTCGCTCACCTCGTAGCCCGCGCCGCCCGTGGCCCTGGCTATCTGGTGCACCGCAGCCCGGTCCGCGTCGGGGCCGACCGCGATGCCGATCAGCGGCACAGGACGGGTGGGATCCGTGAGCGTACGCAACTGACTGATCAGCGCGGCACGCGAAATGCTGTGGTCGTCCTTGTTGGTGCCGTCCGTGAGCAGGACCACGGCGTTGAACTTGCCCTTCACGTACGAGGCCTGGGCCTCCTTGTAGGCCGCCAGCGTCGTGTCGTACAGACCGGTGTCGCCGTCGGGGACCGGTTCGAGCGCGGAGAAGGCGTCCGACAGCTTCTCGCGGTGCGTGCCGCCGCCCTTCGCCGCGTCCCCGAGCCGGGCCGTCTCCTCCACCTTGCGGTAGTCCTTGGCACCGTCCAGCCGGGTCGCGAACTTCCACAGCCCGATCTCGTCCTCGGGCGTGAACTGCGCCAGCGCCTGGAGGAGCGAGGCCTTGGTGACATCCATCCGGCTCTGGCCGCCGCGCCCGGGGACCGGCGCCTCCATCGAGCCCGACGCGTCCACGACCGTCGTCAGCCGGGCACTCTGCACCGTGACGGTCCACAGGCCGAGCGTCCGCTGGACCTCCTCCGCCGTCGGGGGCCTGGAGTCGTCCGTGTCGTACGGCTGGGGCGCGCGCCCGCCCGCCGTACGGACCAGCGCGGCCTCCACCGGAGTGTCCGCCGCCCCCGCCCGGAAGCCGTGGTCCTCCAGCGTCCGGTACGAGGCGTCGTCGGTGAGCAGGGCCATGAACCGCATGGCGGCGCGGCTCTCGTCGGTGGTCAGCTCGGACTCGTCGACCAGGTTGTACGGGTAGTCGAGCGCGGGCGCGCCGTCGGTCGGGTAGAAGAGCTGGAGGTTCGCGGCGCCGTTGCTCCCCGAGTTGTGGACGAACGCGGCCTGTTCGGAGAGCAAAACCGCCTCGTTGCGCCGGGGATTGCCCTTCTCCGCGCCCGAGTCGTCCTCGGCCAGCGTCCTGAGCACCTGGATGTCGGAGTCGGAGACGCGCTGCGACAGGAGCTTCGCCGTGGCGGCGGCCCTGGTGTCGCCGTCCGGGCCGCCGTCGCGGGACGAGTCGGCGATGCTGGTGAGCGCCAGGAGGCCGGTCGCGCTGCGCGCCGGGTCGGCCGCCCCCAGGAGCCGCTGGTCCTGCTCGGTCGCCGCCGTGGTCAGCCCCGCCCAGGTGTACGTCTTCCTGGGCCAGCCGAGGGACGCCGCGGCCGTCGGCACCGCGGCCAGTGTGACCGGGGAGAGGGCCACATTGCCGGCCGGGGTCAGCGACGCGGCGTCCCCGACGCTCTCGGCGCGGTCCACCCACACGCCGGAGTCGGGCACCCAGACCTCGAAGTCCGGGGTCTCGGAGCCGCGCGCGAGGGCGCTCGCGACCCGGTAGTTCTCGCGTGCGACGACCCGGATGTCCAGACAGCGCCCGTCGGAGGTCACCTTGTCCGCGCGGGCGCGGTCGGCGATGGCCCGCAGCGCGGGCGCGATGTCGGGCGAGGCCACCATCCGCAGCCGTACCGGAACGTCCCCGCAGGCCTCGGCGAAGGAGAGCGCGCCGCTCTGCACCGCGACGGCGGCCCCCGCCGCCACCGTCAGGACGAGGGCGGTGGCGATCGCGACGCTGCGACGGCGGGGGGAGCGGGGTCTGCCGGGACCCGCCGCTCTCTCGTCGGGCAAGCTGTGACGTCCCATGGCGGTGGCGCCCTCCTTCGTGAGGGGTGAACAGGGGTGGGCTCGAAGGGCGCGGCTCGATGGGTGTAGAAGAGGGGGTACCTCGCCGCCGAACGGCGACCGTCCCCCGGCCTGTCGCGCGCGATCTTCGTACCTGCATTCGAGACCCTAGCGGCACGGCAAGTGGCATGAGGCGGGAATACTCAACTGGAGGCAGGTGTGCGGGCGGACGTGGATCAGGTGGCCGGTTCCTTTCCCGAGGAGGACGCCCCCCGGCGGATCCTCCGGTCCGAGACGGTGCTCGTCCTGGCGCTCTCGCTGGGCGCGAGCGGTGTGTCGGCGCTGATCAGTTTTGTTGGTTCGGTGACAAAACCCGGCGCCCTCAGGGACCAGGCGGCCCAGCTCAACTCGTCGGCGGCCCCGGGGCGGCCGTGGCTCGATCTCGCCTGGCAGCTGTTCGGCATCACCACCGCTCTGGTGCCGGTCGCCCTCGTCGCGCACTTCCTGCTCAGGGAGGGCAGCGGACTGCGGGCCATCGGCTTCGACCGCACCCGGCCGGGACCCGATCTGGGGCGCGGCACGCTCGTGGCGGCGGGGATCGGCAGCGCGGGACTCGCGTTCTACCTGGCGGTCCAGGCGTCGGGCTTCAACCTGACCGTGGTGCCGGAGTCACTGCCCGGCGTGTGGTGGAAGTTCCCGGTGCTGATCCTCTCGGCGGTGCAGAACTCCGTGCTGGAGGAGGTCATCGTCGTCGGGTATCTGCTGCGCCGGCTGGGGCAGTTGGGGTGGACACCGATGGCGGCGCTGGTGGCGAGTTCGGTGCTCCGTGGCTCGTACCACCTGTACCAGGGGATCGGCGGCTTCCTCGGCAACATGGTGATGGGCGTGGTGTTCGTCCTCCTGTACCGGCGCTGGGGGAGGGTCGGGCCGCTGGTGGTGGCCCACTCGCTGCTCGACATCGGGGCGTTTGTCGGATACGCGCTGCTGGCGGGCAAGGTGGGGTGGCTGCCTACGGCGTAGGGGCTGTGCCTGTTCCGCGTCCTGGAGGGCTCACGGCGCGCTGAGCAGCTCGCCGTCGATGACCGTCACCGCGTGGCCGGTGAGCAGCGTACGGTCGCCGCGCAGGGAGGTGCGGACCACTCCGGTACGGGCACCTCCTTGGAGGCCGGTCAGTTCGGCGCGCCCCAGCCTCGCCGACCAGAACGGGGCGAGCGCGGTGTGCGCGCTGCCCGTCACCGGATCCTCGTCGATCCCCACCGCGGGAAAGAAGCCGCGCGAGACGAAGTCGTAGCCGCCCGCCGGGTCCTCCGCGGCGGCCGTGACCACCACGCCGCGCCGCGAGAGGGCGGCGAGCCGCCCGAGGTCGGGGGCGAGGAGACGTACGGTCCGCTCGTCCGCCAGCTCCACCAGCAGATCACCGATCCACTCCGACGTGCGGTGAACCGACAGGGGCTCGGCGCCCAGCGCGGCGCCGATGCCGACGCGGTCTTGGGTTTCCACCGGCCTCAGCGCCGAGGTGGGGAAGTCGAGCGTCAGCGCGCCGTCCTCGTGGGCGGTGGCGCCCAGGACGCCCGAGCGCGTCGCGAAGCGCAGGGGACCGGTCGCGCGTCCGGTGGAGCGCAGCACGTGAGCCGTGGCCAGGGTGGCGTGGCCGCACAGGTCGACCTCGGTGAGCGGGGTGAACCAGCGCAGCGCCCAGTCTGCGTCGCCGCCGGCCGGCAGGGGATGCGCGAAGGCCGTCTCCGACAGATTGACCTCCGCCGCCACCCGTAGCAGCCATCCGTCGTCGGGGAAGTCCGCCGCGTCCAGGAGCAGGACCCCCGCGGGGTTGCCGGCGAAGGGGCGGTCGGTGAAGGCGTCGACGATTCGAATCCGCATGCGCCGACGGTAGGCGATCGGCGAAGCACCAGGTGAGAGGGCAGAAGGAAAAGGTGTTTGTCAAACGTACGCTTCCGATATATCGTTGGGGTATCGCGACAGATCAACGATATGTGAAGGAGGAACGTAGAGATGCGTTCACAAGCACACGGACACGGACATGAGCACGGCCACGAGCACGGACCGGAATCCGGTCACTACGGGCCCGGCGGGCGGGGCCGGGGAGGCTTCGAGGGGCGGCGCGCCGCCTTCGGGCCCTTCGGCCCGCCGTTCGGCGGGGGTCCCTTCGGGGGCGGTCCCTTCGGCGGAGGCCGGGGGCGCGGTGGCGGCGGCGGCCGGGGAAGGGCGCGGCGTGGTGACGTACGCGCCTCGATCCTGGCGCTGCTGAAGGACCGGCCCATGCACGGTTACGAGATGATCCAGGAGATCGGCGAGCGCAGCGGCGGGGCCTGGCGGCCCAGCCCCGGCTCGGTGTACCCCACCCTCCAGCTCCTGGAGGACGAGGGGCACATCACCAGCAAGAGCGAGGGCGGCAAGAAGCTGTTCACGCTCACCGAGAGCGGACAGGCGGAGGCCGAGACAGGCCCCGACGCTCCGTGGGAAGAGGCCGGGCGCGGTGTCGACTGGGAGACGGTCAACGAGATCCGGCAGGCCGGCTTCGGGCTGATGGAGGCGTTCGCGCAGGTCTGGAAGACCGGCACGCCCGAGCAGCGGCAGAAGGCCCTCGCGGTCACCAACGAAGCACGCAAGAAGCTCTACCTGATCCTCGCCGATGAGGACTGACGGAGAGCTGTTGTACGGAGGCGAGGCCCCGCGGTCATGACCGCGGGGCCTTGTCGCGCGCGGCCGGCGGCGGTTGGAGGCGTTCGGACACGGTCAGATGCGGTCGGCCACGCGCAGCCGCCAGAACACCGCGGAGTCGAACGCGTCCGAGGCTCGCGGATGCGGACCCTCGTCGTGGCAGTGGAACGCGGCCCAGAACACGTCCCCGCGCAGTGCGTCCGGCGGCGCGTAGACGCGGTAGACGTACTGCTGACCGTCCATCGCGAGCAGGGCGACCATCCAGTACATCCGCCTCCTCTTCTCGTATCTGTCGGACGCCCGCGCGCTCCGTCGCGGTTGCGTCCGGTCGCGTCCGTAGGAGGGACGCAAGGCGGCGCGCCCCCTCGGGGGTGAGAAGGGGCAGATCTCATTCGTAAGGATGAGGAACCCGCCCAATGCGCCCACCTTCCGTGGGACACCAAGATGGCCCCCGCCGGGGATGCCTTCCCCGGGGGCCGGCTGATGAGGTGAGAGAGTGCAGAGCCCTACCCCGCGAGTGCCCCGGCAACCCGTACCGACCCGTGCGGGCGCCGACCTGGACGCCCGGCTCACCGTGGAGCTGGCGTCGGTCGTCTCGGGCGCGCGCAGAAGGGCCCACCGCGACGGTGACGCGCAGATCGACACGGCCCATCTCCTGCACTCCCTGCTGGAGACCGATCCCGGGGTGCGGGCCGCCTTCGACGGCGGGCCCCAGGTCGCGCGGGTGCTCGGCTATCTCGTCCAGCGCAGCATCGGGTACGGGCTGCGCTGGCAGGGGACGGTCGAGGACTCCGGCGCCGTACCGGTCCTGCGGGAGGACGCCGTGACCGGCTGGTCCCCGCCCGCCGTCGCCGCCATGAACCACGCGCTGGAGCGGGCCGCGCGGCGCGGCGAAGCACGGGCCTCCGGACTCGACCTGCTGGCCGCGCTCGCCGGGGACCGGTCGTGCAGGGCGGTCGAGGTGCTCGAACGGGCGGGGGTGGACGCGCTGTCGCTGTCGGGACGGCTGTCCGGAGCGGGTCGGCGCGGCTGACGACGGGGTGACCCGCCGTCAGCCGCGCGGCTGACGGCGGGGCGACGGGACAGCCGGCGGGGCGGTTGACGGGGCGGGCGGGGATGCGCGGGCGGATGACAGGTGTGACCGGTGTGTAGCTCCTGACGTGACCTGTCATGATGACGCCATGCACGCGTCTCAGGGGCAGGGGAGGAGCGTCGGACTGGGCCTGGCCCTGGCGTCGGCGTTCGCGTTCGGTGGTTCCGGTGTCGCGGCCAAGCCGCTGATCGAGGCGGGGCTCGACCCCCTCCAGGTGGTCTGGCTGCGGGTCGCCGGCGCGGCCCTGCTCATGCTTCCGGTGGCCTGGCGCCACCGCGACCTGGTCCGCCGCAGGCCCGCGCTGCTCGCCGGATTCGGCCTGCTGGCCGTGGCCGGCGTCCAGGCCTTCTACTTCGCCGCGCTCTCCCGTATCCCCGTCGGTGTCGCGCTGCTCGTCGAGTACCTCGCGCCCGCTCTCGTCCTGCTCTGGGTCCGCTTCGTGCAGCGGCGACCCGTCACCCGGGCCGCCGCCGTCGGGGTCGTGCTGGCGGTGGGCGGCCTGGCCTGTGTGGTCGAGGTCTGGGCCGGGCTGAGCTTCGACCCGGTGGGGATCCTGCTCGCGCTCGCCGCGGCCTGCTGCCAGGTCGGCTACTTCGTGCTGTCGGACCAGGGGAGCGGTACGGAGGACCCGGCGGACACGGCGGATCCGCTGGGGGTGATCGCGTACGGACTGCTGGTCGGGACCGTGGTGCTGACCGTCGTCGGCCGGCCGTGGGAGATGGACTGGTCCCTGCTCGGCGGTACGGCCGACCTGGGCGGCTCCGAGGTGCCCGCGGCGCTCCTGCTGGGCTGGATCGTGGTGATCGCGACCGTGCTCGCGTACACGACCGGTGTGGTGTCCGTACGGAAGCTCTCGCCGCAGGTGGCCGGGGTGGTCGCGTGCCTGGAGGCGGTCATCGCGACCGTTCTCGCGTGGGTGCTGTTGCGGGAGCACCTTTCCGCGCCGCAGATCGCCGGCGGCGCGGTGGTGCTGGTCGGCGCCTTCATCGCGCAGTCCTCGACGCCCCGGCCGCCCTCCCGTGGTACGGGTGCGGGGAGCGGTGGCGGGGGCGAAGCCCCGGCACCCGCGGCCACCGATGTTCTTGAGGAGACCGGCCGGCCGGCCGGCTAGAGCCCGTCCGGACGTCGTCTCAGTGGGCGGCGAGGTAGTCGGGCAGGGGTACGGACGAGTCGAGGTCGTCCGCCGGTACGGGGGGGCCGTAACCGCGTACGACGGGGACCACCCCGCTCCAGTACGGGAGTTCCAGGTCCTCGGCGTCGTCGTTGGGGCCGCCCGTACGGACCTTGGCGGAGACCTCGTCGAGGTCGAGGCGGATCACGGCGGTCGCGGCCAGTTCCCTGGCGTTGGCGGGGCGCGAGTCGGCGGCGCGGCCGGGCACGACGTGGTCGACGATCGCGTCGAGCGCCATGCGCCGCTCCTGGGGGTCGGTGACCTGGCGGGCGACGCCGTGCACCACCACGGAGCGGTAGTTGATCGAGTGGTGGAAGGCGGAGCGCGCCAGGACCAGGCCGTCGACGTGGGTGACCGTCAGGCACACGGGGAGGCCGGGGTCGGCGGCGCCCGCGAGCAACAGCGGGCGCGAGCCGGTCGAGCCGTGGACGTACAGCCGCTCGTCCACCCGGCCGTAGAGCGTCGGCAGGACGACGGGTGCGCCGTCGCGTACAAAACCGAGATGGCAGATGTACGTCTCGTCGAGTATGGCGTGGACCAACTCACGGTCGTACGAGGCCCGTTCGCGGGAGCGGGTCGGAACGGTGCGCGCGGTGGGCCGGTAGGCGGCGGAGGTCTCCTGCGGTGGTGCGTTCCGCGGTGGTGTGTTCCGCGGTGCCGTCCCGGGCAGTGCGCCACCCGGCTGTGCGCTCTCCGGCATTTGTGTCCTCCATTGCACTAGTGCATAGTAATCTTTGTGCTAGGAGAGTATCGGATCCAGGGTCGGCGTGCGGCGGACATCTCCGCGAGTGTGGAGCGGGCGGTCGGCTCGGGCGAGCTGGTGCCGGGCCAACTGCTGCCACCCATGCGGGAGTTGGCGACGGAGTTGGGGGTCAATCCGAACACCGTCGCCGCCGCCTACCGCACGCTGCGCGAGCGCGGGGTGATCGAGACGGCGGGGCGCAGGGGCAGTCGCGTACGGGCGCGCCCGGCCAGCACGGCCCGTGGGTCGATCCGGGTCGAGGCGCCCCCCGGCGTACGGGACGTGTCGGCGGGCAACCCCGATCCCGCCCTGCTGCCGCCGCTGCACGACGCCCTCGCCGCCGCCGCGCGGCACAACGCGGAGCGGCCCGGGATGTACGGACAGGCTTCGGTCGACCCGGAGTTCGCACGGCTCGCCCGCGCGGGACTGGACGCCGACGGCGTGCCCGGCGGGCCGGTGGCCGTCACCTCCGGATCCCTCGACGCGATCGAACGGGTGCTCGCCGCCCACCTCCGGCCCGGTGACGCCGTCGCCGTCGAGGACCCGGGCTGGGGCAGTCTGCTGGACCTCGTGCCCGCGCTCGGCTTGCGGCCCGTGCCGGTGGGGGTGGACGACGAGGGGCCCCTGCCCGCTGACCTGGAGCGGGCGCTGCGCGACGGCGTCCGCGCGGTCATCGTCACCGACCGCGCGCAGAATCCGACGGGCGCGGCGGTGAGCGCGGCCCGGGCGGCGCGGCTGCGCGCGGTGCTCGCCACCCGCCCCGAGGTGCTGGTGATCGAGGACGACCACGGCCACCACTTCGTGGACCTGCCCCTGCACCCGCTCGCCGGGGCCACCGACAGCTGGGCGCTGGTGCGGTCCACGGCGAAGGCGTACGGGCCGGATCTGCGCCTCGCGGTCCTGACCGGTGACGCGATGACGATCGACCGGGTGACGGGCCGTCAGCGGCTCGGTCCCGGCTGGGTCAGCCGCCTCCTCCAACGGGCCGTCGTGGACCTGTGGACCTCGGGCGCGGTGGACGTCCCGGCGGTGTCGCGCGCGTACGGCGAACGGCGCGACGCGCTCGTACGGGCCCTGGCGGTACGGGGTGTCGAGGCCTTCGGCCGCAGCGGCATGAACGTCTGGGTGCCGGTCGCCGACGAGACGAGTGCGGTGACGGGCCTGCTGCACGCCGGGTGGGCGGTCGCGCCGGGGGCGCGCTTCCGGGTGTCTACGCGGGCGGCGGTACGGGTCACCGTGTCGGCGCTCTCGGACGGCGACATCGCGTCGCTCGCGGACGCGCTGGCCGCGGCGGCGGGACCGGCGCCCGCGCGCAGCTACGGCTGAGTGGGTGCGGGTGCGGGCTGTGGTGAGGCAGCCGCGCCCTTCGTCATGTCCGCCTCGGCTGTCCGGCTTCCGCTCCCTCCCCGCTTACGGGACTTCCACGGCTTGCTCTGCGTCAGGGCGGCGCCGGCCAGGATGACCACCGCGCCGACGGGGGTGTTCCAGCTCAGCGGTTCGCCGAGGAGGGTGACCCCCGCGGCCGTGGCGATGACGGGGATGAAGTACGTCACCATCGCGCCGATCGTCGGGCCGACCTCGGCGACGACTCCGTACTGGAGCAGGATCGCCAGGCCGGTCCCCAGCGCCCCGAGCACCACCACCGCCAGCAGCGGCCACAGCGGGAACGAGGTCGGCATGGACGTGAACAGGGGTGTCACCACGGCGAGCTGCGCGGTGGCGAGGAGCAACTGCGTGCCGGTGAGCGAGAGATGCGAATGGCTGCCGCCGGCCAGGGTGCGGCGTACGTAGATCCAGCCGACCGGGTAGCTCAGCGAGGCCAGCAGGGCCATGGCCGTACCGGTGACGTCGAGGCCGGAGAAGCCCTGCCAGGCGCCCAGGACGGTCAGCACCCCGAGGAATCCGATGCCCACGCCGGCCACGCGGCGGCGGGTGGGGCGGTCCTCGGACAGGGCGACGAAGGACAGCAGCATGCCCCACAGGGGCGAGGTCGCGTTGCAGATGCCCGCGAGCGTCGAGGGGATCGTCAGCTCGGAGTACGCGAACAGCGAGAACGGCAGTGCGTTCAGGAGGAAGGCCGCGATGGCGAGATGACCCCAGGTGCGCAGGCCCCGGGGCAGCCGCTCGCGCTTCCACACGAGCGCGATCCCGATGACCGCCGTTCCGAACAGGAGGCGGCCGAAGGTGACTTGGAAGGGCGCGAAGCTGTCGGTGCCCACCTTGATGAACAGGAAGCTGAAGCCCCAGATGAGGGAGAGCGCCGCGAACCGGACGCGCCAGCCGATCACGCGGCGCACGCGCGGCGTGCCGGGGGCCGGTGTGGGGGAGTGCGGGAGGGAGGCGGGGGCGGGGCGAGGCGGGGTGGCGGTGCTCATGGTCATCACCATGACGTGAACCATCTCGTAGGACAAGCGAGATTTTGTGCGTCCGATGTCTTAGCATCGCTTACATGTTGAATCTGGAGCGACTGCGGACCCTGGACGCGCTGGCCCGGCACGGCTCGGTGAGCGGCGCCGCCGAGGGCCTGCACGTCACCACCTCAGCCGTCTCCCAGCAGCTGGCCAAGCTGGAGCGCGAGGTGGGCCAGCAGCTGCTCGCCAAGAACGGGCGGGGGGTCAGGCTCACGGACGCCGGCCGGCTGCTCGCCGACCATGCCGCGCGGATCATCTCGCAGGTCGAGGTCGCGCAGTCGGACATCGAGGCGCAGCGCGGCCGGGTGGTGGGCGACGTGCGGATCTCGGCGTTCCCGACGGCGGCGCGCGGGCTGTTCCCGGTCGCGATCCGCGCCCTGCGCGACACCCATCCGGAACTGCGCGTCATGGCACGGGAGTTGGAGCCGGAAGCCGGTATCAGGGGAGTCCTCAGGGGCGATCTCGATCTCGCCGTGGTGCTGGACTGGAACAACAAACGGCTGCCCGTGCCGGGCGGTCTCGCCATCGCGCATCTCCTGGACGACGCCGCCGATGTGGCGATGCCCGCCGACCACCGGCTCGCGGGCCGGTCGGAGGTGGACCTGGAGGAGTTCGCCGAGGACTCCTGGGTGTCCTGGCCGGAGGGTGAATTCTGTCACGACTGGCTGATGTTCACGCTCCGCTCGAAGGGCATGGAGCCGCGGATCGGTCACCTGGCGGGGGAACACCACACCCAACTCGCCCTGATCGCGGCCGGCCTTGGCGTCTGCGTGGCGCCACGGCTGGGGCGCGGGCCGGTGCCTGAGGGTGTGGCGGTGGTCCCCGTACGCCAGAAGATGTGGCGGCACATCCACGCGGTGTGGCGCACGGACGCGGGCCGCCGCCCCTCGATCAGGGCGGCGGTGGAGGCGCTGGGTGCGGCGGCGCGGACGGTCGAGGGCTGAGGCGACTGCCCGGAAGGGCTGAGAGGGCCCCGCCCAGGCACGTACCCCCGACTGCCCACCAAGCCGCCGCGTGCCGCCGCCCGCCGGGGTAATAACGCGGTGCCGTACGCGCCGGTACGGATCCGGCTGAGCGTCCCGGTGCGGGGCGGGACGGGTGGGCGTGCCCGTGGCGGTATCCGTATCGGTGGGCGTATGCGTACGCGCGGTGTCATGCGAGGGTGATCGAGTCTCCGGTGACCTTGATCGACGCGGCGGGCAGGGGCTGGGTCGCGGGGCCCTGCTTCACACTGCCGTCAGTGACGCTGAACTGGCTGCCGTGGCAGGGGCAGTTGATGACGCCGTCCTTCACGGTCGTCACGGCGCATCCCTGGTGGGTGCACTTGGACGAGAAGGCCTTGAACTGTCCGGCCTCGGGCTGGGTGACCACCACTCCCTGGCCGTCGAAGATCTTTCCGCCACCCTCGGGGATGTCGGTGGTCTTCGCGAGGACGTCGCCCGCTCCGGCGTCGCCGGGCTTCTGGTCGGCGGTCCCCGACGTGTCGTCCCCGCACGCGACGAGTGCCGCGCCCAGCCCTACGGCGCCTGCCGCGGCGACGATGGTCCGGCGTGTCACGATCCGTGCGGTGCCCTGCGTTCCCGTCATGCTGCGTACCTCTCTCCTGGCCGCCACTACGTCGGCCGATCACCGGAAAGTACGGACAAACCCGTCTCCGTGTTCAAGCGTGGGGCGAACTCTCCGGAATCCCCGGTGGCTGCCCTCGGATTCCGTCCTCGGATTCCTCTGTGTACCCCGTTTCTCTGAGGATCCTCTGTGACGACGACGTGATCGGCGATGTTCCGCGCCGGGCGGGGAGTTCCTCATTCGTGGGACGCTCTCGCGTGGTCCGCCGCAGGCCCCGGGTTGACGGTTCGGCGGCGGAGTCGGACATTTGATGAAACGCACCTACGCGGCTCTCGCCGGCATCCCACCAGGAGGATCATGTACTCCACGTACCGATCCCGAGCTGTTGTCCCGGCGCTGGCCTGCGCGCTTGTCGCCGTTCTGGGCGGCTCGTCCGCAGCGGGCGCGGGCAGCGGCGCCGGTGCGGCGGGTGCGCCGGCGGGCGGACCTCCGGCGTCGGTGGCGGTGACGGGGCCGGCGCCGACGAGGAGTGCGACGGGCCCGACGGAAACACCGCCGACCGGGACGGGGACGGGGACCGGGACCGCGGCGGGGACCGCGACGGGGACCGGGACGTCCGACGCCGCGTCCGCGAAGCCGTCGCCGCGCGCGCCGTCCACGCGGATCGTCAACGCCACGCTGACCATCCCGTCCATCGACATCAAGGCGCTGCGTGTGGTCCCGTACAAGGGCACGACCGACGACTGGCCGGGGACGCGGATACAGGACCGGGGCATCGCCGCCAGTCCGTACGGGCCCGACGGGGGCGTGGGCCCCGGTGAGGTCGGCAACTACCTCGTCACGGGCCACCGCCTCTCCGCGGGCGGCCCTCTGCGCGAGGTGCCGTCGCTCAAGGCGGGCGACCGCGTGTTCGTGACAGCCGACGGGACCACGTACGAGTACAAGATCACGGAGTCCCGGATCACCTCCTTCCGCTCCGCGAGCTCCCTCGCGGACCAGCGGGCGGCGGTGCCCGGTTCACCGGACAAGCACCCGACCAAGGCGATGATCACACTCTCGACGTGCGCGACACCGGAGGACAACGCGGCCGGGAACTTCTGGCGCGACGACAAGCACAACCCGGAGCACCGCATCGACAAGATCGGCGAACTGGTCGGGGAGAAGAAGGCGTCCACGCCCTGAACGCTGGTGACCCAGCGTGCTGTAAGAATTACATAAGATCATATGCATGAGCAGATTCCTCCGGGGCACACGCTGTCCTGGAGGTTGATAACTATGGTTCCCCTGCTACTCGTTCTTCTGCTCGCCCTGATTCTTTTCGGTGCGGGCTTCGCACTCAAGATTCTGTGGTGGATCGCCATCATCGTGCTGGTGGTATGGCTGCTCGGCTTCGTCGTCCGCCCCGCGGCCGGCGGCGGCAAGCGAGGCCGCTGGTACCGCTGGTAGACAGCGTTTCCAGCACTTTCGGGTGGGGCCGGACGTTCAGTCCGGCCCCACCCGAATTTTTTTATGTCCCGGCGAACCTGTGAGAGCCGGATGGGAAAAGCGTCGAGAAGTGAAGAAGGGACCGCACCGGCAAACGTCATTTCCGCGAACGGGGGCAGGGGAACCTCAGAGGTGACCGGGTGGCTGCCGTGGCGCACAGGGAACCGCGCCTCCAGCACGGCATGCCCCCGGTCACCTTCCGTACGTATCCGTACGCAATTCCTTGCTGATCGCGGCGGTGCGGGGGTGCCTCTCCGGTCAACCGGAGAGGCACCGTCGCGTTTCACCGGGACCCTTACTCCCCGGCCCACCGCCGGACCGTCGCCGTGGCCTGGGTCGCGGCTTCCGCGTCCAGGGACGCGATGCGTGCCCGGTGGTTGGTGTCCGGCGCGACGTGGATCCGAGCATCCCGGCTGCCACTGCCGAGGCGGAAGCGCTCGGCGGTCGCGGCGTCGTTCTGCCCGTACACGAAGAGGAGTTGGCTTCCTTCCTTCCGTACCCATCGGTCGACGTCGGCCATCGCGTGCGGCTGGAAACGCAGGGGGATCTCGCGCGACACGTAGGTCCGCACATCCTGGATGCCGGGGTGGCGGAGCAGGCCGGTCAGATGCGGGGTGCTGTACTGCGGATAGCCGAGCTGGGTGCCCAGTTGGTAGAAGTACGGCGTGAGGGGCGTGAGCGTCGTGTCCGTGTAGTTCGCGAGGCCGGAGGTCCTGTCCAGCCAGGTGTAAAGCTCCTCCGTGGAGGCCGAGGGGTCCGGGACGCCGGTGCACAGGGCGTCGCCGTACTGCCAGTACATCGGTATGGCACGCAGCACGGCGAGCTCGTACGCCCGGTCGGCGCCGCCGATGACCGTGAACGCGTGCCCTTCTCCGGCTGCCCATTCCTCGTACCGGGCCACCATCTCGTCCCGCCGCAGGAGCGCCTCACGCTGTACGGCCTCCAGCTTCGCGCGGCAGGCCGGTGTCCCCACGCTCGCGAGGAACGCGTCGTACGCGCTGTCGTCCTGGTCGTCCACGTTGTTGGGCGCCGAGTAGGCGACCGTACCGTTCACATCGCGGGGGTAGAAGCGTCGGTGGTAGACCGAGGCCATACCGCCCTTGCTGACTCCCGTCGAGATCCACGGGCCGCCGTAGAGCGGCTTGAGCGCCTCGATCAGGCGGTGGTGGTCGCTCGCCGCCTGCCAGATGTCCAGCTTCGACCAGTCGACGCGGCTCGGCCGGGACTCGCCGAAGAACCGCTGCTCGGTGACGATCTGGTTGCCGTCCACGAGTTCCGTGGGCTCGGAGCGGAAGTCCGGGCTCGCGACGAGGTCGTAGCCGGAGGTGTACAGCACCATGGGCTGCCGGGTGGACCTGTGCAGGAGCGTCAGCCGCTGTTCGAACGTTTTGCTCGCGGGGTGGCGGTGGTCCACGGGCTGCCGATAGGCCAGCTCGAAGAAGCGGTAGCCGGGCGCCGCGGGCTTTTCCGCCGTCACCCGCATGCCGGGGACGGCCTCGATGCGGGCCCGGACGTCTCCGTCGGGCGACTGCTCGGAGGTGGCCGCCGCTGCCGGGGCGGCGGTTCCCGGCAGCGGCCCGGCGATCGGCGGGACGGCCAGCAGGGCGAGGACGACGAGGGCCTCGCGGAGGGGAAGGCGGTGAGTTCTTCTCATGTGGCCAGTCAAGTCACGGGCCTTGGGGTACGGATCCCCTCGCCGGGTGAGCGGTGTCCCCCACGCGGGGGAGAACGCACCGGAGTTCACGTACGGGAGGCCCTTGAGCGAGGCTGAGACTTCCGGGCCCGCGATCACCCTCGGTTACTGTGCTCACTTCATACCGGGGGCCGGACGTAGGGGCGAGCCGGGAGAGGGGACCGTTCCCCTACGTGGCGCGGCCGCCCGGCTCGTGGTTACGAGGCCTGGCGGACCTGCTCGGCCACGCCCTCTTTGATGGTCACTTCGACGTTCAGGTTGCCGTTCTCCGCAGCGGCGTCCAAGTCGTCCGGGGTGCACTTCTCGGCTTCCGGGGTCTCGGGATCTCCGCAGATGTCGCCGCCGATGATCTCGGTGTCCTCGGCGACCCAGAAGGCACGTTCCCCGACCAGCAGCTTGCCCGGCGCCAAGAAGGTCAGTACGCCGCTGAACGTGCCGTCGGCACCAGGGGCATCCGGATTGTCGACAGGACCGTTGTCGGTACCACTGCCGGCGGCAGCGTTGGCATCGTCGCCCGAATCCGAATCGGGGCTCGTACTGTCGTCGCCACCGGAACTCGAACTGGCACTCGTGGTCGGGTCGGCAGCCTCACCTGTGCTCGGGTCGGCGCCCGCACTCGTGCCGGGGCTGGAGCTGCTCGCGGAACCGTCGGCGATGGAGTCGGAGTCGCACGCCGTGAGGAACAGGCCGGTGGCGGTCAGGAAGGCCAGAGCGGCGAGTGTGCGGGTGCGGGTACGACTGAGTCGCATGTGGGGTGCCCTTTCGGCGTCGTTCCTTGTTGATCTCAGAGAAGGCCACTCCTGCATCGCCGGGAGGCCCGGACGCGCACGCTACGCCCCCACCGCATCCGCGCCTGCCCTTTTGTACGTACGGACGCAGTACTTGGCCCTCCTGACCAGGGCAGCCGTGCGTCGGCGCGGCCGTGCCCGTGCGGCAGGAGCAGCAGGAGCAGCCGGGTGCGGCCGCCGGGGAGCGGTCCGGCGTCGACCCGGCCCGGGTCGCGCCGTGGGCCGCGACGGAGCAGGCCCGAAGGAACGGCGGCGGTCAGAAGAGGGCGAAGAAGCCGCGGGCCGGTCCGTACGGCGCGGCGCGACGGGCGTGAGCCGATGGGCCTCGGTGCCGCGATCAGCGCGCTGGTCACCGAGAAGGATCGGCGCAGATGAGAACACGGGACCCGCGCTCCGGGCGGATCCGCGCGGTCGCCCACTCGCCCGTCGTCCCCGCGTCGCCATCGACCACCGGCCGACAGGCTCGACCGCCCGTCAGCGGACCGCTGATAGCGCTGATAGTGGGGCTCCGTAGGCGTTGTGTCGCCCGTACCGCACACCGGCCCGTTCGGAGAGCAGCTCCAGCATCGCATCGCGGGCCGCGACGGCGGCGCCGGCCTGCGCGGGGGTCGGCGCCAACGGCATGGCGCCGTGAATGCGGCCTTCGTGAGCCGCGCACCACGCGTCAGCGATCCGCTCACACGTGCGGTCGGCGCGCTGCTCCGCGACATCGCGGCCGCCGACGCTGCCGGCGCGCTCCGGCCCGGCCGCGATCCTCGCGCCGCCCGTACGGATGCCGGGCCGAGGCTGCCTGCCCTCCAGCCGTAGATCGTGATGTGACGGACGAGTGGCGGAAGACGCGGCTAAGGTCTACGCGCTCGGCGGTCCCGCGCAGCGCTGCGCGTCGGGCCGTGGCTCACCGGAGCCAGGGGCCCGTGCTGTGGGAGGATCACCGGTGATCGGCAAGCTGCAGTGCGTGGTTCTGGACTGTCCGGATGTCCTTGAACTCGCCCGGTTCTACCAATCACTCCTCGGCGGTACGGTCAACGAGCCCGATCGCAGGTGGGCGGTCAGTGACGACTTTTCGACCCTTCACACGGGCTCTGGCCTGGTATTCGCGTTCCAGCGGGTGAAGGATCACCGGGCGCCGCGGTGGCCGGACAGCACGTATCCGCAGCAGTTCCATCTGGACCTTGATGTCCCCGATCTTGACCGGGCCCAGGAGCAGGTCCTCGGCTTTGGCGCCACGCTGCTCCACGTCGACACGCGCGGTTGGAGGATCTTCGCAGATCCGGCCGGCCATCCCTTCTGCCTCCTGCGGGGCTGACGAGGAGTGGGCCGGGGAGACCACCCCGGACGGCATGCGCACTTGCTCGGCCCGGCAAAGTGGGACGCCGATCCCGCACACGGGCGTGGTCCGATTCCGGCGAGGCGGTGAGCGACGGTGTGCGCGGTGTTGACTGTGTGGAGGGCGGTTGCACATCCTTGCCACGCACTGCCGCTGGTTGTCGAAGTCGTGCCGACCCCCGGGAGGGGATGACCCATGCGCAAGTTACCGACGATGGCTCTTGCGGGCGCCCTGCTCGCTCTTGGCTCCTCGCTCGTCGGGGTCGGCACCGCGCGGGCCGCCGGGAGCGGGCAGCCGGGCGCGGGCACGGCGCAGGCCGCGGCCAACCGCGTGCTCTGCTACCAGGCGCACGTCGCGGGCATCGGCTGGGAGAGTGCGTACTCCTGCGGCGGAGTGATGGCGGGAACCACGGGCGAGGGCAGGGCCGTCGAAGCGCTGCGATTCGTCACGGTCGGCATGTCCGGTCTGTGCGCGCGTGCGCACGTCTCCACGATCGGCTGGCAGTCCTGGATCTGCGTCGGGGACAACGAGACCCTCGAGATCGGCACCACCGGCCAGTCCCTGCCGATCGAGGCCGTCGAGTTCCAGACCCAGGGCGGAAGCGTGGCGGCCAACGCGCACCTGAGCGGCTACGGCTGGCAGGGCTGGGTGGCGGGCGGCCGCATCACGGTCGGCACGACGGGTGCGAACCGGTCGATCGAGGCGATCATGGTCACCGCCTGACGCGGCGGGGCCCCCGTTCCGGCTCTCCGGTCGTCGGAGCGGCAGCGAACCGGCCGTGGCAGTTTCATCGCTCGACGGAGTGAGACGCGCAGTCGTCCGCCCCGCAGACCGCTGCCGCGGTGTGAAACCCACTCGACCTGCTCGACCCACTGACGAGATCATGAACAGATGCCGTTGACCGAACCGCCGGCCCGCGAGCTTCAGGACTGCGCCGTTCTCTGGAGCATGGGCGAGATCCGCGCAACCGACGTGGTCACCGCTGCCTGCGACGCACTCGTTGCCGGCCTCGACAGTCCTGCCCTGCGGGTCCTGGCCGCGTGCACACGCGCGGAGGCGAACTACGACGTCCCCGACCTCCTGCCCCCGGCTCTCGACGAACTGGGTCTCACCTTCCACCTGGTGGGAAGCCTTGCCGGACAGGAAGCCGCCGTACGGGCACTTGCCGCCCGGACGCTGGCGGGCAGGCTGACATCTCGCGAACTGGCCTTCCGGATCCATCAGCGATTCGGACACGAACTGCCCCTGGCCGAACGACTGGCCCATCTGGACGACGAGTACGACGTCCTCGAATACGGCGACAGGACACCGGCCCAGGTCGACGCCGACGTCTTGGCCGAAGCTCTTCGGCTCGCACGGCACCCTCGTGTTCCCACCGAACCCACGGGTCCGCCGGCCTGAAGCAGACCGGTGGACCCGTGGGTTCAGGCTGAAGGGCCTTCGGTTGCCTCGAACCCACGGGGATCAACGGCCCCGGGGATCAAGTGATCCGGCGACCGGTCGGCCCCACTCGCGGCTCACCCGGGCCCGCCGTGCGGTGTCGCTACTTCGCCTCGCTCTCGGCCGGCTCCTTCGTGAAGGCCGCCGCCGTGGTGCGCAGCGGCACCTCCTTGATGAAGAAGGCCAGGATGAAGGCGAACACCAACACCACGGCACCCACCAGGAACGCGACCGTGACCGCGTTCGTGAAACCGACCTTGAAGGGGTGGGCGAGAACCGGGTCGAGGTGGTTGAGGAACGACGTGTTGTCGAGCGTGCCCGCCGAGCCGGAGGACGCCGACGTCAGTGTCTTGAGCTGGTCGGGGTGGGCCTTCGCGGCGGCCTGGAAGGCCGCTGTGCCGCGTGCGTCGGCGAAGGCGTCGCTGATCTTGCCGCCCACCACGGAGTAGACGATCGACAGGAACACGGCGACACCCGCCGTACCGCCCATCTGCCGGAAGAACGTGGTGGACGAGGTGGCGACGCCGATGTCACGCGGCGGCACGGCGTTCTGCATCGCCAGCACGATGGTCTGCATGTTCAGCCCCAGACCGGCGCCGACCACGAACATCGCGATGTCCGTGTAGACGAGGCCGCTGTCGGCCGACAGCCGCCACAGCATGAGCATGCCGATGACGAGCAGGCCGCCGCCGATGATCGGGAAGATCTTGTACCGGCCGGTACGTGAGGTGATCTGACCCGCGACGACCGAGAGCGCCATGATGCCCAGCACCAGGGGGAGGGTCAGCAGACCCGCCTTGGTCGGGGAGTTGCCCTTGACGAGCTGGAGGTAGAGCGGCAGCAGGGTGATGCCGCCGAACATGCCGATACCGATGATCGTCGACTGCGCGGCCCCGACAGCGAACACGCCGTTGCGGAAGAGCCGCATCGGCAGCAGCGCGTCGTCCCCGGCCCGGTGCTCGGCGACCAGGAAACCGACGACGCCCAGCGCGCCGATGACGTAGCAGGCGAGCGAGGAGCCGGAACCCCAGCCCCACGTCCTGCCCTGTTCCGCGACGATCAGCAGGGGCACCAGCGCGACCACGAGGGCGATGGCACCCGCGAAGTCGATGCGGTGCTCGCGCCGGTTGTGCTCCAGGTGGAGGACCTTGGCCACCACGATCAGCGCCACGACGCCGATCGGGACGTTGATGAGGAAGATCCAGCGCCAGCCGTCGATGCCGAGCAGGGTGTCCTGGCCGGCCAGCGCGCCGCCGACGACCGGGCCGAGCACGCTGGACGTACCGAAGACGGCCATGAAGTAGCCCTGGTACTTCGCGCGTTCACGCGGCGCGATGATGTCGCCGATGATCGCGAAGGCGAGGGAGAACAGGCCGCCGGCGCCTATGCCCTGGAACGCGCGGAACCCGGCGAGCATGTACATCGAGGTGGAGAGGGTGCAGAGCGCCGAGCCGGTGATGAACACCGCGATGGCGAAGAGGAAGAAGGGCTTGCGCCCGTACTGGTCGGACAGTTTGCCGTACATCGGCGTGGCGATCGTCGACGTGATGAGGAACGCCGTGGTCACCCAGGCCTGGGCGGTCAGCCCGTCGAGGCTTTCACCGATCTTGTAGATCGCGGTCGAGACGACGGTCTGGTCCAGGGCTGCCAGGAACATCCCGAGCAGCAGACCGGACAGGATGACCATGATCTGCCGGTGGGTGTAACCGGTTCTCGGCGCCTCCCCCGTACCGACCGGGCCGATATCGGCGGACGCGGCGCTGGTGGAACTCATGCGGTGCTCTCCTCTCGGCTCGCCGCCGGACCGAGGCCCTTCCAATCCTTGTCGGCGAGCACGTTCTTGTACGTTTCGAAGTCGTCGATGAATCGCACCAGCAGCGCGGCCAGCCGCTCACGGTCGTGGTCGTCCCATGCGTGGAGCATTTTCTCGAAGTGCACGTCGCGCGACCGGGTCCGGTCGGCGACGGCACGCCGGGCCTTGTCGGTGGCCACCAGGAGGCAGGCGCGGCCGTCATCGGCGTCGGCGCGTCTTTCGAGGAAGCCGTCACGTACGAGCTGTGCCACGTGACGGCTGACAGTGGAGGGATCGGACTGGACCAGCTCCGCCAGCTTCTTGACGCGCAGGGGCCCGTTCTTGACGAGGGCGCCCATCACGATCTGGACCGACCAGTCGACGTCGTCGCGGGCGCGGTCCAGCAACTGCGCGCGCGTACGGATGAACATCCGCATGAGGCGGTCGACACCCTCGGCGAGTTGCCGGACGGTCTCACCGCTGCCGGACCCCTCGGGCGACGAGCCGGGATCCCCTTCCGGGGGCGGATCGCCCACGCTCGTACCTCCCCTCACATCAGCAACCAGTTGCGTGTATCACGCAACTATATCCTGTCCTGGCGGTGCCTTCGACGCCGGGGTGGAGGGGGAGCGCCGGGGCCACGCACCGCAGGCCCGGGGAGGTGTCGATCCGCGTAGCTTCCACGTGCTGCGGCACACCTGTGCCTCGATCATGCTGAGGCCGCAGAGTCGGTTGTGATGTTGGCGCGGTGGCTCGGGCACTCCTCGCCCGCGATCACCCTCGGTTACTATGCTCACTTCACACCGGAGGCCGGAAGCAGGGGGCGCGCCGCCATTGACGGACTGCTCGGGGGGAACGGGGAGATCGGCAGGCCGACCGGAACTCCCCAGACTCTCCCCGCCGTTGGCGGGTCATTCCCGCTGCTATGCCTCTGTAGAGTTGACCGTGGATTGCAAGGTTGAAGAGACGGACGGCCTGGGAAATGCTCACAGAAGTCAACGCGACCCGTTACGTCACCCCCCTACGGGAAGGCGGATCGCTGCCCGGGATCGTCGAGGCGGACGACCTCGGCACGTACGTCATGAAGTTCACCGGCGCGGGGCAGGGGCGCAAGACGCTGGTCGCCGAGCTCGTCTGCGGGGAGTTGGCGCGTCGGCTGGGGCTCCGCGTGCCGGAACTCGTGACCATCCAGCTCGATCCGGTCATCGGTCTCTCCGAGCCGGACGAGGAGGTGCAGGACCTGCTCAAGGCGAGCGGCGGGCTGAACCTCGGGATGGACTACCTGCCCGGGTCGATCGGCTTCGATCCGCTCGCGTACGAGGTGGACGCGGCGGAGGCCGGCCGCGTCGTCTGGTTCGACGCGCTGATCAACAACGTGGACCGTTCCTGGCGGAACCCGAACCTGCTCGTCTGGCACGGGGACCTGTGGCTCATCGACCACGGCGCCACGATGATCTGGCACCACAACTGGCCCACCGCCCAGGCCTCCGCGGCCAAGCCGTACAACGCCTCGGCCCACGCCCTCGCGGCCTTCGCACCGGACATCGCGTCGGCCGCCGCCGCCCTCGCCCCGCTGGTCACCGAGGAGTTGCTGGCCGCGGTCGTCGCCGACGTACCCGACGAGTGGCTGGCGGACGAGCCCGGCTTTGACACCACCGACGCGCTGCGCCGCGCCTACGCGGAGCCGCTGCTGGCACGAGCCGCGAGCATCCACGAACGCATCGTCTTCGACGCGCCCGCCAGGACCAGGCCCTCCCAGGCGCCGGGCTGGCTCGCCGACCGGCTGACCCCTCGCCCCGACCGGGCGAAGAGCACGAACGACAAGGACGGCGTCAAGTGAGCAAGCGGGACGTCTACGAGTACGCGCTGCTGCGCGTCGTGCCGCGCATGGAGCGCGGTGAGTGCTTCAACGCCGGGGTGCTCGTCTACTGTCGGGCGGCCTCCTACGTCGCGGCCAGGACCTACCTGGACGAGGCCAAGCTGAAGGCCCTCGATCCGGACGCCGATGTGGTCGGGGTACGGGCGGCCCTGCGCGCCGTCGAGAGCGTCTGCGGCGGCGGTACGGGAGCGGGGCAGGCGGCCGGGGACGACCCCGGACGGCGCTTCCGGTGGCTGATCGCGCCGCGCTCGACCGTCGTACAGCCCGGGCCCGTACACACGGGGCTGACGGCCGATCCCGAGGCGGAGACGGAGCGCCTGCTGGAGCTGCTGGTCCGCTGAGGCGGGTGGTGTGCCGGGAGGTGCCGGGAGGTGCCGGGACTTGCCGGGCGTTGTGTCCGGTGCTGCTCCGGGCCGTGTGGCCTGTGGCGGGCACGGCGGTGTGTCGCGTCCGCCGGCCCCTCCGCCCCCCCCGATCGTTCTCGGCCGATCGGGCTGTCGACGGCGTCGGGCGTTGACACCGAGTGCCGCTGCTTCTAGCGTCTCGTCTGCTGAAGCTACTAAGCGGTTGCTCAGCGATCGAGGCCGGAGATCAGGGCCGGAGATCGCGTGCGGTGATCGTGTCCGGTGACCGCGTGGGGTCATCGAGAGTCGCGGGTTCCTAGGGCGAGGAGAACATGCATGTCCACCACTGAGCAGCGCGTCGCGGTCGTGACCGGGGCGGCCCGGGGCATCGGCGCCGCCACCGCCGTACGACTGGCGGCCGAGGGCCGTGCCGTCGCCGTACTCGACCTGGACGAGGCGGCCTGCAAGGACACCGTCGAGAAGATCACCTCGGCAGGCGGCACCGCGCTCGCCGTGGGCTGTGACGTGTCCGACAGCGCGCAGGTGGAGGCGGCCGTCACACGCGTCGCCGCCGAGCTGGGCGCGCCGACGATCCTCGTCAACAACGCCGGCGTACTGCGGGACAACCTGCTCTTCAAGATGACCGAGTCCGACTGGGACACCGTGGTGAACGTGCACCTCAAGGGTGCCTTCCTGATGGCGAAGGCCTGCCAGAAGCACATGGTGGACGCGGGCTTCGGCCGGATCGTCAGCCTCTCCTCCAGCTCCGCGCTGGGCAACCGGGGCCAGGCCAACTACGCCGCGGTCAAGGCCGGCCTCCAGGGCTTCACCAAGACCCTCGCCAAGGAACTGGGCAAGTTCGGCATCACCGCCAACGCCGTGGCCCCCGGCTTCATCGTCACCGAGATGACGGCGCAGACCGCCGCGCGGGTCGGCATGGGCTTCGAGGACTTCCAGGCCGCGGCCGCCACCCAGATCCCGGTCCAGCGCGTCGGGACGCCGGACGACATCGCGAACGCCATCGCCTTCTTCACCGCCGAGGAGGCCGGCTTCGTCTCCGGCCAGGTGCTGTACGTGGCCGGCGGACCGCTCAACTAGCCGCCGAGGCGCCGGCACTGGCACCGGCGCCGGCAGTCGCACCGACGCACCGACGCACCGACGCACTGAGACGCCCGGGAGCAGGGATCACGGACATGACACAACAGACGCAGGACGAACAGGCGCGGGACGACCGGACGCCCGGCGGCCGGCCCCGGGACAGCGGCAAGGTCGCGCTGGTCACAGGGGCGAGCCGCGGCATAGGTTACGGAGTCGCCGAGGCGCTCGTCGCCCGCGGCGACCGGGTCTGCATCACCGCGCGAGGCGAGGACGCCCTCAAGGAGGCCGTGGAGCGGCTCGGTTCCGACCGGGTCATCGGCGTCGCGGGCAAGGCGCACGACGAGGCGCACCAGGCGATCGCCGTCGAGCGCGCGATGGAGGCCTTCGGCCGTATCGACTTCCTCGTCAACAACGCCGGTACGAACCCGGTCTTCGGCCCGATGGCCGAGCTGGACCTGAACGTCGCCCGCAAGGTGTTCGAGACCAACGTCGTCTCGGCGCTCGGCTTCGCCCAGCTGACCTGGAAGTTCTGGCAGAAGGAGAACGGCGGCGCGATCGTGAACATCGCGTCGCTCGCCGGTATCTCCGCATCGCCCTTCATCGGCGCGTACGGCATGAGCAAGGCGGCCATGGTCAACCTGACCCTCCAGCTTGCGCACGAGTTCGCGCCTGCCGTACGGGTCAACGCGATCGCGCCCGCGGTCGTCAAGACCCGCTTCGCGCAGGCGCTGTACGAGGGGCGCGAGGCCGAGGCCGCCGCCTCGTACCCGCTTGGCCGGCTCGGGGTGCCCGAGGACATCGGAGGGGCCGCGGCCTTCCTCACCTCGGACCAGTCGGACTGGATCACCGGCCAGACCCTGGTGGTCGACGGAGGCATCTTCCTGAACGCCGGAGTCGGCTGACACGCGCTGACACGCGCTGACCAGTACTGACACGCAGTGCCGCGGAACTCCCCAAGTGCCCCATCTGATCAACATGTTGACCGGATGGGGCATTGCGGTATGGTCTGCCGATCCATGGCTGAACTAGGAGTGTGCGCGGTGTTCAACCGGACCGGTAGACAGGCTGCCTCGGCCCTCGCGTCCTTGTCCCTGCTCACGGCATGTGGGTTACTCCCCGACGAGAACGGTGAGGACGGCCGGCGAATAATCGTCGGCACGACGAGCGAGCCGAGCACGCTCGACCCCGCCGCTTCGTGGGACAACTCGTGGGAGTTGTTCCGCAATGTGTTCCAGACGCTGCTGAGCTTCCCCACCAACAGTTCGTACCCCCAGCCCGACGCGGCGCGGAACTGCGCCTTCACCGACCCGACCACCAATCAGGTCTTCCGGTGCACGCTGCGTGAAGGGCTGACGTTCTCCAGCGGCTACAAACTCGACGCGAAGGCCGTCAAGCACTCCTTCGACCGCATTCGCGCCATCAACGTACAAGGCGGGCCGGCGGGTCTGCTGGAG
The DNA here is from genome assembly GCF_044744165.1 of Streptomyces sp. NPDC087420. Lineage (NCBI taxonomy): Bacteria > Bacillati > Actinomycetota > Actinomycetes > Kitasatosporales > Streptomycetaceae > Streptomyces > Streptomyces sp. NPDC087420. The sequence continues at coordinate 42,258 of NZ_JBIUXU010000006.1, forward strand.
TCGCTCGACAAGGTCGAGACGACCGGCGACGACGTCGTCACCTTCCGGCTGAAGAAGCCGGACGCGACTTTCCCGTTCATTCTCGCCACCCCCGCGATGTCCCTCGTCGATCCCGCCGAGTACCCGGCCGACAAGCTGCGGGACGACGGCAAGGTGAGCGGCTCGGGGCCGTACGCGCTCACCTCGTACACCCCGGGGACGAAGGCGGAACTGGTCCAGAACACGAAGTACAAGGGGTTCGCCGACCGCCGGAACAAAGGCGTCACCATTCAGTACTTCAAGGACTCCGCCGTCCTGTTCGGCGCCTTGAAGAAGAAGGACATCGACGTCATCTACCGGGGTCTCACCTCCCAGGACGTGGTCGAACTCGAACAGAAGAAGCCCGAGAACGAGGACCTCCAGCTCGTCGAGACGGTCGGCGCCGACATCCGCTACCTCGTGTTCAACCCCACCGACCCGGCGGTGGGGCAGCTCGCCGTACGCAAGGCGATCGCCCAGGTCGTGAACCGTGACGCGCTGGTCGCCAAGGTCTACCAGGGCACGGCGGAGCCGCTGTACTCGATGGTGCCCAAGGGCATCGCGAGCCACGCGACCAGCTTCTTCGACCGGTTCGGCGCACCGGACGCCGCCAAGGCGCGGGCCCTCCTGCTGGCGGAGGGCATCACGGAGCCAGTGCCGCTGACGCTTTGGTACACGACGGACCGCTACGGCTCCGGTACGGCGGCGGAATTCACCGAGATCAAGAGGCAGCTGGAGGCGTCGGGGCTGTTCGAGGTCACCCTCCACGGCAAGCCCTGGAAGGACTTCCAGGCGGGGTACACGAAGGGGCGGTACCCGGTCTTCGGCCGCGGCTGGTTCCCCGACTTCCCCGATCCCGACAACTTCATCGCGCCCTTCGTGGGCAAGAACAACGCGCTGAGCACGCCGTACGAGAGCGACGAGATCACGCGGGAGCTGCTGCCGGAGTCGCGGAAGGTCAGCGACCGGGGTGCGGTCACGGGGCAGTTCGAGCGCGCGCAGGAGATCTTCGTCGAGGACGTGCGGCTGCTGCCCCTGTGGCAGGGGAAGTTGTACGTCGCGGCGGGGGAGGACATCGGGGGCGGGGAGCGGGCGCTCGATCCGCAGACGGTCATGCAGATGTGGGAACTGAACCGCAAGGCGAGCTGGTAACGCTCACTCGGGCACCGGACCGGGACGGCCGTTGTCAGTGGTCACCGGTAGGTTCGGTGCCACAAGTGATCCCTTACCGGAGGTTGTTGACGTGACCGACACCGACATGCTGCCCGAGTCCTGGCGCGGCGTCCTCGGCGACGAGCTGCAGAAGACCTACTTCAAGGAGCTCGTCGAGTTCGTCGAGGAGGAGCGGGAGAAGGGGCCGGTCTACCCTCCGCGCGACGAGGTCTTCGCCGCCCTCGACGCCACCCCGTACGACAAGGTCAAGGTGCTCGTCCTGGGCCAGGATCCGTACCACGGCGCGGGGCAGGGCCACGGCCTGTGCTTCTCCGTGCGGCCCGGGGTGCGGACCCCGCCCTCCCTGCGGAACATCTACAAGGAGATGAAGGAGGAGCTCGGCCACCCGGTGCCGGACAACGGTTATCTGATGCCGTGGGCCGAGCAGGGCGTCCTGCTGCTCAACGCCGTGCTGACCGTCCGCGAGGGCGAGGCCAACTCCCACAAGGGCAAGGGCTGGGAGAAGGTGACCGACGCGGTGATCCGCGCGGTGGCCGAGCGTCCCGACCCGGCGGTCTTTGTCCTCTGGGGGGCGTACGCGCAGAAGAAGCTGCCGCTCATCGACGAGGAGCGGCATGTGGTGGTGAAGGGCGCCCACCCGTCGCCGCTGTCGGCGAAGAAGTTCTTCGGCTCCCGTCCCTTCACCCAGATCAACGAGGCGATCGCCGCCCAGGGGCACGACCCCATCGACTGGCGCATTCCTGACCTCGGCTGATTCACGGCACGGTGATCCGAGGGGACGGTGATCCGAGGGATCGTGATCTGAGGGATCGTGATCCGAGGCACGGTGATCCGAGGGCGCCGCTGACAGGCTCGGGCTCCGCACCCGAGCCTGAGGGGGATTGTCCGTCATGAGGGTTAGCGTCGGGTTCGTCGGCATTCTCGGACGGGCAGCGGAGGCGATAGTGACGGAGCAGCGGGAGGCGTCGGGGGACACCTTCATGACCAGGATCGGGCAGGCGGTCATGCTGCTCCACGGTGGTGACCGTGAGGAGGCGCGCAATCGCTTCGGCGCCCTCTGGGCGGAGATCGGAGAGGCGGGGGACGCACTCCACCGCTGCACGCTGGCGCACTACATGGCCGACACCCAGGACGACGCCGGCGACGAACTCGCCTGGGACCTGCGGGCCCTCACCGCCGCTGACGGGCAGGGCGGCGAGGAGTCGGACCGGCGGGCCCCTTCGGCGCCGGGAGAGGCACGTGAGGCCTCACCGGAGATGCGTGCCTTCTACCCCACGCTCCATCTGAACCTCGCCGCCGACTACCTGAAACTGCAACGCCCCGAGGCGGCGCGGCTCCACCTGGACCGGGCACGCGCCGCCTCGGACGTGCTGGGGGACTCGGGAGGCGACGGCTACGGCAATGGGGTGCGGGCCGGCATCGACCGTGTGGAGCGCCTGCTCAGGGAGTGGTGACCGGCACGGGTACGGCACCCGTCGCCGCACCCCGTCACGGCACCGGTCAGTTCCCGTAGGCGTCGTGGCAGATCCGCGCCTGGGGGCTGTCCTCGGACCAGCCCCCGTACGTCTCGCCGAGCGCGCACACCTCGCGGATGAAGGGCGGCGCGGTGGTGGGCAGGGCCCGCTGCCGCTCCACGGGCCGCTCACGGGGCTTCGGCTTCGCGGGCGGGGCTTCCGGACGGTGGACGGCCCGGCTGTCCGGCTGGGGGCGGGCGATCCTGCCGGCGTCGGGCGAGGCGGAGGGGGCCGCCTTCCGCTCCGGTACGGGGAGGACCGCGTCCAGTACTTCCCGGGCCGGAGCCTGGACGATCTGCGGCTCCACCTCCGGCCGCGCCGCCGGGGTACGCGTCTCCGGGCGCGGTACGGGCGCCGTTCCCGGATCCACCGCCACACATCCCGAGACGGTCGTGACCGCCACTCCCACCATGATCATTGCCGCGCTTCTCGTTCGGTACACCCGCGCAACTCTGCTGGTCGGCGGGGTCGTTGAGCGAGCCGACGGGCGAAGATTGGCCCGTACGGGTGAGGACCGGGCGACTGTTGCCCGACAGCCCGACAGCCCGACAGCCCTTGAGCCTGACCCGCCCGCGGTCAGTCGCCCGTCGCGCCGTCGATCCGCTCGCGGAGGAGATCGGCGTGGCCGTTGTGCCGGGCGTACTCCTCGATCATGTGGGTGTAGACCCACCGGAGGCTGTACGGGTCGCCCGTGTGTCGGCTCACCCGGCCGGCGCCGACGTCGTCGAGCCCGAGCGGCGCGGCCACCTCGCGGGCGTGGGCGATCTCCGCCTGCCAGACCGCGTACGCCTCGGCATAGGTGTCGTGCTCGCCGGCATGGAAATCACCGTCCGGGTCGGCGTCGTCGAAGAAGATCCCCTCGGCCTTCTCGTCGGCGATCGTGTTGCGGAACCAGCCGCGCTCGACCTCGGCCATGTGCCGTACGAGCCCGAGCAGACTCAGCTCCGAGGGGGCCACCGAGAGCTGGCGCAGCTGCGTGTCGTCCAGCCCCTCGCATTTGGTGGCCAGGGTCGCGCGGTGGTACTCCAGCCAGCCTTCGAGCATCTCTCGCTCGCCGGCGAGGGTGGAGGGTTCTGAGCGTTGTGGTGTGGTCATGGCGGTCATCCTCACGCACCGCCCACCCTCACGGCCACGGGTTATCCGGGTTGGCGGCCCCCGTATGCTGCCCGGACAGTGGATCAACGGTCGGACACGCGCCCAAGAAGCGCCAGGAGGTACTCGTGAAGGTCGGCTGCATCGGGCTCGGAGACATCGCGCAAAAGGCGTATCTGCCGGTGCTCACCACCCTGCCCGGGGTCGAACTACATCTCCAAACCCGTACCCCCGCCACCCTGGCGAGGACGGCGGAGACCTATCGCATCCCGGCGGCGCACTGCCACACCGACCTGGACTCGCTGCTCGCGCAGGGCCTCGACGCCGCGTTTGTCCACGCCCCCACCGCCGCGCACGCCGAGATCACCACCCGCCTGCTGGAGGCGGGGGTGCCAACGTACGTCGACAAACCGATCGCCTACGAACTGGCCGACTCGCAGCGGATCGTGGAACTCGCCGAAACACGCGGCGTCAGCCTCACCGTCGGCTTCAACCGCCGCTTCGCCCCCGGCTACGCCCAGCTCCTGGAGCACCCGCGTGACCTGATCCTCCTCCAGAAGAACCGTGTCGGACTGCCCGAGGACCCCCGCACCTTCGTCCTGGACGACTTCATCCATGTGGTGGACACCCTCCGTTTCCTGGTCCCCGGACCTGTTGAGCACACCGATGTACGGGCCCGGCTCCGCGACGGGCTGCTGCACCACGTCGTGCTCCAGCTCTCCGGCGACGGCTTCACCGCCATCGGCATGATGAACCGGCTGAACGGCTCCACCGAGGAGATCCTGGAGGTGTCGGGACAGGACACCAAGCGGGCCGTCCACGACCTCGGCACGATCATCGACCACAAGGGACAGCCGAGCGTACGACGGCGCGGCGACTGGGTGCCGGTCTCCCGCCAGCGCGGCATCGAACAGTGTGTCCTGACGTTCCTCGACGCCGTACGGGACGGCAGGACCGTCAGCGCGCGGGACGCTCTGCTGAGTCATGAGCTGTGCGAGCGAGTGGTACGGCAGGCGCTGGAGCAGGCCGCCTGAGCCGGCGCCCGCCCCGCGCCAGTCCCAGCGTCACCAGAACGCCGATCGCCGCGTACACCGCCCAGTCACCGAACCGCACGTACGGAGTGGTGCCACGGGCCAGCGGGACGCCGAAGACCGCGGCGGTGCTGCGCTCCGTCCCGATCGACCCCCCGATCCGTTCACCCTCGGGGCCGAACACCGCGCTCACACCGGTGAGCGTGGCGTGCACCATCGGCCGGCCCGTCTCGGCCGCCCTGAGTGCCGCGAGCGAGGCATGCTGCTCCGGCGCCCAACTCCCCTGGAAGGAGGAAGTGGACGACTGGCCCACGAGCACCTGCGCACCGTCCTGCGCCAGGCGCCTGCTCATGTCGGGGAACGCCGTCTCGAAGCAGATCAGCGGACCGAACCGCAGCCCGCCTCCCGACGGCCCCGGCGGCAGTGTCATAACCACCTGCCGCGATCCCCGCACGCGGTCCTCGCCGGCCGCCTTGCCCACCGACGTGGCCCACCCCAGAGCGGAACGGGCCGGGATGTACTCGCCGAAGGGCACCAGCCGCATCTTGTCGTAGGTGTCGCCCGTCGGTCCCTTCGGCCCGATCAGGAAACTCCGCTTGAAGATCCCGGCCCCCTCGGCCGCGCCCCTGACACGGGCGTCCACATTGACCAGCAGATCGGCCCGGACCGTACGGGAGAGCGCTGCCAGCCGCGCCACCAGATCGGGACGCCGCCCCAGATCGGCGCCGATACCGCTCTCGCCCCACACCACCAGATCCAGGTCCTGACCGGCGAGTGTCCGCGTCAGCGTCTCGTTGCGGGTGAACCGGCGCTCCAGCGAACCGGGTCCGGAGATGATGCCCGGCTGGACAACCGCGATCCTCGCCTGCCCCGACCGCTCGGGCCTCGGCGCCCACGTCCACGCACTGCCCACGGCGAGTGCGCACACCACGAGCCCCACCGCCGCGACCGTCCGGGCGGCGGCCACCGCGATCAGCAAGGTGAGTGCGGTGTTCACCGAGACCACCAGGAGGCTCACCAGCCACACACCGCCCACCGAGGCGAGCCGCAACACCGGTGCGACCTCCCACTGGCTGGCTCCGAGCAGCCCCCAGGGCCCGCCGAGTCCTTCCCAGGACCTGAGCAGTTCGACCATCAGCCAGCCCGAGGGCACCACGGCGACGGCGGCCACCGCCCGCCCGGCGGACGGCACCCCGCCGAGCATCGAACGCACCAGCAGCCCCCACGGAGCCCAGAGCAGCCCGAGCAGCGCCGCCACTATCACGATGAACACATTGAGGCTCGGCATCAGCCAGTGGTGCACGAACAGCATGAAACCGAGGCCGCCCAGCCAACCGTCCACCACCGCCCGCCGCGCTGTGGGCGCACTCCGGACCAGCAGCATCCAGGGCACCAGCGCCCCGTACGCGAACCACCAGAGAGACGGAGCCGGAAAGGCCAGGGCGGGAAGCGCGCCCGCCACCACGGCAGCCGCACCACGCCACCAGGGCGAGGTCATGCGCGGGCCGGACACCACGCGCCTGACGGCCAGGGTCTGCATACCGTGCCTCCTCATCCTGCCTGTTCAGCAGTCTCTTCCCCCGAAGCCGAGGACCGAAGCAGGCATGGCCGGGGAGCGGGGGGAGACGCCCAGGACTGGACCGGAAGGGTCAGCCGGCGGCTCGCACAGCACCGGGCAGATCCCCAGCGCGCCGCCACTGTTCGTGGACGACGACGCGGCTCAGCCGCCAGCCCGATTCACCCCGCAGCAGCCCGAACACGATCCGGCCGCCCGACATCACGTCGTCGCCCGACTCATGACGCAGCGGACTGAGATAACCGGCCGTCAACTCGGCGTGATTCCCCGGATAACCGTCCGCGTCCTGAAAGCGCACACGGCGATTGACGATCAGCTGCTGCCGAACGGCAAACGGCCGCAACTCACCGGCCAGCCACTCGGCGACCTGACCCGCCGGCCCTTCGACCCCACCCGCCGCCGTGTAGTCGGCGCGGCCCTCCGGGGCGAACAGAGCGAGGAAACCTGGCCAGTCGGCATCCTCGACGGCCACCGCGTAGCTCGTGATCACTTCATCGATGGCGAGCCGGTCCAGGAGTGTCGCAAGTTCCACGCGCTGCGTCATCGTCCCAGTCTCCGGTAGGCGAGCCCCCAGGCCAAGGGCCATGGGTCCGGCGACGGAAGTCTTGATCAAGCCGTGCTGCGAAGCGGCCTCGCCCTGCCGTCCACGCCTTCTTTGCCGACGCGTTCAGGAGTGCGCGGCGGGCCCGCCGGGCGTGATCAGGTGGCGTCGTGGAACACGAGCCCCAGCGTGTGGCGCCGGCCCGAGCGCACGACGGACACGCCATGCCGTACGGGGGCGGCGGACCAGCCTCGCTTGGACATCACCGGCCGGTCGCGGGTGGTGAAGACCAGCCCGTGTCCCTGGGGTATGAGGGTGGCCGTCGCTCGCGACTGCGCCCGGGGTCGCTGCTCGACCATCAAGAACTCACCGCCGGAGTGGTCCTCACCGGGTGCGTTCAGATTGACGACCACCTGGAGCGGAAAGACCTTCTCGCCGAACACATCGCGGTGCAGTGCGTTCCAGTCCCCCGCCCCGTAGCGCAGCAGGATCGGTGAGGGCCGTTCCTGCCCCGCCCGGTGGCATATCTCCAGCCACTCCGCCAGCGACTCGGGCCATTCGGCGTCCCGGCCGAGCTTGGCGTACCAGTCACGGGCCACTGGCAGCAGTCGCGGATACAACTCCTCGCGCAGCCGCTGCACCGCCTCGGGGAAGGGCCGGTCGAAGTAGCGGTACTCGCCGCTGCCGAAGCGGTGGCGTCCCATGTCGATCGTGGAGCGGAACAGATCGGACCGCTCGTAGAGCAGACTGAGATCCGCGCACTCGGCGGGGGTGAGCAACTGGGGCAGGAGCGCACATCCGTACGCGTTGATCTCGTCGGTTACCGTGTCCCAGTCCGCAGCGCCCACCCGCCGGGCGAACACGTCCCTCTCCTCTGCTTCCGAGGTGGCCTTTGTGGTGGCGGCCGCGCCGCCGGTGTGCTTCCGCTTTGTTGTGGTGGTCATGCTGCTGTCTCCAGGGTGAGAAGGATGTGCTTGGCGTCCACACCGCCTACGTACTGGCCGGCCGATCCGTCGGAGCGCACCACGCGGTGGCACGGCACCACAACCGGCAGGGGGTTGGTGGCGCACGCCGTTCCCACGGCCCGGACGGCTCGTGGGCTGCCGGAGGCGACGGCTACCTCCGCGTAGCTCTCGGTGTGTCCGTAGCCGATCTGGCCGAGGTGGCTGAGCACGTCACGACGGAAGCCCTTGGACAGGCGCCAGTCCAGCGGCAGGTCGAACCGCTTGCGCCGGCCGGCGAAATACTCGTCGATCTGCCGGCTGGCCTCGTCGAGCCGGGCAGGCGCGCGCAGAATGCGCGGCCCGATCGTCTCCGCGAGCTTCTGAAGGACCTCCGTGTGGTCCTGGACCGCGTAGGCGACCTTGACCAGCCCCTGTTCGGTGGCGGCGAGCAGCAGGTTCCCGGCCGGGGTGTCCAGGGTGCGGTAGGCGACGTCGAGGATTCCCTCCTCCTCCGCCTGTGCGACGAGCCGGGCCTCCAGCCGGGTCAGCACCTGGTTGTCGTGTGAAGGCAGCGCCGCGAACAGGCGCCTGGTCTCCGGGTCGGATGCGTTCATCACCTTCGGGCCACTCCCATCTCGTCGGTATCTCTTGGATATGTGCTGCGCAGAGTCTTGATTCCGTCGGCCGCGGCCCGGCGTGCGGCGGCGGCACTGCAACCGGTCAGTGCGCCGATTTCTTTGTACGGCAGACCCGCCAGGTAGTGGTACGCCACCGCCTGGCGCTGCCGCTCGGGCAAGGCCTTGAGGGCCTGCCACAGGTCTCCGTCCCAGTCCTGCGGTCTGCCGATGCGGCTGGGACGTTCTGGCAGCTCCTCCACCGGGGCCGGCCGACGCGCGTTGGCCCTGGTGGCGTCGATCGCCTTGTGATGGGCGACGGTCACCAGCCAGGCCTCCACATTGGCCTCGGACGGCAGGTCGGGATAGGCCTTCATCGCCGCGAGAAAAGTCTCCGACCACGCGTCCTCGGCGTCGTCCGGCCCGAGGACGGCGCGGATGACGCGGAGCACCATGGGCCCGTACTCGGTCACGATCTGTTGGAAGGGTGGCTTGGTCACACCTGGTAAACGAACCGGCGGCGCCGAACGTGAGGTCGCCACGTCAGAAAAGCCGATCGGCTTTGGCCGGTGCGGGCTCTTCCAGGTCCAGCAGGTGCCGCTTGCGCCCCAGCCCGCCCGCATAGCCCACGAGGCTGCCGTCGGCGCCCACCACGCGGTGGCAGGGCACGATCACACTGATCGGATTGCGCCCGACCGCCGCGCCCACGGCCTGCGCGAGCGCCGGATCCCCCAGCTGACGCGCGAGGTCACCATAAGAACGTGTCCGGCCGTAGGGAATGCGGGCAAGCAGCTGCCACACACGCTGCTGGAACGCGTCCCCGACGGCAGTCAGCGGCAGAGCGAACTCGCGCCGCTCTCCAGCGAAGTATTCACCGAGCTGACGCCTGACTTCCTCGAAGCCCGCTTCCTCGCGCACGCCGAGCGAGTCGGTCGCCGGGCCGCGGCGGTGGTCCGCGAAGTAGAGCCCTGTCAATGTGTCGTCTTCCGCGACCACCGTGAGATCGCCGAGCGGCGACTCGATCGTCGTATGCACCCTGCGGCTGCTCAAGGTCTGCATGGAATGTTCCCTTCCCCGAACCGGTGACGATCCCGGACGGATCGCCTTTCACATCTCGTAGACGCTGGGGCGACGCGAAACGTGAGGTCGGGCGGGAGATTTCTTTGCGGCGCACCGGCGGCTCACGTTTTGAGTCCGGCCGGCGTCTACTCGGTGAGGCGCCGCAATGACAGTGATCATCCGACACACACGAACGGGAGCACCTCATGGCGACAGAACCGAACGCGGACGAGAACGCGACGGACGAGGAGACCGACGCGACGGACGAGGAGACAGAAGAGAGCGTGGTCCTGTCTCCAAGCCCGACCGGTGCTTTGTCCCCTATATGTGCGGGAGGGGGCTCCACCGACCGGTCGGTGGAGCCCCCGGGAAAGACTCGCGGGTGTGGAGGGCGGGGGTAGAGGACAGAGCCGCCGGCCGTCGCTTACGACGAGGGCAGGGGCTTGCGGATCTTGTTGGCGATCCGCGGGGAGTGGTAGCCGGTCGAGGCGCCGGACATCCAGCCTTCGAGGTTCGGCGGCTCCGGGCGGGCGCCGCCGAGCAGGAACAGTCCCGGCAGGATGACGGCCGAGGCGGCGGTGAAGGCCAGCATGATCTCCAGAGACAGCTGGAACCCGTCCGTGAAACTGCTCTGGATCATGGCGAGATGGACGAGAACGGGGCCGATCAGGAACGCGGCCTCGGAGCGCAGCAGTTCGACGAGGGCGAAGGTGGGACCGATCTGCACGGCGGTCACGGAGAAACCGGCCAGGAACAGACCGGGGACCACACCGGCGCCTGCGCCGTACCCCAGGAGGATCGCGACGATGGGGACGATGGTGGCCGCGTTGGTCGGGGTCAGGGCGAACAGCACCGCCGCGGCGATGACGATGCTGAGGAGGCCGGAGAGCGCCATGTACGGCGTCCAGCGGGTGACCATGATCTTGCGGAACAGGAGGGCGGAAACCACGACGCCGACGATCTGAGGGGCGATGAGCAGTCCGGTCTTCACGGAGGAGTACCCGGACACCTGGAGCATGTAGACCTCGGTGAGCTCCAGCAGGGTGGTGAAGGAGGCGCCTACGACCATGGCGTTGAGTGTTCCTGTGACCGGCAGTGTGTTGCTGATCGGCCGCACCGGCATCAGCGGTTTGGTCTTGCTGTACTGAGTCACCAGCAGGAGGGCGCCCAGGGCGACGCCGACAACCACCGGCGCGATGAACTCCCAGTCGCTGAAATCGCCGCGCGACAGCCAGGAGACACCGAAGAACGGCAGCATGGTGGCGCCGAAGGCGAGGGGGATGGCCGTCCAGTCGAAGCGGGCTCCCCGGGCCGGGGGTTCGTTGGGTTCGAAGGTCATGGCGCCGACGGTCAGACCGATCGCGGCCAGCACGGCGACGGAGGTGTACAGCAGCCGCCAGCCGCTGTAGCTGCCGACCAGTCCGCCGATCACGGGGCCGGCGGTGACCATGCCGAACAGCCCGAGGCTGATGACCGCGGCGGTGGTCGGCAGACGGTCCACACCGTGGGTGAGGATGAGCGGCGGCAGCGAGAGGACCAGCAGCATGCCGGTGAACAGGCCCTGGAGGATGACACCGGCCATGAACTGCCCGATTTCCTGGGCGCTCAGTGCCAGCACGGCGGCCACCACGAAGCCGGACTCACAGAAGATGTAGAGATGGCGTCCGGGCAGCCGTTGGAAGAGGTCGGCGGCCACCACCGCGCCGAACGCGTATCCGGCGTTCGAAAGTCCGCTCGTGAGTTGCAATTGGAACCGGCTGGCGTCCAGTTCCTTCATGAGAATCTCAGGGAAGAGGGAGAGCGCCGTGGTGAGTACGAGGAACGGACTCAGCGCGAGCAGCGCGAGGGTGACCGCGGCGGCGTAGTTGCCCGCCAAGGGGAGGCTGGTGAAGACGCGAGGCGTAAGGAAACGGGAACTGATTGTCGCCTCCGGGGTCGTGGTGGGGGGAGGCGCACATGCAGGTCAGGCGCTCGGCACAGAGATCTGTGGCGTCCTCGTGGGGCGACGCCCGGGACTGCCGGGCCGTCGGCTCAGCCTACGATCCGTGGTGTCGCCGACCCGGAACTGACACGCCATCAGGCGTGCCGTTGCTTCAGGAAGGAGGTGTGTGGTCTGACGCCGTGTCGATCCAGCGGCTCACCGCGAGGGCGGCTTCGGGATCCGCCTGGGCCAGTCGGGTCGCGATCGCCGTGACCTCGTCGGCGGAGGGGCCGGATCCGCCCGGTCCGTCGAGGACACCTGCACGGGACAGCGCCCGCAGCAGTGTGTCTCCGGCCTCGCCGGGGTCGGCCGCCTCGGCTCGCTCGGCCGCGCGGCGGTCCGCCTCGCCGGCCAGGCCGCCCTGGACGAAGGCGTCGGTGTCGGGGTCGTATGTGCCGGCGTGGACCGCGAGCAGTGCCTCGATGCGTTCCCACTCCTCGAACTCGGCGAGGGTGCGGGCGTTGGACGGGTCGTCCGTGGCTTCTACCTCGCCGCCGTCGCCGCTCTCCTCGGGCAGTCGGCTGCGGGCGTCCTCCAGAGCGGCCGCGACCTCGTGGTGCGACATTCCCCGGGCCCTGCGGCGCACCGCGTGCCGGCCGGCTTTCTCCTCGGCGGCGGTGTCCGGTTCCCCGGCGTCAGGTTCCCCGGCATCGAGCTCTGCGGTGTCAGGAGTGGTCATCTGTCTTCTCAGTCTCCTCGGGCCATGTCCATATCCATGGGTGGACCTCGGGCCGCACGGCCGGCGCTGGGGGACGGGAGGGAAGGGGGCTAGGCGGCCCGGTTCACGTCGGGGCGGAGGGCGGCGGCCCATTCGAGCAGCAGCACTTCGTACGCCTCGGCAGGCCACGTCCCGTCGGCCGCGTCGACGAGCGCACGGATGCGCTCGTTGGCCGCGACGGCGCCGGACACCGCGGAAGCGGAAGGGGAAGAAGAGGACATACGACTAGCGTAGGCGCAGCCAGGGCGCGAAGTGACCGATCGGGGAGCGTCCTTGCTCACACTCGGATCCGGGGGGTTTTAACCCTCTTCTTACGGGGTGGCCCCCACAGCGATGTCCCCGCGGGGGCTCCGGCCGCGTGGGTTTTGGTCCGTCAGCCCGCCGACTCTCCCGCGTGCGGGCTCAGGGTGTCCGTGCCCACCAGGAAGAACAGCGCGATGCCGAGGAGGATCCGGTAGACGACGAACGGCATGAAGCTCTTCGTGGTGATGAACTTCATGAACCAGGCAATGACGACATATCCAACAATAAACGCGATGATCGTCGCGAAGATGGTGGGGCCCCAGGAGACGTGGCCCTCGGTCGCGTCCTTGAGTTCGAACACGCCGGACGCCAGCACCGCGGGGATCGCGAGCAGGAAGGAGTAACGGGCCGCCGCCTCGCGGGTGTAGCCCATCAGGAGGCCACCGCTGATCGTGGCGCCCGAGCGGGAGACGCCCGGAACCAGCGCCAGTGCCTGGCAGATGCCGAAGATCAGGCCGTCCCTGACTCCCAGGTCCTGGAGGGACTTGCGGACCTTGACGGCGCGGTGCTTGCCGCCGGCCTCGTCGCGGGCCGCCAGCCGGTCGGCGATGCCGAGGATGATGCCCATCACGATCAGTGTCGTGGCGATCAGCCGCAGATCGCGGAAGGGGCCCTCGATCTGGTCCTTGAACGTGATGCCCAGGACACCGATGGGGATCGAGCCCACGATGACCAGCCACCCCATCTGCGCGTCATGATCGGAGCGCAGCGCCTTGTTCGTCAGCGACCGGGACCATGCCGAGATGATCCTCGCGATGTCCTTGCGGAAGTAGATCAGCACGGCCGCTTCCGTGCCGATCTGCGTGATGGCCGTGAAGGCCGCGCCCGGGTCGTGCCAGCCGGCGAACGCCGCGGTGAGCCGCAGGTGCGCGCTGGAGGAGATGGGCAGGAACTCGGTCAGCCCCTGGACGAGTCCAAGGATGAAAGATTCGAACCAAGACATGAGGTACTACGCCATCCAAGGAATCATCGTGCACTGGCCGGCTGAACCACGGCGCAGTGGCGGAGCGGGAGCTGACGGGCGGTACGAGGATTGGATCATATGGACGGGCGGGCGGTCCTGGTCACGCTGACTCTTCGTTGACAGGGTGGACAGGGCTGACGGGACGGACACGGCGAAACACGGCGTTGTCGGGGGTCGGGGACCCGCGACGGTGACCTGCATCGGTGACGCCGATCCGAAACAAGTGGCGGCGATCACGTGTCGGTTCCGGTGCAGCCTAGCGTCCGCGTGCTAAGTGCCCGTGCGCGGGGGGAGCGAAGGGAGTGAGGAGTGGGAAACGCGAGGAGGAGCGGCTGTGCACTCCGGGGCGGACAAGGGAGTGCAACGTCACAGCGGTGCGCTCTGCTGCTCGTTCAGCGGGCTGTCATAGCATCTGAGCATGACGGTTCTGCCTGATGACGGGCTTTCCCTCGCCGCCGAGTTTCCCGACGCGACCCGCGAGGAGTGGCAGAGCCTGGTAGCGGGCGTCCTGCGCAAATCGGGCCGGGAGACGTCGGGTGCGGCGGCCGAGGAAGCGCTGTCCACACGGCTCCAGGACGGCCTGTCGACCTCCCCCCTCTATACCGCCGACGACGCTCCGGTGGCCGAGGGGTATCCGGGGTTCGCGCCGTTCACCCGGGGCAGCCGGGCCGAGGGGGCCGCCGTCGCCGGCTGGGACGTACGCCAGCGGCACGCCCGTACCGATCCGGCCCTGACGAACGAAGCGGTGCTGGCCGATCTGGAGAACGGGGTCACCTCGCTCTGGCTGTCCGTGGGATCCGCCGGGGTGCCGGTGTCCGCGCTCGGCACCGCGCTCGACGGCGTCTACCTCGACCTGGCGCCGGTCGCCCTTGACGCCGGGGACGAATTCGCCCCCGCCGCCCAGGAGTTGCTGCGGCTCCACCGGGAGCGCGAGGTGGCGCCGCATCAGGCGAAGGGCACGCTCGGCGCCGATCCGTACGGTCAACTCGCCCGTACGGGAGCGGAGTCGGCCGACGGGGTCGGGCAGGCGGCCGAACTCGCCGTGCTCTGCGCGCGGGAGTACCCCGGGCTGCGCGCCGTGTCCGTGGACGCGCTGCCCTACCACCAGGCCGGCGGGTCCGACGCCCAGGAGCTGGGCTGTTCGCTCGCCACCGGCGTGGCCTGGCTGCGGGACCTCACCGCGGCCGGACTCTCCGTCGAAGACGCCTGCGGACAGCTCGAATTCAGGTACGCGGCCACCGCCGACCAGTTCCTGACCATCGCCAAACTCCGTGCCGCACGCCGGCTCTGGGCCCGGGTGGCCGAGGTCGGCGGTGCCGGACCCGCCGCGCGGGCGCAGCGCCAGCACGCCGTGACCTCACCCGTGATGATGACCCGGAGGGACCCCTGGGTGAACATGCTGCGTACCACCGTCGCCTCGCTGGCGGCCGGGCTCGGCGGCGCCGACGCCGTGACCGTCCTGCCCTTCGACCACACGCTCGGACTGCCCGACGCGTTCGCCCGCAGGGTCGCCCGCAACACGTCCACGATCCTGCTGGAGGAGTCGCATCTGGGACGCGTGACCGACCCGGCGGGCGGGTCCTGGTACGTCGAGCGGCTCACCGACGACCTCGCGCGGGCCGCCTGGGCGTGGTTCCAGGAGATCGAGCGGGCCGGCGGACTGCGCGCGGCCCTGCACGGCGGACTGATCGGCGAACGGCTCGCGGCCACCTGGGAGGAACGCTCCGGCCGGCTGGCCCGGCGGCGCGAACCCATCACCGGCGTCAGTGAGTTCCCGCTGCTCGACCAGGCCCCGGTGGTACGCGAGCCCGCACCGGAAGCGCCGGCGCCCACCGCCCCCGGCGCGGCCGGGGGGCTTCCCGTCGTCCACCGCGACGAGGCGTTCGAGGCCCTGCGCGCCCGCTCGGACGCCCACCTCGCGGCCACCGGAGCCAGGCCGCGTGTTTTCCTGGCCGCGCTCGGCCCGGCCGCGGCCCACACCGCGCGGGCCTCGTTCGCCGCCGGGCTCTTCCAGGCCGGCGGGATCGAAGCCGTCCACGACCCGGTGTCCGTGGACGCGGACACAGCGGCCGGCGCGTTCACCCGCAGCGGGGCCGCCGTCGCCTGCATCTGCTCCAGCGACGCGCTGTACGCCGAGGGAGCGGCGCCTGTCGCACGGGCCTTCGTCTCGGCCGGTGCGCTCAGGGTGTTCCTCGCCGGGCGGCCCGGTGAGCAGGAGGAGACGTACCGACAGGCCGGAGTGGACCAGTTCGTCGTCGCGGGCGGCGACGCCGTCGCGGTCCTCGGCTCCGTACTCGACCGGATGGGAGTGGCGTGATGGGAATCCCCGACTTCTCGGAGATCGAACTCGGCCCCGGCGCCGCGACAGGCTCCGAGGACCAGTGGCGCGGGGCGGTGGAGGAACACACCGGCAAGGCCGCCGCCGAACTCGTCTGGCACACCCCCGAGGGCATCGCCGTCAAGCCGCTCTACACCGCGCGCGACACGGCGGGCCTCGACTTCCTGTCCACGTACCCGGGCATCGCGCCGTACCTGCGCGGGCCGTACCCGACGATGTACGTCAATCAGCCCTGGACCATCCGGCAGTACGCCGGGTTCTCCACCGCCGAGGAGTCCAACGCGTTCTACCGGCGCAACCTCGCGGCTGGGCAGAAGGGCCTGTCGGTCGCCTTCGACCTGCCGACCCACCGCGGCTACGACAGCGACCACCCGCGCGTGACCGGCGACGTCGGCATGGCGGGGGTGGCCATCGACTCGATCTACGACATGCGGCGGCTCTTCGACGGCATCCCGCTGGACCGGATGAGCGTGTCGATGACGATGAACGGCGCGGTGCTGCCCGTGCTCGCGCTGTACATCGTGGCCGCCGAGGAGCAGGGCGTACCGCCCGAGAAGCTGGCGGGGACCATCCAGAACGACATCCTCAAGGAGTTCATGGTCCGCAACACCTACATCTACCCGCCGACGCCGTCGATGCGGATCATCTCCGACATCTTCGCGTACACCTCGCGGAAGATGCCGCGCTACAACTCCATCTCCATCTCCGGCTACCACATCCAGGAAGCCGGCGCGACAGCCGACCTGGAGCTGGCGTACACCCTGGCCGACGGGGTGGAGTACCTACGGGCCGGGCTGGGCGCGGGACTTGACGTCGACGCCTTCGCACCGAGGCTCTCCTTCTTTTGGGCCATCGGCATGAACTTCTTCATGGAGATCGCCAAGTTGCGTGCGGCCAGGCTCCTCTGGGCCAGGCTGGTGAAGAAGTTCGACCCGCAGAACGCCAAGTCACTGTCGCTGCGCACCCATTCACAGACCTCCGGCTGGTCCCTGACCGCACAGGACGTCTTCAACAACGTCACCCGCACCTGCGTGGAGGCGATGGCGGCCACCCAGGGACACACCCAGTCCCTGCACACCAACGCGCTCGACGAGGCGCTCGCCCTGCCCACCGACTTCTCGGCGCGGATCGCCCGCAACACTCAGCTGCTCCTCCAGCAGGAGTCGGGCACCGGCCGGGTCATCGACCCCTGGGGCGGCAGCGCGTACGTCGAGAAGCTGACGTACGACCTCGCGCGGCGCGCCTGGCAGCACATCGAGGAGGTCGAGGCGGCGGGCGGCATGGCTCAGGCGATCGACGCGGGCATCCCCAAACTGCGGGTCGAGGAAGCGGCGGCCCGTACCCAGGCGCGGATCGACTCCGGGCGCCAGCCCGTCATCGGCGTCAACAAGTACCGGGTCGAGACCGACGAGAAGATCGACGTCCTCAAGGTCGACAACTCGTCCGTACGGGCCCAGCAGCTCGACAAGCTCCGCCGGCTGCGGGAGGAGCGCGACGACGGCGCCTGCCAGGACGCGCTGCGCGCCCTCACCGCGGCGGCCGAGTCCGGCCCCGGCCCCGGTCTTGAGGGAAACCTCCTCGCCCTCGCCGTGGACGCGGCCCGCGCGATGGCGACCGTCGGCGAGATCTCCGACGCCCTGGAGAAGGTCTACGGGCGGCACGCCGGACAGATCCGTACGATCTCCGGTGTGTACCGGAACGAGGCAGGCACCTCCCCGGCCGTCGAGCGCACCCGCGCCGCGGTCGAGGACTTCGAGCGCGCGGAAGGCCGCCGCCCGCGCATCCTGGTCGCCAAGATGGGCCAGGACGGGCATGACCGGGGGCAGAAGGTGATCGCCACGGCCTTCGCCGACCTGGGCTTCGACGTCGACGTCGGCCCGCTGTTCCAGACGCCCGGTGAGGTGGCGCGGCAGGCGGTGGAGGCCGATGTGCACATCGTCGGCGTCTCGTCGCTGGCCGCCGGGCACCTCACCCTCGTACCGGCGCTGCGCGAGCAGCTCGCCGCCGAGGGCCGTGAGGACATCATGATCGTCGTCGGCGGGGTCATCCCGCCGCAGGACATCGAGGAACTGCACCGCGCCGGGGCCGCCGCCGTCTTCCCGCCCGGCACCGTGATCCCCGACGCGGCGCTCGATCTGCTCAAGGCGCTCACCGCGGCGCTGGGCCACGAGGGGTGAGCGCGTGCCGCCACGGATCGACCTCGACAGCTACACCAAGGGTGTCCTGGACGGCTCGCGCGCGTACATCGCCCGGGCCATCACGCTGGTGGAGTCCACCCGCCCCGACCACCGGGCCCTCGCGCAGGGGCTGTTGACCGAGTTGCTGCCGTACGCGGGCAAGGCGCGCCGGATCGGGATCAGCGGGGTGCCCGGCGTGGGCAAGTCCACCTTCATCGACGCGCTGGGGACGATGCTCACCAGCCTCGGGCACCGGGTCGCGGTGCTGGCCGTGGACCCGTCCTCCAGCAGGACCGGCGGGTCCATTCTCGGCGACAAGACGCGGATGGAGCGCCTCGCGGTCGACCCCGCGGCCTTCGTCAGGCCCTCGCCGACCGCGGGCACGCTGGGGGGTGTGGCGAAGGCGACGCGCGAGACGATCGTGGTGATGGAGGCGGCCGGGTACGACGTGGTGCTGGTGGAGACCGTCGGAGTGGGCCAGTCCGAGACCACGGTCTCCCGCATGGTCGACTCCTTCCTGCTCCTCACCCTCGCGCGCACCGGCGACCAGCTCCAGGGCATCAAGAAGGGCGTCCTGGAACTGGCGGACGTCATCACCGTCAACAAGGCCGACGGTCCCCACGAACGCGACGCGCGCTCGGCCGCGCGTGAACTCGCGGGCGCGCTGCGGCTGATGCATCCCGTGGACGCGGCCTGGACGCCGCCGGTGCTCAGTTGCAGCGCCCGGGAGGGCACGGGGCTCGACGTGGTCTGGGACCGGCTGGAACAGCACCGCGCGGTCCTGGAGGCGGACGGCCGGCTGGAGCGCAAGCGCCGTGACCAGCAGGTCGACTGGACCTGGTCGATGGTCCGTGACCACCTCCTGGACCGGTTGCGTGAGCACCCGGAGGTGCGGGAGCTGGCGCCCGGACTGGAACAGCGGGTACGGGAAGGCACGTTGACCCCGACGCTGGCGGCCGACCGGATCATCGAGGCGCTGGGGCGGCCGGGCGCCGGCGCGTGACCGCCCCGGAAGAACGCGTGACCTCTCACCACGCGTGACCTCTCAAGAAGAAGGCGTACGGAACGTGGACGAACAGCATGTCCTGACTCCCCGTCAGGAGAGCGTCGGCCAGTTGACCCTCAACCGGCCGCGGGCCCTCAACGCGCTGACGCACGCGATGGTTTCGGCGATCTCCGACGCCCTTGCCGCGTGGGAGCGGGACGACCGGGTGCGTGCGGTGGTCATCTCCGGGGCCGGTGAGCGCGGGCTCTGCGCGGGCGGTGACATCCGGGCCATCTACGAGGACGCGCGGGCGGGCGGGGGCGCGTCGGCGGAGTTCTGGCGCGACGAGTACCGGCTCAACGCGTACATCGCCCGGTATCCGAAGCCGTACGTCGCCTTCATGGACGGCATCGTGATGGGCGGCGGGGTCGGGATATCCGCGCACGGCAGCGTACGGATCGTCACCGAGCGGTCGGCCGTCGCCATGCCGGAGACGGGCATTGGCCTGGTGCCGGACGTCGGTGGGACGTATCTGCTGTCGCGGGCGCCGGGGGAGCTCGGTACGCATCTGGCGCTCACGGGGGCGGTGGTGGGGGCGGCGGACGCGCTGCTGTGCGGGCTCGCGGACCATTTTGTGCGGGCGGAGCGGTGGGGTGCGCTGTCGGGCGCGCTCGCGGAGGGGGAGGGCGAGGGCGAGGAAGCGGTCCAGGACGTGGTGGCGCGGTACGCCGGGGTCGCGCCCGAGGGGCGGCTCGCGGCCGATCGCGTGTGGATCGACGGGTGTTACGCGGCCGACACGGTCGAGGAGATCGTCGACCGGTTGTACGGGCACGGGCATCCGGCGGCGAAGGAGGCGGCCGAGACGATCCTGACGCGGTCGCCCACCGCGCTCAAGGCGACGCTGGCGTCGTTGCGGGCGGCGCGGGCGCTGCCGACGCTGGAGCGGGTGCTGGAGCGGGAGTACCGGGCGTCGTGCGCGGCGCTCGGCACGGCGGATCTGGTGGAGGGGATTCGGGCGCAGGTCATCGACAAGGATCGGGCTCCGCGGTGGGCTCCCCGGGAGTTGTCCGGGGTGACGGACGCGGAGGTGGGGCGGTTCTTGGAGGTGCCGGTGGGTGGGGATCTCTGGGGGGATCGCGGGGCGCGGTGACGCGGTGGCGTTGCGGGGTTGCGCGGCCGGGGGCCACGCGTTGTCCTCAATCGCCGGGCGGGCTTGAACGTGTCCTCAATCGCCGGACCGGCTCGAAAGGTGTCCTCAAGCGCCGGACGGGCTGGATATGGCTGAGCGGGGTGGGATTGGTTCGGGAGGGGGTGGGTGTCCTCAAGCGCCGGACGGCTTGAAAGATGTCCTCAAGCGCCGGACGGGCTGGATGTGACGTGTCGTCAGGCGCCGCCGCCTCGCAGGGCGTCGCGTTTGCGCCACGCCACGATTGTTGCCGCCGCGCCCGTCAGCACGATGAAGCCCATCGCCACCAGGAAGATCGGTGACGTCGGTGAGGAGGCGCGGCTGCCCGCCACCACGTACGCCGCCGTGTTCGGGATCGAGCCGATGCCCGTCGCCAGCAGGAACGGGATCCACCCCATACGGGAGATCGCGGCGCAGTAGTTCGCCGCCGCGAACGGCACCCCCGGGAAGAGCCGTACCGCCAGCATCGACCGGAAGCCGTGCCGGCTCAACTGGCCGTCGGCCGCCTCCATCCAGCGCCCCCGCAGCAGCGGCCGCAATGCGTCCTGGCCGAGAAAACGGCCGAGACCGAACGCCAGTCCCGCGCCCAGCACCGTCCCCGCGAGCGCCGCCGGCAGCCCGAGCGCCGTACCGAACAGTGCCCCCGCCGCGAGGTTGAGCAGCGGGCGTGGGACAAACGCCACCGCGCACACGCCGTACGCCAGCGCGAACAGCACGACCGCCGCGCCGCCGGTGAGCCGGGCGGGCCAGCCCTCCGACAGGAGTCTCTGCGGTTCGTACACCAGCACGAGCGACCCGGCGGCGCCCAGCACCGCCACAAGGAGAGCGAACCGCGACCAGGGCGAGCGCAACGCCCTGGAGCAGCGGACAGCGATGCCCGGCGCAGGCCGGGTGGCGGTGTCGAGCATCCCGGGAGACTAGCCGACGAACAGGTGTGATCGCCGCACCAGGGACGGGCGAGGGGTGCGATGTGAGCAGTCAGACGCGCTTGCCGCCGCTGCCGGGCGCCCTGCCCGCGCGTAAAACCATTCGACGTCGCGGCAGTCGTGGACGACCATCGAGACATGTTCCGGTACGCCTTCCTCGCAGCGCCGTCCGCAGTCGCGGACGCGCCGAAGGCTGCCGCGTTCCTCGCGGCTGACGCGGCGGCAGCAGCCGCTGTCGCCGCCGCGGCGCCCGTCGACGGCGCCCGAAGCTGACCCTTCCCGGATCGTCCGGCGGACCCCGCAGGGGGAGGGTCGGCGAGTCCAGGGGGTCCCTCTCACGCTTCGAGTTCCTTGAAGGGACCGGACCATCATGTCCAAGACGGCATACGTACGCACCAAGCCGCATCTGAACATCGGCACCATGGGCCACGTCGACCACGGCAAGACCACCCTCACCGCCGCCATCACCAAAGTCCTCAGCGACCGCGGGACCGGCACTTTTGTCCCCTTCGACCGGATCGACCGGGCGCCGGAGGAGGCGGCGCGGGGGATCACCATCAACATCGCGCACGTCGAGTACGAGACCGACACCCGCCACTACGCGCACGTCGACATGCCGGGTCACGCGGACTACATCAAGAACATGGTCACCGGGGCCGCCCAGCTCGACGGGGCGATCCTCGTCGTCTCCGCGCTCGACGGGATCATGCCGCAGACCGCCGAGCACGTCCTGCTCGCCCGCCAGGTCGGCGTCGACCACATCGTCGTCGCCCTCAACAAGGCCGACGCGGGCGACGACGAGCTCACGGACCTGGTCGAGCTGGAGGTGCGCGAGCTGCTCACCTCGCAGGGGTACGGCGGGGACACGACGCCCGTCGTCCGGGTGTCGGGTCTGCGCGCGCTGGAGGGCGACCCGCGCTGGACGGGGTCGATCGAGGCGCTGCTCGACGCGGTCGACACGTATGTGCCGCTTCCTGTCAGGTACACGGACGCGCCGTTCCTGCTCCCGGTGGAGAACGTCCTCACCATCACCGGGCGCGGGACGGTCGTGACCGGCGCGATCGAGCGCGGCACCGTGCGCGTGGGCGACAAGGTGGAGGTCCTGGGTGCCGACCTGGGGCCGCAGGCCAGTACCGTCACCGGCCTGGAGACCTTCGGCAAGCCGATGGAGTCCGCCGAGGCCGGGGACAACGTCGCGCTGCTCCTGCGCGGGATGCCACGCGACGCGATCCGCCGCGGGCACGTGGTGGCGGCGCCGGACACGGTGGCGCCGAGCCGGCGCTTCACCGCGCGGGTGTACGTGCTCTCCGCGCGGGAGGGCGGCCGTACGACTCCGGTGTCCACCGGGTACCGGCCGCAGTTCTACATCCGTACGGCCGACGTGGTCGGCGACGTGGACCTGGGCGACATCGGCGTCGCGCGCCCCGGCGACACGGTCACCATGACCGTGGAGCTGGGCCGTGACATCCCGCTGGAGCCGGGGCTCGGCTTCGCGATCCGGGAGGGGGGCCGCACGGTCGGGGCGGGGACGGTGACGTCGCTGCTCTAGGGGGGGTGCGCGGGCGCGTTTTGCCTGGTTGAGGCGTTGGGTCCGGCTCCTGTGTTCGTACGGGAGCCGGGTCCGGCGTACGGCGGGATACGGGTCCGGTGTACGGCGGAAGCCGGGTCCGGCGTACGGGGCGGGATACGGGTCCGGCGTACGGCGGGAGCCGTGTTCCGCCTTCGTGCGCGACACTTCCTTCTGGGCCCGGTGGTGGGTCCGGTGCGGGAGAGGCGGCAATCATGACGCGTACGGCCCTGGTCCTCGGCGGCGGCGGGGTCACCGGTGTCGCCTGGACGATCGGTGTCCTGCACGGTCTCCGCGTCGCCGGCACGGACCTGACCACGGCGGATCTGATCATCGGCACGTCGGCGGGCTCGGTGGTCGGCGCGCAGATCGCCGCCGGGACGCATGACGTCGAGGCGCTGTACGAGCGGCAGCTGACTCCGCCCGGGGACGAGCGGCCGGCGCGGCTGGGCGCGGCGGTCCTGTTCCGTTACGCCCGCGCGATGCTCGTCTCCCGTACCCCGGAGGCGTACGGGCAGAGGATCGGCCGGTACGCGCTGGCCGCCGCGACGGAGCCCGAGGCGGAACGCCGGGCCGTGATCGCCTCGCGGATCCTCGTCGACACCTGGCCGGAGCGGGCGTTCGCCGTCACCGCCGTGGACGCGCTCACCGGGGAGCTTCGGGTCTTCGACCGGGAGAGCGGGGTGCCGGTGGTGGACGCGGTGGCCGCGAGCTGCGCGGTGCCGGGGGTGTGGCCGCCGGTGACCATCGAGGGGCGCAAGTGGATCGACGGCGGGATGCACTCGCCCGCCAACGCGCAGCTGGCCGCCGGGTACGACCGGGTGGTCGTGATCGCGCCCGTGGGGTCCGGGAGCGGGGTCATCGCGGGGCCGCAGAGCCAGGCGGCGGCGCTGGTCGCGGGGGGTGCGCGGGTGGAGGTCATCACGCCGGGGGCGGCGGCGAAGAAGGCGATCGGGCACAACGTGTTGGATCCGGGGCGGCGGGGTGGGGCTGCGCGGGCGGGGTTGGCTCAGGCGGTGGGGGTTGCGGGGGTGGTGTCGGCGGTGTGGGCGGAGCGGTCTCCTTGACCGGGGCGCGTCTGGCTGGCTGGACGGGTTGTCCTCAATCGCCGGACGGGCTTGAAGGGTGTCCTCAAGCGCCGGACGGGCTGGGTTTGGCCGGGCGGGGTGGGTTGGGTGCGGGTTGGGGGTGGGTGTCCTCAAGCGCCGGACGGGCTTGAAAGGTGTCCTCAAGCGCCGGACGGGCTGGATGTGGCTGGACGGGTGGGGGGCTCGGAGGGCTCGGGGTGGGGTGGGGCGCGCACAATAGGGGGGTGAGTGAGTCGATTCCCGTTGTGCGGGTTGTGGATCATGGGACCGCCAAGTTGATGCCCGACGTCGATCGGGAGCGGGCCTGGTTGTTGACCGTTGACGGGGCGCCCCAGTCGTACGTCGATCTCGACGAGCCCACCCACCTGGAGTTCGAGTACACACGCCGTCTCGCCCACGTCGTCGACTCCGTGGCGCCTCCCGGCGCGCCGCTCGCCGTGCTGCATCTCGGTGGTGGCGGGCTCACGCTGCCCCGCTACGTGGCCGTCACCCGGCCGGACTCGCCCCAGCACGTCGTGGAGGCCGACGCCGGGCTGCTGGCGCTGGTGGCCGAGCGGCTGCCGATACCCGCCGGCGTGGGCATCTCCGTGCACCACGCGGACGCCCGCCGCTGGCTCGGGCAGGCGGAGGGCCGCTCCGCGGACGTCGTCGTCGCCGACGTCTTCGGCGGCTCGCGGGTCCCCGCGCACCTCACCTCCGTCGAGTACGCCCGCGAGGCCGAGCGGGTCCTCCGTACCGACGGGATCTACCTCGCCAACCTCGCCGACGGCGCGCCCTTCGACTTCCTCCGCTCCCAACTGGCCACCTTCGCCGCGGTCTTCGAGGAGCTGGCGCTGATCGCGGAGCCCGGTGTCCTGCGCGGGCGCCGGTTCGGCAACGCCGTGCTCGTCGCCTCGCACTCCGCCATCGACACGGCGGCGCTCGCCCGGCGCACCGCCTCCGACGCCTTCCCCGCCCGCGTCGAGCACGGGTCGTCCCTGGTGAGATTCACCGGGGACGCCATGGCGGTACGGGACGCCGGCGCCGTCCCCTCACCCCGCCCGCCCGACGGTGCCTTCAGCATCGGATGAGGGGGCGAGTGGCGTGGAGGAGGGTGTGGGGGACGCCGTCACCCTTGTGGTACGGCGGCTCAGGCGGCGTACGTCCGGGACCGTCAGCACCGCCGCCGTCAGCAGGACCACCAGCGCCGAGCAGCCCCACAGCGCCGCGTCCCGACCGAACGCCTCCTCCGCCGGGCCCGTGAGCGCCGTGGCCACCGGCACCATGCCGATCGAGCCCAGCCAGTCGTAGGCGGCGACCCGGGAGAGCTTGTCCTCCGGGATCTCCTGGTGCAGCGCCGTCATCCACGAGACGCCGAACACCTCGATGGAAGCGCCCGTCAGGAACAGCACCGCCGCCAGGGGCAGGACCGGCAGAGGCACCGCCAGCGCCGCCGACGGCAGGGCCAGCGGGAAGACGCAGAGCGTGCCCGCGAGCAGCAGCCGTCGGGGGCGCCAGCGCATCATCACCAGCGCGCCGGTGACGGTGCCCGCGCCGAAGGCGGCGAGCGCCAGGCCCCATGGACCCGCGCCGCCCAGTTCCTCCTCGGCGACCAGCGGTCCGTACACCCCCTCGGCCGCCACCACCACGGCGTTGACCACCGCGAACTGCACGACGATCGACCAGAGCCAGGACCGTTGCGAGAACTCCCGCCAGCCTTCCCGCAGATCGGAGATCATGCCGCCGCCCGGCTTCCGCACCGGGACGTGGCTGACGTCGAGAAAGGCCCGGAGCGAGGCGGCCACCAGGAACGCGGCCGCGTCCACGGCCAGGACCCAGCCGGGGCCGAACACCGCGATCAGCGCCCCGCCCAGGGCCGCGCCGCCGATGCCGGCGCCGTGCACGGCCATCCGGTAGAGCGCGAAGGCGCGGCCGGCCTGTTCGCCCGTGACGCTGGACAACAGCATGCCCTCGGACGCCGGGGAGAAGAAGGCGTGCCCGGTCCCGCCGAGGGCCGCCAGGAACATCATCTGCCACAGCCGCGGTTCGCCCACGAGCACCAGCAGCGCGAAGGCCCCCTGCGAGAGGCAGTTGAGGGTGTTGGCGGCGACCATCACCCGGTGCCGTGGCAGCCGGTCCGCCAGGGCGCCGCCCACGAGCAGGAACAGCACGAGCGGTATGGTGCGCGCCGCGGCCACGAGCCCGACGTCCCCGCCGTCGCCCCCCATCTGGAGCACCGCGAACGCCGACGCGATCAGGGCCCCTTGGCTGCCCAGATTGGTGACGAACGCGGCGGTCGTCAGCAGGGTGTAGTTGCGGCCGGCCCAGTCGGGGCGGCGCGGGGGGCGGGTTCGGCGGCCCGGGGCGCCTGCGCATGCACTCACCCCAGGACTATCCCCGCGGGCGGACCCCGTGCCAACCGACTATCCGGCCGCCCCGCGCTTCCGCTGTCCGGTCAGGAGGTGCCCGCCAGCCGTACCGTGCCCATGATCTTCTTCAGGGTCTCGTCCGGCACCTCGTCCGCCACCCCCTTGGCGGCGAACGCCACCCAGCTCGCGTACTCACCCTGGGAGTTGACGAACGAGAAGGCGATCGCCTTGCCGTCGGTCTCGCACTTGGCCTTCTTGGTGACGCCCGTGGTGGTCGAGATCGAGTAACTGCCCTCCAGCCCGGACGTGGTGGTGAACGGCGCGCCCTTGCTGGTCTTCAGGATGGTCTTGAGCTTCGCCTCCGGCTCCTTCTGGGCGTAGGCGGCCCAGACCAGGTTACTCGCCTGGATCTCCGCCGAAGACGGCGTGTCCTTCGCGCCCCTCGCGCCCTTGGTGCCCGTCCCGACCAGGCTGCTGTCCTCGGTCTCGCCGTCCTTGTCGGTGTCCTGCGAGCACCACTTGGACTTGTAGAAGGCGGGGGCGGAGAAGGAGAAGATGGGCGAGCCGTCCCCCTTCTTCTCGTCCTCGAAGAACGTGGCGATGGTGGGCTTCTCCACCTCCCAGTCCGCCGGAACGTCGAACTGGGTCCCGTACTTGGGGTTGCTGACGACCTTCCAGCCCGCGATCTGCGGCTTGGCCGCGGCGGCCCCGTCGCGGGGATTGGCCGCGGGGCCGGACGTGCTCGGCTTCGCGGACACCGAGGGCTTCTTGTCGTCGGCCCTGGTGTCCTTGGCGCTGTCGTCCTTCCCGCCGAGCACGAGGAATCCGGTGACGCCCGCCGCCACGACCACGGCCAGGGCCGCGAGGATCGCGACCACCGTCGTCTTGTTCCGGCCGCCCGACGGACCGGGGCCGCCCGGTCCCGCCTGCCCCGGTCCCGCCTGCTCCGGCCCCGGCCCCGGCTGCCCCGGCACCGCGTACTGCGGCACGGTCGGCTGCTGGTACGGGTTCGGGGCGGCCGGCTGGCCGGGCTGCTGCGGATACCCGGGCTGCTGGGGGTGTCCGGGTGGAGGCGGATAGCCGGGCTGCTGCTGGTAGCCGGGCTGCTGATACGGATTCGGCTGTGCGTATCCCGGTTGTCCCGGTTGACCTGCTTGCTGGTATCCCGGTTGCTGGTACCCCGGCTGCTGGTACGGGTTGGGATTCTGGTCCTGCGGGTTCTGCTCGCCCCCGGGCGGCTGCTGTCCTGGCCACATGGCGAGTAACGATAGAGGGGCCGTACCCCGGCTGCCACGGCTGCCCCGTCAGGGTATGGCCAAGCCGTACTACTCATGAGTAACATATCGTCGTATGAGCGCTGATCAGATGTCCGTCGGTGAACTGCTCACCGCCACCGTGCCCATGGCCAGGACCCTGGAGCTGGAGTTCGTCGAGACCACTCCCGAGCGGGCCGTGGTCCGGCTGCCCGACCGCCCCGAGTATCACAACCACGTCGGCGGCCCGCACGCCGGAGCGATGTTCACACTGGCCGAGTCCGCCAGCGGCGCGATCGTGATCGCCGCGTTCGGCGACCAGCTCCACCGCGCCGTACCGCTCGCCGTGAACGCGGCGATCAGCTACCGGAAGCTCGCCATGGGGGTCGTCACGGCGACCGCGTCGCTCGGGCGCCCGGTGGCGGACGTCGTCGCCCAGCTGGACGCGGGGGAGCGCCCCGAGTTTTCCGTCACCGTCGACCTCACCCGCGCGGACGGGGCGGTGACCGCCGAGATGACCGTCGTCTGGACGCTGCGTCCGAACGCCTGACTGTCCCCGGTCACCAGGTAGGCTTCCCGCCGTACAGCCGCAGCAGGTTTACGGGTATACGGGAGGAACCGGCGTTGCACGTCCAGGAGTGGCTCGAGACCGTGCCTGCGGTCAGTATCTATCTCCTGGTGGGGCTGGTGATCGGGCTCGAAAGCCTCGGCATCCCGCTGCCCGGTGAGATCGTCCTCGTCAGTGCGGCGCTGCTGGCGTCCCAGCACGGTGACATCAACCCGTACATCCTCGGTGCGTGCGCCTGCGCCGGCGCGATCATCGGGGACTCGATCGGTTACGCCATCGGGCGCAGGGGCGGCAGGCCGCTGCTCGCCTGGCTGGGCGGCAAGTTCCCCAAGCACTTCGGCGAGGCCCAGATCTCCATGGCGGAACGGTCCTTCGAGAAGTGGGGCATGTGGGCGGTCTTCTTCGGCCGTTTTGTGGCGCTGCTGCGGATCTTCGCGGGGCCGCTGGCGGGGGTGCTGCACATGCCGTACTGGAAGTTCTTGATCGCGAATGTCTTCGGCGGGATCGTGTGGGCCGGGGGGACGACGGCGGTCATCTACACGGTGGGTGTGGTGGCCGAGCCGTGGCTCAAGCGGTTCTCCTGGGTGGGATTGGCGCTGGCGGTGTTGATCGGGGTGGGGTCGATGCTGGTGTTGCGGAATCGGGCGAAGAAGTCCGCGGCTGCCGCGTCTGGCGCGGCTGGGGTGGAGTCGGGTGCGCCGGAGGCCGTGCGGGCCGGGGAGTAGGCGGGGCCGTCCGCCGGGACGGGGTGTCCTCAATCGCCGGACGGGCTGGATGTGCCCGGTGGGCATGTGCGGGACGTGACCGTTGCGGTCACCGTTGTCCTCAATCGCCGGACGGGCTTGAAAGTGCCCTGGTGGGGCTGTGCGGGCCGTGACCTGAGCGGTCACTGTTGTCCTCAATCGCCGGACGGGCTTGAAAGTGCCTCCCGGTGGGTTTTTGACAGGTCCGAGTAGACCGCCGCGTTCAGCTTGATGCCCTCCTTTTCCTCCTCCGTCAGCTGTCGGCGCACCTTCGCCGGTACCCCCGCGACCATCGAGCCCGGCGGGACGCGCATTCCCTGGGGTACGAGCGCCTGCGCCGCGACCAGGGAGCCCGCGCCGATGTGCGCGCCGTTCAGCACCGTCGCGCCCATGCCGATCAGTACGTCGTCCTCGACGACACACCCGTGCAGCACCGCGTTGTGGCCCACCGACACCCGCGCGCCGACGGACAGCGGCGACCCCGGGTCCGAGTGCAGGGTGCAGTTGTCCTGGATGTTGCAGTCCGCGCCGAGCAGGATCGGGCCGCAGTCGGCCCGCAGCACCGTGTGGTACCAGACGCTGGCACCCGCCGCCACGGTCACCTCGCCCACCACCACGCAGGTCGGCGCGAGGAAGGCGTCCGGGTCGATCCGGGGGTCCTTGCCGGCCAGCCCCGCGATCAGTGCCCTGTGCGTCATGCCGTCTCTCCCCGTCTCTCCTCCGGTATTCATACGAACCGTAGGCGACCCTCGCCGGCCCTCCGGCACCAGGTCGCTCCGCACTCGGGGTGTCTCTTCTGACGGCTCATCAATAAACTGGGCGGGCAGGGATGTTCCGATCGTGTGGGTCGATCCGAGGGAGCTCCATGGCCACCGCACAGCAGATCCCCGACATTCTCTCCGCCGAGTTCGCCGCCGATCCCTACCCGGCCTACCGCGCCATGCGCGAGCACGCGCCCCTCATCTGGCACGAGGCCACCCGCAGCTGGATCATCTCGCGGTACGACGACGTGGAACGGGCCTTCAAGGACCGTGAGTCGGTGTTCACCACCGAGAACTACGACTGGCAGATCGCGCCCGTGCACGGGAAGACGATCCTCCAGCTCAGCGGGCGGGAGCACGCCGTACGCCGGGCGCTCGTCGCACCCGCCTTCCGCGGCGGCGACCTCCAGCGGAAGTTCCTGCCGGTCATCGACCGCAACGCCCGCGAGCTGATCGACACCTTCCGGCACACCGGTACCGTCGACCTGGTCGAGGCCTTCGCCACCCGCTTCCCCGTCAACGTCATCGTGGACATGCTGGGCCTGGACAAGTCCGACCACGCACGTTTCCACACCTGGTACACCGCCGTCATCGCCTTCCTCGGCAACCTCTCCGGCGACCCGCAGGTCATGGCGGACGGGGAGCGGACCCGGGTCGAGTTCGCCGAGTACATGATCCCGATCATCCACGCCCGGCGGGAGAACCTGGGTGACGACCTCCTCTCCACCCTCTGCGCGGCCGAGGTCGACGGCGTACGGATGAGCGACGAGGACATCAAGTCCTTCTGCAGCCTGCTGCTCGCCGCCGGCGGCGAGACCACCGACAAGGCGATCGCCTCGCTCTTCGCGAACCTGCTGCTCCACCCCGAACAGCTCGCGGCCGTGCGGGAGGACAGGAGCCTGATCCCCCGGGCCTTCGCCGAGACGCTCCGGTTCACCCCGCCGGTCCACATGATCATGCGGCAGACCGCCGTGGACGTCGAGGTGAGCGGCGGCACGATACCGTCGGGCGCCACGGTCACCTGCCTGATCGGCGCGGCCAACCGGGACAGCTCCCGCTACGCGGAGCCCGACACCTTCGACATCTTCCGGGACGACCTGACCACGACCACCGCGTTCTCCGCCGCCGCCGACCACCTGGCGTTCGCGCTCGGTAGGCACTTCTGCGTCGGCGCCCTGCTGGCCAAGGCGGAGATCGAGGCCGGGGTCGGCCAACTGCTGGACGCCATGCCGGACGTCCGTCTCGCCGACGGCTTCGACCCGGTGGAGCAGGGCGTGTTCACCCGGGGACCCCGGTCCCTGCCGGTGGTGTTCACCCCCGCCCCCGCGTGACACCGGACGGCCCTCGCGTGACACCGGACGGTCGCCGCGTGACACCGGACGGTCGCCGCGTGGCCTCCGACCGTACGACCGGCCCGGGATCCGCCGTCCCGGGCCGGGTGTACGGGGTCTGATGCCCCGGCCCTGTCCCCCTGCGCGGTCGGGCCGCCGGTCTCAGCGCGTCGCGGGGGTGAACCGTACCGGCAGCGACATCAGACCGCGCATCCAGATCGAGGGCCGCCAGCGCAGCTCGTGCGGTTCCACCGACAGCACCACGTCGGGCAGCCGCTCCAGCAGCGTCTCGATCGCGGTCCTGGCGATGACATCGGCCAGCAGCGGCGCCGGATAGGGGCAGCGGTGCTCGCCGTTGCTGAACGACAGGTGGGCGGAATTCTCCGCGCCGACCGCGCCGCCCGGCCAGATCAGCGGATCCGTGTTGGCCGCCGCCAGCCCCAGGACCAGACAGTCGCCCGCCCTGATCCGCCGGCCGCCCAACTGGGTGTCGCGCACGGCCCATCGGCCGATGAAGTTCTGCGTCGGGGTGTCCAGCCAGAGGACCTCGTTCAGCGCCTGCCCCACCCCGATCCGGCCGCCCGACACGTTCAGCGCGAACCGGTCGTCGGTCAGCAGCAGACGCAGGGTGTTGCAGATCCAGTTGGCCGTCGGCTGCTGCGCGGCGGCGATGACCGTGATCAGGTCCTGGACGATCTCGGCGTCGGAGAGGCCCGCCGGGTGGGTCAGCATCCGGGACGTGATGTCCGAACCGGGGCTGTTCCGCTTGTCCTTGACCAGCCGCTCGATCCGCGCCTGCACCCGCAGGTACGCGGCCACCGGGTCGTCGTCCTCGGCCGCGTCCAGGGAGACCCGCAGATCCCGTACGAGATCGTCGGTGTCGCCACTGCCGCCGCCCGGCATCCCGCACAGCCGGACCACGGCACGCATCGGCAGCGCGTGCGCGTACGACGTCATCAGCTCGGCCTGGCCGCCGCCGGCGAACCCGTCGATGAGCGCCTCGGCGATCTCCCGGCACAGATGGGCGAGTTCGAACTGGTCGATCGCCTCCAGCGCCTCGGTGATCACACCGGCCCTGCGCTGGTGCTCCGTACCCTCCGTGAAGAGCACCGACGGCTGGTGGCCGACGTACGGCATCAGCGGCCAGTCGGCGGGGATCGCGTCCCACTGGTTCCAGCGGCGCGAGTCGCGGGCGAACAGTTCGTCGTGGCCGGTGACGTACGAGACCTCGGAGTAACCGAGCACCAGCCAGGCGGGGATGTCGCCGTCGAGGAGGACGGGCGCGATCGTGCCGTGCTCGCGGCGCAGGGCGCGGTACAGCTCGGACGGGGTCTGCTGGTACTCCAGACCGCTCAACCGCACCGCGCCCGGGTGCGCGGGACAGCCCGGCGGAGGCGCGGCGCCGGGGCCGGGGGACTCGGCGGGCCCGGCTTCGGGCACCGGTTGTTCGGTCGCGGGTTCGGTCATGGGGTCAACTCCCGGGCCATGGCCAGTTCGTAGAGGTGGTCCACGAGGGTGATCAGGACGTTCTTGCCGGAGGAGCGCACCCGCGCGTCGCAGTCGATCAGCGGCACGTGCTCCGCCAGCGACAGAGCCTGCCGGATCTCGTCCAGGGAGAACGCGGAGACGTCGTCGTCGAACCGGTTGACCGCGACCACGAACGGGGTCTTGTGGTGTTCGAGCCGGTCGATGGCGTACCACGACTCGCTCATGCGCCGGGTGTCGACCAGGACCACCGCGCCCAGGGTGCCGGAGAACAGCCGGTCCCAGAGGAACCAGAACCGCTCCTGGCCCGGCGCCCCGAACAGGTACAGCACCATGCGGTCGTTGAGACTGATCCGGCCGAAGTCGAAGGCCACGGTGGTGGTCGTCTTGGTGGTCAGCCCGGCCGGGTCGTCCACACCGACACCCGCCTGGGTCATGACCTCCTCGGTGTTGAGCGGACGGATCTCGCTGACCGACCGCACGAGCGTGGTCTTGCCGACCCCGAACCCGCCCACGACCACGATCTTGAGACCGGTCTCCGCCCCTTCGGCCAGGGGTGTACGGCCCGGCAGTTCAGAGAGCATGGAGTCCATGGAGCACCTCCTTGAGAAAGGCGGAGTCGGGCGGTGAGGTGACCGACCGCCCGGCGCGGGGGCGGCGGGCGGTGATACGGCCCGTCGCGAGGAGATCGCCGAGCAGGATCCGTACCACCGTCACGGGCAGCCTCACCTCGGCGGAGATCTCCACGACCGCGGTGGGATGACGGCACAGACCGAGGATCCTGGCGTGTTCCGACTGCATGCCGGGGGCTGGTTCGCACTCGGCGACGATCAGGGTGACCAGGTCGAACGTGTCGTCGTCGACCCGGCTGCGGCCACCGGTGACGGTGTACAGCCGGTGGGGGTCCCCGGTGTCGACGGGCTTGCGGATCATGACGGGGAACTCTCCCGGTCGAGTGTGCGCGGCTCGGCACGCAGGTGCTCACCGATCTGCTCGACCAGCTCGGTCATCCGGTGGCCCACCACACCGGGGTCGGCGCCGTCCTCGGCGACCACCGCCAGGTGGGCGCCCTCACCGGCCTCCACGATGAACAGCAGCCCGCCGTGGAACTCGGTCATCGAGTGCCGTACGCCTCCGCTGCCGTTGCCGAACTCCACCGAGGCGCCCTGGGCGAGCGCCTGGATGCCGGAGCAGATCGCGGCGAGCTGGTCGGCCTGGTCGACGGTGAGGAACCGGCTCCAGCAGAGCTTGAGTCCGTCGCGGGAGAGGACCAGGGCGTGGCGGGTGCCGGGGGTGCGTTCCAGCAGGCTCTCCAGGAGCCAGGTCAGACTGTTGTCAGTGGTCTGCATGATCCTGATCTCGCGTTCCGGGTGGGGGACTTGGGGGGCTTGTGCGTGGGGGCGGTTGCTAGGGCGTGTCGTCCGGCGGGCGGTGGCCGTGACGGGCGCGGTGGAACGCGCCGAACTGGGAGCCCGCGTCGCGGCCCGTGCGGGGCGCGTCGCTTTCCGGTCCGGGCTCCGGGCGGCCCCGGTCGGCGGCGGCCATCGTGCGGCCCGGCGGCCGTACCGGCAGCCCGTTGGGCGTCGCCACCCGGGGGCCGTCCCCCGGCGGGGCGGGGGCGGGCAGGGGCGGGTGCGGGGCGGCGGCCGTGGCGGACCCGGGCGCCGGGGTGTCGGCGAGCCCGGGTCGTACGGTCTGCTCCGGTCGTACGGTCTGCTCCGGGAACGCGCCCCGCTCCGCCCGTACCGCCTGCTCCGGGAGCACCGCCCGCTGCTGGGCGAGCAGTTGCGGCGGGAACAGGACAACCACGCCCGTACCGCCGCGTGAGGAAGGACGGTAGTTGACGCTCAGGTGGTACTTGGCGGCCAGCCGCCCCACGACCGCGAGCCCGAGCCGGGTCCCCTGGAGCGCCGCCAGGTCGTTCATCCGGCCCGACACGGACTCCTCGGCCCGGCGCATCGCCGCGTCGGCCATCTTCAGGCCGCTGTCCTCGATGGTCACCACGATCCCCGCCGTGCGCTCCTCGACGTAGACGTGGACCTCGTCGATGGGCGGGGAGAAGTTCGCCGCGTTGTCCATCAGTTCGGCCAGGAGGTGCATCACGCCCTCGGCGGCGAACCCGGCGATCGCGGCGGAGCTGGAGCAGTGCAGCCGTACCCGCTGATAGGCGGCGATACGGCCCACCGCGCCGCGCAGGATGGACTCCATCGGGATCGGCTTGTTCCAGGCGCGGCTGGCGCGGCCGCCCATCAGCAGGGCGAGCCGGTCGGTGAGCAGCCCGAGTTGGGAGGTGTTGTGGTCGAGCCTCAGCAGGTCGCCGAACACCTCTTCGCCGTACTTGTCCTGCATCTCGCGCAGATCGGCCAGCATGCTCACGGCCTTGGCCTGCACCCGGCTCAGCGCCTTGGCGCTGGCCGCCTGGGCCGCCGCGCCCCGCCGCTCACTGATGGCGAACTCGCGGACGATCGCGTCGACCAGGATCCGCAGCCGTGAGTCCGTGGGGGGTTCGAGACCGCCGAGCACGGTGTCCGCCGAGCCGCCGGAGCGCAGCCCGCCGAGCGCCGCGGGGATCGTCCTGGTCATCAGGAGGTCCAGGTCGTCCGCGGCGCGGGCGAGCTGCTCGACGGCCTTCGCGCACTC
This sequence comes from Streptomyces sp. NPDC087420, assembly GCF_044744165.1. Classification (NCBI taxonomy): domain Bacteria; kingdom Bacillati; phylum Actinomycetota; class Actinomycetes; order Kitasatosporales; family Streptomycetaceae; genus Streptomyces; species Streptomyces sp. NPDC087420. The sequence continues at coordinate 77,182 of NZ_JBIUXU010000006.1, forward strand.
CGCGCGCGAGTCGGCCGCGCGCTGTTCCGACGCGGCGACCTCGGCGGCGAACACGTCCAGCAGTCGGCGCAGTTGGGGGTCCGACGGCGCGGTGGTGGCGGCGATCGCGGCCTCGGCGCTCGCGCCGTCCCGCAGGCGCTTGACCACCGAGGGCAGGGAGACGTTCAGCAGATGGGCCGATTCCCCGCCGAGCTGGGCCAGTTGGGTCTGCGCGGTCCTGACCTCGCCGTCCGCCGTGACCGCGCCGCGGCGGCCCTGGCGGACCAGCACGGCGGCGGCGACGACGGTGACCGCCACGCAGCCCCAGGCCCCGGCGGCGGTGGCCGTCACCCAGGCGCGGGCCGGTCCTGGAGCCGCCGCGGCCACCGTGGCCGCGGCCGCGCCGGCGACCACCAGCACGGCCAGCGGGACGGTCAACGACAGCGATCGTGCGGGGCGTATGCGGTGCGGGCTGGGGGTGACAGGCACTGACATTCCGCGGTCCCTCGGTACTTGGAGTGTGTGGGGGGAGACAGAGAGTGGCGCTCATGCTAGCCACGGCGTCGCGTCGCGAGGCCCGCGAAAGGCCGGTGCCAGCCCTACGGGGGAGTTTGTGCGGAAGTGCCCCGAAGGGGCGGGGCGCCGTGATATGGGAGGGAGTGCCGTGACAGGGGAAGGGTCGGCCCCCAGGGGCCTGGGGGGAAGATCACAGGTCCGCGCCCGGCCCGTCCCCTCCGCGCCCCACTACGGTGTGTGCGTGCCGAAGAACGGAACCGTCCTCTCCTCGCTGGCCGCCTGGCGCCGCGCTCTCGCGTCGCGCGCCGTCCAGCGCGGGTGGCGCTGGATCCAGGAGAGCGGCGCCGTCACCGCCGAGCATCCGGGGCGGCTGCGCTTCGCCAGGATCGGCACCGGCACCCGGCTGGCGTTCCCGCAGGGCACGGTGTTCGGCGAGGCGTGGATCGAGCTGGGCGACCACTGCGTCATAGGCGAACAGGTCACGCTGACCGCCGGAATGATGCCCGGCCTGGACCTCGGGCCCGCGACAGTCCTGACCCTGGGCGACGGGGTGGTGCTCGGTCGGGGCAGCCATGTCATCGCCGACACCACGGTGACCATCGGCTCCGACACGTACTGCGGCCCGTACGTCTACATCACGTCGACCAACCACAGCTACGACGATCCGAGGACGCCCGTCGGCAAGCAGTGGCCGAGGGTCGAGCCCGTGGAGATCGGGTCCGGTTGCTGGCTCGGTACGGGGGCGGTCATCCTGCCGGGCGCGCGGCTCGGCAGGAACGTGGTCGTGGCCGCGGGGGCGGTGGTACGGGGCGAGGTGCCGGACCACGCGGTGGTGGCCGGGGCCCCGGCCCGGATCGTACGGAGCTGGGACCCGGAGCGGGGCTGGCAGCCGCCGCTGCGCACCCCGGCGCCGGTACCGATCCCGGAGGGGATCACCCCCGAACAGCTGCTGGCTCTCGCGGAATGGGACCCGGAGGCCTGAGGTCCGCGGGTCAGCCGCCCGCCGCGAGCAGCACCGTTCCCACCAGGGCGAGTCCCGCGCCGACCGTCTGGAGGCCGTGCAGCCGCTCCTTGAGCACCCCGCGTGCCGCGAGCGCCGTGATCACGGGGTAGAGCGACGCCAGCACCGCGGCCACGGTGACGGGGCCGGAGTGGGCGGCGAGGGAGTACGTGCCGTTGGCGGCGACGTCGGCGAGTCCGACGAAGGCCAGTGCGGGCAGGGCGCCCCGGAGGACGGGCAGGCCGCCGCCGTCGGGCAGCGCGGGAGTGCCCCGCCGCGCGGAGACGTACAGCGCGGTCCCGCCGACGGCGATGTTCGCCACGCGCTGGACGAAGAGGGCGAGGAACAGCCCGGTGACGGTGGTCGAGGCCTCGGAGATCAGCGCGAGCACCCCGCCGAATCCGAACGCGGCGAGCAGGGTGAGCGCCAGCGTCCGCCGCCGCACCGGCGCCCCGCGCAGCTCGGGTCCGCCCGCGAGGACGATCCCGGCGAACGCCACCGCGATCCCGGCGACTTGGAGCGGGCCGGGCCGCTCACCGACGGCGAGCGCCACACCGATCGGTACGACGACGGCGAGCGAGACGAGGGGGGAGACGACGCCCATCGGGCCGAGCGCGAGCGCCCGGTAGAAGCTCAGCATCGCGACAGGGCCGACGACGCCGGCCGCGACCGCGTACCAGAGCAGCGGTCCCGCCTCGCTCCAGGCGCCGGTGGCGAGCACGATCACCCCGAGGACCACCACCGCGATCGTCTGGGACACCACCACCACCGTGAGCGCGGGGACGCGCCGGGCGAGCATGCCGCCGCCGAAGTCGGAGAACCCCCACAGCACGCTGGTGGTCAGGGCGAACAGAGCGGTCATGCGTGCCTCGCAGTGCGGTGCGATGAGGGACGGTGGGGGCTCCCACCGTGCGTTAGCGTGACATCCATGCGCGCACCCATCGGAAACTTCACCGACGCCCGACCCGCCCCGGACTGCCTCGACCTGCTCACCGAACCGGTCGCCCGGGCCGTACGCGCCTGGCAAGGCGCCGTCCCCGCCGACCAGTTGGTGTTCGTGGACACCGATCCGGCGATCGCGGACACGGCCGCCTTCGTCGAGCACCACGGCGCCGAGCTGCTGGACCAGTCCGCCAACTGCGTCGTGGTGGCGGGCAAACGCGCGGGCGGGTCGACTCTCGCCGCCTGCGTCGTCCTGTCCCGCACACGGGTGGACGTCAACGGTGTTGTACGGAAACAACTGGGCGCGCGCAAGGCGTCGTTCGCCCCGATGGACACCGCCGTCGGCGAGACGGGCATGGAGTACGGCGGCATCACCCCCGTCGGACTGCCCGCCGACTGGCCGCTCTTCGTGGACTCCGCCGTGCTCGACACGGAGTGGGTTCTCATCGGGAGCGGCCGCCGCCGGGGAAAACTGATCGTGCCCGGCAAGGCCTTCGCGGACCTGCCGGGCGCGGTGGTGCTGGAGGCACTGGGTATCTGAGGTCAGGGGGCAGCTGAGGCCGGGGGCCTGCGCGGGCGGCCCGTCGGTACGGCGGGAGGCTCAGCCGAGGAGCGGGATCTCGATGGCGGGACAGCGGTCCATCACCATCGCCAGACCGGCGTCGCGGGTCCGGTCGTACGCCTGCTCGTCGATCACCCCGAGCTGGAACCAGACCGCCTTCGCGCCGATGGCCACGGCGTCGTCCGCGACCGCGCCGGCCTGCTCGCTGTTCACGAAGACGTCCACCACGTCGACGGGGAAGGGGATGTCGGCCAGCGAGGCGTACCCCTGCTCGCCGTGGACCGACTCGGCCTTCGGATGCACGGGCACCACCCGCTTCCCGAAGCGCTGGAGCACGGCCGCGACCCCGTAGGCCGCCCGCGAGGTGTTGTTGGACAGGCCCACGACCGCCCAGGTGTCACCGGTGGAGGTGAGGATCCGGCGGATGGTCTTCTCGTCTGCGTACATGTCCGGGACAACGGGCGGCCGGGCCCCGTCATTCCCGCGTATTCCGGCGGGTCCGCGGGGCGGCGGCCCCGCATAGGGTGGGGTGATGCAGGAGCAGTACCGGACCGTCGCCCGTGCGGGCGCGCACGAGACCGAGGTCAACCGGTCTCGTTTTCTGTGCGCCCTCGCGCCCGTCGCCGATGAGCGCGAGGCGCAGGAGTTCGTGGCGGGGATCCGCAAGGAGCACCCGGCGGCCAGTCACCACTGCTTCGCGTACGTGATCGGCGCCGACGCCTCCGTACAGAAGGCGAGTGACGACGGGGAGCCGGGCGGGACGGCCGGGGTGCCGATGCTCGACATGCTGCTGCGCCGTGAGATGCGGTACGTCGTCGCGGTCGTCACCCGCTACTACGGCGGGGTCAAGCTGGGCGCGGGCGGGCTGATCAGGGCGTACGGGGGAGCCGTCGGCGAGGCGCTGGACGTGGTCGGCGTCCGGACCCGGCGGCGCTTCCGGCTCGCCACCGTCACCGTCGACCACCAGCGCGCGGGCAAGCTGGAGAACGATCTGCGGGCCACCGGGCGCGCGGTCCGCGAGGTGCGGTACGCGGAGGCGGTGACGATCGGAATCGGGCTGCCGGACGGGGAGGTCGACATGTTCCGGGCCTGGCTCGCGGATGCCACGGCGGGGACGGCGGTGCTGGAACTGGGCGGAGAGGCGTACGGGGACGGATGAGGGCGCTCAGGCCGGGTGACCCGGCCTGGTGACCCGGGCCGGTGACTCCGCCGACCCCGGCGGCTCAGAGGCTCGGCGTCGGCGCCGGGATCAGTGACGTGTCGAAACCGCCGGTAATGATCTCCGCCGCGAAGTCCGCCAGCCGCAGCCGGTGCGAGCGGGCGTAGGCGCGGAACGCCTCGAACGACTCGTCCACGGACGCTCCCCAGCGCTCGGCGAGGATCCCCTTCACCTGCTCGATCAGCACCCTGCTGGTCAGCGCGGCCTGGAGCTGGCTCGTCTCCACGTGCGACTGCTCCAGCGTGCGCTGCTGGAGGATGGCGATCGTCGCCACGTCCGCCAGCGCCTGCGCCAGGGCCAGTTCCCCCTCGCCGAGCGGGTGCGGCTCGTTCTGGAAGAGGTTCAGCGCGCCGACCACGCGATCCCGCAGCCGCAGGGGCAGCGCGTGGGTGGTCACATACCCGGTCGCGCGCGCCTGCGCGGTGAAGCGGGGCCACTTCTCGGCGGCCACGTCGTCCGTCAGGTCGATGTTGGGGCTGGCCTCGCCCGTGGCGTAGCACTCCACGCACGGGCCCTGGTCGTGCTGCACGGCGAGCAGTTCGAGGAGCCGGGCGTGCTCGTCCGACGCCGCCATGATCTGCAACTCGCCGTGCTCGTCCGCGAGCATGATGCCCGCCGCGTCGACTTCGAGCAGTTCGATGCAGCGGGTGGAGAGCCGCTGGAGCAGATCGATCACGTCGAAGTCGTCGATCAGGGAGTCGGCGACCTCCACGAAGATCTCCGCCAGGCGTTGTTCGCGGGCCATGCCGATCATCTCTTTCCACCGTCGGGCGAATACGGCCCGTTCTTATGGTCCTCGAATCGAAGCTTTCTGGCTACCACGTCCGCCGCGACCTCACTCAGCGTCCGCTCACTGCCGTACGCGAAGGCGCGCAGCCGTACGAGAGCCTCCGCCAGCTCCACCCCCAGCTGCACACTGATCATGCCGGTCGCCTGGTGGACCACCGCGCGGTGCACCTCGGACGGCGGGGACACGGTTCTCCGGTCGCCCGTGACCCGTGTGCCCTGGTCGTCGAGGAAAACCGTGGTCAGCGCCGCCGTGAGCGCCAGCGCGTCGGAGATCTGCCGGCGCGACAACCCCCGGTTGTCGTGGCGCACGATGGTCATGACACCCAGACGGATGGCGCCGATGCCCAGGGGAAAGCAGAAGACCCCCCGCACCGGGGTCGCCAGCGCGGCGGGCAGCAGCGCCGGCCACCGCTCGGGTCGTACGCGCGCCAGATCGGGCTCCAGGACGACCACGCCCGTACGGACCGCCTCGGGTCCCGGGCCTTCCCCCAAGGTGAACTGGAGCTCCTCGAACCGTTCGCTGCTTCCCGGGAAGCACCACAACGGCTCGACGAGCGGGCCGTCGTCCAGGAGGAGGGACACGGCCACCCCGTCGACCCCGAGGGCCTCTACGCAGACGACCGCCAGGTCCTTGTCCCCGCCGAGGCCCAGGGCGCGCAGGACTTCGGCCATGCCGTCGCTGATCACGGTGTCCGTCCTGATCGCTGTGGCCGGTGTCCTGGGCGGCGCCCGCCGACTCCGGTGAACTTTACGCGCTGCCGCCGGACGGCGCGTGCTGTCCCTGGGGCGGCGGGGCGTCCGCGACATGGCCGCGCCGGGCGTCCAGGACGCTCAGGTACTGGGGGAACAACTCGGCCAGCCGGGCCGCGCGGAACACGATCCCGACGCTGCGGCGCGTGTAGACGACCCTGGCCCAGCCGCCGCGGTACCGGCAGTCGTCCCAGGCCGCGCAGAGCGGGTCGAGGGCGCTGCCGTCCATGAAGGACACCGCGGTCAGGTCCACCACCAGGCGGGGCGGTCGCGGCCGGTCCCGTACGGTCCGCAGCTCGTGGGCGAACCGGGGGACGGTCGTCAGGTCGAGTTCTCCCGTCGCCCTGACCACCTGGCACGCGTCGGGGGGATCGGTGAGGGAACCCATCCGTGGCCAACTCCTCTGGGTCTGGTCGCCGGGGGCCGGGACGCGGTTCATCAGCGCGGCCAGCGTAGTGCGGCGTCCGCCGCCGGGCCCCGTCACGGCGCCCATGCGCCACCGGCTGCTCGATCTTGGTGCTGATCCGATCGGAGATTGATTGGTGGTGGCGGAATTTGTCGGAAGTGTCACCGATTGTGTCTGTTGTTTCCGGCGGGGTTCACGCAGATGACCGGGGGTGACCCGACGGGCGGACCTCCGGTGGGAGACTGGGGCCGCTGGGAAAGGGGTTGCGGGCGGCGCGGGCGTGGTCCGTGGTCCGTGATGGGCGGCGTGGCCCGGGGCCGTGTGCGCGGGACCGGGCGCCACGAGAGGCGGGGGAAAGGGAAACATGCGGGCCGGAGTCGTCTCTTGAGGATTCTCCATACGTCGGACTGGCATCTGGGACGGTCGTTCCACCGCGTGGGGCTGCTCGACGCGCAGGCCGCGTTCCTCGACCATCTGGTGACAACGGTACGGACCCACGCGGTCGACGCGGTCGTGGTCGCGGGCGACGTCTACGACCGCGCGGTGCCGCCGCTGGGCGCCGTGGACCTCTTCGACCGGGCCCTGCACCGGCTGGCCGACGCGGACGTACCGACCGTGATGATCTCCGGGAACCACGACTCGGCCCGCCGGCTCGGCGTCGGCGCGGGGCTCCTCGGGCGCGCGGGGATCCACCTGCGGACCGACCCGGCCCGCTGCGCCACGCCCGTCGTGCTCACCGACGCGCACGGCGACGTCGCCTTCTACGGTCTGCCCTACCTCGAACCGGCCCTGGTACGGGACGAGTTCAAAGCACCCAGGGCCGACCACGAGACCGTGCTCACCGCCGCCATGGAGCGGGTACGGGCCGACCTCGCCGCACGCCCCGCCGGCACCCGGTCCGTCGTCCTCGCCCACGCCTTCGTCGCCGGAGGCGCGCCCAGCGAGAGCGAACGCGACATCACCGTCGGCGGTGTCGCGGTCGTGCCCGCCGGGGTCTTCGACGGCGTCGACTACGTCGCCCTCGGCCACCTGCACGGCTCCCAGCGCCTCACCGAGCGCGTACGGTACGCGGGTTCGCCGCTCGCGTACTCCTTCTCGGAGGCCACCCACCGCAAGACCATGTGGCTGGTGGACCTCGGCCCCGGCGGCGAGATCGAGGCGGAGCGGATCGACTGCCCCGTACCGCGCGCCCTGGCCAGAATCCGCGGCCGGCTCGACGACCTGCTGACGGACGAGACCCTCACGCCCCACGAGGACGCCTGGGTCGAGGCGACCCTGACCGACGCGGTGCGCCCGTCCGAGCCCATGGCCCGGCTCACCGCCCGCTTCCCGCACACGCTCAGCCTGGTCTTCGACCCCGAGCGCACCGACGACGACCCGCTCGCCTCCTACGCGCGGCGCCTCGCGGGCCGTACCGACCAGCAGATCGCGGAGGACTTCGTGGCGCACGTCCGCGGCGGTTCCGGGGCCGACGCGCGGGAACGTACCGTGCTGCGCGACGCCTTCGACGACGTACGGGTCGACGCGACCGTCCGCGAGGTGACCCCATGAGACTGCACCGCCTCACCCTCACCGCCTTCGGCCCGTTCGCCGGCACCCAGTCCGTCGACTTCGACGCGCTCTCCACCGCCGGCATCTTCCTGCTGCACGGGCCCACCGGCGCCGGCAAGACGTCCGTGCTCGACGCGGTCTGCTACGCGCTGTACGGCGCCGTGCCGGGCGCCCGCCAGAGCCCGGGGGCCTCGCTGCGCAGCGACCACGCCGCGGCCGGGACGCACACCGAGATCCTGCTCGAACTGACCGTCGGCGGCAGGCGGTTGGAGATCACCCGGCAGCCCGCGCAGCTCCGCCCCAAGAAGCGGGGCGCCGGGTTCACCACCGAGAAGGCGCAGAGCTGGCTGCGCGAGTACGACCCTGAAAGCGGCGACTGGCGCGCGCTGAGCCGCTCCCACCAGGAGATCGGCGAGGAGATCAGCCAGCTGCTCGGCATGAGCCGGGAGCAGTTCTGCCAGGTCGTGCTCCTGCCCCAGGGGGACTTCGCGCGCTTCCTGCGGGCCGACGCAGAAGCGCGCGGCAAACTGCTCGGGAGGCTCTTCGACACGCGGCGCTTCGCCGCCGTCGAGGAACGCCTCGCCGAGCTGCGCCGCGCCGCCGAACAGCATGTGCGCGCGGGCGACGAACGGTTGACCGGGATCGCGCAGCGCATCGCCCAGGCGGCGGGCGGCGGAGTGCCCCCGCTGCCAGGACACCAGCCGGGCGACCCCGAACTCGCCCCGGCCGTACTGGAATGGGCGGCCGTGGCCCGCTCCACCGCCCACGAGCGCGCCGACATCGCCGAGTCGGCCCTCGCGGCGGCGGAGAGCCGGCAGGCCGCGGCCCGGCGCGCGCTGGACGGTGAGCGTGAACTGGCCCGCCTCCAGGAGCGGTTCGCGGAGACGCGGCGGCGCGCCGAGGCGCTGGAGGCCGGCCGCCCCGAGCGCGACGAGGCCGGGACCCTGCTGGAGCGCGGCCTCAAGGCGGAGCGGGTCGCGCCGGCCCTCGCCCTGCGGGAGGACGCCGACCGCGCGCACCGCGCCGCGTCCCACGCGTACGACCGTACGCGCGAACGCCTCCCCGACGACCTCACCGAGGCCGGCGCCGAGCAACTGGCCGCCCTGGAACGGTCCATGCGCCAGGAACTGGGCGCCCTGGACGCGGCCCGGCAGGCCGAGCGGCGCAGCGCGGAGATCACCGCCGAGCGGTCGGTCCTGGAGCGCGAGGCACGGACCGACGACGAGATCCTCCGGGACGCGGAGAGCTGGCTGGCCGGCTGGGACACCACACGCCGCACCCTCCAGGACCGTATCGAGGCCGCCCAGGAAGCGGCCACCCGCGCCGAACAGCTCGCGGGCCAACTCGAACCGGCCCGGCGGCGGCTCACCGCGGCCCGGCGGCGCGACACCCTCGAAGAGGCCGCCGACACGGCGGAACGGCGGCTGAACTCCGCCCGCGAGGAGGCCAACACGGCCCACGAGGCATGGCTGCGGATCCGGGAGCGCCGCCTGGAGGGCATCGCGGCGGAGCTGGCCGCCCGGCTGGTCGACGGTGAGCCGTGCGCCGTCTGCGGCTCCGCCGGGCACCCTGCCCCGGCACGGGCCTCCGACGACCAGGTCGACCCGGCCGACGAGGACGCGCGCCGGGAGTTGTACGACCGCGCGGACGCCGAACGGGCGGTGGCCGAACGGCGGTACGCGGAGCTGCGGGAGGAGCGCGCGGCGGCCCGCGAGGCGGCCGGCTCCGCCACCGTCGCCGAACTCGCCTCGTTGGTGGGGCGGTTGGACCGCGAACACGCAGACGCGCACCGCGTCGCCGCGAGTACCCACGCGGCCCGCGAGGCGCTCGACCGGGCCGGGCGCGAGTACGACGGCCGGCTCGCCGCGCGGCACGAGGCCGGGAGCAGGGTCGCCGCCCGTACGTCGCGACGCGAGACCCTCGAAAGCGAACAGCTGCTGCTGGAAGGCCAGTTGAGGAAGGCGCGGGGAGACGCCGACAGCGTCGCCGACCGCGTGGCCCAACTGGAGAGCCGGGCCCGCTGGCTCGCCGAGGCCGCCGCCGCCGTCCGGGCGGTCGACACCACGGCGCTCCAGCTCAAGGAGGCCGACGACCGGCTGGCCGACGCGGCGTTCCGGGCCGGCTTCGACACCCCGCGCGCCGCCGCGAACGCGCTCCTCTCCGAGACGGACCGGCGCGCGCTCCAGCGCCGTATCGACACCTGGCAGGCCGAGGCGGCGGCGGTCGCCGACCGGCTCGCGGAACCGGACGCCCGGGCCGCCGCCGACCGGCCGCCCGCCCGGGCGGACGCGGCCCAGGCCGCGCACGACACGGCCGAGCGGGCCCTGCGCGCCGCGTCGTCCGTCCGTACGACCGCCAGGGACCGCCGCTCGGAACTGGGCCGGCTCTCCCGGCAGGCCGAGACCGAGGTCCGGGGGCTGGGACCGGTGCGCGAGGAATACGGCCGGGTGGCCCGCCTCGCGGCGCTCACGGCGGGCACCTCGACCGACAACGAGCGCAGGATGCGCCTGGAGTCGTACGTCCTGGCCGCCCGCCTCGAACAGGTCGCGGCGGCCGCCACCGTACGGCTCCGGCGCATGTCGGGCGGGCGCTACGCGCTCGTCCACACCGACGCCAGGGCCGGCGGCCAGCGGCGCTCCGGCCTGGGGCTCCAGGTCGTGGACGCGTGGACCGGCAGCGCGCGGGACACGGCGACGCTCTCGGGCGGCGAGACGTTCTTCGCGTCGCTGGCGCTCGCGCTCGGCCTCGCGGACGTGGTGACGGACGAGGCCGGGGGCGTACGCCTGGACACGCTCTTCATCGACGAGGGCTTCGGCAGCCTGGACGACCAGACGCTGGACGAGGTCCTGGACGTGCTGGACTCGCTGCGCGAGCGGGACCGGAGTGTCGGGATCGTCAGCCATGTCGCCGACCTGCGGCGCCGCATCCCCACCCAACTGGAGATCGTCAAGGAGCGGGACGGGTCGGCGGTCCGGCAGCGGGGCGCGGACGCGGGGGCGGTCAGCGACTGAGGGCGCGGCGTGGCAGCGGGGAGGAGTAGACGACGCTGGTCGTCACGGAGCCGAGGGTGCCGATCCGGCCGGTGATCTCTTCGAGATGGGACATCGAGCGGGCGGCGACCTTGAGGACGAAGCAGTCGTCGCCGGTCACGTGGTGGGCCTCCAGCATCTCGGAGGTCCGCTCCAATAGATCGTGGAACGGCTTGTAGTTGCCGTTCGGGTAGCGCAGCCGTACGTAGGCGAGGATCGGCAGCCCGAGGCGCTCGCGGTCGACGACCGCGGTGTAGCCCGCGATCACCCCGGCCTCCTCCAGCCGCCGCACGCGCTCGGTCACGGCGCTCGGGGACATCGACACTTCGCGCGCCAGCTCGGCGAAACTGGCCCTGCCGTCGCGCTGGAGGACGTCCAGAATGCGCCAGTCGGTGCTGTCCGGGGAATACGCGGTCATGGCCCAGGAATAGCAGAGGAAACACCGGCGATTCAAGCGGAGTGCCGGGAATAGCTCCTTCAAATGGGGGTTGGACGCCCGTAAATTTCTGAGGCATGACCACCACACACACGCACCCTTTCCCGATCTTTGACGACGCGCGGTCCGGAGGGGCGGCTCCCAACGCGGTGCTGCGGGTGCCGCCCGCGTCCCCGGCCGAGGCCGCCGCGTACTTCGGCGCGAGCCTCGCCTTCCACGCCGACGCCTCCGACGTGGCGGCCGCGCTGGGGGCGGGCGGCGACCCCGGTTTTGTCGTGCTCGACTCGCGCTCCACCGCGTCCTGGGACCAGGGCCACGTCCCGGGCGCCCTCCATCTGCCGACCGCCCGCATCGCCGAGGACGCGGAACGCCTGCTCGACAAGGCGGTCCCGGTGGTCACGTACTGCTGGGGCCCCGGCTGCAACGGCGGCACGCGCGCCGCCCTGGCCCTGGCCGGGCTGGGCTACCGGGTGAAGGAGATGCTCGGCGGCATCGAGTACTGGATCAGGGAGGGCTTTGAGGTCGAGACCTGGGAGGGCACCGAGCGGCGCGCCGCCGACCCGCTGACGGCGCCGGTCGGGGCGGAGGACTGCGGCTGCTGATCACCGGCCCGTTTTCCCGTGTGTACGGGGGGTTGAGCGGCGCACCGACGGGCGCGGACGCAGGAACGGTACGTCGTCGGGCGCCGTGACCGCGCGTGCCGCGCCCAGGACGACGTCGAGCGCCCGGTCGGCGTCGCAGGCGTCATGGCCGCCGGCCCAGGCGGCATTGGCCTCCACCACGGCCCAACGCTCCTGGGGCGGGCCCTCGTTGTCCCGTCCGTCGACCGTTCCCACGTCCACGACCACCGCGCTGGGCAGCGCGGGGAGGCCCGCGGCGAAGAGCCGGCCCGCGAAGTCCCGTACGTCGGCGCCTCGCGGATCCGACTCCAGGGGTACGACGTCCCGTACGCCCTGTACGCCCTGTACGCCCCGTACGCCCCGTACCGCGTAGCGGCTCCCCGTCACCACCTCACCGTCCAGCATGAACAGCCGGAATTCCGCGGTGAAGGTCACGATGTCGCTGACCAGGACGGGTACGTCGTCGTCCACGGCGTCGGGGCCGGGCAGCCGACTGCCGTCGGTGTACACACGGGCCGGGAAGCTCTTGTCGTTCGGCGGCTTCATGAACGCCGGGACGCGGAGCTGCCTGGCCCGGGCGACGGGCATCAACTCGACGCGTCGGCAGGTCAGTTGGTACGGCTGCGCCGCCAGCCGGCCCTCGTCCGCCTCCAGCAGACCGAGCCCCAGTTCCGGGGCGACGAGGTCGGCGAACCCGGGCCCGGCGTGCAGAGTCGCCCCGCGGTCTCCTTGGTGCTCCTCGGGAACACGACGGTCGTGCAGGGTACGGACCCGCATCCCGCGCCGGGCCGCGGCGGCGGCGAGAGCCGTGCCCGTGGGAGTGGTCCGGGGCGGGAGGAAGAGGGTACGTCCGGTCATGGCGGCCAGGGTCTCCCATGTCGCCGGTGGGGTGGTACGGGATTTCCGGCGACGGAGTCTCAGACGCGGGGGCTGCCGAGACGGGCCGGAGTGTGGGGGTGCGGGTGGCCGTCGTGGGGCGAGGCGGCGCCGGCGCCGGGATGGGCACGGGGTGTGGCCGGCGCCGGCCGGGGGCGCGGCGGGGCTGGGGGTGGCCGGGGCCAGTTTGGGGTGCGCCGGGATCGGCACCGGGTGTGGCCGGGGGCGCGGCGGGGCCGACGTGGGGGCTGGGGTGATCCCGGCGTGGGGTCCGGCGCCGGGGGTGGCCGAGGGCCGGCCTGGACTCCTCGCTCACCACCGGCGACCTGTTCGGTCGGCCCGGGGCGCGGCAGGGTCGGCCCCGGGTGTGGCGGGGCCCGCCTGGAAAACCCGGTGGCGGGGTGGACCGTCGGCGGACAGCATGGGGTGTCATGCCGCCACTCGCACCCCCCACCGCCGAAGATCTCCGCCGCGACCCGCTGCCGTTGCGCGGGCGTACCGCTCTGGTCACCGGGGCCAGTCGGCGGGGAGGGATCGGTCATGCCGTCGCCCGGCGGCTCGCCGCGTACGGGGCCGGTGTCTACCTCCACCACCACGTGCCGCACGACGCCGCGCAGCCCTGGGGCGCCGATCCCGAGGGGCCCGCGGCCGTGGCCGCCTCCGTGCGGGAGGCGTGCGGTGATCCGGACGCGCGGGTGGTGCACGGACCGGGCGACCTGTCCGCACCGGACGCGCCCGCCGTGCTCCTCGCCGAAGCGGCCGGGGCGCTGGGCGGGCGGCTCGACATCCTCGTCGCCAACCACGCCCTCAGCGGCTCCGACGGCCCCCTCGAAGCGGTCGACGCGGCCATGCTCGACGCCTATTGGGCGGTGAACACCCGGTCGGTGATCCTGCTGGTCCAGGCGTACGCCCGGCTGCGCGCCGCGCTTCCCGCCCGGACCCCGGGCGGCCGGATCGTCTTCATGACCTCGGGCCAGGACCTTGCCGACGGCATGCCGGACGAGATCGCCTACAGCCTCGCCAAGGGCGCCCTCGCCTCCGCGACCCGCACGCTCGCCACGTCCCTCGCGGACCTCGCGGTGACGGTGAACGCCGTCAACCCCGGGCCGGTCGACACCGGCTACCTGACGGGGGAGGCGTACGACGCGATCGCCGCACAGTTCCCGGCCGGGCGATGGGGCATGCCCGACGACCCGGCCCGCCTGATCGCCTGGCTGGCCACCGACGAGGCGCGCTGGATCACCGGCCAGGTGATCAACTCGGAGGGCGGCGTCCGCCGCTGACCGTCCTCGGCGGTTCGACCCACCGGCCCGGAGTCCTGCGCCCAACCGGCCGGGCCGTGGGCACCGCCGTCTCGCCCGGCGGGCCAGGCCCGGTTACTTCAGCCGCCGGGTCGCGGGTCGCCGCTTCACCTGCCAGCTCGGGCTGGGATACCCCGGTCGCCGGACCCGGCTTCGCTGCCCGACCCGCCCGGGCAGGAGTCTGCCGCCCCACCGGCCGGGCTGCGCGTGCCGCCGTTTCGCTCGGCGAGCCGGCCTTGGGCACTTCACCCGCAGGGCCGTGGGGGCGCCGCTTCACTTGCCGGATCGGTCTGGGATCCCCCGGTCGCCGGACCGGGCTTCGGCGTCTCACTCGCCGGACCACAGTCCGGCGTCTCACCGGCCGGGCCGTGGGCGTCGCCGTTTCGCTCGGCGAACCGGGCTTCGGTGCTTCACCCGCGGGGCCGTGGGGCCGTCGCTTCACTTGCCGGATCGGTCTGGGATCCCCCGGTCGCCGGACCGGACTTCGGCGTCTCACTCGCCGGACCGCAGTTCGGCGTCTCGCTCGCCGGGCGGGGCTTGGGTACTTCACTCGTCGGGTCGCGGGGTCGCCGCTTGACCTGCCGGATCGGGCTGGGAGACCTTGGTCGCCGGGCCGGGGGCCGGCGCCTTACTCGCCCGTCCACAGTCCGGCGTCTCACCGGCCGGGCCGTGGGCGTCGCCGTTTCGCTCGGCGAACCGGGCTTCGGTGCTTCACCCGGAGGGCTGTGGGGTCGCCGCTTCACTTGCCGGATCGGTCTGGGATCCCCCGGTCGCCGGATCGGCGGTCCGGCGTCTCGCCCGCCGGGCTGCGGGTGTCGTCGTCCCGCCCGGCGGGCCGGGCTGGGACACCTTGGTTGTCGGGCCGGGGGCCGGCGTCTCACTCGCCGGACTGGAGTCCGGCGCTTCGTGCCCCGGGCCGCAGGGCCGACGCCCCGGTCGCCGGACCGGGGGCAGCCACCTCACCCGTTGGGCCGGGCGCCGCCCCACCCGCCTTCGCCAGCGCCGCGAACAGCGGCGTCGCGTCGGGTCCCGGGGGGAGGCCGCTCACCTGGCCGTCGCCCACCTCCACCACCCGCCACTCACCGTCCTCCCGCAGCGCCAGGTCCGTCGTGACGAACCGGGCGCCCAGTGCCCGTACGGCCTCGGCCACCGCGGCTGTTTCCGGTGCGGGGAACCGGTCCGGGGTGTCCGGATGGGCGGTGGTGAGGGCCGGTGCGCCGTCCACCCACCACACCCGCGCCTCGCCGCCCGGCACGAACGGCTCGTACGCGCGCAGCACCACGCCACCGGTGAGCGTGTCCTCCTGGAGGGCGAAGAAGCGCTCCACCACGGCCGACAGCCGTGCGGTGTCGGTCAGTTCGGGGACGAAGCACGCCTCGTCCCACTCGTGCTTACGGGATTTGACGTAGTCCTTCACGATGCCCGGGCCGGGCCCCAGTGGAGCGGCGAGCGTGGCCAGTTCGTCCTGGGTCGGTGGAGCGCCGGGGGGTCGGGGCAACCACCGGCTGGCGGGAGTGAGCGCCGCGAACTCCCCGTACCATCCGGGCAGTTCGTGGCCGCGCCGGAAGTCCGCGGCCCCGGTCAGCAGGGCGCACCCCCGCTCGGCCAGCGCCCGCTCCAGCGTCGCGTACACCGTCGCCGGCATCATCCAGCCCCGGTACCAGTACGGCCCCGAGCCCCGCTCCACCCGCGCCAGGGCGCGGTTCGTGTCCCCGGCCAGCAGCGCGTCATGGTCGAGCAGGGCCCGCGTCACGCCGTACGCCCCGGCCTGCGCGGCCTCCTCCGCGAACACCGGATCGACCCGGGCCGCCCGGCCCGCCCGCAGCGGATCCGCGCAGTAGAGCAGTGAGGCGGTCATCGTGTCCTTCATTCCTCCATGCGCGCACGCGAGCGGTGCGTTCGTTCTTCGGTACGGGGGCGGGTACGGGGGCGGCGGCGGGGCCGTGCCTGGTATCGGGCACGGCCCCGTCTTCGTCCTCCGCACCCAGTGGCCAGGTCAGAGCTTCGACAGCTCGTCCACCAGGTCGTCCAGGCCCAGAGGGCCCAGCGACAGGGCGGCCATGTGCCACGCCTTCGCGTCGAAGGCGTCGCCGTGCCGCTTGCGCGCGTTCTCCCGGCCCAGCAGCCAGGCGCGCTCGCCCAGCTTGTAGCCGATCGCCTGGCCCGGCATCGACAGGTAGCGGGTCAGCTCGCTCTCCACGAAGTCGGCCGGACGGCCGCTGTGGTTGCCGAAGAACTCCTGCGCCAGCTCCGGCGTCCAGCGCTCACCCGGGTGGAACGGCGACTCCGCCGGGATCTCCAGCTCCAGATGCATGCCGATGTCCACGATCACCCGGCAGGCCCGCATCATCTGCGCGTCCAGGTACCCCAGCCGGCGCTCCGCGTCCGGCAGGAAGCCCAGCTCGTCCATGAGGCGTTCCGCGTACAGCGCCCACCCCTCGGCGTTGGCGCTGACCATGCCGACCGACGCCTGGTAGCGCGAGAGCTGGTCCGCCACGTGGGTCGCCTGCGCGATCTGGAGGTGGTGGCCGGGCACCCCCTCGTGGTACCAGGTCGAGACCAGGTCGTAGACCGGGAAGCGCGTCTCGCCCATCGTCGGCAGCCACGTGATGCCCGGCCGGGAGAAGTCCTCGGAGGGGCCCGTGTAGTACGGCGCGGCCGCGCCGCCCGGCGGGGCGATCCGGGACTCCACCTTCCGTACCCGCTCGGCGAGTTCGAAGTGGGTGCCGTCCAGCGCCTCGATCGCCTCGTCCATCACGCCCTGGAGCCAGTCCCTGACCTCCTCCACCCCCTCGATGTGCGTGCCGTGCTCGTCGAGGTGGGCGAGCGCCTCCCACGGGCTCGCGCCGGGGAGGATCTTCCCGGCCTCGGTCCGCATCTCGGTGAGCAGCCGGTGGTACTCGGACCAGCCGTACGCGTACGCCTCGTCGAGATCGAGGTCCGTCCCGTTGAAGTAGCGCGACCAGCGGGCGTACCGCTCCCGGCCCACGGTGTCGGGCGCGCCGACCACGGCGGGGGCGTACACCTCGGTCATCCAGTCCCGCAGCCCCGCGACCGCGTCGGTCGCCAGGGCGGCGGCCTCGTCCAGCTCCTTGCGGAGGGTCTCCGGGCCCGAGGCGGCGAACTCGTCGAACCAGCCGCGCCCGCCGCCCGCCCACTCCGTGAGCTGGCCGACGAAGGTCGCGGTGGCACGCGGGCCGGCCGGCAGACCGCGCTCCAGGCCGAGGGCCAGCGAGGCGCGGAACCCCTCCAGCGCGTCGGGCACGGCGCGCAGCCGGTCGGCGACCGCCGCCCAGTCCTCGTCCGTCGCGGTCGGGGTCACGGTGAAGACGCCACGGACGGAGTGCGCGGGCGAGTGGATGTTGCTGACCGCCCGCAGCCCCTCCTGGGCCTCGTGGACGGCGAGTTCGGCCGTGAGGCGCTCGCGCAGCAGCCGCGCGCAGCGCCGCTCGGCCTCACTGTCCGCGCCCGGCGACCGCTCGGCCACGTCGAGCCGGGCGAGGGTCGTGCGCGCCAGATCGGCGAGCGCCTGCTGTCCGGCCGGGGAGAAGTCGGGGAGACGACGGGAACTCTCCGCGACGCCGAGATAGGTGCCGGTGATCGGGTCGAGTGCGATGAGCTCGTCGACGTAGGCGTCGGCGACCTGACGCGGCAGCACGCTGCCTGCTGTGTCTGACATGCCGACATCCTCCCCGAGTCGGCCACATCCGTCACGTCAGGGTTTCCGTTCTTCCGCGACGGTGGCCGACGGATGGCCGACACGGGGCCGACGGGAGCGGCATCAGCGGTCCGCCGTCCCCGTGCGGCGCGGCCCGACCGGGCCCGACAGCCCCGATAGCAGGGCCTCCGGCCCACGGCCCGGTTCGGCCGGATCGTGGCGGGGACGAGAGCCAGCGGATCTGCGCGGGCGGGCCACCGGGCCGGGGCAGGCGCCCGCCCCGGAAGGCCGCCCCGACCGCCGTCCTGCCGGTACGCGCGAGCGCAAACCCGCGCCTTGTCGTCGCGGTACGGCCGCGGTACGGCCGCTGTACGGATCAGCCACCGCGTCGTGGCCGAAGAGGGCCCACCCGGGAGGAGGGCCGCGCGGGAGGAGCGCCCGCGCGGGACGCTACGGCCGGCGCTCGGAGCGGTCCGGTTCGAACAGGCCGGAGTCCCCGTGCGGCGGAAGCGGACGGGCCGCCTTCGGCTCCAGCCGGGCCGTGATGACCAGCGTGCCTGCCTCGATCTGGTAGTCGAGCGGCCGGCCGAGGCTCCGCATCGCCGCGACCATCGCGGTGTTGGACGACTGAGTGACGGCGTATACGGTCCCGCTGCGCGCCTCCGTGGCCAACTCGACCAGCCGGGCCAGCAGTTCGGCACCGATGCCGCGCCGCTGCCAGGCGTCCTCGACGATCAGCGCGACCTCCGTCTCGTCGCCGTCCCAGAGCAGGTGGCCGAGGGCGACCAGGTTCCCCGACGAGGTCTCGACCGCGAGGGTGCGTCCGAAGCGCGGGCTGAGCAGGTGGTCCAGATAGCGGTCCGCGTCGGCCGCCGGGCCGTGGTAGCGCAGGCCGAGCGTACGGGCGGAGCAGCGGGCGTGCATGGCCAGGGCGGCTTCGAGGTCGTCCTGGTCGGCGCGCCGGACCGTGATCTCCTCGCCCTCGGGGAGCGTGAGGACGTCGTGGCCCACGGGCATGCGCGGACCGAGCCGGGCGTCCAGCTCGACCAGGGCGCGGGCCCGCGCGAACTCGGTCGGGGTGAACGGCAGATACGGCCGCTCGACCGTGATGGACCCGCCGCTCGGGTCGCGCAGCACCATGGACGTCTCGTCGAGCGCGCCCTCGACCGGTGCGCCCTCCCCGGTCCGCCGTCCGCCTGCCGATTCGGCCGGCCGGGAGTGGATCGTGCAGCGGCCGAGCAACTGGCGCAGTGCCAGCGGCAGTTCGGCCGAGTCCAGGGCGGTGCGGGTGGCGAGGCCGAGCACCCGGGTCGGGGTGTCCACGAGGTCGTGCGCGTCCGCGCGCTCGATCCAGGTGCCGCTGCCGCCCGCGGCCGCGACCTCGTGCGTGAGGTCCCTCGCCTGGAGCGTGGCGGGGGCGCGCAGCAGGAACTCGTCCACCGTCCCCTCGGAGAGCGGGTGGGTCTGGAGGGTGAGGATGTCCACGCGCCGCGTCGCGAAAGCGACGCACAGGGCGGCCAGGCTGCCCGGCTCGTCCCGGACGGTGGTCCGCATCCGCCAGAGCACCGTCTCGGCCGGCACGCCGAAGTCCGCCACCGGGGCGGTCACCTCGGCGCCGGTGACCCCCTCCGGGGGTGCGTGGCTGTGCTTGCGTGCCCACCACGTGTGGAACGCGGCCGTGGCGAGCAGGACCACCGCCGAGGCGATCAGTAGGGAAGCGCCGTCCGGTCCGTGCGCGATCGTGTTGGCCACGGCGTCGGCGACCGCCACCGCGGTGAACAGGGCGGCCAGCTCGACCAGATCCCGTCGCCAGTGGTGGGGGCGGCGGGCACTCTTCGCGGAAGTCACATCGGTCATGGCCTCACTGTGGCCGAACGGTGTTGCGTGATCACGAACGGTTTGTGACTGATGGGTTAAGGATGGATCTGTTCCCTTTTGGACTATCTTTAGGCAATTTTGGCCGGGAGTGGTCGCTTCACTGACGCAAAGCGGTCAGCAGGCGCGCCGCCTGCGCCGTCAGCCGTGACGATCCACCCCGGGCGGCGACCGCCGCCAGAGCCGGTATCCCCGGATCCGTTCCCGTGCCGGCACCGGTCGCCGCGCCGGTCACGGCACCGCGCTCCGCGCACTCGGCGGCCACGGAGAGCAGGTCCCCGAGCCCGGGTCGCGAGGTGTCGGCCAGCAGGTCGGACAGAGCCGCGCCGAGCACGGACCACACTGTCCTGTACGCACCGGTGGCGGCGGCGGTACGCGCCGAGTCGGCCACACGGTTCACCTTGACCGTACCCGATATCGCCAGCATCGCGATGTCCCTGCCCAGTTGGGGTCCGTCCAACTGTCCCCGGGCCGTCAGGACGAGCAGCGCGTCCACGGCCGACAGACGGTCGCCCGGGTGCCGGGCGGCCAGCCCGTACGCGATCCCCAGGCGCAGCGCGGGCCCGGCGGGGCCGCCCGCCTCCGCGCCGAGGGGGAGCCACCAGGCCCCGCCCCGCCGGTCGGCCTCGGCGCACGCCGCCACGTCCGGCAGCAGCCAGGTGGCGAGGGTCTCGCGGTCCTCGGGCAGCACCCCCGGCCAGTGCGTCATACCCGTGCTCCAGTGGGAGCAGGCACCGGACGGGGTGGCCGCCTGGCCCAGCCAGCGGAAGGCCGTGGGGAAGTCCCGCCGTGCGACCAGCCGTTGCCGCGTTCCGGCCAGCAGACTCCCCGCTCTGCCCTTCGCCCCGAGCCACCCGTGCCCGCCCTCGGACCGCGCCCCGCGTTCCGGTTCCCGCTCCGGCTCGTCCGCCCCTTTCAGCCCGGGCGCCGGGATCTCCTCGACCAGCCACGCCGCGAGCCGGTCACCCTCCGGCGTGCCGAGCGCCGCCGCCGCCCGGACCGTCTCGGGTGCCCCGCCGCGCCGCACTCGTACCAACGCCTGGGCGAAGTCCACCGGGGAGGGAGCGGCGCACAGGCGCTGGTACGTACGCAGCCGCTCCACCAGGACGTCGGGATCCACCGCCCCGGTCGACCAGGTCGGAGTGGCGAGCAGGAACGGCAGCGACTTGGTCCTGACCATGTAGGCGACCTCCGCCAGACGGGCCTCGACGACGCTGTCCAGGGCGGCGTGCGCGCAGCACGTGGACCGTGGCCCGTGTGCGTTCGCGTACCACAGGGCCCGTACGGAGATCCGGTCGAGCGCCGCCGCGGCCACCCGCTCCACACCGGCCAGCCGGACGATCCAGGTCTCGTTTCCGGCGGCCGGATCATCTTTCAGCCACCAGCTGCCCGCCAGCGTGTCCCGGAGCGCGCCGGCCAGCGCCGCGCGATCCGCGTGGGCGTACCGGACGAGACCGTCCAGGGCCCGCTCGAAGGCGGCCATCCCCCGCGGTTCGTACGCGGACGACTCACCGCGTCCGCCGGTCAGCGCGGCCACCTCCTCGACCAGTTCGGCGAGGGACGCCGCCACGGGCGCGAGACGGGCCGGTCGCGGCGCGGGCGGCAGGATCTCCTCGTACGGATCGGGGTCGGCGACCGCCGTCCGCCCGCCGAACACCTCGGCCGCCCGCGACCGGTGCACCGGACTCAGCAGGGAGGCCGCCGACGCCAGCCCGGCACGCACCTCCCCTTCCACGGCGGACAGGTGACGTGCCACCAGCTTCAACGCCCGGTCCTGCACGTCGGTGTCCTCGTGCCCGAACGCCTCGGCGACCACCGGCAGCAGCACCCCCGCCGCGCCTGGGTCACTCCGCAGGACCTTCCCCAGCAGCACGAGCTGCGCCCTGACCAGCTTCTTCTCCGGGCGGAACAGCGCCGAACCCGACATGTCCGCGAGGGTGCCCACCGGAAGGGACCCGGACACGGCGAGACGGGCCAGCACCTCCTGGGCCAGAGCGGCCACCGTCGACGCGCCGTCGGACACCATCCCGATCCAGTCGGCCGTGTGGGCGCGCTCCTCCTCCCCGGTCAACTCCAGCCGCCGCAGCAACTTGAGGAAGAAGGGCAGGTCCCGGGGGCGCCCGCCGCGCAGCAGCCGCGCGAGGCAGGCCGCCACCAGCGGATCCCGCTCCAGCACCCCTTCCCCGGCCAGGGCGGCCAGCACGCCGGGCCAGTCGCCCACCACGTCGGGATCGGCCTGCCACACGATCACAAAGGGCAGCTCGGTGACCTCGAAGAGGCCCAGCACCATCGCCCGCGCCTGCGGATCCGCCCGCAGATTCCCGGCGAGGGGCGTGCCGCCGGACGACGAGACCGCCTCCGCCCACCCCCGCGTCAGCGCGTCCGTGACCGGCATCGGACAGCCCGCGAGCCGCACCAGGGCGGCGACCAGCGGATAGTCCTCCTGCGCGGTCGATGGCCGCCCCGCCAGCCGGTGCGCGACATCGGCGAGCCAGGCGGGCTCCTGGTGCGACAGGACCTCGACCAGCGGACCGGCCGGCAGCGCCTCCGCCACGCGCAGATCGGCCGCGCCCATCCAGGTGACCGCCGACGCCGCTCCCCGCTGACACCCCGCCCCGGCCACCAGCAGCGCGTCGCGCAGACGCCGCCGCTCCTGCCGGCCCGTCCACGGGTGGTCCCGCGCCTCGGCGCGCAGCACCTTCAGCTCCCGCAGCTCCGCCGCGCGCTCGCGCGCCGTCAGCGGCTTCAGCAGCCCGGGAACGTCCTCGACCCGGCCGGCCCGTACGGCCTCCAGCAGCTCGCTCATCGGGGGCCGCCTCCGGTCAGGGTGGCCAGGACCGTGTCGCGCCGCGCCATGCGCACGGCCAGCGCGTGCTTGCACGGCCCGCGTGCTCCCCGGTGGTCGGCCCACCAGCGGCAGGTGCAGCTCAGCGCCCCGCCCGACTCCCTTACCTGGTACTGCCGTTCACCGGAGGCCACCCGCGCCAGATCGCCCGCCAGCACCACCGCGCCCGCGTCGAGCAGGGCGCGGGCCGCGACCAGCCGGGGGTTGTGCCGCTCGGCGCGGGACGCGTCGTACGGCAGCTCGCGGTGGAAGTACGCCGCGTCCGCGACGTCGTAGCCGACGCGCCCCGCCGTGCCCAGGCGCACCAGCGCCGCCCGTACCCGCCCGACCGGCAGCCCCGCCTCCACGGCCAGCTCCGCCGGGTCGATCCGCGGCTCCCACGCCAGCAGGACGGAGACCAACTCGGCGTCCCCGGCAGCCTCTTCGGTGGCGAGCGCCTCCAGCACCCCGCCCTCACCGGAGAACCCGCGCGCCGCGTCCGGCGACAGCGTGAGCGTCAGCCGCATCCCCGGCAGCACCACCTCCCACGCGCTCGACACGGCCGCCCCGTCGGCGGCGGGGCCGTAGACACGCAGCGCCGTCGCGTCCCGCAGCACCCGTTGCAGGGCCACCAGCCGCTCGGGCCCCGGCAGGCACACGGCGCCCCGCACGGGCCGGGTCGTCGGCCGCAGCGTCTTCCCCGTCGGGACCACCCACATCGCGCCGCGCGAGGCCGTGCCGGAACCGCGCGGCAGGGTCCGCAGGAAACGCACCGCCTCCGCCGCCGGCAGCTCGGCCCGCAGGTCGAAACCCGCCGAGATCACCTGGGCCTCGGCGAAGCCGCGCAGCCAGCGGTCCGGCAGCGGCACCTTCTTCTCCACCACCGGACCTTCGAGCGTGGTGACGGTCAACGCGTCGGGCCCCACCCGCAAATGGAGCGGATCGTCGCCGGTCATCCGCGACAGGGCCTCCCGCAGCGGATTGTTCACATCCACATTGGTGGTGCCGTGTCCGGTGTCCGCCCCGTCGAGACCCTCCCGCAGGACGTCCAGGCGGGCGTACACCCCGCAGCAGCCGGAGAACGACTCAAAGCGCAGCCGGTCCCCGTTCCCCGTCACCACCGGGTCGAGTGACAAGCCGGCGAGACGCTGGTGGTAGCGCGCCCCCGCCACGTCCGCCACCGCCAGCAGCCCCCGCGCGGCCGCCCGGGGCGAGGTGAGGAGCCCGGAGAAGAAACTCGGATGCGCCTCGGCGCCGAGCGGCGTCACCCCGCCCGAGGTCTCCAGGCCGAGCAGCCGTCCGCCCGGGGCCGTGGCCAGGGCGGACGGACGGGAGTAGGCGAGCGCCTGCGTGGATCGCGTCATGGAAACGACGTTAGGACCCACCACTGACAATCGGCCCCCCGCAGACCGCCCGGGGCCGCACCGCCTACCGGTCCTGCCCGACCTTCCCCGGCTGGAGCACCTTGCTGAACAGGACCGTGCCGCCCTCCGCCCGCAGACGGACCGTCAGTTCGCCGCTGCCGCCGTCGATGTCGACCTCGCCGAAGTACTGCGGGGACTCCATCGGCGACACGTTCGCCCGGTCGGGCGCCCGCACGAAGACCCGGTCGGGCCCGAACGTACCGTCCAGCGCGTTGGCCTGGAATCCGCCCGCGGCCAGCGGCCCCGAGACGAACTCCCAGAAGGGCGCGAAGTCCTTGAAGGCCGCGCGCTCCGGCGCATAGTGCTGCGCGGACGTGTAGTGGACGTCCGCCGTGAGCCACAGCGTGCCCGTGATCCGCCGGTGCTTGATGTACCGCAGCAGCTCCGCGATCTGGAGCTCACGGCCGAGCGGAGCGCCCGGATCACCCTGGGCGACGGCCTCGAAGTTGGCGGCGCCGTCCGGGACGACCAGTCCGAGCGGCATGTCGGCGGCGATCACCTTCCACTCCGCACGCGAGCGCGACAACTCCCGCTTGAGCCACTCCAGCTGCTCCGCGCCGAGGATGCCGGTGGTGTCGTCGGCCTGCCGGTCGGGGGAGTTGGCGTTGCGGAACGAGCGCATGTCCAGGACGAACACGTCCAGCAGCGGGCCGTGGCTGATCACCCGGTGGACACGGCGGTCGGCCCCGCGTTCGTGGAGGGTCGACACCGGGAAGTACTCACGGAACGCGCGCGCCGAACGGGCCGCCAGCAGATCCACGTTCTTCTCCGTGTAGCGGACGTCGTCCAGGATCTGACCGGGGTACCAGTTGTTGCGCACCTCGTGGTCGTCCCACTGGACGATCGTCGGCACCTGGGAATTGAAGCGCCGCACGTTGTCGTCCAGCAGGTTGTAGCGGAAGTTGCCCCGGTACTCGTCGAGGGTCTGCGCGACCTTCGACTTCTCCTCCGTGGTGACGTTCCGCCAGATCCGGCCGTCCGGCAGCGTCACCCGTGGTTCGAGCGGGCCGTCGGCGTAGATCGTGTCGCCGCTGCACAGGAAGAAGTCGGGGTCGAGCCGCCGCATCTCGTCGTACGCGCGGTAGCCGCCGATGTCCGGGTTGATGCCCCAGCCCTGCCCGGCGATGTCGCCCGACCAGAGGAAGCGCACGCCCTGCCGGCGTTTCGCGGGCGCGGTACGGAACGTCCCGTACACCGGTTCGCCGGTACGGCGGTAGTCGTCCGGGTCGGCGAGTGTCACCCGGTAGTGCACCTGCTCACCGGCCGGGAGGCCGCGCAGCGCGACCGTACCGGTGAAGTCGGAGCCCGGGCCGAGCAGCGGGCCGTGCCAGGTGCGGGCCCGCCGGAACGACTCGGTGGCGGAGGTCTCCACGATCATCCGGGCCGGCCGGTCGGACCGGACCCACGCCAGTCCGGACGACGACGTGACATCGCCCATCTGTACGCCCCAGGCGGCGCGGGGCCGCCCGGACCGCGCCTGCGCGGGCGCCGCGCCCGCCACCAGCCCGGCGGTGGGCAGGGCCAGCGCGGCCGACGCGGCGAGTGTGCCGCGCAGCACGCCGCGTCGGCCGGGCGAGGCCGCGGACTCGGGCAAGTTCGGGTGGTACGACATCGATGCGCCTCCTGGGCAGACGGGTGCCGATTGCCGTGCCATGCCTAACGCCTGGTGGCAGCCGCCGCGCGAACCCCGGATGAACAACCGCCCGGTGTTGTCGTCCGTGGTCGCCGAGTGCCGGGCGGCCCGTGCGGGCCGTGCGGGCCGGGATCAGCCGGCCGTGGGCTGGGAGCTGGGGGTCTTCTTCTCCGCACGGTCCGCGGCGGGTTGTGTCCCGGGTGAGGGCTCGGCCTCCGGCGCGGGCCCGGGCTTCAGGATCTGGGCGGTGAAGCCGGCGACCACACAGAAGGCCGCGGGGAGGAAGAAGGTGAGGTTCAGCGGGATCGCGTGGGTCAGCGGGCCGATCACGGCGGGCCCGGCGAGCATCCCCAGGTAGCCGAGGCCCGCCACACGCGAGACGTTGGCCCCGGCCGCGTCCGGATCGGCGTGGCCCGCCGCGCTGAAGAGCTGTGGGACGCAGCCGGACAGGCCGGCGCCGACGACGGTCCAACCGAGCAGCGCCACGGGGACGTTGGGCGCGAGCGCGGCCAGCGTCAGGCCGGTCGCGCCGACCGCCGAGCCGTACCGCAGGACGGCGACCGCGCCCACGCGCGCGGCCACCCGGTCGGTGAGCAGGCGCCCGGCGGTCATGGCCGTGGCGAAGGCGCCGTACGCGAGTGCGGCGGTGGAGGCGGGCGCTCCGAGGACGTCCTTCACATGGAGCACGCTCCAGTCGTTGGCCACGCCCTCGCAGAGCATGAGCATGAAGGCGAGCACCGCCAGGATCCAGATGCGCGAGGGGGTCGCGCGCCCGGCCTTGCGGGCAGGGCCGTTCGAGGCCTCGGCGGCGGACGCGTCAAGAGCGGATGCCTCAACAGCGGCCGAAGGGTCCGGGCGCAGCAGCGCCCTCGCGGCCACCCCCGCGGCCGCGAGGCAGAACAGCGCCGTACCCCCCAGGGTGGCGGCCGCGCTCCACCCCCGTCCGAGCGTGAACGCGCCGATGAGCGCGGCGAGCACGCCGCCGATGGAGAACCAGGCGTGGAAGGCGGACATGATGGGCCGTCCGTAGCCGCGCTCGACCTGTACGGCGTGGGCGTTCATGCTCACGTCCAGGCACCCGTTGCCGACGCCGAGCACGAGGAGGGCCCCGCCGAGGGTCCAGACATCGGTGGCCAGGCCCGGCAGGACCAGCGAGGCCGCGCAGAGCGCCGCACTGGCGGGCACGACCGTGCGGGCACCGAAGCGGTCGGTCAGCGGCCCGGCGAGCTGCATGCCCCCGAAGGCGCCCGCGCCGAGCAGCAGCAGGAGCCAGCCGAGCACGGCGTGGCTGATACCGGTGCGGTGCTCGATCGCCGGGATGTGGACGATCCACATGCCCATGATGAAGCCGGCGAGGACGAAGTACGCAAAAGTGGCCAGCCGGCCGGCCCGCAGTGATCTCTCCATGCGGCGAACATACAGAACATCCCACATGTTCGTAAACTTGCTCTTCGAACATGATCGGTGTTTGATTCAAGGGTGACGAGTGTGGAGCGACTCAGAAAGATCACCGATGCCGTACGGGAGACCGGCCGGTCGAGCGTCGCCGAGCTGGCCGGTCTCACCGGCGCCTCGGAGATGACCATCCGCCGCGACCTGGAGGTCCTGGCGGAGCAAGGCGTTCTGGAGCGCTACCGGGGCGGCGCGAGGAGCCTGCTGCTGCGCGGGGAGGAGCCTCCGTTCGTGCTGCGGGCGCAGGACGGGCAGGAGGCCAAGGCGCGCATCGCCGCCGAGGTCGCCGGGCTGATCGCGGACGGTGAGTCGGTGGTCGTCGACAGCGGCACCACCTGCCTGGAAGTGGCCCGCGCCCTGCACGGCCGCAGGCTGACCGTCATGCCGCTGTCCCTGCACGCGGCCAACGCGCTCGCGGACGCGCCCCGGCTGACCCTGCTGCTGCCCGGCGGCCGGCCGCGCCCCGGCGAACTGGCGCTGACCGGCCCGCTGACCCTGGCGTCCCTGGCCACCCTGCGCTTCGACACCGCCGTCCTCGGCTGCTGCGGCCTGACCGCCGCCGACGGCCTGACCGCGTACGACCTGGACGACGCGGCGGTCAAGCGCGCGGCGATCGCCTCGTCCCGCCGGGTGGTCGCGGTGGCCGAGGCGGCCAAGTTCTCCCGTACCGCACTCGCCTTCGTGACCCCGGCCGCCGCGCTGCACGTGGTGGTGACCGACCGGGCCGCTCCCGAGGACGAGACCGAGGCTCTGGCCGAGGCGGGAGTCACCGTACGCAAGGTGTGAGGCACCCGGCGGCCCGTCTCCGTCTCCCCGTCCCCGTCCCCCCGTCCCCGTCCTTGTACGAGTCCGGCCCGCGCCCGCGCCCCTCCCCGGGAGAGCCGCCTGGACAGGTGTCGGGCGGTCGGCTGGGATGGGAAATGTGGCAACCGACATGACGAGCACCGACCAATTCGAAGCCCACCGCTCCCTGTTGACGGGGGTGGCCTACCGCATGCTGGGCCGGATCGCCGACGCCGAGGACGTCGTGCAGGACGCCTGGCTGCGCTGGACCGCCGAGGACCGCCCCGAGGTCCGCGAGCCGCGCGCCTATCTCGTACGGATCACCACCCGCCTCGCGATCGACCGGCTGCGACAGGCGCACGTACGCCGCGAGGCCTATGTGGGCCCCTGGTTGCCGGAGCCGGTCACCACCGATCTCGGATCGGCCGTCCCCGATTCCGCCGAGCGCGCGATGCTGGCCGAATCGGTGTCGTTCGCCGTGCTGGTCGTCCTCGAATCCCTCTCGCCGCTGGAGCGCGCGGTGTTCGTCCTCAGGGAGGCCTTCGGCTTCCCGTACGCCGAGATCGCCGCCGTCCTCGACCGGGGCGAGGCGGCCGTCCGCCAGCTCGCGGGGCGCGCGCGGCGCCATGTGGACGAGCGCAGGCCCCGGTTCGACGTCGACCAGGCGGAACGCCGGGCCCTCACCGAGCAGTTCCTCGCGGCGGCCGGCGGGGGCGATCTGGAGGCCCTGCTCAGGCTGCTCGCCCCGGACGTCAGGCTGGTCGGCGACAGCGGCGGGAAGGCGAAGGCACCGCTGCGGATCGTGGCGGGCGCCGACAAGGTTGGCCGATTCCTGTCCGCCGTGTCGGGGGACGC
The DNA here is from genome assembly GCF_044744165.1 of Streptomyces sp. NPDC087420. Taxonomy (NCBI): domain Bacteria; kingdom Bacillati; phylum Actinomycetota; class Actinomycetes; order Kitasatosporales; family Streptomycetaceae; genus Streptomyces; species Streptomyces sp. NPDC087420. The sequence continues at coordinate 105,662 of NZ_JBIUXU010000006.1, forward strand.
CGGGCTCTACGAATTCCGCATCGCGGAGGTCAACGGAGCGCCCGCGCTGTTGGCCCGCACCGGCGGAAAGCTGGACCTCGTCCTTCAGTTGGAGGTGGCCGACGGCGTGATCACGTGCGTCTACATCGTGCGGAACCCCGACAAACTCTCCGGGGTGATCGAGGAATAAGCCTGGAGAGCGTTCGGGTTGCCCCTCCGGATGGCAAAGCGACGACCGGCCCCGCGTCCGTCACGGACGCGGGGCCGAGTGCTGCGGGCGCCTCACCAGCGCACGAACGTCGTGTGAACACCCTGCGGTAGATTTCGGTTTCGCTGAGTTACGGCGCAGGATTGGTCTTGACCAACCGATTGAGTCGTCCTATGGTCAATAGTTAGTGCAGGAACCTTTAATAAATAAGGGCACGGAAAACCGCCGGGGACACGGCGATTGCGGAGGATCAGGGTGGGGACCACGCAGCTGGAAACAGTGCCGGAGCCTAAGTACTGGCACCTGAAGACTGTGCTCGGCGAAGCGCTCGACTCGGACTTCGCGGTGGGGGAGATCCTGCCCAACGAGCGTGATCTCGCCGCTCGGTTCGGGGTCGCGCGCGCGACGCTGAGGCAGGCGCTCGAACAGCTGGAGCTGGAAGGCAGGCTCCAGCGCCGCCGGGGCGTCGGGACGACCGTCGCACCCCCGAGGGTGGGCGTGGACGTGTCCACGACCCAGCACGAATGGCCGGGCGCCACGAAGGACGCCTGGCAGCTCATGGACTGCGCGGTCGCCGCCGCGCCGGCGCCGGTGGCCCGGCTGCTGGAGAGTTCCACGGACGACGAGGTGCACGTCGTCCGGCGCGTCCGGGTGACGCACGGCCAGTCGGTCGCGGCCGAACTGCTCTACGTACCGGCGTCGTCGGTGCCCGAACTGTCGGCCATCGCCGGCGCGTCGGGACCCGTCCGTGCCCGGGCCGTACTGCGGGAGCTCCAGCGCCTGGCGCTCGACTCCCAGGACCGCGCGGTGGAGTTGGGTTCGGCGCGTGCCGACGACGCCAAGGAGCTGGACCGGCTGCCCGGCGCGCCCGTGCTGGTCGTCACCACGCGTTACATCGTGGAGGGCCGCCCGGCGGCCGTCTCGGTGGCCACGTACCGCGCGGACACCTGCCGGCTGACCTTCGGGGACTCCGGCGACCTGGAGATCAGCGAGCACCCGGAGGAGCGCCGCGCGTCCTGACGGACGCGGCACGGCACACGCGTACGGCACGCGTACACCTTCGGAGTCGTACGGCACGTCCGTACGGGACACGTACGCCACACGCGTACAGCACGTCACGACGGCCCGTCGCTCAGCGGCGGGCCGTCACCGTTCCCTCCACCGCGAACAGCTGCTCCTCCACATGGTCGAGCGCCAGCCGCAGCGCCCCCGTCGCCACGGCCGCCTCGCCGAGCAGGGAGAGCGCCACGCGCGGGGGCCGCAGACAGAAGCGGGACAGTTCGTCGCGCAGCGGGTCCAGTACGCCGTCGAGACCGGCCGCCCACCCGCCGATCACCACCAGCTCGGGATCGAGCGCCAGCACCAGCGCCGCCACGTCGTGCACCAGCCGCCGCGTGAAGCGCTCCACGGCCTCCTGCGCCCCCACGTCGCCGTCCTTGGCGAGGGCGAACACCTTCGCCACCGCGTGCTCGTCGAGCGGGTGCAGCGGCTCGTCCGTGGTCGACAGGAGCTTCTCCGGCGTCACGTCACGGCCCAGCAGGTGCAGCGCGCCGATCTCCCCGGCCGCCCCGCCGAAACCGCGGTGCAGCCGCCCGCCGATCAGCGAACCCGCCCCCGGACTCAGCCCCGCCAGGACAAAGACGATGTCGTCGGAGTCGGTCGCCGCGCCCTTCCACTGCTCGGCGACGGCAGCCGCGTTGGCGTCGTTCTCCACCAGCACGGGACAGCGGAACGAGCGGCCCAGCCGCTCCCCGAGGGCCAGCCCCGTCCACCCGGGCAGCGCCGTTCCGAGCCGTACGGTCCCGTCGGCCTCCACGATGCCGGGACTGCCGACGCCCACCGCCCGCAGTGAGTTGCGCGCCACCCCCGCGCGTCGCAGCACGTCGGCCACCACCAGCCGCACGCGCTCCAGGCGTTCGTCGGCGTCGGCGGTCTCCGAGACCTCCCGCGACCCGGCCCCGATGATCCGGCCGTCCAGCCCGGACAGGATCGCGGCCACGCGGTGCGGCCCGATCTCGATGCCCAGCAGGTGCCCGGCCTCCGCGCGGAAGCGGAACTTGCGGGCGGGCCGGCCCTGCTTACGGGTCTCGCCCTCCTCGGGAGCGGACTCGACCACCAGACCGGCCTCCATGAGGCCCTCCACGACCCCCTCGACCGTCGGCCGCGACAGACCGGTGATCCGGGTCAGGTCGGTGAGGGTGAGGGATCCGGCACCCCGCAGGGAATGCAGTACCACCGCGGAGTTGATCCGCCGCAGAAGCGAAGGGTCTCCGCCGGTCAGCCGCCCCACGGTAAGTCCTCCCAGCTCGCGCGTCGTCTGCCGGATGCTACTCGCTGGTCGCTTGCACGGCGAGGGGCGGCGGCCTCCCGCCGGGTGGCGCGCTCTACTGTGGGACGCGTTCACATCATCGGATCCGGAGCAGCGGATCCGGAGCGGCAGACCCGGACCCCAGGAGTCGGCATGGCGGCGGACGACGAGATCGTGATCAGTCCCACGGGCTGGGTGGCGAAGCAGGCAGCGGAGTACGAGGAGTCCGACGGCGCCCGGGGAACCACCTTGCAGGGCGCCCCGTGCCTCCTGCTCGACTACCGGGGCCGTCGCAGCGGACAGTGGCGCCGGACCGTGCTCATCTACGGACAGGACGGCGACGACTACCTGATCGTGGCGTCCAAGGGCGGGGCGGCCGAGCACCCACTCTGGTACCTGAACCTCCAGGCGGACTCCGAGGTACGCCTGCGGGTGGGCGCCGAGCGCTTCAGCGCGCACGCGCAGACGCTGACACCCGAGGAGAAGGCCCGGGTGTGGCCCGGCCTGGTGGAGATCTTCCCGCCCTACGAGGGCTACCAGAAGAAGACGGAACGGGACATACCGGTGATCCGGCTGCGCCGCACCGAAGGCTGACCGGGGGAAGCGGAGACCGGGGGGAAGCCGAGACCGGAGGAAGCGGAGGCCGACCGGCCGACGAGGACCGGTCGGCCGGGGGAGGCGTCATCCCGGCGCGACAAACCCCGACTCGTACGCCGCGATGACCGCCTGCGTCCTGTCCCGCGCCCCCAGCTTCGCCAGCACCGCGCTCACATGGGACTTCACCGTCTCCGTCCCCACCACCAGCCCCGCGGCGATCTCCGCGTTCGTCAGCCCCCGCGCCATCTGCCGCAGCACCTCCGCCTCCCGGTCGGTGAGCCGCGCCCTCTCCAGGGTGCCGCGTGCGGTCGCGGTGCCGTACTCGGCGGCGAGCGCCCGTACGGAGGCGGGGAAGAGCAGTGAGTCGCCCTCGGCGATCAGGCGGACGGCGTGCACGATCTCCGCAGGACGGGCCCGCTTCAGAAGGAAGCCGTCGGCGCCCGCCCGGAGCGCCTGGTACACGTACTCGTCCTGCTCGAAGGTCGTGACGACGAGGATCTTGGGCGGGTCCTGCACCGTACGCAGCACCGCCCGCGTCGCCTCGATCCCGTCGAGCAGCGGCATCCGTACGTCCATCGCGACCACATCGGGCCGCAGTTGCCGTACGAGCGGGACGACGGCAGCGCCGTCGGCCGCCTCTCCCACCACGGTGATGTCGGGCTGCGCCTCCAGAACGGCGCGCAGGCCCGCGCGTACCAGCGGCTCGTCGTCGACCAACAGGACAGTGATGGGCATCCGGTCAGGTTATCGGCCTCCAACTGCGCTTCATGCAGCCCGCCTTCCCGATCCGCTCAGGCCGCCCCCGCCCCCGCCCCCGGCCCCGCCCCCGGACCGCTCAGCGGAAGCCGGGCGCTCACCTGCCACTCCCCGTCGTACGCCCCGGTCCTGGCCTCCCCGCCCAGCAGCGCCGCCCTCTCCCGTATCCCGCGCAGCCCGTTGCCCGGGGAGGACGCGGAGGCGTCCTCGGCGAGAGGGTTCGCGACCTCGATACCGAGCGTGTCGTCCCTCACATCGATCAGGATCCGCACCGGCACCGGGCCCGAGTGCCGCAGCACATTGGTGAGCGCCTCCTGGAGGATGCGGTACCCCTCCCGGGAGACCGGCCCGGGCAACCGCTCCAGCGGCCCCGACATCGTGACCTCCACCACCGCCCCCGACGCCCGCGCCGACTCCAGCAGCCGGTCCGCCTCGACCAGCGTGGGCCGCTGCGAGGCCGGCCGGCCCGATTCCCGCAGGACGAGCAGCACCCGCTCCAGATCCTCCAGCGCGGCCCGGCCGGTCTCCTCGATCACCCCCAGCGCGCGGTCGGTGAACTCCGGGTCCCCCGCCGCCCTGGCCGCGCCCGCCTGGACCACGGCGACGGTGAGCGCGTGCCCGATCGAGTCGTGCAACTCGCGCGCGATACGGGTGCGTTCCAGGAGTCGTTCCGTACGTTCCTCCAGGGCGGCCAACTGCTGGGCGGGGGACGGGCCGAGCAGCCGGAGGGCGGCGGCCGCGCCCAGATTCCCGAGTCTCACGACCCCCACGAACAGCCCGACGGCGGGCAGCGGCGCGAGCAGCGCGAACCACCACCGGGGCGTGACGGCCGACAGGAAGGGCAGGCCCATCCAGGAGCCCTGCGCGCCGGCGTGGATCAACTCGATCGTGAGGGCCGGGCCCCAGACCGTCGTGATCGTGATCGCCCCCGACAGGAGCGCGCGGACCTCCAGCCACAACACCGTCCGCCACCGCTCGCCCCACGTGGCGGACGAGGCGAGGGAGACGGATCCGGGGGGCACGCTCCCGTCGTGCGGAAGCAGCAGCCACTGCGCCTGGAGCCCCTCGGCCAGCCGCACCGCCGGAACCAGCCCGATCGGGATGAGGAACAGCAGGGGCACGGCCGGATGTTCGGGAAAGACGAACAGCCAGACGGCCCAGAATCCTGTCGGTACGAACAGGTGCAGCCAGCGGGTGTACGTCACCGGCCGCGACAGCGGACGCAGGAATCGGACCATGCGGTCATCGTGCCAGCGCACCGGCACCGGGAGTTCCCCCGTCCGGGGGAGACGCTCTCCACCCACGGGGGAGGACCGGCGCGCGCGTGGCGGCCAGAGTGGAGCCATGACCAGCATCGATGTCCACGAACTCACCAAGGAGTACGGCACGGCCCGCGCGGTGGACCGGCTCACCTTCCAGGTGCGGCCCGGCCGCGTCACCGGCTTCCTCGGCCCCAACGGGGCGGGCAAATCGACCACCATGCGGCTCGTCCTCGGCCTCGACCGGCCCACGTCCGGCACGGCCACCGTCGGGGGACGCCGCTTCGCCGACCTCGACGAACCCCTGCGCCACGTCGGCGCGTTGCTCGACGCGCAGGCCGCGCACGGCGCCCGTACCGCACGCGACCACCTCAGGGTGCTCGCGACCAGCAACCGGATCCGCCCCGCCCGGGTGGACGAGGTGCTGGAGGAGACCGGCATCGCCGCCGTCGCCCGCAAGCGGATCAAGACCTTCTCGCTCGGCATGCGCCAGCGCCTCGGCATCGCCGCCGCGCTCCTCGGCGACCCGGAGGTCCTGATGCTGGACGAACCGGCCAACGGCCTGGACCCGGAGGGCATCATCTGGATCCGGGAGCTGACCCGCCGCCTCGCGAAGGAGGGCAGGACCGTCCTCGTCTCCAGCCACCTGATGGCGGAGACGGCGGCCACCGCCGACCACCTCGTCATCCTCGGCCGGGGCAGGCTCCTCGCCGACCTGCCGATGGAGGAGTTCATCACCTCCCGCAGCACCCCGCGCGTACGGTTCCGCAGCACCGAACCGGAGCGGCTGCGCGAGGCCCTGGCCCGGGCGGGACATGTCGCGGTGCGCGGCGACGACGGGCTCTGGAGCGTCGACGGCGCGCGCGCCGGGGACATCGGCCGCCTCGCCTCCCAGGAAGGCGTCCCCGTGCTCGAACTCAACGACGACCGGGGCTCCCTGGAGCAGGCGTATCTCGATCTCACCACCAGCGAGGCGGAGTTCGCCGCCCAGGGCCCGCACGGCTCGCCCAGCCCCCAGGAGGTCTGACCATGCCGTCCACCGCGATCCTGCACTCGGAGTGGCTCAAAATCCGGTCCGTGCGCGGCACGTTCCGCCCGCTGCTGGCGATCCTCGTGGTCAGCGCGGGCATCGGGGCGCTGATCAGCGCCGGTGTCGGTACGGGCGAGGCCGGAGGACCCGACTACGATCCCGTTCTCTTCTCGTTCTACGGCATCAGTTACGGCCAGATCGCGGCGATCGCCTTCGGGGCGGCGGCGTTCTCGACCGAGTTCCACAACGGCGCGCTGCGCGTCTCGCTGACCGCCGTGCCGCGCCGGGCCGTCTTCTACACCGCCAAGATGGCGGCGATCGCCGGCGCGGCCCTGGTCGTCGGACTTGTCACCGGCTTCGCCACCTTCTTCGCGGGCCAGACGGGCATGGGGTCGTACGCGATCGGCCTGGGCGATCCCGGCGCGCTGCGCGCCACCGTCGGCAGCGGCGTCTACCTGGCGCTGATGGCGGTGCTCGCGGCCGGTCTCACCGCCCTCCTGCGCAGCGGTGTCGCCGTGATGAGCCTGCTGATCCCGTTCATCCTCATCGTGTCGTTCGTGATCGGGGACATGAAGTCGGCCGTCGCGGACTTCCTGCCCGACCGGGCCGGACAGATCGCCCTGCACCAGTACCCGGACGCGGCCATCGGCCCCTGGACCGGGCTCGCCGTCACCGGGGCGTGGACCGCCGCGGCCGTACTGGCCGGATGGCTCGCCGTCAGGCGCCGGGACGCCTGATGCCTCACAGTCGCCTGACAGCAAGCCAGATGTCAGTCCCTGACGGTTTACTGGACTCATGAGTACCGCACAGCACCTCGCCCTGGTCGAGCTGCTGTGCGCCCATGCGTACCCCGCGACCCGCGGTCTCTCCGGGGTCGGGACGAGCGGGCCGGGGTATCACCTGGCGGAGCTGTCCCGGGGGGAGGGGCCCTCCGGCGCGGACCAGTGCGAGGCGGAGGGCGGGGCGCTGGCGGAGATCCTGACCCACCGCTTCGGCGAACCGCACCACGTGAGCCTCTGGAGCCTGCGGGTACGGGGCGGCGAGGGGGAGGAGATACCGGAGCCCTGGTGGGAGCTGTGCACCAGCGTGGCGTACGTACGGGTGTGGTGGACGGAGCGTCGCTGGCTCGTCCTGGGGGTGACGCGGGAGGCGGAGCACCAGCCCTTCCGCCTCCTGGCGGCGACAACGGAGACTGACCCGCCGTGACACCCGGGCCGGACGCGTCGGATCAGCCCGGGGGAGCCGGAGAGGGGGAGTCCGCCGCCGCCCGGAGGCGGCCGAACTCCTCCGCCATGGTCTGCGTCGTCCAATGCGCGTTCAGCCCGGACGGGTTCGGCAGCGCCCAGACCCGGGTGTCCCCGATGGTCCGCTCCTGCGGGCCGATCCGTGCCTTCTTGTCGCCGAAGGCGATGCGGTAAGCGGTCACACCGACCACCGCGAGCCACCGCGGCCGCAGCAGCTCGACCTTCGCGACCAGGAGCCGGCCGCCCTCCCGGTACTCCTCGTCGCTCAACTCGTCGGCCCGCGCGGTCGCCCGCGCCGCGACGTTCGTGATGCCGAGGCCGTACGCCGGCAACTCGTCCTGTTCCGCCGGCCTCAACTGCCGGGGTGTGAAGCCCGACAGATGCAGCACCGGCCAGAAACGGTTTCCGGGGCGGGCGAAGTGATGGCCCGTCGCGGCGGACATCAGGCCCGGGTTGATGCCGCAGAACAGCACGCGCAGCCCCTCCGCGACCACGTCGGGGATGACGCGGTCGCGGGCGGCCTCCAGCTCCTCGGACTTCATCGGTCTGACCGGGTCCTGTTCAGAGGATCGAGCCGGGGGCGTACGCCGCCGCTTCCGGGTACCGCTTGAGGATTTCCTCGACCCGTGCGACCACGGCCGCGATCTGGTCCTCCGCCGCGCCCGTGAAGGACAGCTTGTCGGCCATCAGCGTGTCCAGCTGGGCGCGGTCCAGCGGCATCCGCTCGTCGGCCGCGAGCCGGTCCAGCAGTTCGTTGCGCTCCGCGCCCTGTTCCCGCATCGCCAGCGCCGACGCCACCGCGTGCTCCTTGATGACCTCGTGCGCCGCCTCCCGGCCCACCCCGGCCCGTACCGCCGCCATCAGCACCTTGGTCGTCGCCAGGAACGGCAGGTAGCGGTCCAGTTCACGCGCCACGACCGCGGGGAACGCGCCGAACTCGTCCAGGACGGTCAGGAACGTCTCCAGCAGCCCGTCGAACGCGAAGAACGCGTCGGGCAGCGCGACCCGCCGTACCACCGAGCACGAGACGTCGCCCTCGTTCCACTGGTCACCCGCCAGCTCGCCCGTCATCGACGCGTAGCCGCGCAGGATCACCATCAGGCCGTTGACGCGCTCGCAGGAGCGGGTGTTCATCTTGTGCGGCATCGCGGACGAGCCGACCTGACCGGGCTTGAAGCCCTCGGTGACCAGCTCGTGCCCGGCCATCAGCCGGATCGTCTTCGCCACCGACGACGGCGCCGCCGCCAGCTGCACCAGCGCGGTCACCACGTCGTAGTCGAGCGAGCGCGGGTAGACCTGGCCGACGGAGGTGAAGGCCCGGGCGAAGCCCAGGTGCCCCGCGATACGGCCCTCCAGGTCGGCGAGCTTCGCGGTGTCGCCGCCCAGCAGGTCGAGCATGTCCTGCGCGGTGCCGACCGGGCCCTTGATGCCGCGCAGCGGGTAGCGGCCCAGCAGGTCCTCCAGCCGGCCGTGGGCGACCAGCAGTTCGTCTGCGGCGGTCGCGAAGCGCTTGCCGAGCGTGGTGGCCTGCGCGGCCACGTTGTGCGAACGGCCCGCCATGACCAGCTCGCCGTACTCACCCGCGAGCTTGCCCAGCCGGGCCAGCACCGCGACCGTACGGTCCCGCATCAGCTCCAGCGAGAGCCTGATCTGGAGCTGCTCGACGTTCTCCGTCAGGTCGCGGGACGTCATGCCCTTGTGGACCTGCTCATGGCCGGCGAGGGCGTTGAACTCCTCGATCCGCGCCTTCACGTCGTGCCGCGTGACCTTCTCGCGCTCCGCGATCGACGCCAGGTCGACCTGGTCGACCACCCGCTCGTAGTCGGCGAGAGCGGTCTCGGGCACCTCGATGCCGAGGTCCTTCTGTGCCCGCAGCACCGCCAGCCAGAGCCGGCGCTCCAGCTTCACCTTCTGCTCGGGGGACCACAGCACGGCCAGCTCCGCCGAGGCGTAGCGGCCGGCGAGGACGTTGGGGATACGAGGCTTCTCAGACGCGACAGTCACGTGTCCTGATTCTACTGGCGGATCCCGCGGGCCGACGCCGTGCCCGTTCTTGTGGCTTCCTACGGAAGCCGGTGGTCGTCCACGGTCCCGTACGGCAGCAGCTCCGGCCGCTTCGGGAGGCGTCCGTCCCCGGTGGAACGGCCGGTGAGCCGCCGCATGATCCACGGCCCCAGGTACTGCCGGGCGAACCGTACGTCGCCCGAGCGCCTCGCCGGCCAGCGCACCGGCACGGCGGCGGGCAGCTCCGTACGCCAGTCGTCCTCGGCGGCCTGCCCCAGCGTCTGCCAGACGGCCTCGGCGACCCGGCGGTGGCCCTCGGGGGTCAGATGCAGCCGGTCCACGTCCCACATCCGCTGATCACCCAGCGCGGGGGCGCCGTACAGGTCCACGACCAGCGCGCCGTGCCGTTCCGCCAGCTCGTCGACGAAGCCGAACAGCTCCTCCATGCGCGGGCGGAACCGTTCCATCACCGGGCCGTTCCGGCCAGGGCTGCGCATCAGCACGAGCTGCTTGCAGGACGGTGTCAGCTTCTCGACGGCCTCTTCGAGCAGCCCGCGCACCCGGCCCATGTCGCACTTCGGCCGCAGGGTGTCGTTCAGACCGCCGACCAGGGTCACCACGTCGGCGGACATCGCGGCGGCGACCTCCACCTGTTCCTCGACGATCTGTCCGATGAGCTTGCCGCGTACGGCGAGATTCGCGTACCGGAAGCGGGGGTCACGGGCGGCGAAGCGGGCGGCGAGCAGATCCGCCCAGCCCCGGTAGGAACCGTCGGGCAGCAGGTCGGACATGCCCTCGGTGAAGGAGTCACCGACCGTGACAAGGCTGGTGTAGCTGGCATTCATCTCCATGGCGGAGCGATCGTACCGCGCGGTACGGCGGGCTCTTCCGGCGTCTCCCGTACGGCGCGTGCGAGGGCGCCGCTTCCCGCCCTACGCGTGCCGTCCGACCAGCTCCCGCAGCACGTCCTCCATGGTCACGAGCCCTTCCAGCTTGCCCTCCTCGTCCAGGACGGCCGCCAGGTGCGTACGGCTGCGGCGCATCGCGTTCAGGACGTCGTCCATCGGGGTCGTGTCCTTCACGCGGGCGATCGCCCGCATCGCCGAGACCGCGAAGGGCGTGTCGCGCGGGGCCGCGTCCAGCGCGTCCTTCACATGGAGGTAGCCGAGGATCCGCCGGGAGGCGTCGACCACCGGGAAGCGCGAGAACCCCGACTCGGCCGCGAGCCCCTCCAGCGTCTCGGGCGTGACGCCGGCCTCCGCCGTGACCACCCGCTCCAGCGGCAGCACCACGTCCCGCACCGGCCGCCGTCCCAGCTCCAGCGCGTCGTGCAACCGCTCGGCCGACCGCTCGTCGAGCACCCCGGCGTGACCTGCGTCCGTGACCAGACGGGACAGCTCGTCGTCCGAGTAGGTGGCCGCGACCTCGCTCTTGACCTCCACCTTGAGCAGCTTGAGGAGGCTGTTGGCGAAGGCGTTGACCGTGAAGATCACCGGACGCAGCCCCCGGGCGATGGCGACCAGTGGCGGCCCGAGCGCGAGCGCGAGCCGGACGGGGCTCGCCAGGGCGATGTTCTTCGGCACCATCTCGCCCAGCAGCATGTGGAGGTAGGTCGCCAGGATGAGGGAGATCGCGAAGGAGAACGGGTGGACCAGTCCGTGCGGCAGGCCCACCGCGTCGAAGAGCGGCTCCAGCAGATGGGCGATGGCGGGCTCGGCGACGATGCCGAGCACCAGCGTGCACAGGGTGATGCCGAGCTGCGCCGCCGCCAGCAGGGCGGCCACGTGCTCCAGCCCCCAGATGACGCTGCGCGCGCGGCGGTTCCCCGACTCGGCCTCGGGCTCGATCTGGCTGCGCCGTACGGAGATGAGGGAGAACTCGGCGCCGACGAAGAGGGCGTTGAGGGCGATCGTGAGCAGTCCGACGATCAGCTGGACGGCGGTCATCGGCCACCTCGCTCGCCGTTGGTCCGGGGGTCTCCGCCGGTGCGGGGGCCTTCGCTCGCGTCGTCTTCCGTGGTGTCACCTTCCGTGGGGCCACCCTCCGTAGGAAGCGGCGCCCGCAGCAGCAGCCGTGCCGCCCGGCGGCCCGCGTCGTCCACCACTTCCAGCTGCCACTCCGCCACGTCGAGCCGGTCGCCCCTGGCCGGGATCCGCCCCAGCGAGGCCGCCACCAGCCCGGCGAGTGTCTCGTACGGCCCTTCGGGCATCCGCAGCCCGATCGTCTCCAGCTGGTCGGAGCGGGCCGCGCCGTCCGCCGACCAGAGCCGCCGCCCGCGCGCGTCCTCGCCGACCGGTGCCAGGTCCGAGGTCTCGTGCGGATCGTGCTCGTCCCTGACCTCGCCGACAACCTCCTCTACGATGTCCTCCAGCGTCGCCACCCCGGCCGTACCCCCGTACTCGTCGATCACGACGGCCATCGTCATCCCCGCCGACAACCGGTCGAGGAGCTGGTCCACCGTCAGGGACTCCGGGACCAGCAGCGGCTCGCGCAGCAGTTCGGACACCGGCCGCCGGGGCCTCTCCTCCGCCGGGACGGCCAGGACGTCCTTGATGTGGGCGATGCCGACGACGGTGTCGAGGCTGTCCCGGTAGACCGGGAAGCGGGAGAGCCCGGTGGCACGGGTGGCGTTCGCGACGTCCTCCGCCGTCGCCCGCACGTCGAGGGCGATCACCTGCACGCGGGGCGTCATCACGTTCTCCGCCGTCAGCGACGACAGGCTCAGGGTCCGTACGAACAGCTCGGCCGTGTCCGCCTCCAGCGCGCCCTCCTTCGCGGAGTGCCGCGCCAGGGCGACCAGCTCCTGCGGGCTGCGGGCGGTCGCCAGCTCCTCGGTCGGCTCCAGGCCGAGGGCGCGCACGACGCGGTTCGCGGTGTTGTTGAGATGGGAGATGAAGGGCCGGAAGGCCAGGGTGAAGTACCGCTGGGGGGTGCCCACCGTTGTGGCGACGGCGAGCGGGGAGGAGATCGCCCAGTTCTTGGGGACCAGTTCGCCGATGACCATCAGGAAGACCGTCGACAGGGCGGTGCCGATCACCAGGGCCACCGAGGACGCCACGGAACGGGACAGGCCGGCGGCCTCGACGGGGCCGCGCAGCAGCTTGCCGAGCGACGGCTCGGCGAGCATGCCGACGACCAGGTTGGTGACGGTGATGCCGAGTTGGGCGCCGGAGAGCTGGAAGGTGAGACTCCGTACGGCCTTCAGGGCGCCGGCGGCCCCCCGCTGTCCCTGTTCCGCCGCCCGCTCCAGCTCACCGCGCTCGACGGTGGTGAGGGAGAACTCCGCCGCGACGAAGGCGCCACAGGCGAACGACAGCACGATCGCCACGACGAGCAGGAGCGCTTCGGTCATCGGTTCACCTCCGTCCCATGATCGGTCGGCGACCGGCCGGATCGCCACAGATCGCTACAGGGAGGGTGGCCCGTGGCGGGGCGCTCACACGTCTGGACTCCGGGTTCACCCACCCGGCGTCCTACCCGGAGGCCTCGGCCCGGCTTCACGGTACGGCCCCGGCCGCGCGCCGCCGCCCCCGCTACAGCGGTTTCACCCAGCGGCGCCAGTGATCCTCGCGGTGGTACCCGGCCGCCGCCCACGCGTGGTGCGCCCCGTCATTGGCCTCCAGCACCATGGCGTCGACGCGGCGGCCCCCGAGTGCGGTGAACCGCTGTTCCGCCGCCTCCGTCAGGGCCGTGGCGATCCCCTGCCTGCGGTGGCCGGGGTGGACGGCCAGCCGGTACGCGGAGCACCGCCAGCCGTCGAAACCGGCGATGACCGTGCCCGCGAGAACCCCGTCGCGCTCCGCGAGAAGGAGGGATTCGGGGTCCCTGGAGAGGAGCCGGGCCACTCCGTCGTGGTCGTCGCTGATGCTCACCCCCTCGGCGGCCGCGCGCCAGAACAGCAGGACGGCGTCGACGTCGGTGGGATCGGCGTGCCGGATGAGGAGATCACTCATGGGGCGAGCCAACCAGGGCGCCGACCCGCCCGGCGAACGGTTTTCGCGCGGGCTCAGGCGAGCCAGTCGGTGTACCGCGTGGGCGCGAGGTGGGCGTCGCCCCTGGCGACGAGGACGTCGCCCTGGACGGCGCCGAAGAGGCCGGCCGTCTTGTCGGTGACGACGCTCCGGCCGTCGGGGTGGGCGGCCAGGGTGATCCGGCCGAGTTCGTCGAGGGGGAGGACGTCGGGGCCCGCGATGTTGCGGATGCCCTGGAGGGGCGGGCCCGCCGCGACGCCGGCGACCGCGTCGGAGACGTCCTCGGCGGCGATCGGCTGGAGGGGGGTGGGGGGCAGGCGGACGGTGTCGCCGCTGGTGGTCCAGGACAGGGTGGCGTCCATGAACTCCATGAACTGGGTGGCGCGGACGATCGAGTAGGGGATCGGCCCGGCCGTGAGGATGTCCTCCTGGAGGGCCTTCGCCCGGTAGTAGTCCAGCTGGGGCACCTGGTCCACGCCGACGATCGAGAGGATGACGAAGTGGCCGACGCCGTACTTCTCGGCGGCGGTCAGGAGGTGGTCCATCGAGGTCTGGAAAAAGGCCAGGGAGGCCTCGTCGAAGGTGGGGGAGTTCGTCAGGTTGACGACGACGTCCGCGCCCGCCAGCGCCTCGTCCAGGCCCTGGCCCGAGAGGACGTCGACGCCGGTGGACTGCGAGTGCGGCACCGCCTCGTGGCCGACGGCGTTCAGCTTCTTCACGACCTGCGATCCGATGAGCCCCGTACCGCCGATGACTGCGACCTTCATGACATGCCTTTCCGCTCGGGAGGTGTCGGACGGGTGACATACATGCCCGTGAACGGGCCGTACGCACAAACCCGGACACTTATTGTCCGCTTCTCCCGAGACAATACCCGGATGCATCGTGTCCGGGTCAAGGCCGGGTGGATTAAAGTGGCCGGATGAAGATGTCCGGTGGGGTGGAGTGGGCGTTGCACTGCTGTGTGGTGCTCACGGCGGTGGAGGAGCCCGTCCCCGCGGCGCGGCTGGCCCGGCTGCACGACGTGTCGGCCACGTATCTCGCCAAGCAGATGCAGGCACTCTCCCGCGCGGGCCTGGTGCGCGCGGTGCAGGGCAAGTCGGGCGGTTACGTCCTCACCCGGCATCCGGCCTCGATCACGGTGCTCGACGTCGTGGAGGCGGTCGACGGGGCCGGTCCGGCGTTCGTCTGTACCGAGATCCGGCAGCGGGGACCGCTGGCGAGTCCGCCGGAGTCCTGTGCGGCGCCCTGCGGCATCGCGCACGCGATGGCCGTGGCGGAGGCGGCGTGGCGGGACTCGCTCGCGGCCGTCTCGATCGCCGATCTGGCGGCGCGGGTGGATCCGCCGGGCAGCGGGGCCGGCGCGCTGGCCGGAATGGGCTCCTGGCTGACGGCTTCGGAGGGGTGAGAGCAGCGCCCCCGGCGGGCGCGCTCCGCCTTCACGGTCTTGGGGCCTGTCCGAGCCGGTCGGCTGCCCGCCGTCAACTCCCCTGTCCCACGAAGCAGAACTCGTTGCCCTCGGGGTCCTGGAGCACCTGGAACCGGCCGTACGGATCGTTCGTCACGCCGCCCACCGGGACCGCGCCGAGTCGTACGGCTTCCGCCGTCGCCTCCTCGACGTCGCCCGCGTCCAGGTCGAGGTGGAGGCGGTTCTTCGCGACCTTGCCCTCCGGCACGAGCTGGAAGGCGATCCGGACGAACCCGGGCGGGTCGACGTACGACCAGTCGGGGGTACGGTCCACCGGCTCACCGCCCAGCAGGGCCGCCCAGAACCGCGCCAGTCCGGCGGGCCCGGCACAGTCGAAGACGATCTCCTCGATACGCGCGCGCATGCCGCTCACCCTACGGCGGGGCGGGCGCCCCGGGGGATTTCGGCGCCGTGCGCGCGCACGGTGTCGCCGCGCGTGTCCTCCGTACCTTCGGAGCGGTACGGAGCCGCGTGCCGCGCGCCGAAGGCCGCCGCGTCCCACCCCCCGCCCAGCTCAGGGGCCAGCCAGTCGGGAGCCAGCGCCCCGAAGTCCGCCGGGGCCAGCGCGCCCGCCCCCGCCGGTACGGCGCCGAGCAGTGGCGCCCCCGCCGACTCCGGGAGATCCGCCAGGTTGCAGCGCGCCGCCAGGTCCGGGGCGGCGGGCCAGCTGCCGATCACCACCCCGAGGGGCTCGACGCCCCTGGCGCGCAGCGCCTCGGTCGTCAGGGCGGTGACGTTCAGCGTGCCGAGGCCCGCCGCCGCCACGACCAGCACCGGCGCGCCCAGCGACCGGGCCACGTCCGCGAGCGTCCCGCCCGCCTCGTCGAACCGCACCAGCAGTCCGCCCGCGCCCTCGACGAGCACCAGGTCGTGCTCCACGGCGAGCTTCAGCGCCGCGTCGGCGATCTCGTCGGGCGACACCGCGGCCAGCCCCGCCCGCCGCGCGGCCGTCGCGGGCGCCAACGGCTCGGGAAACCGGGCGAGTTCCACCACGGTCAACGACCCGGCACGGCCCGCGCCGCCCGCGCTGTCACGGGCCCCGCTCGCCAGCCGTGCCGTCTCGGCCACGTCCCCCGGCTCGTCGGGGGCGACGCCCGTCTGGGCCGGTTTGAGTACCGCGACCGTGAGGCCGCGCGCGAGCGCCGTCGCGGCGACGGCCGCCGTGACGATCGTCTTGCCGATCTCCGTGCCCGTCCCCGTCACGATCAGCACCGGCATGTCAGCCCTCCTCCGCCGCCGCGACCACCGCGCGGCAGATCCTCGTGATGTCGTCGTCGCCCGTGACGTACGGCGGCATCGTGTAGACGAGGTCGCGGAACGGACGCAGCCAGACACCCTCGCGCACCGCCGCACGGGTCGCCGCCGCCATGTCCACCTCGTGGTCCAGCTGGACCACCCCGATCGCGCCCAGCACCCGCACGTCCAGGACGCCGGGCAGGCCCGCCGCCTTGGCGAGGCCCTCGCGCAGCCCCGCCCCGATCCGTTCGACCTCCGCCCGCCAGTCCTGGGCGAGGAGCAGTTCGATCGAGGCGAGCGCGACGGACGCCGCCAGCGGGTTGCCCATGAAGGTCGGGCCATGGGCCAGTACGGGTACGTCGCCCCGCGCGATGCCCTCGGCCACCCGCGTCGTGCACAGCGTCGCCGCCATCGTGAGATAGCCGCCGGTCAGCGCCTTTCCCACGCACATCACATCGGGCGAGATCCCGCCCTGCTCGGCGGCGAACAGCGTGCCCGTACGGCCGAAACCCGTCGCGATCTCGTCCAGGATCAGCAGCACGTCGTGCGCGTCGCACGCCTCCCGCAGCACCCGCAGGTACGCGGGGGAGTGGAAGCGCATCCCGCCCGCGCCCTGCACCACCGGCTCCACGATCACCGCCGCCAGCTCACCGGCGTGACGGCCGATCAGGTCACGCAGAGCGCGCGCGTACGCCTCGTCGTACGCGACCGGCGGCGCGTCCGCGAAGATCTGGCGCGGGAGCACCCCCGACCACAGCTCGTGCATCCCGCCGTCGGGATCGCACACCGACATGGGCTGCCAGGTGTCCCCGTGGTACCCGCCCCGCCAGGTCAGCAGCCGCTGTTTGGCCGGCCGGCCTACCGAACGCCAGTACTGGAGGCACATCTTCACCGCGACCTCGACCGACACCGAACCGGAGTCGGCGAGGAAGACGTGCCGCAGCGGCTCCGGGGTGATCTCGACCAGCTTGGCCGCGAGCCGTACGGCGGGCTCGTGCGTGAGCCCGCCGAACATGACATGGCTCATCCGGTCCAGCTGGCCGTGCGCCGCGTCGTTGAGGACGGGGTGGTTGTAGCCGTGGATCGCCGACCACCAGGACGACATCCCGTCGACCAACTCGCGCTGCCCGTGGGCGGGTCGGGCCAGCCGGAGCCGTACCCCCGACGCGGACTCCACGACCAGCGGTTCCGTACGGCCCGGCATGGGACCGTACGGGTGCCAGACGTGGGCCCGGTCAAGGGCGAGCAGTTCGTCCGGGTCCGGCGCGGACGGCGCGGTCTCAGGCATTCGGGGCGAGATCCGTACCGGCTCCCCGGCGCCGTACGGCCACCAGATCCGTCCGTACCGCGTCCGCCGGGGCCACGTCGGCCCGCGCCGCCGGGACCGTACCCGCGCACCCGCCCGTACCCGCGCCCTCGTCCGGCCCGCCGCACGGCGCGCACCCCCCGCCGCCCCGGTGCTCCGGCAGCGTCGTGGTGCCCGCGCCCTCCACCTCGAACCCGGCGTCGGCGATCATGTCCAGGTCCGCCTTGCCCTCCTGGCCCTCACTCGTGAGGTAGTCGCCGAGGAAGATCGAGTTGACCAGGTGCAGCGCGAGCGGCTGCATCGTCCGCAGATGCACCTCACGCCCGCCCGCGAGCCGTACCTCCACGTCCGGGCAGACGAACCGGGTCATGGCGAGGATCCGCAGGCAGCGCTGCGGGGTGAGGTTCCACTCCTTCGCCAACGGCGTTCCCTCGAAGGGGATCAGGAAGTTCACCGGCACCGAGTCCGGGTCGAGCGCGCGCAGCGAGAAGACGACGTCGACCAGGTCCTCGTCGCTCTCGCCCATGCCCGCGATCAGACCCGAGCAGGCCGAAAGGCCCGCCGCGTGGGCCTTGTTCACGGTCTCCACGCGGTCCGCGTAGGTGTGCGTCGTGGTGATGTCCCCGTAAGTCCCCTCGGACGTGTTGAGGTTGTGGTTGTACGCGTCGGCTCCCGCCGCCCGCAGCCGCTCGGCCTGGCCGTCCGAGAGGAGCCCGAGGCAGGCGCAGACCTCGACGCCCTCGTTCTGTTCCTTGATCGCCTTGATCGTGCCCGAGACCCGCTCGACATCGCGGTCCGTCGGCCCCCGGCCGCTCGCCACCAGGCAGACCCGCTTCGCCCCGCCGGCCACCCCCGCGGCCGCCGCCTTCGACGCCTCGTCGGGCTTCAGCCAGGTGTACTTGAGGATCTCCGCCGTGGACCCGAGCCGCTGCGAGCAGTACGAGCAGTCCTCCGGGCAGAGACCCGACTTGAGGTTGACCAGATAGTTCAGCTTCACCCGCCGCCCGAACCACTGCCGGCGCACCTTCCCCGCCGCGGCCACCACGTCGAGCAGCTCGTCGTCGGAGGTCGCCAGTACGGCGAGGGCCTCTTCGCGGGTCGGCAGCTCACGCCGCAGGCCCTTCTCCACCAGCGTCTTCAGCAGATCCATGCCGCTGATCCTCGCGCACGGCGCGGCTCCGGTGCCAGGGAGGAACCCGACAACACCACCCGATCGAAGTGTGTGTATGGCCACATCCTGACCCGATCCGGTCCCGGTTAGGGTCTGTGCGCAGCCTACAAAAGGACCCTTCCGTGCAGGAGAACCGCCAGGACCCGCAGGATCGCCAGGACCCGCTGGATCCGCGCCCCGGGACGGGCGGCCCCACGCCCGCACCGGTCGACCCTGCCCACCCGGCGGCCGGTCATGCGTCCGCGCCGCCCGCGGATCCGTTCGACTGGACCGAGGCCGAGGCGCGCCGCCGGGAACGCGCGGGCCTGGTCCGTACGCTCCGCCCCCGCGCGGCCGACTCGCCCCTGGTCGACCTCGCCAGCAACGACTACCTGGGTCTCGCCCGCCATCCCTCGGTCACCGCCGCCGCGGCGGAGGCGGCCCTGCGCTGGGGCGCCGGCGCCACCGGCTCCCGCCTGGTCACGGGCAGCACCGCGCTCCACGCCGAACTGGAGAGCGAGCTGGCCGAGTTCTGCGGCTTCGAGGCGGCGCTCGTCCTGTCGTCCGGCTACGCGGCCAATCTCGCCGCCCTGACCGCGCTCACGGCCCCCGGCTCGCTGATCGTCTCCGACGCGGGCAACCACGCCTCGATCATCGACGGTTGCCGCCTCTCGCGCGCCGAGACGCTCGTCGTCCCGCACGCCGATCCCTCCGCCGTACGGAAGACACTCGACGCGCATCCGGGGCGCCGGGCCCTGGTGGTCACCGACGGGGTGTTCTCGGTGGACGGCGACGCCGCGCCGCTCCGCGAGCTGGCCGAGGTCTGCCGTACCCGCGGCGCGGCCCTGGTCGTCGACGACGCGCACGGACTGGGCGTGCTCGGCGCGGGCGGGCGCGGCGCACCGGCGGCCGCGGGGATCGCGGGGGCCGGCGGTGTGGTGGCCACGGTCACGCTCTCCAAGTCCCTGGGCAGCCAGGGCGGCGCCGTCCTCGGCCCGGCCCGGGTCATCGACCACCTGGTCAACGCCGCGCGTCCGTTCATCTTCGACACCGGACTCGCGCCGGCGGCGGTGGGCGGGGCGCGGGAGAGCCTGCGGCTGCTGCGCCGCGAGCCCGAGCGGGCGGCGCGGGCGCGGGAGGTGGCCCTGACGCTGTACGGGCGGCTCACCGGGGCCGGGCTGAGCGCCGTGCGGCCGGACGCCGCCGTGGTGTCCGTCAGGGCGGCCTCGGCGGAGGCCGCCGTCCGCTGGGCGGCGGACTGCCGTGCGGCGGGCCTGGCCGTGGGATGCTTCCGCCCGCCGTCCGTGACCGACGGCGTCTCGCGGATCAGGCTCACGGCACGGGCCGACATGACGTACCGTCAGCTCGACGCGGCGGTGGAGACGATCATCGCGACGGCGGCCCCGGTGGGCTGAGACCGCCCGGGGCCCCGAAAAGACGAAGGCCCGGGACAGGGCCCGGACAAGGGCCCGGACAAAGACCCCGGTCGGGGGCCTCCGGACAAGAGCCCTCAAATACGTTCTGGCGTAGCAGAGTTCACCGCTTCGAGCGACAGAATTCCACATATCTCGGTGGATCAGCGCCCCGAACGGCACGATAAGTGGCACTCTGGCGCGAAGCACAGTCCGAGGCCGCCGGCGCAGCATCAGCTCTGTGCCGAAGTCCGGCCCGGCGGGAAAGGGACAGCGTCGCCATGGCAGACCATCAGGAAGCATCCGTCACCCTGCCGAGCGATGCGGCCTCCGTCCCCGCGGCCCGAAGATTTGTCGCGGACCTTCTCGTGGAATGGGGGCTGCCGGGCGAGGCCGATCTGGCGGACACGGTCCGGCTGATCGTCTCGGAGCTGGCCACCAACGCCGTCCAGCACACCTTCGGCAAGTCCCCGACGTTCACCGTGGAGGTACGGCTGGAGCGCGACGAGCGGCTGCGTGTCGGCGTCACCGACAGCCATCCGCGGTGGCCGCGGCGGCTGCCCGCCGCCGTGCAGCAGGACAACGGCCGCGGCATGGTCATCATCCGCTCACTGACCGCCGAGTGCGGCGGACGGGTGAGCGTGACCCCCACGGCGGAGGGCGGGAAGACGGTCTGGATCGCCCTGCCCTGGACGGCGCCGGTGCAGAGCTGAGCCTGCCCCTGCGGCTCCGGGAGCCCTGTCCCCGCCCCCGTACCGCCCTGGGCTGACGCGCCGTCCCCCGCCCCGGCCCCGTCAGCGGACCCGGCCGTACCAGACGCTCCTGGACCAGATGCGCTCCAGCCGCACCACGGAGCCGCGCTTCGGCGAGTGCCAGATCTTGCCCTTGCCCGCGTAGATCCCGACGTGGTAGACGCTGCTCCCGTAGTGGAAGAACACCAGATCCCCCTTCTTCCTGCTCGACGCCGAGACGTGGCGCGTCTTGTTGTACTGCTGCTGGGCCGTACGAGGCAGCTTTTTGCCCGCCTTCTTGTACGAATAGACCGTCAGCCCCGAGCAGTCGAAGCGGCGTGGTCCCGAGGCCCCGTACTTGTACGGGGAGCCCTTCTTGGAGGCGGCCACTTTGAGCGCCGTCGCCGCGTGCGGCACGGCCTGGGCCTCGGACGCGGCGCCCGGTACCAGCAGCGAGCCGCCGACCGCGGCGAGCGTGAGGGCCGAGACGGCCCCCGCCCGGGAGAACAAGGACGGGACATGTGTCTGCGCAGTCATGCGCAACCCTTCGTCAGCCGCCTGTGAAGGATGACCTGTCGGGTTCGGGCTGGCGAAGTCGCCCGGCCGCGTCAGCGGCTTCACCCCGAGGGACGACCCATGTGCGGGCCGGCCCGTACTGCTCGGGTCCTCCACTCCTGCCGATCCACTCGTGTCGACCAGGCATCCGGAGCGGCGGCAGGACTCGGCGTCCGCCCGGACCGCCCCGCCGTGGGTGGCGGGGGCTTGTCGTCCCAGGGATCTTGACGCGGATCAGAGGGATTTCCGAGGCGAAACGACGATATGTGAATCTCATCACGTCTGACCCATACGGGTGGACGCGAGAGTTTTGGTCCGGACGGCGGGGGCCCGACGAGGGCCGTACCTGCGACGGAGCGTCACCCCTCGTTGCGCGTATGGTCACTTTGCGCAACTCGCGTCCCCTGAGTTGTCCAGTCTGCTCCTACGCCGAACGGGGGAGGCATTCCCGTACGGACGCGCCCGTACGGGAACACCCCCTCAAGTCGGCGGCCCGGGCGGCATGGTGACACGCCCCACGCGGCGCTCCCCGTCGAGCACCCGCAACGCCCGCGCCAGGGTCCCGGCGTGCACCTCGGTCTCCCCCCTGGCGTGCATCTTTGTCAGGGCGTCCCGCAGTTCGGCGGCGCGCGAGGGGAGCGCTTGGGCGGCACGCAATGCGCTGTACGTGTCATTTTCGCGCGCCGGGTTGATCCGCCCCAGCAGATCGACCACGTGGAGGAAGGCGTCGACGAACTCGCCCTCGGCGCGGGTCAGCGCGGGCAGGGGCGGCAGCTCCGGTGGCAGCATCCGCGGGTCACCGCCCGCCGGCCTGGCCGGCGAGGCCGAGCGAGGTCTTGCGGGTCCGCACCACGTGATCGACCAGGCCGTACGCCTGGGCCCCGGCGGCGTCGAAGATGGTGTCCCGCTCCAGGTCGTCCCGTACCCGCTCCTCGCTCTGCCCGGTGTGGCGCGTCAGCAGCGACCCGAGCAGGTCGCGCGTCCGCAGCAGCTCGTCGGCCTGGATCATCAGGTCGGACGGCTGGCCCCGGACGGGCTCCTCCACGCCCGGCTGCTGGAGCACGACCCGCGCGCCCGGCAGTGCCATCCGCTTGCCGGGTGTGCCGGCCGCGAGCAGGACGGCGGCGGTCGAGACCGCCTGGCCGAGGCAGGTCGTCTCCACGTCACACATGACCGTCCGCATCGTGTCGTAGATGGCGGTCATGGCGCTGACCGTGCCGCCGGGGGAGTTGATGTAGAGGCAGATGTCCTGGTCGGGCGCGGCGTACTCGAGGTGGAGGAACTGCGCGATGACGTCGTTGACCGCCGTGTCGTCGACCGGGGTGCCGAGGAAGATGATCCGCTCCTCGAAGAGCTTGGAGTACGGGTCGAGCGTGCGGGTCCCGCCACTGGTCCGCTCGTTGAACTCCGGCAGTACATAGCGGGCGGAAAGGCCGGGGGCGGAGAGGCCGGACATCACGTGATCTCCCTTTCTGTAAAAAATGTACAGGACGTACGTCCCGTACCCTGGGGAGCATGGCCTACGAGATTCCGGTGACGCAAGCCCGGGCGGAGCTGGCGGAACTGATCAACCGCGTCGTGTACGGCGGCGAGCGGGTGGTCGTGACCCGCCACGGCAAGCCGCTGGTGGCGCTGGTGTCCGCCGCTGACCTGGAACGACTGGAGAAGGAGCAGGAGGCGGCCGAGGAGCGGGTGATCACGTCGGTCACGTCGGTCAGGCCCCTGTCGTCCGCTCCGGGCGAACACGCGCGCTTCGGCATCGCGGCCGAGCTGCGCGGGCACCACGACGAACCGCCCCACAGCCGCTGACGGCGGGGCGGGAGGGGGCGGGAGGGGACGTGAGCCCGCGCCGCCGTTGTGTGTCGCCGTTGTATACGGCACTCACTCCCACGGCCCTGTCGAGGGCTCCAGTTAACGCGCCCGAAAAACTTCGGCCTTAACGTGCCAGGAACCCTGGAGCCGTCACCGGGCCGACACTGTGAGGTGGAAGCGTGCAACTGACCCCGCACGAGCAGGAACGCCTGCTCATCCATGTGGCCGCGGACGTGGCGGCCAGGCGCAGGGACCGCGGACTGAGGCTCAACCATCCCGAAGCGGTCGCGCTGATCACCTCGCACCTCCTCGAAGGCGCCAGGGACGGCCGTACCGTCGCCGAACTCATGGAGTCGGGGCGCACGGTGCTCGGGCGCGAGGACGTCATGGAGGGGATCCCCGAGATGATCCACGACGTCCAGGTGGAGGCCACCTTCCCGGACGGCACCAAGCTCGTCACCGTCCACGACCCGATCGTCTGAGGGGCGGGCCGCCGATGATTCCCGGAGAGATCCTGCACGGCGACGGGCCGATCGTCCTCAACGAGGGCCGCGAGGTCACCCGTCTGACCGTCCTCAACACCGCCGACCGGCCCGTCCAGGTCGGCTCGCACTACCACTTCGCCGAGGCCAACCCGGGGCTGGAGTTCGACCGCGCCGCCGCGCGCGGCAAGCGCCTGCACATCGCCGCGGGCACCGCCGTGCGCTTCGAGCCCGGCATCCCCGTCGCCGTCGCACTCGTCCCCCTCGCCGGTCTGCGGGTCGTCCCCGGCCTGCGCGGCGAGACCGGAGGTCCCCTCGATGACTGACATCTCCCGCGCCGCGTACGCCGATCTCTTCGGCCCCACCACCGGCGACCGGATCCGCCTCGCCGACACCGACCTGTTCGTGGAGGTGGAGGAGGACCGCTGCGGCGGCCCCGGACGCGCCGGTGACGAGGCGGTGTTCGGCGGCGGCAAGGTGATCCGCGAGTCGATGGGCCAGTCCCGTACGACCCGGGCCGAAGGAGCCCCCGACACGGTGATCACCGGCGCGCTGATCATCGACCACTGGGGCGTCGTCAAGGCGGACCTGGGGATCCGGGACGGCCGCATCACCGGGATCGGCAAGGCCGGCAACCCCGACACCATGGACGGCGTCCACCCCGACCTGGTCATCGGGCCCGAGACCGAAGTGGTCGCGGGCAACGGGAAGATCCTCACGGCGGGCGCGATCGACGCCCACGTCCACTTCATCTCGCCGACCATCGTCGACCAGGCGCTCACGAGCGGTGTCACCACCCTCGTCGGCGGCGGCACGGGACCGGCCGAGGGCACGAAGGCCACCACCGTCACCCCGGGCGCCTGGCACCTCGCCCGGATGTTCGAGGCGCTGGAGACCTTCCCCGTCAACATCGGGCTGCTGGGCAAGGGCAACACCATGTCGAGCGACTCCATGCACGCCCAACTCCGGGGCGGGGCGCTCGGGTTCAAGATCCATGAGGACTGGGGCGCCACCCCCGCCGTCATCGACGCGTGCCTGCGGGTCTGCGAGGAGAGCGGCGCCCAGCTCGCCATCCACACCGACACCCTGAACGAGGCGGGGTTCGTCGGTGACACCCTCGCCGCCGTCGCGGGCCGTACGATCCACGCGTACCACACCGAGGGCGCGGGCGGCGGGCACGCCCCGGACATCATCACGGTCGTCTCCGAGCCGTACGTGCTGCCCAGCTCCACCAACCCGACCCGGCCCCACACCGTCAACACCATCGACGAACACCTCGACATGCTGATGGTGTGCCACCACCTCAACCCGGCCGTGCCCGGGGACCTGGCCTTCGCGGAGTCCCGGATCCGGCCCTCCACCATCGCGGCCGAGGACATACTGCACGACCTCGGAGCCATCTCGATCATCTCCTCCGACGCGCAGGCCATGGGGCGGGTCGGCGAGGTGGTCATCCGGACGTGGCAGACCGCGCACGTGATGAAGAAGCGCCGGGGCGCGCTGCCCGGCGACGGCCGCGCCGACAACCACCGGGTCCGGCGGTACGTCGCCAAGTACACGATCAACCCCGCCGTCGCCCAGGGCCTCGACGGCGAGATCGGCTCGGTGGAGACGGGCAAGCTCGCCGATCTGGTGCTCTGGGACCCGGCGTTCTTCGGCGTCAAGCCCCAACTGGTCATCAAGGGCGGGCAGATCGCGTACGCGCAGATGGGCGACGCCAACGCGTCCATCCCCACCCCCCAACCGGTGCTGCCCCGGCCGATGTTCGGCGCGCTGGGCCGGGCCGCGGCGGCGGGTTCGTTCAACTTCGTGGCGGAGGCGGCGATCGAGGACGGACTGCCCGAACGGCTCGCGCTGGGCAAGAGGTTCGTCCCCATCCGCAACACCAGGGGGCTCAGCAAGGCCGACATGCGGGAGAACGACGCCCGGCCGCGGGTGGAGGTCGAACCGGACACGTTCACGGTGACGATCGACGGCGAACCGGTCGAGCCCGCCCCGGCCACGGAACTGCCTCTGGCGCAGCGGTACTTCCTGTTCTGACGTCCGTGTTTCCGGCCCTGAACCCGACCGAGAGGAGCACCGGATGAGTCACGCGGCCCTGCTCGTCCTCGCCGACGGACGGTTCCCCGCCGGCGGCCACGCCCACTCCGGCGGTGCGGAGGCCGCCGTCAAGGCGGGACGGATCCGCGACGCCCGGGATCTGGCCGCCTTCTGCCAGGGGCGGCTGCACACCACGGGGCTCACCTCGGCGGCGCTGGCCGCGGCCGCCGCCGGGGGCGTGGACCCGCTCGGCCTGGACGAGGCGGCGGACGCCCGTACCCCCTCACCCGCCCTGCGTGCCACGGCCCGCAGACTCGGCCGCCAGCTGATGCGCGCGGCCCGCGCCACCTGGCCGGGCGGCGAACTCGACGCGCTCGCCGCCGCCCGGCCGCGCGGCGCGCACCAACCGGTCGTCCTGGGCGTCACCGCACGCTCCGCCGGACTCACGCCCGGGGACGCCGCGCACTGTGCGGCGTACGAGACCGTCAGCGGCCCGGCCAGCGCCGCCGTACGCCTCCTCAGCCTCAACCCCTTCGAGGCGACCGCCGTCCTGGCCCGCCTCGCACCCGAGCTGGACGAGGTCGCGGCGCGGGCCACCGCGTACGCGGCGCGCGCGGCGGACGAAGGCCTCGACGCGCTGCCCGCCGCGTCGGGGCCCCTGGCGGACATCGCGGCGGAGGCCCACGCGGCCTGGCCGGTCAGACTGTTCGCCTCCTGAGGGGCGAACACCCCCAGACACAGGACCGGCCACCCCCAGACACAGAGGACCGGCCACCCCCAGACACAGGACCGGCCACCCCCGGAGACAGGAAGCCCTCAAGGGTACGAAGCCCACCGGGACCACAAGCCCCCAGAGGCCAGAAGCCCCTCAAGGGCCAGCAGCCAAGGAGTCGCCCCATGCACCTCGACCACAGCCTCCCCGGCCCCGCCGCCGTCAGCGCCGACGCCGCCCGCCCCGACGGCACGCGGCGCGCCCTGCGCATCGGTCTCGGCGGGCCCGTCGGGTCCGGCAAGACCGCCACCGTCGCCGCGCTCTGCCGCGCGCTGCGCGACCAGCTCTCCCTCGCCGTCGTGACCAATGACATCTACACCCGCGAGGACGCCGAATTCCTCCTCCGGCACGCCGTGCTGCCCCCGGAGCGCATTCAGGCCGTCGAGACCGGTGCCTGCCCGCACACCGCGATCCGCGACGACATCTCCGCCAACCTGGAGGCCGTGGAGGACCTGGAGGACGCGGTCGGACCGCTCGACCTGATCCTCGTCGAGTCCGGCGGCGACAACCTCACCGCCACCTTCTCCAAGGGACTGGTCGACGCGCAGGTGTTCGTCATCGACGTGGCCGGCGGCGACGACATCCCCCGCAAGGGCGGCCCCGGCGTCACCACCGCCGACCTGCTCGTGATCAACAAGACGGACCTCGCGCCGTACGTCGGCTCCGACCTCGGCCGGATGGCCCGCGACGCCAAGGAGCAGCGCGGCGAACTCCCTGTCGTCTTCACCTCCTTGAGGGCCGGTGAGGAAGGCGTCGAGCCGGTCGCCGCGTGGGTGCGGGCGCGGCTCGCCGCCTGGACCGCATGAGCGTCCGCGCCACCACCCGTATCGTCGCGACCCGCGAAGGACTGCCCGTCCTCGCGAGCGACGGGCCGCTGGCGGTACGCCGTACCCGCGCGACCGGCACGGGCCACCGCGTCACCGTCGTCGGCGCGATGAGCGCGCCCCTCGGCGGCGACCGGCTCGCCATCGAGGTGCGCGTACGGGACGGGGCCCGGCTGACCGTGGACGCGGCGGCGGCGACGATCGCGCTGCCCGCCCGGATCCCGGCGGGCGCGGACACCGCAGAACCGGCCCACTACGACCTGCGCCTCACCGTGGACGAGGGCGGGGAGCTGCACTGGCTGCCCGAACAGCTCGTCTCGGCCCGGGGCAGCGACCTGCGCATGCGGACGACCGTCGAACTCGCCGCCACCGCCCGCCTGGTGCTCCGCGAGGAACAGATCCTCGGCCGCCACGGCGAAGAGCCCGGCACCCTCCTCACCCGCCTCACCGTCCGCCGCGCCGGCCGCCCCCTCCTCGACCAGGAGCTGCGCCACGGGCCCGGCGCGCCCGGTGGCTGGGACGGCGGAGCGGTCCTCGGCGGACACCGCGCCGTCGGCCAACTCCTCGTCGCGGGACCGGAGTTCGAGGAGAAGCCCGCGCAACCGCTGCTGCTCGGCGACACCGCCGTCCTCACCCCGCTGGCCGGGCCAGGCGTGCTCGTCACCGCCGTCGCGGCGGACGCCCTGGCACTGCGCCGGGTGCTCGACGAGGCGCTGCGCCTGACCGCGTACCGCTGAGCGGGACCGCGGACACCGGTTATTGGTTAGGTAAAGAATGGGCCATGAGGCCTGTTCTCAGCGGACTCACAGGCGTAAGGATCCCGGAGAGTCCGATCGAACGCGTTGTCGCAGGCAGACAGCGCATCACACAGGGGGAGGTTCCACTTGAGACGCACAGCAGTGCTCGGCTCGGCCGGCACTCTGCTCGCCGGCGCGCTCATAGCGGGCGCGGTCGCCGCACCGGCGGCCACCGCCGACGCCCGGCAGACGGGGAACTCCTCGTCGCACAGCGCGTCCTACGGCGCCAAGGTCGCCGCCGACCGGGCCGCCAAGAAGGGCATCGCCTGGGCGGACTGCCCGGCGGACTGGTCGCTGGAGAAGCCCATCCAGTGCGGTTACGTGAGCGTCCCGCTGGACTACACGAAGCCCGACGGCAAGCAGATCAAGCTCGCCGTCGACCGCATCGGCAACACCGGCACCAAGGGCGAGCGCCAGGGTTCGCTGCTCTACAACCCGGGCGGTCCCGGCGGTTCCGGCATGGCGTTCCCGCGCCGCGTCGTCACCAAGAACGCCATCTGGGCCGACGCGGCCAAGGCGTACGACTTCGTCGGCTTCGACCCGCGCGGGGTGGGCCGTTCGACGCCCATCTCCTGCATCGACCCGCAGGAGTTCGTCAAGGCGCCCAAGCTCGACCCCGTCCCGCACAGCGAGGCGGACAAGAAGGCGCAGCGCAAGCTGGCGGCCGCGTACGCGGACGGCTGCGTGAAGCGCAGCGGCTGGATGCTCCCGCAGATGACGACGGCGAACACCGCGCGCGACCTGGACGTCATCCGCGCCGCGCTCGGTGACAAGAAGCTGAACTACGTGGGCGTCTCGTACGGCACGTACCTCGGCGCCGTCTACGGCACGCTCTTCCCGACGCACGTGCGGCGCATGGTCGTCGACAGTGTCGTCAACCCGTCGAAGGACAAGATCTGGTACGAGGCCAACCTCGACCAGGACGTCGCCTTCGAGGGCCGCTTCCTGGACTGGAAGAAGTGGGTGGCGCAGAACGACGCGACCTTCCACATCGGCTCCACCGCCACCAAGGTCCAGCAGGCGTACGACCAGCTCCGCGCCGCCGCCAAGAAGGCGCCCTTCGGGGGCCTCGTCGGCCCGGCCGAGCTCGACGGCCTGTTCCAGAGCGCGGCGTACTACGACTCCAGCTGGGTGCCCGTCGCCTCGACCTGGAGCAAGTACCTCGCCGGTGACACGCAGGCGCTCGTCGACGCGGCGGCCCCCGACCTCTCGGACACCAAGGGCAACATCGCCTCGGAGAACGGCAACGCGGTCTACACCGCCGTCGAGTGCACCGACGCCAAGTGGCCCACCAGCTGGCAGAAGTGGGACCGGGACAACACCCGCCTCAACAAGGACTACCCCTTCCTCACGTGGGGGAACGCCTGGTTGAACCTGCCGTGCGCCACCTGGGGCGTCAAGCAGCAGACCCCGGTCGAGGTCAAGACCGGCAAGGGCCTGCCGCCCGTGCTGATCGCGCAGTCCACGCGCGACGCGGCCACGCCGTACCCCGGCGCGGTCGAGCTGCACAAGCGCTTCAAGGGCTCGCGTCTGATCACCGAGAAGGACGCCGGTTCGCACGGCATCACCAACCTGGTGAACCCGTGCGTCAACGACCGGGTCGAGGCGTACCTGCTCACCGGTGCGGTGGGCGGCAAGGACGTCACCTGCGGTCCGCACGCCACGCCCAAGCCGTAGGGCGACAGGCGAGGTTGAGCTGAGCGACTGATCGACACGAAGGGGCGGCCGGATCCACCGGCCGCCCCTTCTTCGTATTCTTCGTACCCGTGTTCTTCGTACCCGTGTCCGGCCGGGTCAGCCCGCCGGCTGTGAGATCGCGGCGGTCCGCGGCGCGGCGACGGTCCGGTAGTCGGCGGTACGCAGCGCCAACGACCGGTCCAGACGTGCCGCGTTGAAGAAGATCTCCTCTTCCTCCAGGAGCGCCGGATCCACCACCAGCTCCAGCTCCGGATCGAAGGAGAACGGCAGGATCGTCCCGCTGACACTGCCCGCGAGCCGCTCCGCCACCTCGGGCGTCGCGAAGCCCGCGTACGTACCGCCCCACAGGGCCTTCAGCGCGCCCAGGTCCACCCGGCGGTCGCCCGGCACGACGGCCAGCGCGTAACGCTTCGTCTTCTTCCCGGTCTTGACCATCACCACGATGCATTTGGCGGCCTGCCGCAGGGTGTTGCCCCGCAACGCGCTGACCTCCTCGGTCGCGCCCTGCTCGGCGTGCTCGATGACCCGGTACACCGCCCCGTGCTCATCCAGCAGCCCGATCAACTTGTCGTAGGTCTCGTGGGTCTCGCTCACTGCGCTCCCTCTTCGTACGCGTCCAGCCAGGCGTCCTCCGCCGCGTAGTCGAAAAGACCGCCGAACGGAGCGAACTGCGCGGCCAGCTTGGGGAACGTATCCTGCCACTCCCGCTCCCGCAGCCGCGCGACCAGCCACTCGACCGTCGCCGGGAGGGACTCGGCGTAGTCGGTGACGGGCCGGTAGCCCAACTCCCGCTCGGCGGCGGTCATGTCGTACACGATCGGGTGCGCGCCCGACCACGGCGTCGACCCCACGAGGCCCACCGGGGCGGGCCCCTCCACCAGGACCGTCTCGCTCTCATGGCCCATCACCGCGTCGATCGCCCGGCCGATCCCGGCGACGGTCGGCGCCGTGGGGTCCGCCGCGTTGAGCACCCGGGAGCCGGGGCGCAGCGCGGCCAGCCTGATCAGCTCGGCGACGTTGGACGTGTGGACGGGGTGGAAGCGGCTCCTGCCGCCGTACGCCAGGACACGCCGGCGGCGCCCGTCCAGCGCCCGCTTGACGAAGAACAGCTCCCGGGGGGTGCGGGAGTACGGTCCGTGGATCGCGCCCGCCCGCAACAGCGTCGCCGGCAGTGACTCGCCCGCCGCGAGCAGGTCGCGTTCCAGCTGGATCTTGCGCGTGGCGTACGTCGCGTCGCCGGGGGCCACGGTCCGCTGCGTTTCCGGGATGGGTACGGGGTAGTGCGGGGCGCCGTCAGCTTCGCCCTGGGTGTCGAAGCCGCGGCCCCGGTCGTCCTCGTACACCGCACCGCTGGAGATCACGACCGCCGAGCCGATCCGGTCCTGGAGCCCGGTCAGCTGGCGGGCCTCGGTCCGCCCGTACGCCACCAGGTCGACCAGGACGTCGCAGCCGTCGCCCACCACGGCGGCGAGCGCCGCGTCGTCGCCGCGGTCGAGCCGTACCGCCCGTACGTCCTCCGGCCACCGCTCGTCCCTGCCACCGCCCAGCGAGGCGGCGACCACCTCCCAGCCGTCCCGAGCGAGCGCCGGCACCGCGACGCGGCCGATGAGCCCGGCGGCGCCGATCACCACTGCTTTTCCCCTGGTCCCGTTCATAGGGCGACGCTAGAGCGCCGGGTGGCCGGCATCCCAGAGGGTTTCGCCGGTGGCGGATCCGCTGTCAGCGGCGCAGCCGGGGGAACTTCTTCGCGCCCCTGGCCTCGGCCTTCGCGGCCTCCGCCTTGACGTCGGCCGCGTACCGGTCGACGTACTCCTGACCGGACAGCGCGAGGATCGCGTACATGATCTCGTCGGTGACGGCCCTGATGGCGGCCTTCTGGTCCTCCAGGCCCTCGTACCGCGAGAAGTCCAGCGGCTCACCGAAGCGGATGGTGACCCGCTTGATGCGGGGGACCTTCTGCCCGGGAGGCTGGATCTCGAACGTACCGACCATCGCGCACGGCACGACCGGGGCCTTCCCCCTGATCGCCATCACCGCGACGCCGACCTTGCCCTTGTAGAGCCGTCCGTCGTGCGAGCGGGTGCCCTCGGGATAGATCCCGAGCAGCTCGTCCTTGGCGAGCACCCCGAGCCCTTCCCGGATCGCCGCCTGCCCGGCCTCCTTGCCCGACCGGTCCACGGGGATCTGCCCGGCACTGCGGAAGAAGAAGGCGGTCAGCCGCCCTTTGACGCCGGGCCCGGTGAAGTACTCGGCCTTGGCGAGGAAGGTGATGCGCCGTTTGAGGATGGCGGGCATCAGGAAGTGGTCGGAGAACGAGAGATGGTTGCCCGCGACGATCGCGGGGCCTTCGGCGGGGATGTGCTCCAGCCCCTCGATCCGGGGGCGGAACAGCAGCCGCAGCAGGGGCCCGAGGAGCACATATTTGAGCACGTAATAGAACATGGGATACGCCCCTCACTGCTCCGACCGGCCCCAGGGCGGCATTGCCCCAGGTCAGCGGGTGCCCCGGCGGGGGTCAGTGTATGCACACCCGCCCCCACGGGAAAGCGTCCGCGACGAGGCCGGCGAAAGGTGTCCGCGCCGCTTCGGCGTCGTGGGCAGGTCGGCGTAACGGGACGTGAAAGCTTCGATTGATCTGGTCTACGGTGAACCTCATGGACGAACAGGGCGAGCACTTCGATGTCGTCGTACTCGGGGCGGGTCCGGGCGGTTACGTGGCTGCCATCCGGGCCGCGCAGCTGGGCCGGAGCGTCGCGGTCGTGGAGAAGAAGTACTGGGGCGGTGTCTGTCTGAACGTGGGCTGCATCCCCACCAAGGCGCTGTTGCGCAACGCCGAACTGGCGCACATCGTCACGCGGGAGGCGAAGACCTTCGGCATCCGGGTCGACGGCGAGGTGTCCTTCGACTACGGCGAGGCGTACCGCCGCAGCCGGCGGGTGGCGGACGGCCGCGTCAAGGGTGTGCACTACCTGATGAAGAAGAACGGGATCACCGAGGTCGACGGGCACGGCACGTTCGCCGGCCCGAACACCCTGCATGTGACCCAGTCGGACGGCAGTAAGCGTGTCATCGGATTCGACAACTGCGTCATCGCCACCGGTGCCTCCACCCGTCTGCTTCCCGGGACCGCCGTGAGCGACCGTGTGGTCACGTACGAGGAACTCATCCTCAGCGACCAGCTCCCGGAGTCGATCGTGATCGCCGGGGCCGGGGCGATCGGCATCGAGTTCGCGTACGTGCTGCGCAACTACGGCGTCCAGGTGACGATGGTCGAGTTCCTGGACCGGATCGCGCCGCTGGAAGACGTGGACATCTCCGGCGAACTGGCCAAGCGCTACCGTCAGTTGGGCATCGAGGTCCTCACGTCGACCCGGGTCGAAAGGATCGACGAATCCGGGCCGCGCGTGCAGGTCACGGTCACCGCGAAGGACGGATCGTCCAGGGTGCTGGAGACCGACAAGGTTCTCCAGGCCATCGGATTTGTGCCGAACGTCGACGGTTACGGCCTGGAGACGACCGGAGTGGCACTCACCGAGCGCGGCGCGATCGACGTCGACGGCCGCTGCCGGACCTCGGTGCCGCACATCTACGCCATCGGCGACGTGACCGCCAAGCTCATGCTCGCGCACGCCGCCGAGGCGATGGGGGTCATCGCCGCCGAGACCCTCGCCGACGCGGAGACCATGGAGCTCGACTACGTCATGATCCCCCGCGCCACCTACTGCCAGCCCCAGATCGCCAGTTTCGGCTGGACCGAGGCGCAGGCGCGCGAGCGGGGATTCGACGTGAAGGTGGCGACCTTCCCGTTCACCGCGAACGGGAAGGCGCACGGCCTCGGGGATCCGAAGGGCTTCGTGAAACTGCTCAGCGACGCGCGCCACGGTGAGATCATCGGCGCGCACCTGATCGGCCCCGACGTCACCGAACTGCTCCCCGAACTCACCCTGGCGCAGAAGTGGGACCTCACGGTGCACGAGGTCGCGCGCAACGTGCACGCCCATCCGACGCTCGGCGAGGCCATCCAGGAAGCGGTCCACGGGCTGTCCGGGCACATGATCAACCTGTAGAGCGGGTCCGGTGGTGGGCCGGTGGCGGGCCGGTACGGCCGCGTGTCAGCCCACCACCGTCCGTGCCACGCGGAATCCCACGTCGTCGATCCGGAACGTGGGGTGGCTGCGGCGGCGCACCGAGGCGCGGCAGCTCCAGTGTTCGTCGAACCAGCCGCCGCCCCTGAGCACCCGGTACGAGGCGTAGACCTCGGCGTCGTAGAGGTCCCAGCACCACTCCCACACGTTGCCCACCATGTCGTACAGGCCCCACGCGTTGGGCCGCCTGCCGCCCACCTCGTGCACGCGGTCGAGCGAGTTGCCCCGGTGCCAGGCGATGTCGTCGAGCTGCCCGTACCGCGCGTCGGTGGTGCCCGCCCGGCACGCGTGTTCCCACTCGGCCTCGGTCGGCAGCCGGTACCCGTCGGCGGAGGTGTCCCACGCGACGGTCCCGGTGTCGCCGGGGAGGGGTGGGAGGTCGTACGCGGGCGTCAGCCCCTCCTTCTCCGAACGCGCGTTGCAGTAGCGGACCGCGTCCCACCACGACACACCCTCGACCGGCAGCCGGCCGCCCCGCGCGGTGCTCGGAGCCAGGCCGGTGACCTCGGCGTACGACGCCTGGGTGACGGCGAAGACCCCGAGCCGGTACGGCCCCACCTCGACCGGCCAACTGCGCCGCGTCCGCCGGTCGGACAGCGTCACCCGCCCCGGGGGGACGGCTGTGGTCGTCTCGTGTTCCGTGCGCGGGTCCATGAACGGATGATCTCAGCTGCCGGCGAGCCGCGTGCCGGGGCCGCCCGGGAGCCGCACGCCGGGGCCGCCCGCCCCCGTCAGCCGAGGTGGAAGACCTCCTCCGCCGGCGCCCACCACTCACCCTCCGCCGCGTCCTCGACGGGCTGCTGGCAGGGATCGGTGCGCTCCCACCACTCCCGCGTGACCGGATCGGCGGCGATCGAGGCCATGTCGGCCTCGTAGTTGTCCCCGGTGTACTCCAGGTAGCTGAAGAGCACCCCGGCGCGCAGGAAGATCGAGTAGTTGGCGATGTGGGCGCGTTTCAACGCCGCCAGGACGCCGGGCCAGGCCGCCGCGTGCAGCGCGCGGTACTCGGCCTCCTTCTCCGGGCGCAGGCGGATGACGGAGGCGAATCGCCGAGTGGTGGGCTGGGGCACGGCCCGTCCTCCCTGGGTGCGGTGACAGTGGCATCGAGAGTAGTTGTCTCCGGCCCGAGTTGATGTATCTGGTTCATCGGGCTGGATGGACCCTACGTATGGGCGGGCCAACGGGCAACGGTTGCGACGTACATGGGTGTTTTGTACGGATTCATCAAATGAATCAGCCACTCTCCGCACAGAGTTTGGCGCAAACCTTCCCTTCGCCCTGCGCCGGTGTCATAGTGACCGCGCCGATAGATCTGATTCATCTGAACTTGAGGAGGTTGCGTGGTGTCAGGCCCTGCCGGTCCCGCGTCCGGCGGTACGGACGACACGTCCGACCGCTACCGCCCGGGGTACGAACTCGTCGCGGAACAGCTGCTCAACCACATCGCCGAGCAGAACCTGCTTCCGGGTGACCGGCTGCCGACCGAGAAAGGCCTGGCGGAGATCCTCGGGGCCACCCGCAACGTGACCCGCGAGGCCGTCAAGGTCCTCGCGGCGATCGGCCGGCTGAGCGTGCGCAGGGGAGCCGGCATCTTCGTGGCGTCCTCACCGGGCGCGCTGGGCGACGACCGGCTCGCCCACTTCCGGCCGACGAGCATGGAACACGTCCTCATGCTCCTCGACTACCGCCGGCTCATCGAGTCCGAGACGGCGAGACGCGCGGCGACCCTCGCCACCCCGATCGAGGTCCGGGCGATCCGCGAGGCGGCGAACACCTCCCTGGAAGCGGGGAAGGCGGTCGACGCCGAGGCGTTCGCCCACGCCGACGAACTGTTCCACGACGCGGTCGGCATCGCGGCGCACAACGTCTTCCTGCGCTCCAGCGTGGCCAACATCCGCAGCTTCGCCTCGCAGTCGGACGTCCTGCTCTTCCACGGCGACGTGCCGGGCTCCCTCCAGATCGCGGGAGCGCAGCACCTCGCCATCGCCGAGGCCATCGGTTCGGGCGACGCGGACACCGCGGTGCGGCTCATGGCCGAGCACATCTCCACCACCCAGACCCAGTTCGAACGCAAGATCCGCGACAGGCTCTTCAACCAGCCGGCTCACACCACCGGCCCGGCGGTCACACCGCCGGCGCCGGGGGAGCGACAACAGACTTCGGCCTCGTAGCGGACGTCTCGCACGACGCGCGCAGGCCGTCAGAAACCCCGCAGGAACGACCCGGAGCACCCCTCCGGCCCCGTACGCCACCACCCCATTCGTCCCTGGCAGTCGATTGGAATTTCAGTGTCGAAATTTCCCGGCACTCTCCGCACCGTGAAGCGGAGAATGACCCTCATGACCGGCCTCGCGCTGGTCGTCACCGTGGCGATGCCCGTCGGCCTGGCCTCGGCCGGCACGGCGAAGTCCGCGCCGGCCCCGCTCAAGATCTACGTCTCGCCGGGCAAGGGCCGCGACGCCGGCTCCGGCACGGCCTCGCACCCGTACAAGACCCTGACGCACGCCAGGGACCAGGTGCGCGAGCTCAACGACAGGATGAAGCGTGACATCAAGGTCGAGCTGCTGGACGGTACGTACCAGCTCACCGACACCTTCAAGCTGACGAGCGCGGACTCGGGCACCAACGGGCACACGATCACGTACGAGGCCGCGCCCGGCGCCCACCCCGTGATCAGCGGCGGCACGTCCGTGACCGGCTGGACCGTCGCCGACGCCGCGAAGAACGTCTACAAGGCCCACGTCGGGGACATCGACACCCGGCAGCTGTACGTCAACGGCGAACTGGCCACCCGCGCCCGCGGCGCCAAGGACCCCGGCGGCTTCACCAAGACCGCGACCGGCTACAAGGTCACCGACACGAGCCTCGCCGACTGGAAGAACCAGTCGGACCTGGAAGTCGCCAGCCGCTGGGGCTGGAAGCTCATGCGCTGCCCGGTCGACTCGATCGTCGGCACCACGGTGACGATGCAGCAGCCGTGCTGGAAGAACGCCAACCTCCAGCAGGGCCAGGAGATCACTGACCCGACCTGGCTGGAGAACGCCCGGGAGCTGCTGGACACCCCGGGGGAGTGGTACCTCGACAAGAGCGCGGGCGACGTCTTCTACATACCCAAGGCCGGCCAGGACCTCGCGACCGCGAAGGTGACCGTGCCGCGCGTCCAGGACCTGGTGGACCTGAACGGCACCCTCTCCGAGCCGGTCACCGACGTCACGTTCAAGGGCATCACGTTCTCCTACTCGACGTGGCTCGCGCCCAGCTCGGACGACGGACTGATCGAGGGCCAGGCGGGCTTCCGCATGGTCGGCAAGGACAACCCGGACTTCGACTCCACCCGGCTGCACTGGCAGAAGACGCCCGGCGCGGTCAACGTGAGCTACGGCCACGACGTGTCGTTCCTGGACAACACCTTCACGCACCTCGGCGCCGTCGGGCTGAACCTCAACACCGGTACACAGGGAACCACGATCACCGGCAACGTCTTCCGGCAGATCGCCGGGACGGGCATCCAGATCGGTGGCACCGACGTCATCGACCACCACCCGGGCGACCCCCGGTCGATCACCAAGAACACCACGGTCAGCAACAACGTGGTCACCAACGTGGCGGACCAGTACACCGGTTCGCTGGGCATCATGGCGAGCTACACCGACCACACCGTCATCACGCACAACAAGGTCTACGACCTCCCGTACAGCGGAATCTCCCTCGGCTGGGGCTGGGGCCTCACCGACAAGGGCGGTGACACCAACTACCCCGGCAACTCGGGCGTCCCGGTCTACGACACACCGACACCCGCCAAGAACAACGTCATCAGTGACAACGAGATCAGCGACATCATGAAGCTCCAGGCCGACGGGGGTGCCATCTACACACTGAGCTCCAACCCCGGCAGTGTCGTCTCGGGCAACTACATCAAGGGTGTCCCCGAGCCCGCCTACGGCGCGATCTACCACGACGAGGGAAGCCAGTACTTCCACACCACGCAGAACGCGTTCTGTGACGTCTCGTACCAGTGGCTGCTCATGAACCACGGCCTGGACATCACCGCGGACCGCAACTTCACCACGCAGCCCAACTACACGACCCAGGCGAACACCATCGGCACCTACGTCGCCGACAACACCAAGGTCGACGGCTGCGCCCAGCTGCCCGCCTCGATCGTCGAGAACGCCGGGCTCCAGCCGCAGTACCGCCACCTGGACCCCGACCCCGCCACCACGGACCGTACGGCGCCCACCGCGCCCGGCACCCCGACCGTGAAGGCCGGCTTCCCGACCGTCACCGACCTCAGCTGGGCCACGTCGCAGGACAGCACCGGCGTCACCGGGTACGCGGTGTACCTCGACGGCAAGGTCGTCAGCGCCTCCACCAAGCCCACCGCCCGCGTCACCGGCCTCACCGCGGGCAAGAAGTACACCTTCACGGTGACCGCCCGCGACGCCGCCGGCAACGAGTCCAGGGCGAGCAGGCCCACCGTGGTGACCATGCCGTCCGGCGCCAACGTCGCCAAGGACAAGCCGGTCACGGCCTCCTCGTACTCCGAGGCCAACACCCCCGCACGCGCGGTCGACGGCGACCTCTCCACCCGCTGGGCCCAGGGCCTCGGCCTCTCCGACCCCTCCTGGATCCAGGTCGACCTCGGCGCCCAGTACGACCTGACCGGGGCGATCACCACCTTCGAGAAGGCCGGCGGCTACAAGTACCGCGTCGAGGTCTCCCCGGACGAGGTGCACTGGGTCACCCTGGAGGACCACACCGGCGCGGCCACCACCGAGGCGACCAACTACTCGTCCGCCGCCAAGCCGACCGCGGGACGCTACCTGAAGCTCACGGTCACCGGCTCCAACGGCAACGGCGGCAGCCTCTACGAGCTCCAGGCCTACGGCTCCGTACAGCCGCCGAACACCGACACCCAGGCGCCGGCCGCGCCCGCCGCGCCGAAGATCTCCCCGCTGGTGCCCGGCACGGCCGACCTCACCTGGACGGCCCCGGCCGACAACGTCGGTGTGGCCACCTACGAGGTCTTCCAGGACGGCAGGCGGATCGCCGTCACCGACAAGACGAGCCTGCGGCTCACCGATCTGGCCTCCGGACAGAAGTACAGCTTCACGGTGGTCGCCGTGGACGGCGCGCTCAACGCCTCCGCACCCAGCCCGGCCGCCGACGTGACTCTCCCGGCCTACGTCAACCTGGCCCTGAACAAGCCGGTCACGGTGTCCTCGTACTCCGAGCCCAACACCCCCGGGCTCGCCGTCGACGGTGACCTCTCCACCCGCTGGGCCCAGGGCCTCGGCCTCCCGGACCCGTCCTGGATCCAGGTCGACCTGGGCAGGACCGCCTCCGTCTCGGGCGTGGTCACCACGTTCGAGCTCCAGAACGGCTACAAGTACCGGATCGAGTACTCCACCGACGGCACCACCTGGTCGACGCTGGAGGACCACACCGCCGCGGCCACCTCGGGACGGACGAACATCTCCCTTCCCGACGCGCCGGTCTCCGCCCGCTACCTCCGGCTCACGGTCACCGGGTCCAACTGGAACGGCGGCAGCTTGTACGAGCTCCAGGCGTACGGCGACTTCTGATCCCGCGATTCCGAGGGGGAGCCGGGCGCCCCGCCCGTCTCCCCCTCCCACCGAAACGAAAGCCAGTATGAAGATCACGCATGTGGAAGCCCATCCGATCCGGGTCCCGGCCGCGGACCCGCCGTTCAGCTGGCGGCAGGGCCTGGCCGGCAGCCCCGCCTCCGGCGACGGCGCGGTCCTGCGGATCGGCACCGACGAGGGCGCCGAGGGAGTGGCGGTGTTCGCGAGACCCGGCGCGGCCGTCCTCCTCGCCGACCTCGTGGACCGGGTGTTCCGGGACGAACTCGTCGGGCAGGACCCGTTCCGGCGGGAGTGGCTCTGGCACCGTGTCTGGGAACTGGACCGCATCCACGAGCTGCCGCTGCCCGCGTTCGGCCTGATCGACATCGCCCTGTGGGACCTCGCGGGACGCGTGAGCGACCAGCCCGTCTGGCAGCTCCTCGGCGGATTCCGCGACGCGATACCCGCGTACGCCTCCACCACCACCTTCGCGACCACCGAGGAGTTCCTCGACGTCGCGGACCAGTGCCTGGAGCTGGGCTACCAGGGCATCAAGCTGCACGCCTGGGGCGACGCCCGCAAGGACGCCGCGCTCTGCCTGGCGCTGCGCGAACACGTCGGGAGCGACGTCCCGCTGATGTACGACGGGTCCGCCGGGTTCGACCTGCCCGACGCCATCCGCCTGGGCCGCGCCCTCTCCGAGGCCGACTACCTCTGGTACGAGGAGCCGATGCGCGAATTCAGCGTCGGCGC
Source organism: Streptomyces sp. NPDC087420 (assembly GCF_044744165.1). Lineage (NCBI taxonomy): Bacteria > Bacillati > Actinomycetota > Actinomycetes > Kitasatosporales > Streptomycetaceae > Streptomyces > Streptomyces sp. NPDC087420. The sequence goes on from NZ_JBIUXU010000006.1 coordinate 145,784, forward strand.
CTACCGGCGGCTCGGCCAGGCGGTCTCCGTCCCGCTCCTCGTCGCCGAGACCTCGGACGGCGCCCACATGAACTCCGCCGACTTCATCGCCTCGGGGGCGGCGACCTTCGGCGTACGCACAGGGACCACCCTGCGCGGGGGCATCACCGGAGCCATGCGTACGGCCCACCTCGCCGACGCGCACCTGCTCCGCGCCGAGGTGCACGGTTCGGACATCCCGAACCACCACCTCTGCATGGCGATCTCCAACACCACCTACTACGAGTCCCTCGTCACCCGGACGACGGTGACCCGCGAACGCCACGTGGACGAGCACGGACTCGTCCACGCACCCACCGGTCCGGGAATCGCGCTGCCGCTCGACTTCGAGTACGGCAGCGCCCTCCACCCCTTTGTCGAGCAGCACTCGTGACACACGTGACACACGTAAGAAAGCAGAAAGGCAAGACAATGACGTCTTCAAGAGGTTCGGGAGCCGGCATCCGCCGCACCATCACCCGGAAGGCGGTCGCGGCCCTGGCCCTGTCGGCCGTCACCCTGCTGGCCGGCTGCGCCGACGCCACGCAGTCCTCGTCGTCGGACACCGCCAAGGCCTTCAAGCCGGTCAAGCAGGACGACGCGTCCAAGATCACCGTCTGGACCGACTCGACCCGGCTGCCGCAGGTGGAGGCGTACCAGAAGCAGCACCCGGACGCGAAGCTGAACGTCGTCACCTACGACGGAGGCGCCGACGGATCGACGTACCTCCAGACGAAGGTGCAGCTCTTCGACCGGACCGGCAAGGGCTGGCCCGACGTCGTGTTCGGCTCGCCCACCGACGTGACGTGGGCCGCGGAGCCGACCAAGCCCGGTGCCGTCGCCTTCGCCGCGCCGCTGGACCAGGACCTGGTCCCGCAGAAGACCCTGGACAACTTCGCCAAGGGCTCGCTCGCGCCGTGCCAGGTCGACGGCCACACCTACTGCATGCGCAACGACATAGCCCAGGTCGTCCTCTGGTACAACAAGAAGCTGATGGACCAGTTCGGCTACCAGGTGCCCACCACCTGGGAGCAGTACCAGGCCATCGGCGAGAAGCTCGCCAAGGACCACCCCGGCTACCTGGTCGGCTCGGTGGGTGACACCAACTCCCAGGAGTCGTACTTCTGGTCCAGCCAGTGCCCCGCCTTCAACCTGACTGCGCCCAACACCCTGCGGGTGGCACTCGGGGACGAGAAGTGCACCCGGATGTCCACGCTCCTGGACACCCTCATCGCCAACAAGACCGTCAGCACCCAGGGCTTCTTCAGCCAGGGCTTCGCCAAGGACAGCGGCAGCAAGGTCCTGATGGCGTACGGCCCGTCCTGGTACGGCCAGTACCTGTTCAACGCCGCCTTCAAGACGCCGGCCGGACAGATCTCCGCCGGGGCCCCGCTGACCTGGCCCGGTGAGACCACCGCCTCGACGGGCAACGTCGGCGGCGGGCTCTGGATGGTCTCCTCCCACAGCGCCAACCTCAAGGCGTCCACCGACCTGGTCAGCTGGCTGACCACGTCCGACGAGAACCAGGCCAAGGCGCCGACCTACCCGGCGTACGCCCCCGCGGCCGACGCCTGGCTCGCCAACCCCGACAACAAGAAGTACTTCGCCGACGACATCAGCGACGTCTTCCGCACGGCCGCGGGCCAGGTGTGGACGGGCTGGTCCAACACCAAGTTCAGTGACGCGACCGCCTGGTCGAGCGTGGTCCTGCCCGCGCTGACCTCCGGCAAGACACTGTCGGAGACCCTGCCCGCCTGGCAGACGGCCATCGCGAACGAGGCCAAGGCCGTCGGATACAAGGTGACCACGAAATGACCGTGCTGGACACTCAGCACGTCACGAACCCTCCCCGCCGCCGCGCCGCGTCGCGGCGGCGGGGAGGGGTGGCCGGCTACCTGTTCGTCGCCGGCTACGCGATCCTGCTGCTCGCCTTCGGGGTCTTCCCCACCGTCTACTCGTTCTACCTGTCCCTGACCAACGACAAGGGCCAGTTCACCGGCATCAACCAGTTCACCAAGGTGATGGGGGACTACCGGTTCGTCCCCGCCTTCACCAACATCCTGTTCTACCTGGTGATGTGGCTCGTCGTCCTGGTCGTCCTGACGGTCCTGGTGGCCGTCGTCCTGCGCGGCCGGATGAAGCCGGGACTGTCCGCGGTCTTCCGCTTCCTCTACTACATCCCGGGGGCACTGGCCGGTGTCGCCAGTGTGCTCGTGTGGCTGTTCATGCTGGACCCGGCGGTCAGCCCCGTCTCCTGGCTGCTCGACGCCATGGGGAAGGACAGCTTCGCCGCCGTCCTGAGCCCCGGCGACCTTCCGGTGATCTTTGTCCTGATCGCCTTCTGGACCGGCGCCGGCGGCTGGATCGTCGTGATGTACGGGGCGTTGAACAACATCCCCGACGAGGTCATCGAAGCCGCCAGGATGGACGGCGCCGGCCCGTGGAAAACGGCCTGGCACATCCAGATCCCCATGATCAGGCAGTGGATCGCCTACATGACGATCCTGGCCTTCGCGGCCGGCACCCAGCTCTTCGTCGAGCCGCAACTGCTCCAGACGGCCAGCCTCGGCCGGGTCAGCCCCACCTGGTCACCCAACCAACTCGCGTACGTCTTCGCCTTCCAGCAGGGCGACTTCAACGGCGCCGCGGCGATCTCCGTCTTCCTGCTGGCCCTGGGTGTCATCGTCGCCGGGCTGCTCGTGTGGCGCTCGGACATGTTCACGTTGGATGAGAAATGACCTACACCGCATCTGGCTCACCCACCCGCCCGCAACGCGGCAAGCCCTCCCGCGCCCTGTCGGTCCTCGTCGTCTGCGTGCTGCTCACCGCGCTGCTCGTCTTCTTCGTCCTGCCGGTCGTCTGGCTGCTGCTGGCGCCGACGAAGACGGCGGGGCAGATGACACACGACTCGCCGCTCTCCTTCGGCTCCTTCGCCCAGATCGGCACGGCCTGGCACCACCTGGTCGACTTCCAGGACGGCGCGCTGCTCCTGTGGCTGCGCAACTCGGCCGTCTACTCGGGCGGTTCGCTGATCCTCACCCTGCTCACCAGTGTGCCGGCGGGGTACGCCCTGGCGCTGACGCGGTTCCGGGGGCGCAAGCTGCTGCTGACGGTCACCCTGGTCACGATGATCATGCCGTCGGCCACCCTGGTGCTGCCGATCTTCCTGGAGCTCAACCGGTTCCACCTGATCGGCACGGCCTGGTCGGTGATCCTGCCCTTCTCCTTCTACCCGTTCGGCGTCTACCTGGTCTACATCTACTTCGCCACCAGCCTGCCCCGCGAGATCCTCTCGGCGGCGCGCATCGACGGCTGTTCGGAATGGCAGATCTTCAAGCTCATCGCGCTGCCGCTGGCCAAGCCCGTCATCGGACTGGTCGCCTTCTTCAGCTTCGTCGGCAACTGGAACAACTTCTTCCTTCCGTATCTCGTGCTGCCGAACAGCGACCAGTTCCCCGTCCAGGTGGGACTGAACCAACTCCTGTCGTCCACCCCGTCGTTCAACCCCGTGGCGGGGGCCGGCCTCAACATCACGATCCCCGAACTCGCGCTGGCCATCATCATCGCGATCCTGCCGGTGCTCGTGCTGTTCCTCTTCTCGCAGCGGACGCTCGTCTCCGGGATGCTCGCCGGATCCACCAAGGAGTGATCCGCTGAGGAGTGAGGAACGCCGGTACGGTCAGCGGGCGGTGAGGTCCAGTGCGGCGACCAGTGCGGCGAGTCCCCGCTGGGTGGCGTCGGCCCGCCAGACCGCCCAGGTGTGGCGGACGAGCGGATCGCCGGTCAGGGGATGCCACACCAGCCCTTCGGGCAGCGGGTGGACCCAGCCCGGTGACGCGAAGGCGAACGTCCGCGGGCCGTTCACCGCGGCGAACTTCACCTCCCGGGGCACCGGACGGCCCTCCTCGCTCGCGCTGTAGGTGTCGGTGACGCCGTGGCTGCGCAAGGTGGCGATCACCTGGTCGTGCCACGCCGGCGCGTCCACCCGGGCGAAGCTCACCCACGACATGCCGCTCAGCCGGTGCAGTCGTACGCTCCCCGCGTCGGTCAGTTCCTCCGCGCGGGCGGCGGTGAGAACCACTCCCATCGACTCCTCCACCGCGAGCACGCTGTCGAGGGACGGGTCCGTGGGGTGGTCACGTACCAGAGCCACTTCCAGCTCACCGGCCCGCAGGGCGGTGAGCTGGGCCGTGCTCCTGGCGTGCTGGAGGACGATCGAGGTGTTCGGGTGCGTGGCGCTCACCTCGGCGATCGCCGTCGGCAGCAGATCCGGGGGGAGTTCCAGCGGCACTCCGACGCGCACCCGTTCGGGCGGCACGGCCGGCTGGTTGATGGTGCTCATCAGCCGGTCGTGCCGCTCGACGAGGGAACGGATCTCACCGAGGAGGGCCGCGCCGAGTTCGGTGGGGTGTGCGCCGCCGGGGCCCCGGACGAGCAGTTGACCACCGACCTGGCGTTCGAGTGAGCGCATCGTCTGCGAGAGGGCCGACTGGCTGACGTGCATGACGCGGGCCGCCGCCGAGAGCCCGCCCTCGTCCACCACCGTCACAAACGCACGCATCTCCCGGATCTCCATCGCCGCGGAGAGCCCCTTTCCTGTGTCACGCGTTCCGGACAACCGGACAGTAGCGGCAACGAGCCCGGCGGGCCGGAACGGTGGCCTCAGACGGCGGTGGCGCCGCCGTCGGCCGCGAGGGTGGCGCCGGTGACGAAGCTGGAGCGGGGTGAGGCGAGGAAGAGGATGGCCTCGGCGATCTCGGCGGGCCGTGCGGTACGGCGCAGGGGCAGGGTCTTGCCGAGTTCGGCCACTCCGTCACCCCACTCGACCAGGACGCCGTCGGTGATGGTCGGGCCGGGGGCGACGCTGTTGACCCGGATGCCACTGGGGCCGAACTCGGCGGCCCACGTACGGGTCAACGAGCTCAGCGCGGCCTTGGTGGCGCTGTAGCCCGAGGCACCCGGGACACCCATCGACGCGGCCATGGTGCTGACGTTGACGATGCTGCCCGTGCCCTTCTCAAGCATGGCGGGGACCAGGCTCGCGGTGAGGAAGTAGGCGCCGCGGACGTTGGTGTCGAACAGTCGCTCGAACACGCTGACGCTCTGCTCCACGGTCGGTGCGACGGGGAACGCGGAGGCGTTGTTGACGAGGATGTCGACCGCGCCGGCCTCCTCCGCCAGGGCGCGGACCGAGTCGAGGTCCGCGAGGTCGGCCGCGACGAAGCGCACGGTGCCGGGGCCTTCCGGCAGGTCGGCGATCGCCTTGGCGCCGCGCTCGGGGCTGCGGCCGGAGATGACGACGTGGGCTCCCTCACGGATGAAGAGGCGGGCGGCCTCCAGGCCGATTCCCGCGGTGCCGCCGGTGATGAGAGCGACCTGGTCCGTCAGCTCGCCCGACGACTTCTCCTGGCGGGCGGCCTGCTCTTCGTTTCTGACAGTCATGACGGGGCATCTCCTGAAGCGGTACGGAACGCCGCGTGCGGTGTCGCGCGGCTGTACCCGGTACAAGGAGCGGGCCGCCCCGGGCCTTCCGGCCGGCCCATCGGCGTTCCTGCTGGCGGCCATAAGCGGCACGCGGTGACCTGCGCGCGGAGGCCCGGCGGCGCGAGGGTGCCGCCGGGCCCGTACGCCCTGGGTCACGTACCGCCCTCACGTACGTTTGACGTCCGTCAGGTGCGCGAACACCACGATGTTGGCCGCGTAGCCGGTCTTCTTCTCGAAGCTCCCGCCGCACGTCAGCAGGCGCAGTTCGGGGCGCCCTGTCCTGCCGTACACCTCCTGGTCGGGGAATTTGTCCTTCCGGTACGTCTTCACGGCATCGACGCTGAACACCGCCGTCCGCCGGTCCGCCCGGGCGATGTTGACCAGGTCGCCGGGGCGCAGGGCGTTGAGGTTGAGGAAGACGGCCGGACCGGTACGGGTGTCCCGGTGGCCCACGATCAGAGCGGTCCCCGCCTCGCCCGGCGTGGGACCGCCCCGGTACCAGCCGACCTGCCGGGGCCGCTCCAGCGGGGGAGTGCCCAGGTGGCCGAGCGGGTCAAGACCCACCTGGATGACCGGTGCCTCGATCGTGAGGGCGGGGACGGCGAGCCGTACCGCCGGCGAGGGCGGCAGGGGCCGGGGCGGGCGCGGGACCGCCGCCGCCCGCCCCGGCCGCCGGCCGGCGCCCTTCGCGCTCTCCGCGGCGGGGGCGGCGAGCACGACGGTCCCGGTGAACGGTGGATCGGCGGGGGCGTCGCCGCACGCCCACACCACACCGGTCACCAGCGAGGCGGTCACACTCAGCGTGAGGGTGAGGCGGCAGGCGCGGCTCGGCCCTCTCCGGCGTCGATGTCGGGTGTTACGCGGCGCCATGGCCGCGGCGGCGGGCGCGGCGGACGAGGAGCAGGCCCGCGGCTCCGACCGCACCGGTGACGAGCCACGGGGTCAGCCCCGTGGACGAGTCGTTGCCGCCTTCGAGGCTCGCGACCCCGCCGCCGCCCGCGGCCACGGCCCCGACCGGCAGGGGGAGCTCGCCGCTTCCCAGCGGGCACTCGACCTTGAAGAGCTTCTTCTTGGGCACGCCGCCGGGGAAGGTCCAGTTGAGCTGGTACGTGCCGTTGGGGAGCGAGTAGTCCGAGGTGTTCCCCTTCCCGGCCGCGAGCGTGATGGCGCCGGTCAGGGTGGGCAGGGCGGGGGTGGGCGGCTCGGCGGTGATGGTGAAGGTCACCAGCGGGACGGTCTCGAAGTTGAAGGCGCTCAGGTTGAACTTGCAGACCTTCAGGGCGTCCCCGGTGTTGCCGGCGGGGGTCCCGGCGTTGTGGATCCTCACGTCCCCGCTGTCGCCGGGAGCGGCGACCGCGGCCGACGCCCCGGCCAGGGACGCGCCGGCGAGAGCGAACGCGCCGAGGACGGCGGCGGAACGGGAGCGGGCGGAGCGGAGGGAGGGCGACGTGGGCATGGGAGGCTCCTTCAAGCCGGGATGATTGTCGTACTGCATGCGATCATCTGACTAAATGTCACATATCCGACAAAACCTGGCGGCGAAACGCCGAGAAACCGTCAAGATGCCCTGAGTGGCGCAACGGACGGGCCGCTCCCGTCACCGCCCCCTTCTCGCTGCCTTCAGGGGAGGGGTGCGAACGTGACGTCCGCCGCGTGCGGGAGGATCTCCGCCCCGGCGCCCAGCGCCCATTCGGCGACCCGGGAGACCGTCGCGGCCGGGACGCGGTCGCCGAGGCCGGGCTTCGCCGGGATGTCCTGCGTCGCGTGGGCGTCGTGCGGCAGGACCACCCGGTATCCCAGCGCCAGGGCGGTACGAGCCGTCGCCAGGACGCACATCTCGGACATCACGCCGCAGACGGCGAGCGCCCGTACCCCCGAGTCGGTCAACAGGCCTCCCAGCGGCGTCCCGTCGAAGCCATCGTCCTTCTTCTTGCGGATCACGACCTCCGTGGGCCCCGCCTCGACGGGGTGGTGGAGTTCCCAGCCGGGCGTGCCGGCCTCGTCGTCCGCGCCGACCGCTCCGTCGTTCTGTACGTGGACGACCAGCGCGCCGCTCCTGCGGGCCCGGGCGATCAGGTCCGTCGTACGGTCCACGAGCCGGGCCGCGCCGGGCACCGCCCCGTCACCGGAGACGAAGGCGGACTGGACGTCCACCACGATCAGGGCGTCTGCGGGGAGCGCGGGAGGGTTCATCCGGCCATGATGACCTTCGCCGCCGGGGCGCCTCCATTCCAATTTCCCCCGAACGCGCGGTGGCAGTGCGTCAGCAGCTCCCGGAGCGCGGCGCTCCCGTCCGTCCGGTGGACGAGGGCGAGCATCGCGCGCGTCTCGATGTCGTCGATGACGCGGGCCTCCAGGCCGTCGTCCCGTACGACCATGGACTCGGACAGCACGGCGACGCCCAGCCCGCGCGCGGCCAGATCGGCGACGGCGCTCGGCGCACTCGCCTGGAGCGCGATGTCCGGCCGGACGCCCCGGGCCGCGCAGGCCCGGTCCCACACCGCCCGGATCCCGGTGCCTCCGGGCAGGCAGACGAGCGGGTACGCGCTGACGTCGGCCAGCGTGACCCGCGCCTGCCCGGTCAGCGGATGGCCCGGGGGCACGGCCGCGATCAGCCGTTCGCTGACGATCGGCAGGGCCTCCAGGCCCGGCGGATGTGTGTCGGCCGTGCCGATCAGGGCGAGGTCCGCCGTACCCCCACGCACCCGTTCCATGAGGCGGTCGGAGTTGTCCTCGAACAGGCTGATCTCGACCCCGGGGTGGTCCCGGTGGAAGGCGGACAGGGCGTCGAACAGCGGGGTCACGGTGCACGCGGTGATCATGCCCACCACCAGCCGGCCCCGGAGCAGCCCGTTCACCTCGGCGACCGCGTGCCGCGCGGCCTCGGCGGCCGCGAGCGCCGCACGGGCGTGGCGCAGCACCGCCTCCCCGGCCGGGGTCAGGCTCGCCCCACGGCCCGACCGGTCGATCAGGGCCGCCCCGAGGTCCTGTTCCAGCTGGCGGATCTGGGTGCTGATCCCCGGCTGGCTGATGTGCAGCCGCTCGGCCGCGCGCGTGAAGTTCGACTCCTCCGCCACCGCGACGAAGTACCGCAACTGCCTGAGTTCCATAGCTCCTGATTATGGCACTGATCGGATCGATTGATTGGACTTATGCATAGGGGCGTTCGAGACTGGAGGAGCCAGAAGCCCGGCCACGCACGGAAGGACCTCCTATGACGGAGAACGAGAAGGCCCTGAAGCCCGAAGACCTCACCCGGCTGTTCGTCGAGCGCGCCAACGCCGGTGACGCGGCCGGCATCGCCGCGCTCTACGAGGAGTCCGCCGTCATGGCCTACCCGCCGGGCCGGGTCACGGAGGGGCGCGAGGCCATTCGCCTGCTGTGGGAGGAGGTGCTCGCGCACGCCCCGGAGTTCGAGCCGGAGCCGCCGCTGCCGACCCTGGTCAGCGGTGACATCGCGCTCACCTCCACCCCGCCGAAGGACGGCTCGGGAGCCCGCGCGCAGGTGGTCCGCCGCCAGCCCGACGGCACCTGGCTGCGCCTCCTCGACCAGCCGGAGTTCAACCCGCCCACCCGCTGAGGAGCGGGGCCGGGGGTGCCGGGGACGGGGCCGGGGGTGCCGGGGACGGGGATCGGCGCGGGGGTTGACGCGTCCCTGCCTGCTGCGCTCGCAGCAGGCGGGGCGCCTGCGGTGGCAGGACGACGTACGGACCTTCCTGAGGAAGTGTGGGACAGGCGCGAGGTGGGCTCAGCGCGGAGCCTGCCGGGCGCCCGCTGCGTCCGCGCAGCTCTCTCCGCAGCTTTCCGTATTCTCAGCCGCACGTTGTTCCTGGAGGACCGATGTCCGCCCTTGCCCGCTGGTGCTACCGGCACCGGCTCCTGACCGCACTGATCTGGCTGGGGGTGCTGGTCGGACTGGGCGCGGTGTCGAACAGTGTGGGCAGCGCGTTCAGTACGACGCTGTCCGCGCCGAGCACCGAGTCCAGCAAGGCCCTGGACCTGCTGAAGAAGAGCAGCCCGGCCGCCTCCGGTGACCGGGACACCGTCGTGTGGCACACCACCGGCGGCAAGGTGACCGACAGCGCGGTGCGCCAGGACCTCACGGGGGTGCTGGACCGGATATCCAGGGCGCCCGGGGTGGCGTCGGTCGCGAGTCCGTACGCCAAGGGCGGCGCGGGACAGATCAGCCGGGACGGGGCGACCGCGTACGCGGCGGTGACACTGGACAAGGCCGCGAACGACGTGGACAAGGCGCAGGTCGAGCACGTCATCTCGCTCGTGAAGCAGGCCCGTACGGACACGGTCGACGTGCAGTACGGCGGGCAGGCCTTCAAGGCGGCCGAGAACGAGCTGAAACCCACCAGTGAGATCGTCGGTGTGATCGCGGCACTCCTGATCATGCTGCTGATCTTCCGCTCGCTCTGGGCGGCCGCCCTGCCCATCCTCACCGCCGTCGCCGGGGTCGGCGCCGGCATCATGGGCACCGGGGTGCTCAGCCACACCCTCTCCATCCCGGACGTGGCGACCACGGTGGCCGCCCTGGTCGGGCTCGGTGTGGGCATCGACTACGCGCTGTTCATCGTCAACCGGCACCGCAAGGGGCTGATGTCGGGATCCTCCGTCGAGGACGCGGCGGCGCGGGCCCTGGACACCTCGGGACGCGCGGTGATCTTCGCGGGCCTGACCGTGGTGGTCGCCCTGCTGGGCCAGTACGCCCTCGGCATCGGCTTCCTCAACGGCATGGCGGCCGCCTCCGCGCTCACCGTCGCCCTCACCGTGCTCGCCTCGATCACCCTCCTCCCGGCCCTCCTCGGACTCATGGGACACCGGGTGCTGAGCCGCAAGCAGCGGCGGACCCTGCGCGAACACGGTCCCGTCCACGACGAGCAGCGGGGCGTGTGGGGCCGCTGGGCCTCCGCCGTCCTGGCCAAGCCGCGCGGCAAGGCGCTGCTGGCCCTGCTCGTGATGGTGGTGGTCTCCCTGCCGGTGTTCTCCCTGCGGCTGGGCAGCGCCGACGCGGGCAACGACCCCTCGTCGAGCGCGAGCCGCCAGTCGTACGACCTGCTGGCGGACGGCTTCGGGCCCGGCTTCAACGGGCCGCTCCTGCTGGTGGCCCAGGCACCGCACGCCCAGGACAAGACGGCGCTGGAGTCCCTGGCCGCCGACCTCTCCGGCGTGAAGGGGGTCGCGCAGGTGGTGGCCCCGCCGCTCGCCCCCGGCCAGGACGTGGGCACGATCCAGGTCGTCCCGACCAGCTCGCCCCAGTCCGTGCAGACCACCGACCTGATCACGCACCTGCGGGACACCGTGGTCCCGCGGGCCGAGCAGAACACCGACCTCCAGGTCTACGTGGGCGGCAGCACGGCGAGCGGGGTCGACTTCTCCGACGTCATCGTCTCCAAACTCCCGCTGTTCATCCTGATCATCGTGAGCCTCGGCTGCCTGCTGATGATGGTGGCGTTCCGCAGTGTGCTGGTCCCGCTGATCGGTGTGGTGATGAACCTGCTGACCATGGGCGTGGCCTTCGGCGCGGTGGTCGCGGCCTTCCAGTGGGGCTGGCTGTCCGAGGCGCTCGGCGCCGGAGCCGCCGGACCGGTGGAGGCGTTCGCGCCGGTCATGATGATCGCGATCCTGTTCGGCCTGTCCATGGACTACCAGGTGTTCCTGATCAGCCGTATGCACGAGGAATGGACGCTGACCCGGGACAACGCGCGGGCGGTACGGATCGGGCAGGCCGAGACCGGGCGGATCATCACGGCCGCCGCCGTCATCATGGCGTGTGTGTTCGCGGCCTTCATGTTCAGCGGCCAGCGGATCGTCGCGGAGTTCGGCCTGGGCCTGGCGCTCGCCGTCCTTCTGGACGTGCTGCTCGTGCGTATGGTTGTGGTGCCCGCGCTGATGCATCTGTTCGGCGCGCGCAACTGGTGGCTGCCGCGATGGCTGGACAAGCTGCTGCCGCGTCTCTCCATCGAGGGGACACCGGACGACGTGCCGGACACGGCGGCGGACCGGCAGGACCGGAACGACAGGCAGGATGTGCCGGTCGGGCGCTGAGTCCCCGGCGGGCCCCCGGTACGGCGAAGGAGGACGAGTGATCCCGATGGTGTGGAGCCGGGTCAGGGCGCGCCCGGCGCTGCATGACGCCGTGGTCGCCCTCGGGACCGTCGTCGTCCTCCTGTCGATCACCCTCAGCGTCGCGCTCAGGGCGTCGGACTCCGCCATCGCCGTCCCGGCGGGCCTGGTGGTGATGACCTGTCTGCCGCTGCTCGCCGGGAGCCGCTGGCCGGTGCCCGTCGTGCTGGTGACCGCCGCCCTCGACGTGACCCGGCTGTTCCTGATCGAGCCGGACTTCCAGAAGACGTACCCCACCGCGACCGTGATCGCGCTGTACGTGATGGCCGCGCACACCGGCCGCCGTACCGCGTGGCGGGTCGCCGGGGTGGTCGTCCTCGCGCTGACGGCCGTCGCCCTGTTCGCCCGGCCCGGGGTGGACAACCTGCCGATGAACCTCGGCGTGCTCCCCTGGACCTGCCTGCCCGTCGCCATCAGCGACGGCGTCCGCAGCCGCCGGGAGGTCCTGGCGGCTGCGACGGAACGGGCCGAGCGCGCCGAGCGGACGCGCGAGGAGGTCGCGCTGCGCCGGGTGACGGAGGAGCGGGTACGGATCGCCCGCGAGCTGCACGACGTGGTGGCCCACCACATCACCCTGGTCAACGCCCAGGCCGGGGTGGCCCACCATCTGATGCGCACCGACCCGGAGCACGCGTACACGGCCCTCGAACGGATCCGGGACACCAGCCGGTCGGCGCTGGACGAACTGCGCGCCACGGTCGGTCTGTTGCGCCAGCCCGGCGAGGCGCCCTCGACGCAGCCGGCGCCGGGGCTGGCCGACCTGGACGACCTGCTGGAGCGGTTCCGGCACTCCGGGCTGCCGGTGGAGCTGGTGTGCGCGGGGGAGCCGGGGGCGCTGTCGGCGACGGCCGACCTCACGGCGTACCGGATCATCCAGGAAGCCCTGACCAACACCCACAAGCACGCGGGGAGCGCCCGCGCCCGGGTGCGTCTCGACTACACGGCGGCCCAGGTGCGGATCACCGTCGAGGACGACGGACGGGACGCCGGTGCGGGGAACGGCATCGGGTACGGCCTGATCGGGATGCACGAGCGGGCGCGGACGGCGGGCGGCACCGTGACGGCCGGGGCGCGGCCGGCCCCGGAGGCGGGGTTCCGTGTCACGGCCGAACTGCCGCTGAGCGCCGGGGCCGCCCCGCCCGCGACCGCCTCGTCCCCGGCGGCGGGCGTGGTCGGTGCCGTGGGCCCCGGCGACAGCGCCCCGGAGCCTCTGCCCGGCACCGGCCCCACCGGCCCCACCGGCAGGATCCCGAGCCCCGCCGAACCCACCACCCCCTGCCTCATCACCGGCGTGCGCCTCCTCGGTGGCGGCCGGGCATGACGATCCGGGTGCTGCTCGCCGACGACCAGGCACTGCTGCGGGGTACGTTCCGGCTGCTCATCGACTCCGAGCCGGACATGGAGGTCGTCGCCGAGGCGTCGGACGGCCGGGAGGCGGTCGGGCTGGCCCTCAGCAGCCAGGCCGAGGTGGTCCTGATGGACATCCGCATGCCCGGCATGAACGGCCTCGACGCGACCCGGCTGATCATGGCGGACGAGGATCTGGCGGGGGTCCGGGTGCTGATCCTGACCACCTTCGAGAACGACGAGTACGTGGCGGAGGCCCTGCGGGCCGGGGCCAGCGGCTTCCTGGGCAAGGGCATCAACCCCGACGAACTCCTCGACGCGATCCGGGTGATCGCCACCGGAGACATGCTCCTCTCGCCCGCCGCCACGAAGAGCGTCATCTCCCGCTTCCTCGCGCAGACCGAGCGGCCGAACCCGGACGCGGCGGAGCGGCTGGCCGGCCTGACCCCGCGCGAACGGGAGGTGGTCACCTGGGTGGGGAGGGGGCTGTCCAACCAGGACATCGCCGCCGAGCTGTACGTCAGCCCGGTCACCGTGAAGACGCACGTCAACCGGGCGATGGCCAAGCTCGGGGCCCGGGACCGCGCGCAGGTGGTGATCCTGGCGTACGAGTCCGGCATCGTCCAGCCGGGATCGGCCTGACGGGATCCGCCTGACGGGACACGGCTCTGGACGTTCTGTGCGATACGCGTACAGTTGGTCGAGGTCAAAATCAGGACAATCGCTGATCAAAGACCCCTCTCCGCGACCGACCCGCTCCCGCTCCCCGCTTGAGGCATCCCTGTGAGAGAACGGACAACTCCCACCGCCACGCGTGCCCGTCCGGGCCCCCTGGCGCGCTGGTCCGGAGCCACGGCGGGCAAGACCTTCCTGCTCCGACTGCTGTGGCAGGCGCCCACGGTCCTGCCGCTGGCGGTGCTGTGCGCGGTGACCGTGGTCGGGTTCCTGGTCCCCGTCGACATCCACCTGGCGTCGCTCCTGGTCGCGGTGCCGGCGCTGACCGCCGGTCTGGTGGGTCCCCGGTTCACCGCCCTCATCACCGCCCTGGCGTGTGTGGCCGCCGCCGCGCTGGACATCCGTGACGGGCTCATGGACTCACCGATCCTGCCGATCCACCTGATCGACCTGCTGGTGGTCTGCGGCCTGGTCGTGCTGTTCTGGCGCCTGCGGGACATGGACTTCAAGGCGCTGGTCCAGGTCAGATCCGTCTCGGACGCCGCCCAGCGCGCCGTGCTGCGCCCCCTGCCACGCCGGATCGGACGGCTGCGGATCGCGTCCGTGTACCGCTCGGCCGCGGCGCAGGCGCAGATCGGCGGTGACCTGTACGCGGCCGAGCGGACCCCCGGCGCGGTCCGCCTGATGATCGGGGACGTACGGGGGAAGGGCCTGCCGGCGGTCGACGACGCCGCGGCCGTGCTGGGGGCCTTCCGGGAGGCCGCCCACCGCGACGCCACCCTGCCGGAGCTGGTGGCCTCGCTGGAGGGCAGCGTGGGCCGGCATCTGCGGGAGGTCGGCAAGACCGACCGGGACAGCGGCGAGCGGTTCATCACCGCCCTGGTCCTGGAGATCCCGGACGACGCCCCGGTGGTACGGATGATCAGCTGCGGCCATCCGCCGCCCCTGCGCTCCCACCGGGGGGTCACGACGCTGCTGCGCTCGCCGCACCCCGCGCCGCCGCTGGGCCTGGCGGGGGACGTCGAGGACTACCAGCTGGACAGCTTCCCGCTGGAGTCCGGGGACACGCTCCTCCTGCACACCGACGGCCTGCTCGAAGCCCGGGACAGCACGGGCGCGTTCTACCCCGCGCACGACCGCTTCGACGCCCTGCTCTGGTGCGACCCCGACGAGCTGCTCCAGCGCCTGGTGAAGGATCTGCTGGAGCACGTCGAAGGACGGCTGGAGGACGATGTGGCGCTGGTCGCCCTGGAGCGGCTGCGGGAGCAGTCGGACCTGCCGGCGGCCTGAGGCGCGGGGGCCATAGGGGCGCCGGGCCGCCTCCGGGGCCGGTCCCGGGCGCCGGACCCAGGTTCCGTACACCGCCGTCCGGCCCCCCGCCGGCCCGTCCTCAGACGGTGCCGGCCCTCACCGGGGCGGGCCCCCGGCTCCCCCGCTCCGCGAGCAGCGCCTCGTGGATCTCGCCGGCCCGTACCGCCGTGTTCGACAGCAGCGTCGAGGTGATCCCGTGGGTGTGCTCCGTACCGCCCTGGAGATAGATCCCCGCGGTCACGTTCGCGGCCGTGACGACGCGGTGGTCACGCCCGACGAGGAGCGCGTCCTCGTCGTCGCGCAGGCACAGCTTTCCGACGCCGCCCAGGCGCTCGCCGAGATCCTGCGGCCGGTACCCCGTCCCGTGGACGAGGACGTCCGCGGTGAGCACCTCCCGCTCCCCGGTCGGCAGGTACTCCACGGTGATGTCCAGTCGGTCCCCGCGCGGTTCGACCTCACGGATGCGCGAGACGTTCAGCATGCGCAGCCGCTCCCGGCCCTGGACCTTCTCCTGGTACATGGTCCGGGAGAGGGCCTCGATCAGGTCCATGTCCACCACCGAGTAGTTGGTGGCCCGGTGGTAGTCGAAGAGTGACTGCTTCACGCCGCGCGGCGCGTTGTAGTAGATGTCGACGGCCTCCGGATCGAAGATCCGGTTGGCGAAGGGGCTGTCGTCGGCGGGGGTGTAGCCGTACTTGGAGAAGACCGAGCAGACCTCCGCCTCCGGGAAGCTGCGGTGCAGGTAGTCGACCGCCTCCGCGGCGCTCTGCCCGGCGCCCAGCACCACGGCCCGGCGCACCTGCTTGCCGCTGCGCGCCAACTCCGCCACCCGGGGCATGAGTTGGCTGTTGTGCCAGACCTGGTCCGACAGCACGGTCCCGGGCGGCAGATGCGGCTCCAGGCCCGTGGCGACCACCAGGTTGCGCGCCCGGCGCACGATCCGCCGCTCCGGGTCCGCGGGGTCGCGGCTGGCCACGTCGAACCAGCGCACCTCGCCCTCCACCGTCACCGGCTCCACGGAGACGACCTCGGAGCCGTACTCCACCAGGTCGTCCACGCGGGCGGCGGCCCACTCGAAGTAGTCGTGGAACTCGATACGGAGGGGGAACAGCGTCTTCTGGTTGAGGAAATCCACCAGCCTGCCCTGCTCGCGCAGGTACGACAGGAAGCTGAAGTCGCTCGTCGGATCCCGCATCGTGACCAGGTCCTTGAGGAACGAGACCTGCATCGTGGCGTCGTCGATGAGCATGCCCCGGTGCCAGCCGAAACGCGGTTGCTTCTCCAGAAACCCGGCCCGTATCCGTTCGTCGTCGGGGACTCGTGCGTTGTGCTCCTGGATCGCTATCGCGAGCGCCAGGTTCGACGGCCCGAAGCCGATGCCCAGTACGTCATGGATGTCATGGGTGTCCTGGACCGAGCCCGGCTCACTGTGCAGTGGGTTCACCGCGTCATCGCCTCCCTAAGCAGGCACATGTTAGATAAGGTTAGCCTTACCTTGCAACGTCTGAGGAGGATTCACCATGCGGGTCGTCATGTTCGGCTACCAGACCTGGGGTCATCGCACGCTCCAAGCGCTGCTCGACTCCACTCACGAAGTGGTGCTGGTGGTGACCCACCCCAAGAGCGACCACGTCTACGAGAAGATCTGGGACGACTCGGTGGCCGAACTCGCCGAGAAGCACGGCGTACCGGTGCTGCTGCGCAACCGCCCCGACGACGAGGAACTGCTCCGGACGCTGCGCGAGGCGGCGCCGGACATCATCGTCGCCAACAACTGGCGTACGTGGCTGCCACCGGAGATCTTCGACCTGCCGCCGCACGGCACGCTCAACGTCCATGACTCGCTGCTGCCTTCGTACGCGGGGTTCTCGCCGCTGATCTGGGCGCTGATCAACGGCGAGCGGGAGGTGGGTGTCACCGCGCATCGGATGGATGGCGAACTGGACGCCGGGGACGTCGTGTTCCAGCGTTCCGTCCCGGTCGGCCCCACCGACACGGCCACCGACCTCTTCCACCGTACGGTCGACCTCATCGGGCCGATCGTGCGGGACTCCCTCGACCGGATCGAGTCGGGCACCGCGGAGTGGGTCGCGCAGGACCGGAGCCGGGCCAGCTTCTTCCACAAGCGTTCCGTCGAGGACAGCCGGATCGACTGGACGTGGCCCGCAGAGGACCTGGAGCGGCTGGTACGCGCCCAGTCGGACCCGTACCCCAACGCCTTCACGTACCACCGGGGCGAGCGGATACGGATCGTCTCGGCGGCGCTCTCGCGGGCGAACTACGGAGGGACCCCCGGCCGCGTCTTCATCCGCGAGGGCGACGGGGTGGTCATCGTGGCGGGTACGGAGGCACGCTTCGGCCGGAGCAAGGGCCTGGTGATCAAGCGGGTGCGGACCGAGGACGGCGTCGAGCACCCGGCCACTGACTACTTCCGGACCATGGGCGGCTACCTGACCGCTCGTCCGTGAGCGGGGTCCTCGCGCCGGCCGGCGCCGGTACGGACGCGCTGGAGCGGCTGCGCGGCCGGATCGTCGTGGTCAAGTTCGGCGGGAACGCGATGGTGGACGACGCGCTCAAGCGCGCCTTCGCCCACGACGTCGTCGCCCTGCGCCGGGCCGGGGTGAAACCCGTCGTCGTGCACGGCGGGGGCCCGCAGATCAGCGCCCAACTGGCCCGGCACGGGCTGGAGTCCCGCTTCGAGGCGGGGCTGCGCGTGACCACGCCGGAGGCGATGGACGTCGTACGGATGGTGCTCTCCGGCAAGGTCCAGCGCGAACTGGTCGGCCTGCTCAACGAGTACGGCCCGTACGCGGTCGGGCTCACCGGCGAGGACGCGCACACCCTGACGGCGGAGAAGCACTACGCGCGGGTGGCGGGGGAGCCGGTCGACATCGGCATGGTGGGGACCATCACCAAGGTCGACGGGGCGGCCGTACGGGTCCTCTTGGACCACGGCCACATCCCGGTCGTCTCGCCGGTCGCGCGCGGCGAGGGAGGCGAGATCTACAACGTCAACGCCGACACGGCGGCGGGCGCGATCGCGGCGGCGCTGGAGGCGGAGACGCTGGTCGTCCTGACGGACGTGCCGGGCCTGTACGCGCACTGGCCGCACAGCGACCGCGTCGTGGAGCGCCTCACGGCGGGGGACGTGAACCTCCTGCTGCCCGGCCTCGACGGAGGCATGCTCCCGAAGATGGAGGCGTGCCGCGAGGCGGTACGGGCGGGAGTGGCCACGGCCCAAATCCTGGACGGCCGGGTACGCCACGCCCTGTGGACGGCCCTGCTGGACCCGGGCTCCTCCGGCACCACGGTCCTGCCGGACGCGCGGGCGTAGGACACCCGGCGGGATCGCCGGACGGGCCCGACGGCCCGTCCGGCGCCGGTCCGCCGCGTGGTCGAGGACCGGACGGAGCAGCCGGACGCCGGGTACGGCTTCAGAAGGGAACGGCCAGGCCGGCCTGTCGCAATCGCTCCAGTGCGCTCCCCATGCACGCGGCGGCCGAGGCCCCGTCGGCCCTCATCCCGCCGTCCAGCGGCCCACCGGAAGCGGCGAACGTCCACGCCGTCCGACCTTCACGTACACGCTCCGCGTCGACCCTGATCATGGCGTCCACGCCCTGCTCGCCGAGCCATTCCAGGATGAGCATCGTCACGTCCTCGACGCCGCTGTCCGGATCCGGCTGGGGGTGCCGCCCACTTCCCTTGGCCATGGCCACCACCCTACTCAGGAGCTGGACCGGCGTTGTCGCGCGCTTTCAAGGCGGTTCGGCCCACAAGAGCAGGCTAAGGCAGCGCCGGCTCGTGGTGGCGGCTCATGGGGATGATCATGGGGGTGCCGCTGACGGGGTCCTCGGTGACCTGGCAGCGCAGGCCGAAGACCTCCTCCACCGTTTTCGCCGTGATGACCTCGGCCGGGGGGCCCTCGGCGACGATCGTGCCGGACTTCATGGCGATGACGTGGTCCGCGTACCGGCAGGCCTGGTTGAGGTCGTGGAGCACCATCACGATCGTGCGGTTCTCGTGCCGGTTGAGGTCCGTGATCAGGTCCAGGACGTCGATCTGGTGCGCGAGGTCGAGATACGTCGTCGGCTCGTCCAGCAGCAGTACCGGCGTGCCCTGGGCCACCGCCATGGCGATCCAGGCGCGTTGGCGCTGGCCGCCGGAGAGTTCGTCGACCGGGCGGTCCGCGAGGTCCGTCATGGCGGTCGCGCGCAGCGCGTCGTGCACGGCCTGTTCGTCGCCCTTGGACCACTGCCGCCACCACGTCTGGTGCGGTGAACGGCCGCGCCCCACCAGGTCGATGACCGTCAGGCCCTCCGGCGCCACGGGCCCCTGCGGCAGGATGCCGAGCCGCTGGGCCAACTCCCGCGTCGGGATGGAGTGGAGGGAGCGGCCGTCGAGCCGGACCGTACCCTCGCGCGGGGACAACAGCCGGGCCAGCGCCCGCAACAGGGTCGACTTGCCGCACGCGTTGGCCCCGACGATCGCCGTGATCCGGCCGGGCGGGATCGCCACGTCCAGGTGGTCGACCACGATCCGGTTGTCGTACGCGAGCCGTACCCCTTCGGCCCGCAGGTCGGGACCGGCGCCGGCGTTGGCGACAGCGGCTTCGGTGGGCGTCGGCGTCGGCGTGGACGCGGGCGTGGCCGTCGGGTCGGTGTCGGGCGCGGATTTCGATGACATGGGTTCAGCCTCCTGAGCCGACGCGATTGGCGCGGACGAGCAGCCAGAGCAGCACCGGCGCGCCGAGCACCCCGGTGACCACGCCGACGGGAAGTTCCGTATCGGGGATCAGCTCCCGCGCGGCCAGGTCCGCGGCCAGCACCATCAGCGCGCCGGTCAGACCGGCGGCCACCGGCGGGGGCCAGGCGGTACGGGCCAGCCGCTGGGCGACCTGCGGCGCGGCCAGCGCCACGAACGCGACCGGTCCCGCAGCCGCCGTACCGAACGCCACCAGCCCGACACCGGTGAGCAGCGTGGCCAGCCGCACGGGCTGCACGGCGGTGCCGAGGCCCTTGGCCACGTCGTCGCCCAGTTGCATCGTGCGCAGCCGGCGGCCCAGCAGGAGCGAGGCCGGTACGAGCACCGCCATCGCGAGGGCGAGCGGCCTGACCTCGTTCCAGCCGCGGCCGTTGAGGTTCCCCACGAGCCAGCCGAGCGAGGCCTGCGCCTGGAACTGCCCGCCGTGGGCCATCAGATAGTCCGTGACGCTGGTGCAGATCCAGGAGATGCCGATCCCGACGAGCACGATCCGGTAGCCGGTGGTCCCGCGCTTCCACGCCAGGACGTACACGAGCAGGGCGGCGGCCAACGCGCCCGCCAGGCCCAGCGACTGGGTGCTCAGCCCCGCGTCCCAGCCGAGGACGAGACCGGCGACGACCGCCGCGCCCGCGCCCTGGGTGATGCCGATCATGTCGGGGCTGGCCAGCGGATTGAGCGTCATGGTCTGGAAGAGCGCGCCGGAGATCCCGAAGGCGATCCCGACGAGCAGCCCGGTGGTCGCGCGCGGCAGCCGGAGTTCCTGGACGATCAGCTGGGTGCCGGGATCGCCCGTGCCCAGCACCGCCCGCACCACGTCGGACAGGCCGAGGGGGATCTCGCCCACGGACATGCCCCAGCAGAACACCAGGAAGGTGGCGACGGCGAGACCGGCGCAGACCCCGACCAGCCGGGGCCGTACCACCCCGGAGACGGGGGGAAAGGCCAGCCGGAACGGGACACGTCCGGCGGTACGGCGCGGAAATGGCGCGGGCACGGCGGCGGCCGGGGTGCGGGTGGGCAGCGGACCGGTCATGTTCACAGCTCCGCGAGTCGTCGGCGGCGGACCATCGCGATGAAGAACGGGCCGCCGATGAAGGCGACCAGGATGCCGGCCTGGATCTCGACCGGGCGCGCGATCAGACGTCCGGCGATGTCGGCGAGGAGCAGCAGACAGGGCGCGAGCACCGCCGACAGCGGCAGCAGCCACCGGTGGTCGGGGCCGATGCCCGCCGCCTGGGTGAGGATCCGCGCGACGTGCGGGACGACCAGTCCGACGAAGACCACGGGGCCGATGACGGCCACCGCCCCGCCCGTGAGCAGGGTCACGGCGAGCACGCCCTGGATCCGTATCAGCCCCAGCCGCAGCCCCAGTGAGGCCGCCACGTCGTCGCCCAGGGCAAGGCTGTTGAGCGCCGGCGCGGAGGCGAGGGCGAGGACCGCGCCCACCGCGAGGAACGGCAGGACCTGGACGAGGGTGTCGCCGTTCTGGTTGGCGAGGGACCCCGCCTCCCAGAAGCGGAAGCGGTTCAGCGCGTCCGCGTCGGTGAGGACGATGGCGCTGGTCAGCGAGGAGAGCAACGAGGTGATCGCGACCCCGGCGAGGGCGAGTTTGACCGGTGTCGAACCGGATCGCCCGAGCCCGCCCAGCAGATACACCAGCACACTCGCGAACAGCGCCCCGGCGAAGGCGAACCAGATGTAGCCGTAGACCGACCCGAGGCCGAACACCCCGACGGAGACCGCGATGGCGAAGGCCGCGCCCGCGCTGACCCCGAGCACACCGGGGTCGGCCAGCGGATTGCGGGTCAGGGCCTGCATCAGGCAGCCCGACAGCCCGAGGGCGGCTCCGGCCGCCAGACCGAGTGCCGTACGCGGTACCCGTACCGACCAGATGACACTATCGATCCGCGCGCTGGGCGCGTGGCCGAACAGGGTCTCCACGACCTGGCCGAGCGGAACGCTCAGCGCTCCGAACGCGATCGACAGCAGGCACAAAGTGAGAAGGGCGGCGCCGGGCAGTGCCACGAGCAGCACCGCGCGAGGGGCTTTCGCCCGGGTCACCGAACTCTCTCCACGTCAACGTCCTTAGGTTAGGCAGGCCTTAACTCTAGTGCAGGGGCCTTGGGGCGCCTCGGGGCGGGTGGTGCTTTTTATTAGGTAACCCTTACCTTAGTATGGCCCCCGACCCGGGCTCCACCGAACCGGGGACCGACCTGCCTGGGGAGGCGCGGCCACCGTGTCCGGTATCGAAGAAGCAGTGGGTTACTGGCGGAACGTGCTCGCACCGCTCTCACCCGAGACGGCGCTGCCGGCCGACCGCCCCTACCCGGTGTCCCCCTCCGGGGACCGGTCGGTACGGACCCGGCGCACGGACACCGTGGCCGTGGCCGAGACCCGGCTCGCCGCCTACTTCGCCCTGCTGCACCGGTACAGCGGCGCCGCCGACCTCACCGTGGGGTACGAGAACCTGCCGGTACGCGTCGACCTCGGCGGCGGTCCCACCTTCGGCGAGCTGGTACGGCGCGTGGAGGACGCCCTCGCGGCGGCCCGCGAGCACCGGGTGCCGCCGCGCGCGCTGGTGGAGGCCCTGCGCCCGGCGCCGACGCGCGGCGGCGGACTGTTCTTCAACACCGCCTTCGACGCGGGCCCCGGCACGGGAGCCCCGGTGCGGTCGGCGGGCACGGAGGAGGACATACCCGGCACGCTCGACCTGGCGCTGGACGTCGTCCCGGACGAGGTGCAGGCGACGTACCGCACCGACCTCTTCGACGACGCGACCGTCGACCGGCTGCTCGGCCACTACGAGACCCTGCTGGCGGACGGCCTCGCCCGGCCGGAGGCGGCGGTCGCCGAACTGGCCCTGACCACCCCCGACGAGCACCACCGGCTGCTGGTCGAATGGAACGCCACCGAGCACTCCGTCCCGGCCGCCACCTGGCCCGCGATGTTCGCCGAACAGGTCCGCCTGCGCCCCGGCGCGACCGCGCTCGTCTTCGGGGAAGAGCGCCTGACCTACGCCGAGTTGAACGAACGGGCCAACCGCCTCGCACACGCCCTGATCGCGCGCGGCGCCGGACCCGAGCGAGTCGTGGCCCTCGCGCTGCCCCGCTCGGCCGACCTGATCGTCGCCGAGGTCGCCGTCCTCAAGTCGGGCGCCGCCTACCTGCCAGTCGACCGCGACTACCCGGCCGACCGCATCGCGTACATGCTCGCGGACGCGCGACCGGTCTGCCTGGTCACGACGGCCGACGCCGAACTCCTCCCTGACGACGGCGAAGGCGCGGCGCACGCGGAAGGCGGGGCGCACGCGGAAGACGCGGCGGACGGGATCGCCACGCTCCTCCTCGACCTGCCGGAAACCGCCACCGAACTGGCGGGACGCCCCGCCCACGACCCCACCGACGCCGACCGCGGCGGTGAACTCACCGTCCTGAACGCCGCGTACGTCATCTACACCTCCGGATCCACCGGCCGCCCCAAGGGAGTTGTCCTCTCCCACACCGGCGTCGCCAAGCTCGTCGCCACCCAGAGCGAGCGCTTCGGCATCGGACCGCGGAGCAGGGTGCTCCAATTCGCCTCGCCCAGCTTCGACGTGGCCTTCTGGGACCTCTGCCTCGGCCTGCTCTCCGGCGGCAGACTGGTCGTCGTACCGAGCGAACTGCGGGTGCCGGGCGCCCCCCTCGCCGACTACGCGAACGCCCACGGCATCACCTTCATGATTCTGCCGCCCGCCCTGCTCGCCGCCCTGCCCGACGACGTGCGACTCCCCCCGGCCGCAACCCTGCTGGCCGGCACCGAGCGCGTCTCGCCCGAACTGGTCGGGCGCTACGCACGCGGCCGCATGATGTTCAACGCGTACGGCCCGACCGAGGCCACCACCAACTCGACCCTCGGACTCTGCGACCCCGACACCCCGGCCGGCACGATCGTTCCCATCGGCGTCCCCGACCCGGGCACCCGGGCCTACGTCCTCGACGCGCGCCTGCGACCCGTCCCGGCCGGCGTGCCCGGGGAGCTGTACCTGGGCGGCGCGGGCCTCGCCCGCGGCTACCTCGGCCGGCCCGCCCTCACCGCCGAGCGCTTTGTCGCCGACCCCTTCGGCGCGCCCGGCGAGCGGCTCTACCGCACCGGTGACCTCGTACGGTGGAAGGCCGACGGGCGCCTGGAGTTCCTCGGCCGCGCCGACACCCAGATCAAGATCCGGGGCTTCCGCATCGAACCGGGCGAGATCGAGTCCGTGCTGCGCGGCCACCCGGCCGTTGACCAGGTCGCCGTGGTCGCCCGCGAGGACCGCCCCGGCGAGCGCAGGCTCGCCGCGTACATCGTCCCCTCGCTCGACACCGAGCCGGGCCACGACGAGACCGCCCAGGTCGAGGAATGGAAGGACCTGCACGAACTGCTCTACAGCGCCGCCGGGTCCGAGGGCCAGGGCTTCCGCGAGAACTTCGCCGGCTGGAACAGCATGTACGACGGCACCCCCCTGCCCGTCGACGAGATGCGCGAGTGGCGGGACGCCACCCTCGACCGGATCCGCGCGCTCGGCCCGGGGCGCCGGGTGCTGGAGATCGGCGTCGGCAGTGGCCTGATCCTCTCCAGGATCGCCCCGGACAGCGACGCGTACTGGGGCACCGACGTCTCCCACGAGGCGGTACGGGCGCTGCGCGCGCAGGTCGGCGCCGTACCCGAACTGGCCGCGCGCGTCGAGCTGTCGGCCCGGCCCGCCCATGACACAGAAGGCCTGCCGGAAGGGTTCTTCGACACGGTTGTCATCAACTCCGTGGCCCAGTACTTCCCGAGCGCCGACTACCTCGCCGAGGTGCTGCGCAAGGTCACGGCCCTGCTCGCGCCCGGCGGCACCGTCTTCGTCGGCGACGTACGGAACCTGAGGCTGCTGCGGACCCTGCGCGCCGCCGTCGAGAGCCGGGGGACGGCCGGGCACGACAAGAGCGACAAGACCGCGCTGCGCGCGGCGGTCGGGCGCTCCGTCCGCTGGGAGGGCGAACTGCTCCTCGATCCCGACTACTTCACCACCCTGCCGGGCTACGAGGCGGACGTCCTCGTCAAACGGGCCACCCACCAGAACGAGCTGAGCCGCTACCGGTACGACGTGGTGCTGCGCCCCGCCGGCACGGCGACCGGGCTGTCCACGACCGTTCCGGACCCGCGGGAACCACGGGAGATCCGCTGGTCCGCGCTCGGCGGCCTCGACGCGCTCACCGCCCTGCTCGGTGAACACCCCCGCCGGGTCCGGGTCACCGGTGTGCCCAACGGACGCCTGGACGAGGACAGTTCGGCGCTGCGCGCCCTGGAAGACAGCAGCGGCCCCGCCCCCGCCGGGATCGACCCCGAGGCGTTCCACACCCTCGCCGCCCGGCACGGCTACCGCTGCGCCGTCACCTGGAACGGCCACGCCGACGACGGGAGCCTCGACGTCGTCCTCGCGGCGCCCGACGCGCCGCTCGGCACGCTCTACCGGCCCGGCGGGAGCTTCCCGCACGCCAACCGGCCCGTGCCCTTCCGTGACATCACCACCCTGATGAAGACCCTGCGCGCGCACACCACCGACCGGCTGCCGGAGTACATGGTGCCGTCGGCGTTCGTCCCGCTCGACCGGCTGCCCGTCACCCCCAGCGGCAAGCTGGACGAAAAGGCCCTGCCCACCCCGGACTACGGCGCCCTCAGCTCGGGCCGCGCTCCCCGGGACGCACGGGAGACGCTGCTCTGCGGCCTGTACGCGGACGTGCTCGGCCTGCGCTCCGTCACCATCGACGACGACTTCCTCGCCCTCGGCGGCGACAGCATCACCGCGATCCAACTGCTGATCAGGGCCCGCAAGGAGGGCATCCAGCTCACCACCCGCGACGTCTTCCGGCACCGCACGGTCGCCGCGCTCGCGACCGTCGCCATCGACCGCACGGGCGGCGGCGCCACCGACCGCGAGGAACCGCTCGTCGCGGTCACCGCCGCCGAACTCGCCGAGATCCAGGGCTCCGACCCGCTGCCCGTACGGGACCTGCTGCCGCTCACCCCGCTCCAGGAGGGCTTCTACTTCCACTCCCTCGCCGGTGGCGCCGACCGCGACGTGTACGTCGTCCAGCAGGTCGTCGAGCTGGCGGGTCCCCTCGACGGCGAAGCCCTGCGCGCCGCCGCGCAGCACCTCCTCGACCGGCACGCCCCCCTGCGCGCCGCCTTCCGGCAGGGCCCGGACGGCGCACCCGTGCAGATCATCGCCGGCGGACTGACGCTGCCCTGGCGCGAGATCGACCTGACCGCGCAGGACGTGTCCGTACGGGACTCCCTCGCCGAGGCCGTCGCCGCCGACGAACGCGCCCGCCGCTTCGACCTGGCCAGGCCGCCGCTGCTGCGCTGCGCGCTCGTGCGCTTCGGGCCCGAGCGGGCCGCACTGATCCTGACGTTCCATCACATCGTCGCGGACGGTTGGTCGTTGCCGGTGCTGCACCGCGAGCTGATGGCGTCGTACGGCTCCGGGCCCGGCACCGCGCCGCTGCCCGGCGTCGCTCCGTACCGCGCGTACCTGCGCCGGCTCGCCGGTCTCGACCGGGAGGCCGCCCGCGCCACGTGGCGCACCGCCCTCGCCGGTCTCGACGAGCCGACCCGGCTGGTCACCACCCCCGCCGACGGTACGCCGATGCGGCCGGAACAGGTCCGTGTCGAGCTGTCCGAGCGGACGACGGGACGGCTGGCCGCCCGGGCCCGCGAACACGGTGTCACCCTGGGCACGGTCGTCCAGGGCGCCTGGGGACTGCTGCTCGGACGGCTCACCGGCCGCCAGGACGTGGTGTTCGGCACCACCGTCTCCGGCCGGGACGGCGAGGTCGACGGCATCGAGTCGATGGTCGGGCTGTTCATCAACACCCTGCCGACCCGCTTCACCTGGGACCCCGCCGACACCCTCGCGGCCCTCCTGGGACGGCTCCAGGACGAGCAGGCGCAACTCCTGGACCACCAGCACCTCGGACTCGCGGAGATCCAGCGCCTCACCGGCCTCGCGGGCGGCGGCGAACTCTTCGACACCCTGCTGGTGTTCGAGAACTACCCCGCCGACACCGACCTGCGCGACCCCTCGGGCACGGTCCGGATCACCGGCCACGAGTTCCACGACGCCGTCCACTACCCGCTCGCCCTCATCGTGAAGCCGGGCCGGCGGCTCGACCTGCGCCTCAAGCACCACGCCGAGCGGCTGGACGGCGACACCGTCCGGGCGATCGCGGGCCGGCTCGCCCTGATCCTGGAGGCGCTGGCCGACGACCCCGCGCAGCCCGCCGCGCGCATCGAGCTGCTCTCCCCGGCGGAGCGGTCACAGGCTCACCTCACGGGCGCCGAACGCGAGATACCGGCCACCACCCTCTCCGCCGCCTTCGAGGACCGGGCCGCCCGTACGCCGGACGCCACGGCGGTCGTCTTCGGCGACGAGCACCTGACCTACGCGGAGCTGGACGCCCGCGCGGAGGGGCTGGCCCGGCGCCTGCGGGTACGGGGGGCCGGACCCGACCAGGTGGTCGGGGTCGCCGTCCCCCGCTCCACCGAGCTGATGGTCGCCCTCCTCGGCGTCCTCAAGTCCGGCGCCGCCTATCTTCCGCTCGACCTGGACTACCCGGCCGACCGGGTGGCGCACATGCTCACCGACTCGGGGGCGGCCACGGTGGTCACCACCGCCGCGTCGGCCGCCCGGCTGCCGGCGGCCCAGGGCGTGACCCCGCTGGTCCTCGACGCGCCGGACGAAGACGCGCCCGCCGAAACCGTCACCCGGGCCGGGACCGCCACCCCGCTCGCCGCCGGACCCGACGACCCCGCCTACCTCATCTACACCTCCGGATCCACCGGCCGGCCCAAGGGCGTGGTGGTCACCCACCGCGCCATCGTCAACCGACTCGCCTGGATGCAGGGCGAGTTCGGCCTGCGCGCCGACGACCGCGTGCTCCAGAAGACACCGTCCAGCTTCGACGTGTCCGTGTGGGAGTTCTTCTGGCCGCTGACCGAGGGCGCCGCCGTTGTCCTCGCCAGGCCCGACGGCCACCGCGACCCCGCCTACCTCGCCGCGCTCGTCCGCGACCGGCACGTCACCACGATGCACTTCGTGCCGTCCATGCTCGACGCGTTCCTGGCGGCCGACGAGGTCACCGGCGACCCGGCCTGGGCCACCACCCTGCGCCGCGTCCTGAGCAGCGGCGAGGCCCTGACCGTCTCCGCCGCGCGCCGCTGGCACGCGCTCACCGGCGTGCCTCTGCACAACCTGTACGGCCCCACCGAGGCGGCCGTCGACGTCACGCACCACGCGTACGCGGACGACGCTGAGGCCGGCACCACTGTGCCCATCGGGCAGCCCGTCTGGAACACCGGCCTGCGTGTCCTCGACGCCTGCCTGCGCCCCGCCCCGGCCGGCGTCCCCGGCGAGCTGTACCTGACCGGCGTCCAGCTGGCCCGCGGCTACCACGGCCGCGCCGCGCTGACCGCCGAGCGCTTCACGGCCGACCCGTACGGCCCGCCCGGCACCCGGATGTACCGCACCGGCGACCTGGTCCTGCGCCGCGCCGACGGCACCGTCGAGTACCTCGGCCGCACCGACCGGCAGGTCAAACTGCGCGGCAACCGCGTCGAACCCGGCGAGATCGAGGCCGCTCTTCTCGGCGCGCCCGGCGTCTCCCAGACCGCCGTGACCGTCCGCGAGAACACACTCGTGGCGTACGTGGTCCCCGCGACGGGCCACGACCTGGACGCGCCCGCGCTCCAGGCCTTCCTCACCGGCGCCCTGCCCGCCCCGATGGTGCCCACCGCCTACGTCGTCCTCGGCGCCCTGCCCCTCACCCCCAGCGGCAAGCTGGACCGCACCGCCCTGCCCGCCCCGACCACCGTCCGCGCCGCCGCCCGCGCCCCGAAGGACGCCCGGGAGCAGGCGCTCACCGACATCTTCGCGGCCGTCCTCAAAGTGGCGGACGTCTCGGTGGACGACGACTTCTTCCTCCTCGGCGGCGACAGCATCAGCTCCATCGGCGTCTCCAGCCGCGCCCGGCGCGCGGGCCTCGGCCTGAGCCCCCGCGACATCTTCGAGCACCGCACCCCGGCCGCCCTCGCGGCGGCCGCCGCGACCCTCGACCCCGAGGCGACGACGGACGAGCGGGCCGAACGGGACCGTACGGACTCCTTCTCGCTCACCCCCGAGGAGACGGCCCGCGTCGAGCGGATCGCCCCCGGCGCCGTCGAGGACATCTGGCCCCTCGCGCCGCTCCAGGAAGGCCTGTTCTTCCACTCCACGTACGACAACAGCGCCCTGGACGTCTACACCGTCCACGAGTCGTTCGACCTCGCCGCCCGCGTCGACACCGGGCGTCTGCGCGCCGCCATGAAGGTGCTGCTGGCCCGCAACCCCAGCCTGCGGGCCGGGTTCACCAGTGAAGGGCTGCGCCAGCCCGTCCAGTTCATCGTCAAGGACCCGGCGATCCCCCTCGAAGAGGTCGACCTCGCCGCCCTCCCGGCCGCCGAACAGGACGTGCGGCTGCGCGCGTTGATGGACGAGGAGCGCTCCCGCCGCTTCGACCTCACCCGCCCGCTGCTCTTCCGGATGCTGCTGATCCGCCTCGGCGAGGAGCGCGGCGACCGGCTGGTCGTCGGCCGCCACCTCATCCTCTGGGACGGCTGGTCCGCGTGGCTGTTCCTGGACGAGCTGTTCGCCCTGTACGAGAACGGCGGCGACGCCCGGGGCCTGCCGTGCCCCGGCTCCTACCGTGACTACCTGACCTGGCTGGACCAGCAGGACGAGGAGGACGCCACCACCGCCTGGCGCACCGCCCTCGACGGACTGGACGAGCCCACCCTGCTCGTCCCCGCCGCGGCCGACCGGGGGCTCGAACCCGTCATCCCGCGGAGCCTCGACACCGACCTGACCGCGGAGGCCGGCGACCGGCTGCGCGACACCGCGCGCCGCCACGGCCTGACCCTCAACACCGTCCTGAACGCCGCCTGGGGTCTTGCCCTCGCCGGCGCCACCGGCCGCACCGACGTCGTGTTCGGTACGACGGTGGCGGGCCGCCCGAGCGAGGTGCCGGACGTCGAGAACGTCATCGGCATGTTCCTCAACACCGTGCCCGCCCGCATCGCCTTCGACCCGGCCGAACCGGTCCTCGACCTGCTCCGCCGGATCCAGGGCGAACGGCTCGCCCTCATGCCGCACGAATACCTGGGCCTCGGCGTCCTCCAGGCCGAGACCGGCCACCGCAGGCTCTTCGACACCCTGTTCGTGCTGCGCAACGCCGACACCGAGGAGCGGCTCGCCGGACTGCGCGACCTGCACGGCGCCACCGCCGTCGCCAACGTCGACGCCACGCACTACCCGGTCAACCTCGTCGTCACGCCGGGACATCGGGTGCGGATCACCCTCTCCTACCGCCCCGACCTCATCGAACACCCCTACGCCGAAACCCTGTTGGCCCGCTTCACGCAGCTCCTGGACGGTCTGACCGCCGACCCCGCCGCGCCCGTCGGGCGCCTCGACCCGCTGCTGCCCGCCGAACGGGCCACGCTGGTACGGGAGAACGCCGCGAGCCGCCAGCCCGTCCCCGACGAGACCGTCGCCGACCTCCTCGCCGCCCAGGCCGCCCGTACCCCCGACGCCACCGCGCTCGTCTTCGGCACCCGCACGCTCACCTACGCCGAACTCGACGC
Source organism: Streptomyces sp. NPDC087420 (assembly GCF_044744165.1). NCBI lineage: Bacteria > Bacillati > Actinomycetota > Actinomycetes > Kitasatosporales > Streptomycetaceae > Streptomyces > Streptomyces sp. NPDC087420. The sequence goes on from NZ_JBIUXU010000006.1 coordinate 176,192, forward strand.
GCGCTGCGACCGGACGGCCCGGCTGCTGATCGCCCGGGGCGCCGCTCCCGAGCGGGTGGTGGCGCTCGGACTGCCGCGCTCCCTCGACATGGTCGTCGCGCTCTTCGCCGTCCTGCGCACCGGCGCCGCGTACCTCCCCCTGGAGCTCGACCACCCGGCCGACCGCCTCGCGCTCATGCTCGAAGACGCCCGGCCGCTCCTCCTGCTCTCCACGGCCGCCGTGTCAGGGACGCTGGAGGGCGACGTTCCCCGTGTCCTGCTGGACGACCCCGAGGTCGTCGCCGAACTCGCCGCGCTCCCCGCGGAACCGGTGCACGTCGACTTCGCCCTGGACCACCCGGCGTACGTCATCTACACCTCAGGCTCCACCGGCCGCCCCAAGGGCGTCGTCACGCCCTACCGGGGCCTGACCAACATGCGGCTCAACCACCAGAAGGAGATCTTCGGCCCCGCCATCGCCTCGGCCGGCGGCCGGCGGCTCCGGATCGCGCACACCGTGTCCTTCGCCTTCGACATGTCCTGGGAGGAACTGCTCTGGCTCGTCGAGGGCCACGAAGTGCACATCTGTGACGAGGAGTTGCGCCGCGACGCCGAGGCGCTCGTCGCGTACTGCGAGGAACAGCGGATCGACGTCGTCAACGTCACCCCGACCTACGCCCATCTCCTCATCGAGGAAGGCCTGCTGGAGGGCCACCGGCCCCCGCTGGTCCTGCTCGGCGGCGAGGCCGTCACCGAGACCGTCTGGAACCGGCTGCGCGACACCGAGGGCACGTACGGCTACAACCTGTACGGCCCCACCGAATACACCATCAACACCCTCGGCGGCGGTACGGACGACAGCGCCACCCCGACCGTCGGCCGCCCGATCCGCGCCACCCGCGCCCACCTCCTGGACGCCTGGCTGCGGCCCGTCCAGGACGGTGTCCCCGGCGAGCTGTACATCGCCGGGGCCGGCCTCGCCCGCGGCTACCTCGACCGCCCCGGCCTGACCGCCGAACGCTTCGTCGCCGACCCGTTCGGCGAGCCCGGCGAGCGGATGTACCGCACCGGCGACCTCGTACGCCGCCGCCCCGACGGCAACCTGGACTTCCTCGGCCGTACCGACGACCAGGTCAAGGTGCGCGGCTACCGCGTCGAACTCGGCGAGATCGAGGCCGCGCTCGACCGGCACCCGCAGGTCGCCCAGGCCGCCGTCATCGCCCGCGACGACCCGTCCGCGCCCGGCACCCAGCGCCTCATCGGCTATGTCGTCCCGGCCGAACTCACCGGCGCCGCGAAGGAAGAGGCGGAACGCGAGCAGATCGGCGAATGGCAGGAGATCTACTCCGCCGAGTACACCGAGATCAACACCGCCGTGTTCACCGAGGACTTCGCGGGCTGGGACAGCTCGTACGACGGAGCCCCCATCCCGCTGGAGGACATGCGCGAGTGGCGGGCCGCCACGGTCGAGCGCATCCGCTCGCTGCGCCCCCGCCGCATCCTGGAGATCGGCGTCGGCTCCGGGCTGCTCCTCTCGCAGCTCGCGCCGGACGCGGAGGCGTACTGGGCCACGGACTTCGCCGCGCCCGTCATCCGCAAGATCGGCGAGGACCTGCGGCAGGACCCGGAGCTGGCCGCCAAGGTCGAACTGCGGGCCCAGGCCGCCCACATCACCGACGGGCTGCCCACCGGCTTCTTCGACACCGTCGTCATCAACTCCGTCATCCAGTACTTCCCGAGCGTCGACCACCTCACCGAGGTCATCACCGGCGCCATGGACCTCCTCGTCCCCGGCGGCGCCCTGTTCGTCGGTGACGTACGCAACCTGCGCCTCGCCCGCGCCTTCCAGGCCGCGATCCAGCTCACCCGCGCCGACGAGGGCACGGACGCCGCGACCGTACGGCGGGCCGTGGACCGGGGCATCGCGCTGGAGAAGGAACTCCTCGTCGACCCCGACTACTTCAGCACCCTCGGCTTCGGCGTCGACCTGCGTACCAAGGCGGGCCGCCACCAGAACGAACTGACCCGCCACCGCTACGACGCCGTCCTCTACCGGGAATCGCCCGGCGCCGACCGGGAATCGCCCGGCGCCGACCGGGAAGCGCCCGGCGCCGACCGGGAATCGCCCGGCGCGGACCCGGAGTCGCCCGGCGCGGACGGCCCCCTCCGGCTCACCGACGCGCCCGTGACCGGCTGGACCGACGAGGACACCCTCGTACGGCACCTGCGCGACCGGCGCCCCGGTCACCTGCGCGTCACCGGCATCCCCGACGCCCGTACCGCCGGCGAACTGGCCGCCCTGCGCGCCCTGGACACCGGCCGTCCGCACGCCGTACCGGCCGGGGGAGTGGAGCCCGAAGCGCTGCGCGATCTGGCCGCCGGCCCCGGGTACTTCACCCTCACCACCTGGTCCGCCGAACTCGGCCATTACGAAGCGGTGTTCGTACGGGACGACGGCCCGGCCCCGCGCCTGACCGCCGGCCTCCACCGCCCCCAGGGCGGCACCCCGCCCTACGCCAACACCCCGGCCACCACCCGCGGCGCGGGCGGTCTCGTACGGCAGCTGCGCGACGACCTCAAGGAGTCGCTGCCCGACTACATGGTGCCCGCCGCCTTCGCCGTCCTGCCGCGCCTCCCGATGACCGGCAACGGCAAGCTCGACGTCCGGGCGCTGCCCGAGCCCGAGCCCGCCGTCGCCCGGGGAGAGGGCCGCGGCCCGCGCACCCCCCGCGAAGAGATCCTGTGCCGGCTCTTCGCCGACGTGCTCGGACTGCCCGGCGTGGGCGCCGAGGACAACTTCTTCGACCTCGGCGGGCACTCGCTGCTCGCCACCCGGCTCATCAGCCGCGCCCGCACCGAACTGGGCGCCGAACTCGCCATCCGCGACCTCTTCGAGGCCCCGACCCCGGAGCTCCTCGCCGGCCGGCCCGACGGCCGGCAGCCCGCCCGCCCGGTCCTGGAACCCGCCGCGCGACGCCCCGGCCGCGTCCCGCTGTCGGCCGCCCAGCGGCGGCTCTGGCTGGTCGAGAAGATCACCGGTGACGGAGTCGCCTACAACTTCCCGCTGGTCTTCCGGCTGCGCGGGACCCTCGACCTCGACGCGCTGCGCCTCGCGCTGCACGATGTGACGGGGCGTCACGAAGCCCTCCGTACACGCTTCGAGGAGCACGAGGGCGAGCCGTACCAGCGGATCGTCCCCGCCGGCGAGGCCCGTCCCGCTCTGGTCGTCTCCGACTGCACCGAGGCCGAACTGGCCGCGCGGGTCGAGGAGGCGCAGCGCCGCCCCTTCGACCTGAGCACCGAACTGCCGCTGCGGGCCGAGGTGTTGCGCCTCGGCCCCGCCGACCAGGTGGTGGCCGTCGTGCTCCACCACATCACCACGGACGAGTGGTCCGACCGCCCGTTCCTCGCCGACCTCAACACCGCCTACGCGGCACGGACCGAGGGGCAGGCGCCGAGCTGGGCCCCCCTGCCGGTGCAGTACGCCGACTACACCCTCTGGCAGGACCGCCTCCTGGAGGAGGTGGGGGAGCGGCAGCTCGCCTACTGGACCGCGACCCTGCGCGACCTGCCCGAGGACCTCGTCCTGCCGCTGGACCGCGGCCGCCCCGCACAGGCCACCGGCCACGCCGGAGTCGTACGGGTCGAACTGCCGGCCCGGACGGGCAGCGCCCTGCGGGAGCTGGCCGGCGCCCAGGGCGTCAGCATGTTCATGCTGTTCCAGGCCGCCACCGCCACCCTGCTGCACCGCCTCGGCGCCGGTGACGACATCCCGCTCGGCGCGCCCATCGCGGGCCGCACGGACGCGGCCGTGGACGACCTCGTCGGCTTCTTCGTCAACACGCTCGTGCTCCGCACGGACCTGACCGGCGATCCGACCTTCGCCGAACTGCTCGCGCGGGTACGGGAATCCGCGCTCGCGGCCTTCGAGCACCAGGACCTGCCCTTCGACCGGGTCGTCGAGGCGGTCAACCCGGCGCGCGTGGCGGACCGCAACCCGCTCTTCCAGGTCATGCTCGGCTACCACTACCGTCCCGACGGCGATCCGGACCTGCTGGGCCTGGAGACCGAGTGGTACGACATGGACACCGGCATGGCCAAGTTCGACCTCGACTTCACCTTCGTGGACCACGGCGGTGACCGGTCGCTCGTGCTGCTCCTGGAGTACGCCGCCGACCTGGTCGACCCCGGCACGGCGGCCGGCCTCGCCGAACGCCTGGTGGGCCTGCTGGCGCAGGTCGCCGAGGCGCCGGAACAGGCCGTCGGAGCCCTGCGGGTGCTCACCGACGGCGAGGCCGCGGCGGCCCTGACCACCTGGAACAACACGGACCGGCCGATCGAGACCCGCAGCGTCCCCGAGCTGTTCGCGGCGGCGGTACGGAACCGTCCCGACGCGACCGCCCTGGTCACCGCGAGCGGGCGGCTGACCTTCGCCGAGCTGTCCGCGAAGGCCGGCGCCGTGACCCGCGCCCTGCTGCGGCGCGGCGCCACCCCCGAGACGGTCGTCGGCCTGGCCCTGCCCAGGGCCGAGATGGTGCCGGCGATCCTCGGCGTCCTCGCCTCGGGCGCCGCCTACCTGCCGCTCGACCCCGAATACCCGGCCGGCCGGCTGGAGTTCATGCTGACCGACGCGGCGCCGCTGTGCGTCCTCACCACCGAGGACCTGGCGGCGAGGCTGCCGGAGACCGGCCACGCGCACGTCCTGCTGGACACCCTCCTCGCCGACGAGGCGGAGGAAGCCGAGGAGGCGGAGGAGACGGACGGTGGCCCCCTGACCGCGCCGGCCCCCCACCCCGCGAGCGCCGCCTACCTCATCTTCACCTCCGGCTCCACCGGCCGCCCCAAGGGTGTCATCGGCACCCACCGAGGCCTCAGCAACCTCTTCGCCTCCCACCACGAGGACCTGATCCTGCCCGCCGAGCGCGCGGCGGGACGGACCGTCCTGCGCGCCCTGCACGCGGCCTCGTTCAGCTTCGACGGCTCCTGGGAACCGCTGCTCTGGCTCCTCGCCGGACACGAACTGCACGTCGTGGACGAGACCACGATGACCGACCCGGCCGCCCTCCTCGCCCAACTCGCCGACCCGCACATCGACTTCCTCGACGTCACCCCGACCTACCTCAAGGAACTGACCCACCACGGCTTCCTGGCACCGGGCGGTCATGTGCCCTCGGTCCTCGCCGTCGGCGGCGAGGCCACCCCCGCCCCCCTGTGGGAACAGCTCCGCGCCCTGCCGGGCACGGTGGTGCACGACCTGTACGGACCCACCGAGTCCGCCGTCGACGCCTACGGCTGGCACAGCGGCGGCAGCGGGCACAGCAACGACGGCGGGCGCGGCGGTGACAGCGGTACGTGGGCCGCCCCGCTCGCCAACATCCGCGCCCACGTCCTCGACGCCGTGCTCCGGCCGGTCCCGGTCGGCGTGGCGGGAGAGCTGTACCTCGCCGGGGAGGGACTCGCCCGCGGCTACCTGCACCGGGCCGCCCTCACCGCGGAACGCTTCACCGCCGACCCGTTCGGCGCCCCCGGCAGCCGGATGTACCGCACCGGCGACCGGGCCAGGCGCCGCGCCGACGGCACGCTCGAATTCCTGGGCCGGGCGGACGACCAGGTGAAACTGCGCGGATTCCGCATCGAGCTGGGCGAGATCGAGGCCCTGGTCGCCGCACACCCCGACGTGGCCGCCGCCGCCGTGATCGTCCGCGAGGACACCCCCGGGGTCCGCCGGCTGGTCGCCTACCTCGTCCCGGCGGACGCGGCGCGCGTCCCCGGCTCCGCCGAACTGCGCGCCCACGTCGCCTCCGCGCTCCCCGCCCACATGGTGCCCGCCGCCTTCGTCCCGCTGACGGCGCTGCCCAGGAGTGTCAGCGGCAAGCTGGACCGCGCCGCCCTGCCCGCCCCCGACGTCACCGCCGTGCCCGAGGGCCGGCGCCCCCGCACCCCGCGCGAGGAGATCCTCTGCGAGCAGTTCGCCGAAGTCCTCGGCGTCGAACGGGTCGGCGTCGACGACAACTTCTTCGCCCTCGGCGGGCACTCACTGCTCGCGATGCGGCTCGTCGCCAGGATCCGCTCCGCGCTCGGTACGCCGATCTCACTGCGTACGGTCTTCGACGCGCCCACCGTCGCCGAACTGGCCCGGCGGACCGCCGCGACCGACGGGGAGGGCGGCGCGCCCCGGCCCCCGCTCGTCCCCAGGACCCGGCCTGACCGGCTGCCCCTCTCGTCGGCGCAACAGCGGCTCTGGGTGCTCCACCAGGTGGAGGGGCCCAGCTCCACGTACAACATCCCGTCCGTCTGGCGGCTGACCGGCGCGCTGGACACCACGGCGCTGCGCGCCGCCGTCGCCGACCTGGCGGAGCGGCACGAGACGCTGCGCACGGTCTTCCCCGACGAGGACGGCACCGCCTACCAGCGGATCCTCACCCCCGGCTCGTACGACCTCGCCGTGGACGTTGTCCCCACCGACGAGGAGAGCCTCGCGGGCCTGCTCGCCGACGCCGCGTCCCACGGCTTCGCCCTGGACCGTGAACCCCCGCTGCGTGTCACGGTGTTCGAGCTGGGTGAGGACGAGTACGTCCTCCTCGTCCTCGTCCACCACATCGCCGGTGACGAATGGTCCGAGCTGCCCCTGACCCGCGACCTCACCACCGCCTACACCGCCCGGGCCGCCGGACTCGCCCCGCAGTGGGCGCCGCTGCCCGTGCAGTACGCCGACTACACCCTGTGGCAGCGGGACGCCCTCGGCGACGAGCGGGACCCCGACAGCCTGGCCGCCCGCCAACTCGCCCACTGGAAGCGGGCCCTGGAGGGACTGCCCGAGGAACTCGCCCTGCCCACCGACCGGCCGCGCCCGCAGGAGGCCAGCTACCGGGGCGGGTCAGTCGACCTCACCTTCGACCCCGAACTCGCAGGCTCCCTCCGGGAACTGGCGCGCGGCGGCGAGGTCAGTATGTTCATGCTGGTCCAGGCCGCCGTGGCGGCGCTGCTCACCCGGCTCGGCGCCGGCACCGACATCCCCCTCGGCAGCCCCATCGCCGGGCGCACGGACGAGGCGCTGGAGGACATGGTCGGCTTCTTCCTCAACACGCTGGTCCTGCGCACCGACACCTCGGGCGACCCCGGCTTCCGCGAGCTGCTGGCCCGCGTCCGGGACACGGACCTCGCCGCGTACGACCACCAGGACGTGCCCTTCGAACGGCTGGTGGAGGTGCTCAACCCCCCGCGCTCGCTCGCCAGGCACCCGCTGTTCCAGGTCATGGTCGTCTACCTGGCGGCCGGTTCCGGCGGCCCCGCGCTGCCCGGACTCAACCTCCGCGAGGAGGAGACCGGCCAGGACACCGCCAAGTTCGACCTCTCCTTCGACTTCGTGGAGGAGGCCGACGGCGGCGGGGTGCACGGCGTCCTCGAATACAGCACCGACCTGTACGACCGGTCGACGGCGCAGGCCCTCGCCGACCGGCTGCACCGCCTGCTGCGCGCCGTCGCCGCCGACCCCGACCAGCCGCTGGGCGGGATCGACATCCTCGGCGACAGTGAGCGCCACCGGATCCTGCACGAGTGGAACGCCCGCGCCCTGCCGGCCCCGCCGACCACCGTGCCCGCGCTGTTCGAGCGGCAGGTACGGCTGTCTCCCGGGGAGCCCGCCGTCGCGTCCGACGGCGTCGAACTGACCTACGCCGAACTCAACACGTACGTCAACCGGTTGGCCCGCCTGCTGGTCGAACAGGGCGCGGGACCCGAGCGGTTCGTCGCGCTCGCCCTGCCCCGCTCCGCCCACTACCTCGCGGCGATCCTGGCCGTGCAGAAGGCGGGGGCCGCGTACCTGCCCGTCGACACCGACGCCCCCGCCGCCCGCACCGCCGACCTGCTCGCCGACGCCCGGCCCGTCCTGACCCTGACCACCCGCGAACTCGCCCCACTGCTGCCGGAGTCGGAGGTGCCGGTCCTGGAGCTCGACGCCCCCGGGACCGTCACCCGCCTCGCGGAGGCGGACGGACGGGACCTCACCGACGACGACCGCACCGCACCGCTCACCCCGGGCCACCCGGCGTACCTGATCTACACCTCCGGCTCCACCGGCCGCCCCAAGGGCGTGGTCGTCACCCACGAGACCGTCGGCAACCTCTTCCACAGCCACCGCGAGACCCTCTACGCACCCGCCGTCGCCGCGACCGGCCGGCGTCATCTGCGGGCCGGGCACGCCTGGTCGTTCTCGTTCGACGCGTCCTGGCAGCCCCAGTTGTGGCTCCTGGACGGCCACTGCGTGCACGTCGTGTCCGAGGAGACCCGCCGCGACCCCGAACTGCTCGCGGCGGCCGTCGTCACCCACGGCTTCGACTTCCTGGAGGTCACCCCCTCGTTCTTCGCCCAGATGGCCGACACGGGCCTGGTCTCCGGCGACACCTGCCCCCTCGCGGTGGTCGGCGTCGGCGGGGAGGCCGTACCGCGGGCACTGTGGGACAGGCTGCGGGGGCTGCGCGGCACGGAGGTCTTCAACCTGTACGGGCCCACCGAGTCGACCGTCGACGCCTTGGTGGCGCGGGTCCGCGACAGCGACCGGCCCCTGGTCGGCCGCCCGGTGGCGGGCACCCGGGCCTATGTGCTGGACGACCGGCTCCGGCCCGTACCCCCCGGTGTCACCGGCGAGCTGTACCTCGCCGGCGGCGGCCTGGCGCGCGGCTATCTCGACCGCCCCGCCCTGACCGCGGAACGGTTTGTCGCCGACCCGTTCGGCACCCCGGGCTCCCGGCTCTACCGCACGGGCGACCTCGCGCGCTGGACCCCCGGCGGGATGCTGGACTACCTCGGCCGCGCCGACGACCAGGTCAAGATCCGTGGCTTCCGCGTCGAACTCGCCGAGATCGAATCCGTCCTCGACCGCCACCCGGACACGGCACAGGTCGTGGTGACGGCCCGTCAGGACGGACCGCGCCAGCAACTGGTCGCCCATGTCGTCCCGGTGGCCGGACGCACCCCCGACGCGGCCCGGCTGCGCGGCCACGCCGCCCAGCACCTGCCCGACTACATGGTGCCCGCGGCCGTCGTCCTGCTGGACCGGCTGCCGCAGCTCGCCAACGGCAAGCTCAACCGCGCGGCCCTGCCCGCGCCCGACTTCACCGCCCTCTCCACGGGACGGCCGCCCGCCACCCCCCAGGAGAAGACCCTGGCGGCCGTCTTCGCCGACGTCCTCGGCCTCGAACAGGTCGGCGCCGACGACGACTTCTTCACCCTCGGCGGCGACAGCATCGTGGCCATGCAACTGGTCAGCCGGGCCAGGGGGGCCGGGCTGCGCATCACGCCGCGCCTGGTCTTCCGGCACCGTACGGTCGCGGGCCTGTGCGCCGTCGCCACGGAACAGGCGGCGGCCCCGGTGGCCCGTACTCCGGACGACGGCACGGGCGGCGTCCCGCCGACCCCCGTCATGCACTGGCTGCGCGAACTGGGCGGCCCCTTCGAGGGCTACCACCAGGCGGCCCTGGTCCAGACCCCCGCCGCACTCGACCGCCCGAAGCTGGCGGCCGTCCTGCGGGCGCTGGCGGGCCGGCACGACATGCTGCGGGCGAGCCTGGTCCGTACGGCCACCACCGCGACAACCGGCACGACCCGCACGACCAACCCGACCGTCACGACACACACCCCGCACTGGACCCTGGACGTCCCGCCGGCCGACGGATTCGACTCCGACCGCTGGATCGAACGCATCGACGCGACCGGGCTCGACGCGAACGACACGGACGCCCTCGGCGCCCTCGTCGCCGACCGGGCCCACGCCGCCAGGGCCGCTCTCGACCCCGAGACGGGCGACGCCGTCAAGGCCGTCTGGTTCGACACGGGCGACCGCCCCGGCCGACTGCTCCTGATGGCCCATCACCTGCTGGTCGACGGCGTCTCCTGGCGGATCCTGCTGCCCGACCTGGCGGCGGCCTGGCAGGACGTCGTCGAGGGCCGGCCGGCCGAACTGGCTCCCGTGGAGACGTCGTTCCGCCAGTGGTCGCACCAACTCACCGAGCTGGCGCAGGATCCCGCCCGGGAGGCCGAACTCCCCTTCTGGACCGGCATCCTGGACGGCGCCGAGCCGCTCCCGCTGCTCCGCCCGCTGGACCCGGAGCGCGACACCACCGGCACCGTACGGGAGGTGGCGCTGCGCCTCCCGCCGGAACACACCGACCCGCTGCTGTCCACGGCCCCGGCCGCCCTCGGCGCGACGGTCAACGACGTCCTGCTCACCGGCCTCGGACTCGCGCTGACGGACTGGCTCCGCCGCCGGGGTACGACGGGCGGGGTGCTGGTCGACCTCGAAGGCCACGGCCGCGAGGAGGAGTTGACCGGCGACGCGGACCTGTCCCGTACGGTCGGCTGGTTCACCAGCGTCTTCCCGGTCCGCCTCGACCCGGGCCCCGTCGACCTGGCCGACGCCTTCGCGGGCGGCCCGGCGGTGGACGAGGCGCTGGAGCGGGTCAAGCGCCACCTGGGCGGGCTGCCGGCCAACGGCGTCGGCTACGGCATGCTCCGCCACCTCAACCCCCGTACGGCCCCGGTGCTCGCCGCGCTGGAGCCGCCGCGGATCGAGTTCAACTACCTGGGACGCTTCAGCATCCCCGAGGCGACCGACTGGTCGTACGCGCCCGAGGAGGACGCGGCCGACATCGGCTCCGAACCGTCGATGCGCGAGGGCCACGCCCTCGGCATCAACGTCGTCACGGAGGACCGCCCCGAAGGGCCGGTTCTCGCGGCACACTGGTCCTGGCCGGCCGGAGTGCTGGACGAGGAAGATGTCAGGGATCTCGCGGAGACGTGGTTCCGGGCCCTGGAAGCGCTGGTGGCACGCGCCGGCGCACGTTCGTAACAAGAGCAGCCTGAGGAGAATCTGGCATGAGCAGCAGCAACCCGTTCGAGAACCCCGAGGGCGTCTACTCCGTCCTGGTCAACGACGAGGGCCAGCACAGCCTGTGGCCGGACTTCGCGGAGATCCCGGCGGGCTGGACGCGGACCCACGGCCCGACGACCCGCGAGTCGTGCCTGGCCCACATCGAGGAGAACTGGACGGACCTCCGCCCGAAGAGCCTGACCCTCTGACAGCCCTCTCTCGACCGGACGGGCGGCCAATGAGCCCGTCCGGTCGAGGGAGGACCGGGGTCCGGGGCGGAGCCCCGGCGTGAACGGTCCGCGCAGGGCCGTCACCGCAGGTGCTTGATGACCTCCGCGAACGCGACCCGGTGCGGCTCCAGCACGCTGATGTAGCTGACGCCGTACTCCTCGTGGTACCGCCGCAGCCGGTCGGCGATCTCGCCCGGCGAACCGATGAGCACGCCGGGCAGTTGATTGAGCGAGGCGTCGTCGAGACCGCTGGCCTGGCGGATGATCGCGAGGTCCAGCTTCTCGGCGCTCTCGCCCACCGCGGCGACGAACAGGTTCAGCTCGATCTTGTCGGCCCGCTCGCCGGCGGCTTCGCGCAGCACGCGGACGCGGCGCGCGAACGCTTCCTCGGGGGGCACGCCCTCCGTCACCCCGGCCATGATGGAGAAGCTGAAGATGTCGGCCTCCCGTGCGCCGAAGCGCAGCATGCGGTCGCCGGAGCCCGCCAGCATGATCGGCGGCACGGGCTGGTCGGCCTCCGCCGCCAGCAGCTCACGCGTCGCGGCCAGGGTGGCCTTCAGCTTCCCCAGGCGTTCTCCTCCGGTACCGAAGGGCAGGCCCACGGCCTCGAACTCGTTCGGCATGTATCCCGCACCGAGGCCCAGCTCCAGGCGGCCGTCGGTGAGGCGCTGCGTGTCGGCGACGTCCCGTGCCAGGTAGGCGGGGCTGGCGATGCCGGCGTTGAGCACGTACGTGCCCAGTCGCATGCTGGTCACGTCGGCGGCGGCCACCAGAGCCGGGAAGGGCGACTGCATGCCCAGATGATCAGGCATCTGGAGCACGTCGTACCCCAGGTCCTCCACCTCGCGCACACGATCACGCCAGGCAGACCGGGAACCGACGTTGATCAGACTTACGCCGAAACGGAACGGATGGTTACTCATGACAGCCCTTCGTGCTGGTCCAGCGGTTGCGGATGGGGAAGCCGTCTGAGTGGTGGATACACTCATCGACCCGTATCTACCGGAATAACACACGAGCGTGACATGGGAGAGGTTCACCCCCCCCTTCCGCCGGGGGGGCTCACCGCGAGGACGACGGACGGACGGGAGGACCCGCCTGAGACGCGCTGCGGGCGTCCCCCGCGCCACCGGTGGGGACGGTGGCGCGGGGGACGCCTGCGGAGTTGCCTGGCCGGCGCGGTCACGACGCGGGCTGCGCCACCACCGTCCCCGGATCCCCGTCCACCGCCGCCGCCAACTGCGGCGTCAGCCGGTCCAGCGCGTACGGCAGACTCAGCACCGTCCCCATCGACAGCGCGTTCCCGTAGTCGCTCGTCTCCTTGATGAAGACCTCACGCCCCTGCTTCACCACCGGCAGATCCCCGTACGTCGGATCCTTGTGCAGCTTCTCCGCGTCCTTGACCGGGTCGCCCACGAACCACACCGCCACCTTCTGGTTCAGCAGATCCGTCCGCTCCTTGCTGATGTTCGCGCCGAACTGGTCCCCGATCGCCTTGTCGAGCCCCGTCGGCAGCTTGAAGCCGTACGACGTCAGCAGCCGCGAGCGCGGGTCCTGGCTGCCGAAGACGAACATGCCCTCGTACGGCGTGGCCATCACGCCCGTCGCCCCGGTGAACTCCGGATTCGCCTCGCGCGCGGCGGCGAACTTCGCCTCCACCCCGGCGACCAGCTTCTTGGCCTCCGCCTCCTTGCCGAGCGCCTTCCCTACCGTCTCGGTCTGGAGCTCCCACGGGATGCCGTAGTCGTTGTACTGCTTCGGCTGCGCCAGCACGGGCGCGAACTTGGAGAGCGTCTCGTACTGCTCCTTGGTGAGCCCCGAGTACAGCGCCACGATCAGATCGGGCTTCAGCGCGGCGATCCGCTCGGTCTGCGGCCCGGTGCCGGGGTCCTTGAGGAGCGTCGGTACGGCCCCGCCGCCCAGCTTCGCCGTCGCCCAGGGACCGAGCGCGCCCTTGTACGCGCCCAGCCACTCCGTCGTGCCGACCGGGACCTCGCCCAGCGCGAGCACGGCGTCCTGGTCGGTCAGGCCGACGGTGACGATCCGCCGGGGCTCGGACTTCACGACCGTACTGCCGAACTTGTGGGCGATCGTGACGGGGTACGACCCCGCCGCCGCCGAGTCCTTGCCGTCGGCCGCCGAGCCCGGCTTCGAGCCGGAGCCCGATTCCGAGTCCGAGCCGCAGGCGGCGACGGTGGCGAAGAGCAGCAGGACGGAGGCGAACGCGGCGGCGAGCCGGTCGGCACGGAGTGTGCGGGCCATCAAAGGGGTCCTTCGTGATCGGTGGTGCTTCTCTGGTGGGTGGACGCGGGGGGTTGGGTGGTGCGTTCGAAAAAGTTCGGTCACGGCCCTGCCGCGCGGTGAGCTCACGGCCCCGCCGCCTCGCGGCTGTCCGACCACGCCTCCCACAGCGCGGCGTAGCGCCCGCCCGCCGCGCGCAGCGTGTCGTGCGTCCCCGACTCGACGATCCGGCCGGCGTCCATGACGACGACCCGGTCCGCGGTCGCGGCCTGGGTCAGCCGGTGGGCCACGATCAGTGCGGTACGGCCGTCCACGGCCCGCGCGGCGGCCTTCTCCAGGGCACGCGCCCCGGCACTGCCCGCCTCCGCGGTGGCCTCGTCGAGGACCGCGACCGGCGGGTCGGCCAGCACCAGGCGGGCGAGGGCGAGCTGTTGGGCCTGGGCGCTGGTGAGCCGGTGGCCCCCCTCGCCGACGACCGTGGTGAGTCCGTCCGGCAGCAGGTCCGCCCAGGTGAGCGCGTCCACCCGGTCCAGCGCCTCGCGCAGTTCCGGGTCCGTCGCGCCGGGGCGCGCCAGCCGCAGGTCGTCCGCGAGGGGGCCGGCGAAGACGTGCACCTCCTGGGTGATCAGCGCGACGGCCCGGCGGACCGCCGCCGGACCGAGCGCGTCCAGGTCCGCGCCGCCGATCAGGACCGTGCCCTCCCGCGGCCGGTGGATGCCCGCGACGATCTTGGCCAGCGTGGTCTTGCCCGCCCCGCTCGCCCCGACCAGCGCGACCCGCTCCCCGGGGGCGAGCGTCAGGTCCACGCCGTGCAGGACGGGGTGGCCGGTGCGGTACGCGTGGGTGAGCCCCCGGACGGTGACCGACGCGTCCTGCGGTACGGCCGGCCGCTCCGGCTGTACGGGCGGCGCCAGATCGGCCACCCCGATGAGCCTGGCCAGCCCCGCCGTCGCCGACTGGGCGTCGTCGATCAGGATCAGCGCCGAGTTCACCGGGGTGAACAGGCTGTGGAAGTAGAGGGCCGCGGCGGTCGCCGTACCGATCGACACGGCGTCGGCCCGTACCAGCAGGAAGCCGGCCACCAGCACGGCGGCCAGACCGGTGAACTCCGCCAGGTGCAGCCGGCTGTAGAAGCGCAGGATCAGCTGGACCCCGCGCATCGTCAGCTCGACGACCGACCACGACCGTGCGGTGACCTGCCCGGTGTGCTCCTTCTCCAGCCGGAAGGCGCGCACGGTCGGCCCGCCGCCGATGGTGTCGAGCAGTTGCTGCTGCTGGGCCCCGTTGGCGATGCGCTGCTCGGCGTAGAGCGGTGCCGCGTTGCGCAGGTACCAGCGCGCGGTGTGCGCCTGGACGGGAAAGGCGAGCAGCGCGGCCAGGAAGAACCGCCAGTCGAGCAGCGCCAGCGCGCCGAGCGTGAGGACGATCGCCAGGACCGAACGGGCCAGCTCGGGCAGGGCGTTGCGGACCGCGTCGGCGATCAGCGACACGTCTCCGGTGACCCGCGCCGTCAGGTCGCCCGAGCCCGCGCCCTCCACCCGCTCCAGGGGCAGGTGCAGCGCGCGGTCCACGAACCGCTCGCGCAGCAGGGCGAGTACGGTCTCGCCGAGCCGCGAGACGAGGGAGAGCCCGAGCCCGGTCGCCGCGCCCTGGACCAGGGCGACCACGACCAGCAGGACCACCGGAGCGGTCAGCGCGCCCGCCGGCCGGCCCTCGGTGACCGCGTCGACGATGTGGCCGAGCGTCGGCTGGATCAGCAGCCCGACGGCGGTGGCGGCGACCATCGTGGCCAGTCCGGCGAGGGCCAATCCCCGGTGGGGGCGGACCAGTTCCCGTACGGCCGCGCGGGTGCGCCGGACGGAGGCGGTGGGCAGCAGGGTCCGGCTGTCCGCCCCGGCGGGCGCGGCGGCCGGAGTCGTACCGGAGCCGGCCGGCGTCGCACCGGAGTCGGCCGGTGGTGTCCCGAAGGTGTCCGTCACGCGAAGACCGCCGTCCGGTAGGACTCGTGGCGCTGTACGAGGTCGGCGTGCGCGGCCGTGTCCGTGACGCGCCCCCGGTCCACCAGCACCACCCGGTCGGTGACGGCCAGCAGGGCGGGGCTCGCGGTGACCAGGATCGTCGTACGGCCGCGCCGGAACTCCCGTACCGCACCCGCCACCCGGGCCTCCGTGACCGCGTCGACCGCCGTCGTCGGATCGTGCAGGACCAGCACCGGCGCCTCGGCGGCCAGCGCCCGGGCCAGTGCCACGCGCTGGCGCTGCCCGCCGGACAGCGAGCGTCCGCGCTCGGTGACCGCCGTGTCCACGCCGTACGGCAGGGTGTCGGCGACCTCGTCCGCGCCCGCCGCCGCCATCGCCCGCCTGAGGTGTCCGGTGTCGGCGGGGTCGGGCGCCGAGGCCGACACGTTGCTCAGGAGAGTCCCTTCGAACAGGTCGGCGTCGTGGCCCGCCACCAGCAACACGTCCCTGACCAGCGCGGGATCGAGCGTGGCGAGGGCCGTACCGTCCAGTTCCACGGATCCCGAGTCCGGGTCGGCCACCCGTCCCAGGCAGTGCAGCAGCGCCAGGGCGTCGGCCGGATCCGTCGTGACCACTCCGAGCAACTCACCCGGCGCGGCGTCCAGTTCGAAGCCCCGCAGCCCGCCGTACGACACCTCACGCAGCCGGACCTGTCCCCGTACGGGCAGAGCCGGCGCACCCGGCCCCGGCACCACGGCCGGGGGAGCGGACAGCACCTCCGCGATCCGCGCGGCGGACGCCCGGCCCTGGGCCAGCTCCGCGTTCACCCAGCCGACCACTTGCAGCGGCCCGAGCAGGAACAGCGCGAGACCCACCGCCGAGACCAGCCCGCCCAGGCTGATGTCCCCCCGGGCGGCCAGCCGGCCGCCGACCAGGGCGACCAGCGCGAGGAAGACCCCGGTCAGGGCGAGCGTCATGCCGTTCTGCCACGCCTGGGCCCGGGTGGCCCGCAGTGTGGCGCCCAGCGAGGCGCGGCTCGTGGACCGGTAGCGGGCGAGGGCGGCGGACTCGGCGCCGATGCCCTTGAGCACGCGCAGCCCGGCCACCAGATCGGCGGCGACCCCGGAGGCGTGCGCGGCACGCTCCTGTTCGGCCTCGCTGCGCCGCTCCAGCGGCTTGCTCAGCAGATGGCCCAGCCCGAGCAGCAGCGGGGTGCCCAGCAGGACGACCAGTCCGAGGGGGACGGAGATCCAGAGCAGGGCCACGGCGCTGACGGTGAGCGCGGTGAGCGCGGCGGCGGCCTCCATCACGGCGACGGTGATGGCGCCGACCCGTTTGGCGTCCTCGGTGGCGAGGTTCGTGAGCGCGCCCGGCAGCCGTCCTGCCTCCGCCCCGCCCCCCGGCTCCAGCACGCGCGCCACCAGGGCGGTCCGCAGGTCGTGCGCGGCGACCACGGCGGCCCGCTCGGAGAGCCGGGCGCCGTGCCGGAAGCTGAACGAGAGCCCGACATAGACGACGGCCAGCACACCGATCCACAGACCCAGCGCCGCTCCGTCGTCCTCGGCGACGGCCCGGTCGATCACCACGCCGACCAGGACGGGGACGAGGGCCTCGCCTCCCTGGTGTCCGGCCGCCAGCAGCGAGGCGAGGAGCACATCGCGCCGCTGTCCGGTGACCACTCGCCTCAGGACGTCCCGCCCTGCTGGGACTTCAGCCCCCACCGCACTCCACCGCGCCCCTCCGGAATCCCTGCCCGCGCCCACGGACCGGGCGCAAAACTTAGGTAAGGCTAGACTAAGTTCCTTTCCGCGGGTACCCCGGGGGCACCCCAGGGCGGGGCCGGGGAACATCGCCGACAGTGAGCCTTTCCTGACGCTTCGCGGAGTACTGTGAAAGGTATCGAGGACCTGTCGTCATCGGCCGTTCTGCCGGTGGCGTCCTCGACGAGGAACGACGTCGGAGGCACGGTCCTCCGGAAGGCGTGGTCGCTCATGATCGCGGCTGACACACCGGCTGTGCGGAAGCGCGGAGCGGCGCCCGGCGCCAGGGAGCCCCGCGCCAGGGAAACGGGTGGGGCGACGACGTATGTCCGTTGCAGATGACTCCGCGCAGAGCCCGGTCGGCGCGATCGGCAGGGTGACCGTTCCGATCCCCGCCGAGGGTCCGGGCGAAGTACTGGTCGCCGTACGGGGCGGGTCCGAGGCCTACGCGGCCTGGTCGGACCGGCCGATCGGCAGGAACCTCCGCGTGATCGTCGTCGAGTCGATCTCGGCCCGCTCGGTGATCGTGGAGCCCTTTCCCTCCTGAGTAATTCACTCACGCACCACGCGGTACGACAGGAGTCCCACCATGCTGTTCTGGCATGTTCCCGCGCCCAACGAGGCGATGCTCATCTCCGGCTCCAAACGCCAGGCGCAGGACACGCAGTTCCGTATCGTCACCGGGCACGGCAGCTTCGTCATGCCCATCAAGCAGAAGGCCCGCATGCTCTCCCTCGCGTTGCGGGAGGCGGAGATAGTCGAGGACTGCGTCACCCAGCAGGGCATCCGGCTGAACGTGCGCGCGGTGACCGTCTTCAAGGTCGGCGACGACGCGGTGTCGATCGCCAACGCGGCCCGGCGTTTCCTCGCCGAGCAGGACCGGATGGAGGAGCTGGTGGGCCGGATCTTCGCCGGTCACCTCCGTTCCATCATCGGCGGACTGACCGTCGAACAGATCATCCGCGAGCGTGACCGGGTCGCCCAGGAGGTGAAGCAGGGCAGCCACAGCGAGATGGAGAAGCTCGGGATCGTGGTCGACGCCCTGCAGATCCAGGAGATCGAGGACGCCACCGGATACATCCAGAACCTCGCCGCCCCGCACGCGGCGGCCGTCGCGAGCCAGGCCCGGATCGCGCAGGCGAAGTCCGACCAGGAAGCGGCGGAACGCGAGCAGCAGGCCGCCGCGTTGAAGGCCGAGTACGAACGGGACACCGCGATCAAGCGCGCGGGCTTCCACGCCGAGACGGAGCAGGTCAACGCCCGCGCCGCGCAGGCGGGACCGCTGGCCGAGGCCAGGGCCTCCCAGGAAGTCATCGAGGAGCAGACCTCGCTGGCGACGCGCCAGGCACTCCTGGCCGCGCAGCGCCTCGAAGCCGAGGTCAGGCGCCCGGCGGACGCCGAGGCCTACCGGCAGCGCACGCTGGCCGAAGCCTCGCGTGACCAGGCGAAGTTCGAGGCGGACGGTTCGGCGTACGCGGAACGTACGCTCGCCCAGGCCCAGGCCGACGCGAACAGCGCCCGCGCCGAGTCCCTCAAGAACGGCAACCAGGAACTCATCGCCGCCAACCGGACGGTGGAGAATCTGCCCGCCCTGGCCGACGCGGCCGCGCGGGGCATGGCGGGCGCCAACCTGACCGTCCTCAACGGGACCGACGGTCTCAACGAGATGGTGGCGGGTCTGGTGAGCCAGGGCCTGGCGATCCTGAACTCGCTCCAGCGCCCCGGCGCGACAGGCGCGCAGGGCACAGCAGGCACCACCGGCCCGGCGAACGGCAACGGCACCGCGCCCACACCCCCGAGCGTGAACGGAAAGGCCCCGGCCACCTCCGACACCAAGTAGGACCGGTTCCCCGGCTCGGCACGCCGGCGGCCCCCGCACCCGACCTGACCCGGTCGGGTGCGGGGGCCGCTGGTGTCGGCGGCGTGACCGCTCAGGCCGGATCGTCGGTTTCCGCCAGCCGCTTGATCGCGGACAGCCGGCCGTCCCACTCGTCGGCGATCCGGTCCATCCACCGCGCCGTGGCGCCCAGTCCGGCCGGCCTGACCGCGTACCGCGCCTCACGCCCCGCCCGGCGGCCGGCCACCAGCCCCGCCCGGTCCAGGACCGCCAAGTGCTTGACGATCGCCTGGCGGCTGACCGGCAGCTCCGCCGCCAGGACCGTCGCGGTCGCCTCACCGTGGGAGGCGAGGGCGTCGAGGATCCGCCGACGGGTCGGGTCCGCCAGTGCGGACAGCACGTCCCCGACGGTGTCCCGGTCAGCGTCCGCCGTCATGCCGCGAGCTGCTCCGCGTACTTCTTGAGGTTCACGACCATTTCCGTCCAGCCCTCGGTGTGGCTCTTCTTGGAGGCCGTGTCGATCCGGTCCTCGGGGATGACGATATCCGCGAAGCCGGTCTCCACCACACGCAGCCGGGTGCCCTCGCCCTCCGCCGCGAGCGTGAACTCGACCAGGGTCGAGTTGCCCTCCGTCGCCTGCTCGCCGGGGTAGGCGCTCGCCCAGCGGTACGAGAAGCGGCGCGGCGGATCGACCGTCACGATCGTCGTAGGGAACTGGCCGTACGCGCCGTGGTCCAGGTACATGGTGCCACCGGGGCGCAGGTCGACGGGGGTGGGCTGCCCCTGTCCGAACCAACTTCCCACGTGCGCGGGCTCGGTGAGCACGGCCCAGACGCGCTCCGGCGGCGCCTCGATGGTGATCTCCCGTTCGATGCGGTCATCGGTTTCCGACATGGCAGTACCTCCGGTGGTTCGACTGACTCGTTCAGACGCGCAACTCAATGGTTGCACTACGCCCATGGAAGTGCAACCCGCCGGTTGCACGCCAAAGGCACCGCTACACACGTAGCGGTGCCTTTGGCGGGCGCTCTTCCTCAGGGGCTTCAGGAGCGCGAGGCGGCCATTCCGATCGTGAGCAGGCCCAGTACCACCCACCCGAACCAGAGCCACCCGTTGCTGCCCAGCGCCGCCGTATAAGCGGTCACCAGGACCAGCGAACCGACGGTGATGCCACCCATCGTTTTTGTGGAACCGGACATGTAAGTCCTCCTCCCGGCCGTGGCCGTGAGGGCTATCGTCGCCCCGGACGGGTGGTTCGCGCTACTGCCCCCGTGTCTGGAGCGAAGCGAGATAGGCGTTGTACGCCACCAGCTCCTTGTCCCCGTCCCGGTCGGCGGCCCGGTCGGAGCGGGTCGCGACCCGCTGCTCCGAGCGGTACCACTGGAAGACCAGGGCGACCAGCACCAGCACGGACGGGATCTCACTGAACGCCCAGGCGATACCGCCCGCCGCCGTCTGGTCGCTCAGGGCGTCGATGCCGAGCGACGCCGGGGGCGTACGGTACGCGCCGATCATCGGCTCGCTCGCCATCATCAGCGCGATCCCGAAGAACGCGTGGAACGGCATCCCGGCGAACAGCTCCAGCATCCGCATCACATAACCCGGCCGGTGCGGCCCCGGGTCGATGCCCATGATCGGCCAGAAGAAGACCAGACCCACGGTGAGGAAGTGCACCATCATCGCGATATGCCCGGCCTTGGACCCCATCAGGAAGTCGAAGAGCGGGGTGAAGTACAGCCCGTAGAGGCTCGCGATGAAGAGCGGGATGGTGAAGGCCGGGTGTGTGACGACCCGTACGAAACCGCTGTGCAGGACCGCGAGCAGCAGCTCACGCGGCCCCTTGTGACCCCGGCGCCGCGCCACCGGCAGGGCCCGCAGGGCCAGCGTCACCGGCGCGCCGAGGAGGATCAGGATGGGGGACACCATGCTGATCACCATGTGCTGGACCATGTGCACGCTGAACATGACCATGCCGTAGTCGTTCAGCTTCGTGCACATCACCAGCGCCACGGTCAGCACGCCGAGCGTGAACCCGACGGCCCGGCCGACGGGCCAGCTGTCGCCGCGCCGGCGCAGCCGCACCACCCCCCAGCCGTACAGCGCGAGCGCGAGCAGGCAGCCCGTCAGGAAGAAGTAGTCGGGGGAGTACTCCAGCGCCCGTCCCAGCGTGAACGGCGGCAGATCCATGGTCATGCCGTGCCCGCTGTGATCCATCCGTGTGCTCCCGAGTGGCGAGTGGTGCCGCGGCGATTCGTGCCGGTTGTCCGCACCAGACTAGAACCGCCCCCGGCCGCGACTGCGACCGGGGGCGGTGTCCGTCGGACGTACGGAAGCTCAGAGCACGCACTCCGCCTCGGCGTACCGCTCGGCGGGGACCGTCTTGAGGGTCGCCACGGCCTCGGACAGCGGCACCATCACGATGTCCGTGCCGCGCAGCGCCGTCAGCATGCCGAACTCGCCCCGGTGGGTCGCCTCGACCGCGTGCCAGCCGAACCGGGTCGCGAGGACCCGGTCGTACGCGGTCGGCGTGCCGCCGCGCTGGACGTGGCCCAGTATCACCGGACGGGCCTCCTTGCCGAGCCGCTGCTCCAGCTCCACGGAGAGCTGCCCGGCCACCCCGGCGAAGCGCTCGTGGCCGTACACGTCCGTGCCGCCCTCGTCGAACTTCATCGAGCCCTCACGCGGCTTGGCGCCCTCGGCGACCACCACGATCGCGAACCGCTTGCCCGCCGAGAACCGCTTGCCGACCAGCGCCGCCAGCTCACCGATGTCGAAGGGACGCTCGGGCACGACGATGGCGTGGGCCCCGGCGGCCATGCCGGAGTGCAGCGCGATCCAGCCGGTGTGGCGGCCCATGACCTCGACGATCAGGACCCGCTGGTGGGACTCGGCGGTGGTCTTCAGCCGGTCGAGCGCGTCGGTGGCGACCCCCACGGCCGTGTCGAAACCGAAGGTCACGTCGGTCGAGGGGATGTCGTTGTCGATGGTCTTCGGCACCCCGACGATCGGCAGCCCCGCCTCGGACAGCAGATGGGCCGCCTTGAGCGTGCCCTCGCCGCCGATCGGGATGATCGCGTCCAGACCGAGGTCCGCGACATGGCCCCTGGCCCGCTCCACCCCGTCCCGCAGGTGCGCCGGCTGGACCCGTGAGGAGCCGAGGATCGTCCCGCCCCGGGCCAGGATCCCGGCCACCGCGTCCAGGTCGAGCTTGCGGTAGTCGCACTCCAGGAGGCCCCGCCAGCCGTCGTGGAAGCCGATCACCTCGTCGCCGTGGTCGACGACGGCGCGGTGTACGACGGACCTGATGACGGCGTTGAGGCCGGGGCAGTCCCCGCCCGAGGTGAGCACACCAATTCGCATGGCCCGGAATACCTTTGCAACGTGGGCTGAAGGCCGCACCACTCTGTCCGGCCCGATCGTCGCCACCCTACCGGCGAGGCGTGTCAGGACCGAACCTGCCGTCCGACTGCTGGACAGCCGCCCGGGGCCGCGCGACGGACCCGCGAGGGGTACGTCCGGGCCGCCGGGCGGGCCGTGAGCCGGGCCTCAGGCAGGCCTCAGGCGGGCTGGGCCGCCGCGGAGATGCGCTCGGCGCGCAGCGCGTCGTACCAGCGGTCGTCGGTCGGCGGCAGCGCGTTGACGTCCAGTGCCAGCTTCAGCAGCAGGTCCGCGATGTGCGGATTGCGCGCCATGACCGGGCCGTGCATGTACGTACCGAAGACGGTGTCGTTGTACGCGCCCTCCGTACCGTCTCCCGTGCCGTTGCCCTTGCCCAGCCTGACCTGCGCGAACGGCCGGGCCGTCGGGCCGAGGTGGGTGACGCCCTGGTGGTTCTCGAAGCCGGTCAGCTGCGGCAGGCCGAGCCGCGGGTCGATGTCGCCCAGGACGTCACCGACACACCGCTCGCCCTCCCCGCGCGTGGAGACCACGTCGAGCAGCCCGAGGCCGGCCTCGCGCTCGCCCAGGTCGTTGATGAACTCGTGGCCGAGGATCTGGTAGCCGGCGCAGACCGAGAAGACGATCGCGCCGTTGGACACGGCACGGCTGAGCCCGCCGTCCCGGCGCAGCCGCTCGGCGGCCAGCCGCTGCGGCCGGTCCTCGCCGCCGCCGATCAGATAGATGTCGCCGGAGGTCGGGATCGGCTGGTCACTGCGGACGTCCACGCGCGTGACACCCAGGCGGCGCTGTCTGGCACGGCGCTCCACGACCAGCGCGTTGCCCTGGTCGCCGTACGTGCTCAGCAGGTCGGGATAGATCCACACCAGCCGCAGGCTGCTCTCGCTCATGTTCGCTCGCCTTTCCGAAGCTCTCTGGGTCCGGGGGTCCATCGGTCAGTTACCGACCCTTCGGCGCAGGTCCTGGAACGCGGTGTAGTTGGCGATCGCCTCGATCCGTCCCGGCGGTGCCAGCTGGACGGCCTCGTCCAGCGTCTCGCACACCCGGAAGTCGAGATTGGCCACTTCGAGACGTACGGCCAGGTCGAGCTTGCGGTCCCCGAGGACGAAGATCGGATGCCCGGCGAGCCGGGTGTAGTCCACGTCCCACAGCCACGAGGTGTCGGTGCCGTCGGCGCCCCGGGCGTTGACGGCCAGCACGACGGGGGTCGGCGGCGGGTCGATCAGGGAGAACGTCTCCAGCCAGCCCGCCGGGTTCTTCGCCAGCAGCAGCCGGATGTCGCGGTTGTGGAAGGACACCACGTCGTACCGTCCGGCGACGGCCTGCACCTGGTACATCCGCTCCAGCGCCACCTGCGGCGGTACCCCGAAGGTCGCCACGACGGCGGCGGAGGTGGCCGCGTTCGACTTGTTCGCGCGGCCCGGCAGCTGGAGGTGGATCGGCCACGCCGATCCGTGCGGGTCGAGGACGTGGTCGCCGTGCAGGGCCCAGCTCGGCGAGGGCCTGCGGAAACCGCACTCGCCGCAGAACCAGTCGTCCCCGGGGCGCTGCATCACACCACCGCAGGACGGGCACGACCAGGCGTCGTCCTTCCACTCCTGGCCCGCCGCCACCCACACCACGTTCGGGGAGGAGGAGGCGGCCCAGACGATCAGCGGGTCGTCCGCGTTGGCGATGACGACGGCCTTCGTACCGGCCAGGCCCTCACGCCACTTCTCGGCGAGCATCCGCGTCTCGGCGGCGCGGTCGAGCTGGTCGCGGGAGAGGTTCAGCAGCGCGATCGCCTTCGGCGTGGTGTCCCGCGCCACACCGGCGAGGTACTTCTCGTCCACCTCGATCACGCCGTACTTCGCGTCGGAGCCACCCGCCAGGGCGGAGGTGATCCCCGCCGGCATGTTGGCGCCGAGCGCGTTCGACACAACGGGTCCCGCGGCGCCCAGCGCCTCGGCGATCAGCCGTGTGGTGGTCGTCTTGCCGTTCGTCGCCGACACGAGGATGACGTCCAGGTGCTGCGCCAGCCGCCCCAGCAGATCGGGGTCGAGCTTCAGCGCCACCTTCCCGCCGATCACCGATCCGCTGCCGCGGCCAGCCGCGCGCGACACCGCCGCCGCGGCCTTGCCCGCCGTCACGGCCAACTTGGCCCGCGGCGACAGCGGCTCCGTGTTGCCTGCCATCGTCCTTGATCCTCCTTGCGTCGGTCCGTGGGTCAGCCTATCGAGATCCGGCCAGGGCCCCGAACCGCGGCACCGGGCAGAAGGCGGGGGTCACGCTGGACCGTACCCTGAGCGTCATGCGAAACCGTCCGATCCCCGGCAGTTCCGGGCGAGTACGAGCCATGAGATTGCTGGGCGATCCGGTGCTGCACGCCCCCTGCGAACCCGTCACGGACTTCGGTCCCCCGCTCGCCGCGCTGGTCGAGGACCTTTTCGCGACGATGTACGACGCCCGGGGTGTCGGCCTGGCGGCCAGTCAGATCGGTGTCGGGCAGCGGGTGTTCGTGTACGACTGCCCGGACGACGACGACGTCCGTCATCTCGGGCACCTCGTCAATCCCCGGCTGACGGAGGCGGACGGCATTCTCCTCCGCGGGCCCGAGGGCTGTCTCTCGCTGCCGGGCGTCGAGGCCGGAACCGAGCGGTACGACCGGGCCGTCGTGGAGGGATTCACCCTGGACGGCGAGCCGGTACGGGTCGAGGGCACCGGGTTCTTCGCCCGCTGCCTCCAGCACGAGTGTGACCACTTGGAGGGCACGGTGTATACCGACCGGCTCACGGGGTGGCGCAGGTCCAGGGCGCTGCGCGCGGGGCGCCGGGTGCTGGGCGGCCGTACCGTCTGATCGCCGGTTCGCGGCGCCCCGGCCCGTACGGCACCGGCCCGTACCGCCCTCGTCCTGGTCGGGGGCACCTCAGAACGCCGGTCCGCCCGTGCGGTCGCCCGCGACCGCCAGCCGCCCCCAGAGCAGGTCCGCGAGGCTGTGGACCAACTGCTCGCGCGGGCACGGGCGTTCGCCCAGCCACCAGTCGCCCGCGCCGTGCATCATGCCGACGATGCCGTGGCCCCAGACCCGCGCCAGCTGCTCGCTGCCGGGACCGAGGTCGACCCGCTCCTCGATGACCTTGGCCAATTCCTCACCCAGCCGCCGCAGCAGCGGGACCGAGTGCCGGCCCACGTCGAAGCCCTGCTCGGACGGCTGGGTGTCCTCGGCCGGATGCATCAGGAAGCGGTAGACCTGCGGCCTCGCCTCGATCGCGGCGAGGTACGTGTCGAGGGTCGCCTCGACCCGCTCGCGGCGCTCCGCGGGCGCGTCGAGCGCGGCCCGCAGCGCGGCGAGCAGCGCGTCCGTGTGGCGCTTGGCCAGCGCCCGGTACAGGCCGCCCTTGTCACCGAAGTGCCGGTACAGGATCGGCTTGGTGATGCCGGCCTCGGCGGCGATGGCGTTCATGGAGGCCTGGGGGCCGTCCCGGAGCACCACCCGGTCCGCGGCTTCCAGCAGCTGCCGCCGGCGTTGCTGCGCCGATCGCTGCTGCTCGGCCTGGTGTGTGGTCTCCATCGTGTTCTCTCCCCGCCCTGCGATATCCGTGACGCCCGGGCAACGTAACACCCCGCCGCCCGGCAATGCCGCCCGCTCCTTGGCCGGTTGACATGGGCTACTTGCGGGTAACAGACTGCGGTTACCGCCAGTAACAAACGCAAGCGACACAGTACCGGAGGGGCACGATGGCCGAGTTCACGCTCGAACTCAACGACGACCAGAAGCAGGTGCGTGACTGGCTCCACGGCTTCGCCGCGGACGTCATCCGCCCGGCCGCCGCCGAGTGGGACGAGCGTGAGGAGACGCCCTGGCCGATCATCCAGGAAGCCGCCAAGATCGGAATTTATTCCCTCGACTTCTACGCCCAGCAGTACTTCGACCCCACGGGCCTCGGCATCCCCCTCACGATGGAGGAGCTGTTCTGGGGCGACGCGGGCATCGCCCTGTCCATCGTCGGTACGGGCCTGGCGGCCGTCGGGGTCCTCGCCAACGGTACGGACGAGCAGATCGGCACGTGGGTGCCGCAGATGTACGGCGACGCCGACGACGTGAAACTGGCGGCCTTCTGCTCCTCGGAACCCGACGCGGGCTCCGACGTGGCCGCCATGCGGACCCGCGCCGTCTACGACGAGGCCAAGGACGAATGGGTCCTCAACGGCACCAAGACCTGGGTCACCAACGGGGGCATCGCCCACGTCCACGTCGTGGTCGCCGTCGTCGACCCGGCCCTCGGCACCAAGGGCCACGCCTCCTTCGTCGTACCGCCCGGCACCCCGGGCCTCTCCCAGGGCCAGAAGTTCAGGAAACACGGCATCCGCGCCTCCCACACCGCCGAGGTGGTCCTGGAGGACGCCAGGATCCCCGGCCACTGCCTCCTCGGGGGCAAGGAGAAGCTGGACGAACGGCTCGCCCGGGCCCGCGAGCGCGCGGCGGCGCCCGGCGGCGAGCGGGTGCGGAACGCGGCCATGGCCACCTTCGAGGCCTCCCGCCCGGCGGTCGGCGCGATGGCGGTCGGCACCGCCAGGGCCGCGTACGAGGTCGCGCTCGACTACGCCAGGACCCGCACCCAGTTCGGCCGCCCCATCATCGACAACCAGGGCATCGCCTTCCAGCTGGCAGACATGCGCACCCGGACAGACGCCGCGCGTCTGCTGGTGTGGCGGGCGTCCTGGATGGCGGCGGCGGGGCGGCCCTTCGAGGCGGCCGAGGGCTCGATGTCGAAGCTGTACGCCAGCGAGACCGCCAAGGAGGTCACGGCGCAGGCCGTACAGATACTCGGCGGCAACGGCTACACCCGGGAGTACCCGGTGGAGCGCATGCACCGCGACAGCGCGATCTACACGATCTTCGAGGGGACCAGCGAGATCCAGCGCCTGGTCATCGCCCGCACCCTGTCGGGCATGCCGATTCGCTAGGGGGTGTCCGCCCACACGCCCGGCCGCCCCCGCCGGGGCCTCACGGCGGGGGCGGTTGTACGACGGTCGGCGATCAGGCGGTCAGCTGTGCCTCGACGGCCGCGACCAACTCCGGGGCCTCGGGCTCCGTGGTGGGCCGGAAGCGGGCCACGACCTCGCCCTTCGGGGAGAGCAGGAACTTCTCGAAGTTCCAGCTCACGTCGCCCGCGC
The DNA here is from genome assembly GCF_044744165.1 of Streptomyces sp. NPDC087420. Lineage (NCBI taxonomy): Bacteria > Bacillati > Actinomycetota > Actinomycetes > Kitasatosporales > Streptomycetaceae > Streptomyces > Streptomyces sp. NPDC087420. The sequence continues at coordinate 203,617 of NZ_JBIUXU010000006.1, forward strand.
CGCCCTCGGCGTCGGCCGTCTTGGTCAGCTCCACGTACAGGGGGTGACGATCATCACCGTTCACCTCGGTCTTCTCCAGGAGCGGGAAGCTGACTCCGTACGTCGCCGAGCAGAACGTCTGGATGTCCTCGGCGCTGCCCGGCTCCTGCCCGGCGAACTGGTTGCAGGGCACCCCGAGCACGGTGAAGCCCCGGTCGCCGTACTCCTTCTGGAGCCGCTCCAGGCCGGTGTACTGCGGGGTGAGACCGCACTTGGACGCCACGTTCACCACCAGGACGGCCTTGCCCTCGTACGCGGCGAGCGAGGTGGGCTCACCGGCGAGAGTGCGCAGCGGAATGTCGTACAGAGTCATCCTGGGTCTCCTTGGTGCAGGCGGTGGGCTCTCCCATTGTGGACCCGCCGGCCACGCGGTGATCAGGGGGTCGGGTGGTCGCGCACCGGGCCGGCCGTACCGGCGCGGCGGCCGGGGTGGTAGAGGTGGGACATGCCCGATTCCCCGCTGCCGGACCTGTTCCCGCCGGACGGCCCCGCCGCCTCTTCGCCCCTGCCGGGCGCCGTGCCGGAGCCCGCCGGCCGCCTGGTCCGCTGCCGCATGTGCGGGCGCCCGCTGAGGGGTACGGCATCCCGGCGCAGCGGTCTGGGGCCCAACTGTGACGCCAAGCTGCACCCGCCCGCGCCGGACATCAGGACCCGGCGGCGCGAGGCGGACCAGGACCCGATCCCCGGCTTCTGACCCGGAGGCCCGTGGCTGTTTGCTATTTCTCCACGGCGTGGCGCCGGAAGAGACCTTCCTGCACCACCGACACCAGCAGCGTGCCCGCCCGGTCGTAGATCCGGCCGCGCGCCAGCCCCCGGCCGCCCGTCGCGATCGGCGACTCCTGGTCGTACAGGAACCACTCGTCGGCGCGGAACGGGTGGTGAAACCACATGGCGTGATCCAAGGAGGCCATGTCGAAGCCACGCGGGCCCCAGAGAGGTTCAACAGGGATTCGCACTGCATCGAGCAAGGTCATGTCGCTCGCGTACGTCAGCGCGCAGGTGTGCACCAGCGGGTCGTCGCCCAGCGGTCCCACCGCGCGCATCCACACCGCGCTGCGCGGATCCGCGTCCTTGATCTCCTCCCGCGTCCAGCGCAGCCGGTCCACGTACCGGATGTCGAACGGCTGGCGCCTGGCCATCCGCTCCAACGACTGCGGCAGCACGCCCAGATGCTCCCGTACCTCCTCCGCGACCGTCGGCAGCGACTCGGGGTCGGGGAAGTCCAGGCGCGGCGGCAGCTGGTGTTCGATCCCGCCCTCCTCGGGGCGGTGGAAGGAAGCCGTCAGATTGAAGATCGTCCGGCCCTCCTGCACGGCCGTCACCCGGCGGGTGGTGAACGACCGCCCGTCCCTGACCCGTTCGACCTGGTAGACGATCGGGACGCCGGGACGGCCCGGGCGCAGGAAGTACGCGTGCAGCGAGTGGACCGGGCGGTCGCCGTCGGTCGTACGGCCGGCCGCGACCAGCGCCTGGCCCGCGACCTGGCCGCCGAAGACCCGTTGCAGGGACTCCTGGGGACTGCGGCCGCGGAAGATGTCGACCTCGATCCGCTCCAGATCGAGGAGGTCGACGAGCCGCTCGGCGGGGTTCGTCATGGTGTCGTGTGCTCCTTGTCGCCTTCGGTCTCCGGATCTCAGCGCACCGCGGAGAGCTGGCCCACCGACGTGACGCGCAGGACGGCCCGGCCCTCCTCGTCGGAGGCCGCGAGATCCACCTCCGCGCCGATGCCCCAGTCATGATCGCCGTTCGGGTCGGCGAACGTCTGCCTGACCCGCCAGAGGCCGTGCTCGGCGTCCTCCTCGATGGCCAGCAGCTTGGGCCCGCGGGCGTCGGGCCCCGTGCCCAGGTCGTCGTACTCGTCCCAGTACGCGTCCATCGCCTCGCCCCACGCGTCCGCGTCCCAGCCCGTCTCGCCGTCCAGCTCGCCCAGATCGTTGACGCGGTCCAGCGCGGCCAGCTCCACCCGGCGGAACATCGCGTTGCGCACCAGGACCCGGAAGGCGCGCGCGTTGGCCGTGACCGGCCGTACCTGGTCGGCCTTCTCCTGCGCCTGTTCGGCCGTCTCCACCTCGGGGTTGGCCAGCTGCTCCCACTCGTCGAGGAGGCTGGAGTCCACCTGACGGACCATCTCACCGAGCCAGGCGGTCAGATCCTCCAGGTCCTCCGACTTGAGATCGTCCGGAATGGTGTGTTCCAGCGCCTTGTACGCGCCCGCGAGATAGCGCAGGACGATGCCCTCGGTCCTGGCCAGCTCGTAGTGGGACGTGAACTCCGTGAAGGACAGCGCCCGTTCGTACATGTCCCGGATCACGGACTTGGGCGAGACGGGGTGGTCGCCGACCCACGGATGGCTGGTGCGGTACACGTTGTACGCGTGGACCAGCAGCTCCTCCAGCGGCTTCGGGTACGTGATCTCCTGGAGCCGCTCCATCCGCTCCTCGTACTCGATCCCTTCGGCCTTCATCGCGCCGACCGCCTCGCCGCGCGCCTTGTTCTGCTGGGCCGCCAGGATCTGCCGCGGATCGTCCAGCGTGGACTCCACGACCGACACCATGTCCAGCGCGTACGACGGGGATTCGGGGTCCAGCAGCTCGAACGACGCCAGCGCGAAGGTGGACAGCGGCTGGTTGAGCGCGAAGTCCTGCTGGAGATCGACGGTGAGCCGGACGATCCGCCCCTCCGCGTCCGGGGTCTCCAGGCGCTCCACCACCCCGCCGTCCAGCAGCGAGCGGTAGATGGCGATCGCCCGGCGGATGTGCCGCAGCTGCTGCCTGCGCGGCTCGTGGTTGTCCTCCAGCAGGTGGCGCATCGCCTCGAAGGCGTTGCCCGGCCGGGCGATGACCGACAGCAGCATGGTGTGCGTGACCCGGAAACGCGAGGTCAGCGGCTCGGGGTCGGAGCCGATCAGCTTGTCGAAGGTCGTCTCCGACCAGGCGACAAAGCCCTCGGGCGCCTTCTTCCTGACCACCTTGCGGCGCTTCTTCGGGTCGTCGCCCGCCTTGGCGAGCGCCTTCTCGTTCTCCACGACGTGCTCGGGCGCCTGCGCGACGACCAGCCCGGCCGTGTCGAATCCGGCCCGGCCCGCCCGCCCGGCGATCTGATGGAACTCCCGCGCGCGCAACGTCCGTACCCGCGTGCCGTCGTACTTGGTCAGGGCGGTGAACAACACCGTACGGATGGGCACGTTGACGCCCACGCCGAGGGTGTCCGTACCGCAGATGACCTTCAACAGCCCCGCCTGCGCCAGCTTTTCCACCAGCCGCCGGTACTTGGGCAGCATGCCCGCGTGGTGCACACCGATCCCGTGCCGTACGTACCGCGAGAGGTTCTGGCCGAACTTGGTGGTGAAGCGGAAACTGCCGATCAGATCGGCGATCCTGTCCTTCTCCTCGCGGCTGCACATGTTGATGCTCATCAGCGACTGCGCCCGCTCGACGGCGGCGGCCTGCGTGAAGTGCACGATGTAGACCGGCGCCTGCTTGGTCTCCAGCAGCTCGGTCAGGGTCTCCGTGATGGGCGTGAGCTTGTACTCGTAGTACAGCGGCACCGGCCGGGTCACCGACCGGACGACCGTGGTCGGCCGGCCCGTACGGCGTGTCAGGTCCTCCTCGAACCGCGACATGTCACCGAGGGTCGCGGACATCAGGATGAACTGCGCCTGCGGCAGCTCCAGGATCGGGATCTGCCACGCCCAGCCGCGGTCGGGCTCCGCGTAGAAGTGGAACTCGTCCATCACGACCTGGCCGACATCCGCCTGCTTGCCGTCCCGCAGCGCGATGGAGGCGAGCACCTCCGCCGTGCAGCAGATGACCGGCGCGTCGGCGTTGACCGACGCGTCGCCGGTCAGCATCCCGACGTTCTCGGTGCCGAACAGCTTGCACAGGTCGAAGAACTTCTCCGAGACCAGCGCCTTGATCGGCGCGGTGTAGAACGTGACCTTGTCCTGCGCCAGCGCGGCGAAGTGCGCACCCGCCGCGATCAGGCTCTTCCCGGAGCCCGTGGGGGTCGAAACGATCACATTGGCCCCGGAGACCACCTCGATCAGCGCCTCTTCCTGAGCCGGGTAGAGCGTGATGCCCTCGCCCTCGGCCCAGGTGGTGAAGGCCTCGAAAAGGGCATCGGGGTCGGCGGTCGGCGGCAGCTGATCAATGAGGGTCACCACCCCATCTTGCCTGTCTCACGCCCTCCGGCGGGAACCGGCCGTCCGGCCGAAGATCATGAGCGGTACTCTGCCCTGTCAACTGAGCTTCACCACAACTGCAATGGGGCGGGTACGCGCATGATGGGACCGGCACACTCACTGTCAGGGGCTGCGGCCTGGCTGGGGGTGGGCGCCGCGGCGGCCGCCGCCGGCCACAGCATGCCGTGGCCTGTTCTGGTGGTCGGCGCGCTGATCACCGCGGGGGCCGCGCTGGCACCCGACCTGGATCACAAGGCCGCGACGATATCGAGGGCGTTCGGCCCGGTTTCGAAGCGGCTCTGCGAGATCGTCGACAAGCTGTCGTACGCCGTCTACAAGTCGACGAAGAAGCCCGGCGATCCCCGCAGGAGCGGGGGGCACCGCACCCTCACGCACACCTGGCTGTGGGCCGTCGCGATCGGCGCGGGCGCGTCGGGGCTGGCGCTCGTGGGCGGGCGCTGGGCGGTGCTCTTCATCCTCTTCGTGCACCTGGTGCTCGCGGTGGAGGGGCTGCTGTGGAAGGCCGCGAGGATGTCTAGCGACATCTTGGTGTGGCTCCTGGGGGCGACGTCCGCGTGGAATCTCGCGGGCATTCTGGACCAGCCGGGCAACGGCTCGGACTGGCTGTTCAACGCGCCCGGCCAGGAGTACCTGTGGCTGGGCCTGCCGATCGTGCTGGGCGCGCTGGTCCACGACATCGGCGACGCGCTGACGGTCTCGGGCTGCCCGATCCTGTGGCCGATACCCCTGGGGCGGAAGCGGTGGTACGCGCTGGGCCCCCCGAAGCCCATGCGCTTCCGCGCGGGTAGCTGGGTGGAGCTGAAGGTTCTGACGCCGGTGTTCATGATCCTGGGAGCGGTGGGGGCGGCGTCGGCGCTTGGGGTCTTTTAGCGTGTCGCCCGGTGTTTGGTTGCGGTTACTGATGTCCTCAATCGCCGGACGGGCTTGGTTTGTCGTGGTGGCGGGGGGTGGGGCCTCCGGAGGCAGGGGTGTCCGGACTGCGCTGCAATCCATATGCGGCTCCGCCGCGTGGTCACCGCGCTTCGCGCGAGTTGCGACGCTTTACGTCCGGACACCCCTGCCTCCTCCGACCCCGCCCCCCTCACGCCGCCGGGGAGACTGAACGACTCCTCCCGCCCCGGGGTGGGCCGGGTTTTGGCGCGGGCCTGGAAGGGGGACGGGCAGGGGTCGTGTCCGGAACGTAGAGCGTGTTTTGTGTCGCATGGCGAACGTCACGCAATACGACTGGCTGAACGCGACGTAAAACATGCAGTGCAGGACACGACCCCTGCCCGGCCCCCGGCGACAACCCCGCACCCAAAAACGCGGCCCGCAGCGGCACAACCAAGCCCGTCCGGCGATTGAGGACATCAGTAACCCGCGCCCGGCACCGGGCGCGCGGGCACAACCAAGCCCGTCTGGCGATTGAGGACAAGAAGTGACCGCAACGCGGTCACCGCGACGGGCCCACCACCACCCGCAACTCCAAGAGCGCCTCGCGCAAAAACGAGGCCAACGAACGCGACCCGTCACGCACCCACCGCTCGAAGCCGACCTTGAAGACCGCGATCCCCGCCTCCGCCGCAAGGCTCGCCGCCGCGTCGCTCACGCCACGCCCCCGCAACGTCTTCGCGAGCGCCGCGGACAGTGACGCCAGCTTGATCAGCTCGCGCTCCTGTAGCTCCACGTTCGCCGCGATGACCGCCTGACGCTGTCGGGCGAAGTCGTGCCGGTCCGCGAAAAACGCCGAGACCGCCTCCAGGGTCAAACCCATCGCGTCGATCGGCGCGACCGCCGAAGGAACCGCGGCCAGGGTCTCCACGAAGGCCCCCTCCAGCAGATGCGCGCCCCCGAAGAGCACCTCGCGCTTGTCGGCGTAGTGCCGGAAGAACGTCCGCTCCGAAAGCCCCGCGCGTTCCGCGATCTGCGCCGCCGTCGTCTGCTCGAAGCCCCGCTCGCTGTACAGCTCCAGCGCGGCCCGTTCCAGCCGCCCGCGTGCGTCGGGCTCCCATCGACTCATGCCCTGATCCTACGTGATGGCAGTGACTGACATCGAGTGCTACGTTGGTGATGGCAGTGGCTGACATCGATAGTGACTGGCATCGAACCGAGAAGACCCTGGAGGTCTCCCCATGCGTGTGTTCCTCACCGGCGCGTCCGGCTGGATCGGCTCCGCCGTCGTCCCCGAACTCCTCAGCGCCGGCCACGACGTCCTCGGCCTCGCCCGCTCCGACGCGGCGGCCGACGTCCTCACCCGGGCCGGCGCCGACGTGCTCCGCGGCACGCTCGACGATCTCGACACCCTGCGCGACGCCGCCGACAAGTCCGACGGCGTGATCCACCTCGCCTTCAAGCACGACATCGCGTTCAGCGGCGGCTTCGAGGACGCCGCCGACGCGGACCGGCGGGCCGTCGACACCTTCGGCGAGGCGCTCGCGGGATCGGGCCGCCCGCTCCTCATCGCCTCCGGCACGCTCGGCCTGGCGCCGGGGCGGGTCGGCACCGAGCAGGACGGCCGGGCGCCCGCCGCGGAGGGCGCCCACGGAAGCGGCGGCCCGGCCAGGCGGCTCGCGACCGCGCAGGCCACGACCGCCCTCGCGGACCGGGGCGTGCGCTCGTCGGTCGTACGGCTGGCCCCGACCGTCCACGGCGACGGGGACCACGGCTTCCTCGCCACCCTGGTCGCCATCGCCCGCGAAAGGGGCGTCTCCGGCTACGTCGGCGACGGCGCCCAGCGCTGGCCCGCCGTGCACCGCGCCGACGCCGCACACCTCTTCCACCTGGCGCTGGAGAACGCCCCCGCGGGCTCCGTCCTGCACGCCGTCGCGGACGAGGGCGTGCCGATCCGGGCCGTCGCCGAGGTGATCGGGCGCCACCTCGACCTGCCCGTGGTCTCGGTCCCCCCGGACGACGCGGCCGCGCACTTCACCTGGCTGGCCCCCTTCGTCGCCCTGGACAGCCCCGTCTCCAGCGCGTACACCGGCGACCTCCTGGGCTGGCGGCCGACCCACCCCGGACTCCTCGACGACCTCGACGAGGGCCACTACTTCACCGGCCCGGCGGCCTGACACCCCGGGTGTGTCGGCAAAGTGCCGCCCGGCCTGCGGAGTCTGTGCGAACAACCCCACTTCGCCGACTCACCCCAAGCCCGCAGCGGGCACGATCAAGCCCGTCCGGCGATTGAGGACAACAGCCCGGCCGCCAGGCCGGGCGTGCCGCGCACCGGCACCCGTGCCGCGCACACGCGACCGCACCCGCGCCGCGAAGCAAGCCCCGCCCTCAGCCGTGCCACGACCGCCACAGCGCCGCATACGCCCCGTCCGCCGCCACCAGCTCGTCGTGGCTGCCCAGTTCGGTGATCCGGCCCTCCTCGACCACCGCGATGACGTCCGCGTCGTGCGCGGTGTGCAGGCGGTGGGCGATCGCCACCACCGTACGGCCGTCCAGCACCCGGGCCAGCGAGCGCTCCAGGTGCCGGGCCGCCCGCGGGTCCAGCAGGGAGGTCGCCTCGTCCAGGACCAGGGTGTGCGGGTCCGCCAGGACGAGGCGGGCCAGGGCGACCTGCTGGGCCTGGGCCGGGGTCAGCGCCGTGCTGCCGGACCCGACTTCCGTGTCCAGGCCCGCGTCGAGCCCCCGGGCCCACCCGTCCGCGTCCACCGCGCCCAGCGCCGCCCACAGCTCGGCGTCCGTCGCGCCCGTGCGGGCCAGCAGCAGGTTGTCGCGCAACGACCCGACAAACACGTGGTGTTCCTGGTTGACCAGCGCCACATGCCGCCGCACCCGCTCGGCCGGCATCCGGGACAGCTCCGCCCCGCCGAGCGTGACGGTGCCGGTCCGGGGCCCGTAGATGCCCGCGAGCAGCCGCCCCAGCGTCGACTTGCCGGCCCCCGAGGGGCCGACGAGCGCGAGCCGGGTGCCCGGCCGGACGTCCAGCGTCACCTGGTGCAGGACGTCCACCCCCGCGCGGTAGCCGAAACGCACGTCGTCGGCGCTGACGGTCCTGCCGTCCGGGACCACCGACTCGTCGCCCCCGTCCGGCTCGATGTCCCGTACGCCGACGAGCCGCGCGATGGAGACCTGGGCGACCTGGAGTTCGTCGTACCACCGCAGGATCAGCCCGACCGGCTCCACCAGCATCTGCGACAGCAGCGCGCCCGTCGTCAGCTGTCCGACGGTGATCCAGTCCTGGAGGACGAAGACCCCGCCGATCATCAGGACGGACAGGAAGATCGTCGTATGGGTGAGGTTGATGACGGGGAAGAGCACCGACCGCAGCCAGAGCGTGTACCGCTCCCACGCCGTCCACTCCTTCACCCGCTGGTCCGACAGGGCGACACGGCTCGCGCCGAGGCGGTGCGCCTCGATCGTCCGGCCCGCGTCGACGGTCTCGGCGAGCATCGCGGCGACCGCGGCGTACCCGGCGGCCTCCGAACGGTACGCGGCCGGCGCCCGTTTGAAGTACCAGCGGCAGCCCGCCACCACCAACGGCACCGCGACCAGCACCGCGAGCGCCAGCGGCGGCGCGGTGACCGTCAGCGCGCCGAGCAGCAGCGCCGCCCACACGACACCGATCGCCAGCTGCGGTACGGCCTCCCGCATCGCGTTCGCCAGCCGGTCGATGTCGGTGGTGATCCGGGACAGCAGATCGCCCGTCCCGGCCCGCTCCAGCACGCCCGGCGGCAGCCCGACCGCCCTGACGAGGAAGTCCTCCCGCAGGTCGGCGAGCATCTCCTCGCCCAGCATCGCCCCGCGCAGCCGTACCAGCCGGGTGAAGACGGTCTGGACGAGCAGCGCCACCGCGAACACCACGGCGACGCGCTCCAGGTGCAGCTCGCGCGTCCCCTCGGAGAGATCCTCGACCAGCGAGCCGAGCAGGTACGGGCCGGTCATCGACGCGACGACCGAGACCGCGTTGACCGTGACGAGCAGGACAAACGCCCGGCGGTGGCGCCGCAGCAGCTCACCCACGTAGGCCCGTACCGTCGCGGGCGTCCCGACGGGCAGGGTGGTCGCCGATTCCGGGGCCGCCGGATCGAACGCCGGGGGAGACAGGCCGATCATGCCGATTCCTCGATCTCTTCCAGGGCCCGCACGGACGCCGGCGTCAATGCGTCAGATACGGAGAGTTCTTCGCTCTCCGGCTCCGTCTCGCGGGTCACGACCGCGCGGTACCGCGCGTCGGTCCGCACCAGCTCACGGTGGCCGCCCACCGCGGCGACCGCCCCCTCGTGGACGAACACCACGCGGTCCGCGCTGTCGAGCAGCAGCGGCGAGGACGCGAACACGATCGTCGTACGACCGGCCCGCAACTCCTTGACGCCCTGCGCGATCCGGGCCTCCGTGTGCGAGTCCACGGCGGACGTCGGCTCGTCGAGGACGAGCACCTCCGGGTCCGTGACCAGCGAACGGGCCAGCGCGAGCCGCTGGCGCTGCCCACCGGACAGTGAGCGCCCGCGCTCGGTGATGCGCGACGACATCGGGTCGCCGCTGCCGTCCACGGAGGCCTGCGCGAGCGCGTCCAGCACGTCCGCGCACTGCGCGGCGTCCAGCGCCTTCCCCGCGTCGACCGCACCGGAGGCCGGCACGTCCAGCAGCTCGGTGAGCGTGCCCGACAGCAGCACCGGATCCTTGTCCTGTACGAGCACACTGGCCCGCGCCGCGTCCAGCGGAAGGTCGTCCAGCGCCACCCCGCCGAGCAGCACCGACGGGCTCTTCTCCTCCTCGGCCGCGTGCCCGCCCAGGCGTTCGGCGAGGCGCCCCGCCGCGTCCGGGTCGCCGCACACCACGGCGGTCAGCAGACCGGCGGGGGCGAGCAGGCCGGTCGCCGGGTCGTAGAGGTCCCCGGTCGGCCGCGCGTCGTCCAGGCCGCCGCGCTCGTCGTCGTACGACGTCCGCTCCAGCGACAGCACCCGCGCCGCGCGCTTCGCGGAGGGCCGGGAGAAGGAGTACGCCATGGCGATCTCCTCGAACTGGCCCAGCGGGAAGAGCAGCAGCGTCACCGCGCTGTAGACGGTCACCAGCCCGCCGACGCCGATCCGCCCGTCGAGCGCGAGGTGGGCTCCGTACCAGACCACCGAGATCAGCAGGACGCCCGGCAGCAGGACCTGGACGGCCGAGATCAGCGACCACATCCGCGCGCTGCGGACGGCGGCCTTCCTGACCTCCTGGGACGCGGCGCGGTAGCGCCCGAGGAACAGCTCCTCGCCGCCGATGCCACGCAGGACGCGCAGTCCCGCGACGGTGTCCGAGGCCAGTTCGGTGGCCTTGCCGCCCTTCTCGCGCTGGATGTCGGCGCGTTGGGTGGCCACGGGGAGCAGCGGCAGGACGGCCAGCGCGAGCACCGGCACACCGGCGGCGACGATCCAGCCCAGCTCGGGCAGGTAGAGCGTCAGCCCCACGCAGATCAGGATGATCGCGAGGGCGGCGGCCAGGAAGCGCGACAGCGCCTCCACGAACCAGCCCACCTTCTCGACATCACCTGTGGAGACCGCCACGACCTCCCCCGCGGCGACCCGGCGGGTCAGCGCCGAGCCCAGCTCGGCCGTCTTCCGGGCGAGCAGCTGCTGGACGCGCGCGGCGGCGGTGATCCAGTTGGTGACGGCGGTGCGGTGCAGCATCGTGTCGCCGACGGCGATGGCGGCGCCGCACAGCGCGATGAGGCCGCCGGCCCACGCGAGGCGCCCGCCGGAGCGGTCCACCACGGCCTGTACGGCGAGCCCGGCGCCGACCGGGAGACCGGCGATGCCCATGTGGTGCAGCAGTCCCCAGGCCACCGCTTTGAGCTGCCCGCCGAGCTGGTTGCGTCCGAGCCACAGCAGGAACCGAGGGCCCGACCGCGCGTCGGGAACCCCTGGATCGGGATACGGAAGGTCGCGAATCTGCATGATGTCCCATGACTGGTGGAGTGGCCCAAACCGTGCAAGGTTCGCCCTCGCGCCCGGCCCGGAGCAATCGAATTTCCCCGGGACGAGCGGAATCGAGCCATCCGCCCTGTCGGGGACGGCGTCAGCAACGGTGGCCGGCCGTCCCGTCGACCAGGGCGGCCAGCAGCCCGCCCAGCGTCTCGCGCTGTTCGCCGGTCAGCGGGGCCAGGATCTCCGTGGCGGCCGAACGGCGGGCCAGGCGCAGCGACTTGAGCGTGGCCGATCCGGTGTCGGTCAGCTCGATCCGTACCACTCTGCGATTGGTCGGGTCCGGGGCGCGGCGGACCCAGCCGCTCGCCTCAAGCCCGTCGACCAGGGTGGTGACCGCGCGGGGGACAACTTCCAGCCGTGCGGCCAGATCGGCCATGCGGGGCGGCGTGTCGTACATCGCGACCGTACGGAGCAGTCTCGCCTGCGCGGGCGTGATACCGATCGGTTCCAGCTGCCGCTTCTGGAGGCGGTGGAGCCGCCGGGTCAGACGCAACAGCTGCTCGGCCAGCATGCCGTCGGGATCGGGGGTGTCCATGGCGGAATAATATCAGGACCACGCTCATTGTGAGCATAGGTAACAGTCGGCTATGCTCAGGGAAATATCGACACCTCTCGAAGGAGCCCATGAACCCGCACGCCTCCACCTGGAAACCCTCGCCCAGCCCCGGTCCCAGCCCCGATCCCGACGCCGAGGCGCCCGGCCGGGAGCCACCCGCCGAGCTGCGGCGCATCTTCCGTCTCTTCCGCCCCTATCGCGGCCGTCTCGCCGTCGTGGGGCTGCTCGTCGGCGCCTCGTCACTGGTCTCCGTCGCCTCACCGTTCCTGCTGCGCGAGATCCTCGACACCGCCATCCCCGAAGGGCGTACGGGCCTGCTGAGCCTGCTCGCCCTCGGCATGATCCTCACCGCCGTCGTCAACAGCGTCTTCGGCGTGCTCCAGACCCTCATCTCCACCACCGTCGGCCAGCGCGTCATGCACGACCTGCGCACCGGCGTGTACGCGCAGCTCCAGCGCATGCCGCTCGCCTTCTTCACCAGGACACGGACCGGCGAGGTCCAGTCGCGCATCGCCAACGACATCGGCGGCATGCAGGCGACCGTGACCTCCACCGCGACCTCCCTGGTCTCCAACCTCACGGCCGTCATCGCCACGGTCGTCGCGATGCTCGCGCTGGACTGGCGGCTCACGCTCGTCTCGCTGCTCCTGCTGCCGGTCTTCGTCTGGATCAGCCGCCGCGTCGGCCGCGAGCGCAAGAAGATCACCACCCACCGCCAGCGCCAGATGGCCACGATGGCGGCCAACATCACCGAATCGCTCTCCGTCAGCGGCATCCTCCTGGGACGCACGATGGGCCGGGCCGACTCGCTCACGAAGGCGTTCGCCGACGAGTCCGAGCGGCTCGTCGACCTGGAAGTGCGGTCGAACATGGCCGGGCGCTGGCGCATGTCGACCATCGGGATCGTGATGGCCGCCATGCCGGCGGTCATCTACTGGGTCGCGGGCCTCGCGCTGCACGAGAGCGGCACCGCCGTCTCCATCGGCACGCTCGTCGCCTTCGTCTCGCTCCAGCAGGGCCTCTTCCGCCCGGCGGTCAGCCTGCTCTCCACCGGGGTGCAGATGCAGACGTCCCTGGCGCTCTTCCAGCGCATCTTCGAATACCTCGACCTGCGGGTCGACATCACCGAGCCCGACGAGCCCGTCCGCCTCACCAAGATCGGTGGCGAGGTGCGCTTTGAAGGCGTCGACTTCAGCTACGAGGACAAGGGCGGCCGGACGCTGCGCGGCATCGACTTGACGGTTCCGGCCGGCGGCAGCCTCGCCGTGGTCGGGCCCACGGGATCCGGCAAGTCCACCCTCAGCTATCTGGTGCCCCGGCTGTACGACGTGACCGGCGGCCGGGTCCTCCTCGACGGGGTGGACGTACGGGACCTGGACTTCGACACCCTCGCCCGCGCGGTCGGCGTCGTCTCCCAGGAGACGTACCTCTTCCACGCGTCGGTCGCCGAGAACCTGCGGTTCGCCAAGCCGGACGCCACGGACGAGGAGATGGAGACGGCCGCCAGGGCCGCCCAGATCCACGACCACATCGCCTCGCTGCCCGACGGGTACGGCACCCTCGTCGGCGAACGCGGGTACCGCTTCTCCGGCGGCGAGAAGCAGCGCCTGGCCATCGCCCGTACGATCCTGCGGGACCCGCCCGTCCTGATCCTGGACGAGGCCACCAGCGCGCTGGACACCCGTACGGAACAGGCGGTGCAGCAGGCCATCGACGCGCTCTCCGAAGGACGTACCACCCTCACCATCGCCCACCGCCTCTCCACGATCAGGGACGCGGACCAGATCGTCGTCCTGGACGCGGGGCGCATCGTGGAGCGGGGCACCCATGAGGAGCTGCTGCGGGAGGACGGCCGGTACGCGGCCCTGGTCCGCAGGGACACGCGGCCCGCGGGGGCCGAGGAGAGCCTGCCCCCGGCGGAGGACCTGGCGGCGCTCGCGCCCTAGAACACGTCTTGCGTCATGCCGTGTCGCCGCCCGCCACGTGCCGTGATCAGTGATCACCCCGGGTTAGCGTGCGCTTATGACGTACGACCCTTCGAGGCGCCGGCCGGGGCGCCGTCCCCGGCTGACCCGCCGGGGCCGGCTGGTCCTCATGATGGGCGCCGTCCTGGTCATCGCCGTCGCGGTGCTGGTGCCCGTCCTGGTCGAGCGGGGGTCCGACGGCCCAGGACCGGCCACGCTCGTCGTTCCCGAGGGGTGGCGTACCGGCCAGGTGTACGCCTCTGTCGACCGCGTCCTCGGCGTGCCCGCCGGCACCACGCGCAAGAAGGCCGCGTCCGTGCCGCTCGACCTCCCGCTCGACGCGATGGAGAACCCGGAGGGCTACCTCTTCCCGGCGACCTATCCGGTGGACTCGGAGAGCACACCGGCCAGCATGCTCAGCTTCATGGTCAACACAGCGAACCAGCGGCTGGGGGACCACCACATCAGTTCCGGCGCCCAGCTCAACCACGTGACCGTCTACCAGACCGTCACCATCGCCAGCATCGTGCAGGCGGAGGCCGCCACGGCGCCCGACATGGGCAAGGTCGCCCGGGTCATCCACAACCGGCTCGCCCGGGGCATGGCGCTCCAGATGGACTCGACCATCAACTACGCGCTCAACCGCAGCAGCCTGGACACCACGTACAAGGACACGGGCATCGACAGCCCGTACAACACGTACGAACGCAAGGGCCTGCCCCCGACCCCGATCGGGAACCCGGGGGACGAGGCGCTGAACGCGGCCGTGCACCCGACGCGGGGGAACTGGCTCTACTTCGTCACCGTGTCACCGGGGGACACCCGATTCACGGACAGCTTCGCCGAGCAGCGGCGGAACGTGCGGGAGTTCAACGAGAACCGCCGGGCGGCCAGTCGTACCGGCTGAGGGGCGGTCCTCGGGATCCTCAGACCGACTCGGGCACCCGCGCCAGGAGCCGCCTGATGTCCCGTACGGCCGCCCGGCCCGCCCGGTTCGCGCCGATCGTCGAGGCCGAAGGCCCGTACCCCACCAGATGGACCCGCTCGTCCCGTACGGCCCTGGTCTCCTCGACGCGGATGCCGCCGCCCGGCTCCCGCAGCCGCAGCGGTGCCAGATGGTCCACGGCCGCCCGGAAGCCGGTCGCCCAGAGGATCACGTCGGCCTCGACCGTCCGCCCGTCGTCCCAGGCCACACCGGTCGGGGTGATCCGGTCGAACATCGGCAGCCGGTCCAGCACCCCCTCCTCGCGCGCCTTCGTGATCGCCTCGTTCACCGGCAGCCCGGTCACGGACACCACACTCTGCGGGGGAAGCCCCTGGCGGACCCGTTCCTCCACGAGGGCGACGGCCGCCCGGCCCTGCTCCTCGCCGAACGGGCCCTCGCGGTAGACGGGCGGCCGCCGGGTCACCCACGTCGTGTCCGCCGCCACCTTCGCGATCTCGATCAGATGCTGGGTCCCGGAGGCGCCGCCACCCACTACCACCACCCGCAGCCCGGCGAACTCACCGGGGCCCGGATAGTCCGCCGTGTGCAACTGCCGTCCCCGGAAGGTCTCCTGGCCCGGATAGCGGGGCCAGAACGGTCGGTCCCAGGTGCCGGTGGCATTGATCAGGGCCCGCGCCGACCAGACGCCCTCGGACGTCTCGACCCGCAGCCGCCCCGCTTCGCCCTCGCGTGCCGCAGAACCTTCGCGTGCCGCAGAATCCTCGCGTACCGCCGAGACATCCACCGGCCGGTGCACCCGCAGATCGAAGCGGCTCTCGTACGCGGCGAAGTAGGCGGCGATCACCTCGGAGGAGGGCCGGTGGTCGTCGGCCACCGCCGTGGTCAGCTCCATGCCGGGCAGCGAGTGCATGCCGTGCACCCTGCCGTACGTGAGCGACGGCCACCGGAACTGCCACGCGCCGCCCGGCCGCGGGGCGTGGTCGAGCACGACGAAGTCCCGGTCGGGCTCCAGGCCCGACCGGCGCAGATGGTAGGCGCCGGACAGACCTGCCTGCCCGGCGCCTATGACCACCACATCGATGTCCCGTACGCCGAAGTCGCTCACGCCTGTGCCAACAGCCCGGGAGCGGGGGATCTTCCCGCCTCAGCGACCCCCGGACACCAGCAGCGGCGCCCCGCCCGCCGCCGCGCCGGGCAGGGGCGCCAGCTCCGCGAGCAGCCCGCGCCGCGCCAGCTCCGGGGTGACTCCCTCCCCGAACCAGTACGCCTCCTCCAGGTGCGGGTAGCCGGACAGCACGAAGTGCTCGATCCCCAGCTCGTGATACTCCTCGATCCGGTCGGCGACATCGGCGTGACTGCCCACCAGCGCGGTCCCGGCCCCACCCCGTACCAGCCCGACCCCCGCCCACAGGTTCGGCGCGATCTCCAGCTGGTCACGCGTGCCGCCGTGCAGCGCGAGCATCCGCTGCTGGCCGACGGACTCGCTCTTGCCGAGCGCCTTCTGCGCGGCGGCGACCGTCTCCGGGTCGAGGTCGTCCAGCAGCCGGTTCGCCGTGGCCCACGCGTCCTTCGCGGAGTCCCGCGAGATGGTGTGCATCCGGATACCGAAGCGGACCGTACGGCCCTGCTCCTCGGCCAGCCCCCGGATCCAGTTGATCTTCTCCTTCACCTGCGCCGGGGGCTCGCCCCAGGTCAGGTAGACGTCCGTGTGCGCGGCGGCGACCGGGCCCGCCGCCGACGACGAGCCGCCGAAGAAGACCGGCGGCAGCGGGTCGGGCGGCAGTGCCGTCAGCCCGCCCTTGACCTGGTAGTGCTCCCCGTCGAAGTCGAACGGCTGCCCGCCCCACACGCCCCGTACGACCTGGAGGAACTCCGCCGTCCGCGCGTAGCGCCGGTCGTGGTCGAGGTGGTCGCCGAAGCGCCGCTGCTCGGTGGAGTCGCCGCCGGTCACCACGTTGAGCATCAGCCGGCCACGGGTGATGCGCTGGTACGTGGACGCCATCTGCGCCGCCAGCACGGGGGAGATCAACCCGGGCCGGAACGCCACCAGGAACTTGAGCCGGTCGGTGTGCTGGGAGAGCGCCACCGTCGTCAGCCAGGCGTCCTCGCACCAGGTGCCCGTGGGCGTCAACACGCCCTCGAAGCCCAGGCGTTCGGCCGCCTTGGCGATCTGGGCCAGATAGTCGATGTCGGGCGCGCGGATCCCGGTCACGGCGGTGTTCCCGGAGCGTGTGATGCCTCCGTCGGTGTACGCGTGACGGTCCACGAGGGTCCGGCCGTCACCGCCCGTCGGCAGGAACCAGTGCAGATGGATGCTCATCAGGAGGGGGCCTTTCCGTAGCTGCGCGCCGGGGAGGTCGACGGCGGCAGGGTGTCGTTGAAGCGGTCGTCCACGAAGTCCGCGAAGTCGAAGCGGCCCGGGATGAGCTCGAGATCGGCGAAGCTGTCGGCGATCTGCTGCTCGGAGGCGATCGCGGCTTCGTCAAGGGCGACCGGCACGCGGGTGCCGTAACTCCGCTTCACCGCGTCGAGGGCCACGTCGTACGGCAGTCCGGTGTCCTTCGCCCAGACCTTCGCCCACTCCTCGGGGTGCTCGAAGACCCAGTCCTGCGCCCGGCGCAGCCGCGTGACGAAGTCGTCGATCGCCCGCTCCTTCTCCTTGTCCTGGAGCGCGGCGGGGGCGGCGACCTGGAAGTTGAGGCCGTTCACCACCCCGCGCCCGGTGGTCAGCACCCGCCCCTTGCCGCCGCTCAGGACCTGTGAGGTGTACGGGTCCCAGACCGCCCACGCGTCGATCTTGCCGCTGGTGAAGGCGGCGAGCGCGTCGGCCGGCTGCAACAGCGTGACCTTGATGTCGTCCGGCGTCAGACCGGCCTTCCTGAGCGAGGCGATCAGCTGGTAGTGCGCCGAACTGCCCTGGGCGACCGCGACCGTCCTGCCCCTGAGGTCACTCGTCTCCTTCAGCGGCGAGTCCTTGGGGACGAGGATGGCCTCGCCCGCCGAGTCGCCGTGGGTGGCGGCCACGACGGTGATCTTCGACTTGGCGCCGGCGGCGAAGACGGGCGGGGTGTTCCCGACACTCCCGATGTCCACGGCACCGGCGTTGACGGCTTCGAGCATGGGCGGCCCCGAGGTGAACGTGGACCACTCGACGCGGTAGGGGAGGTCGTCCAGTTCACCGGCGGCGCGCAGGACGGCCTCCGAACCCCCCTTCTGGTCACCGACGTTGAGGGTCACGGATCCCTTGCCGTCGGTGTTGCTTCCGCCGCCGCCGCCGCCGTCGGCGGAGGAGCAGGCGGAAAGGAGAAGGGCGAGGGCGGCGACGGGGAGGAGGGCGAGGGCCGGCCCCCGCGGCTTACGCGGCATTGCTCGTCCCGGCATCGCTCGTCCTTGTGATGGCGGCCGGTTCGTCGACGCCCAACTCCGTGAGCAGCCGCGAACGCAGCGCGGCGAAGGCGGGATCACCGACGGAGCGCGGCCGGTCCAGGCCGACCTCCGTCTCGTACGCGATCACACCGTCACGCATCACGAGCGCACGGTCGGCGAGCAACAGCGCCTCCTCCACGTCATGGGTCACGAGCAGCACCGCGCAGCCGCGCCGCCGCCACAACTCGGCGACCAACTGCTGGGCCTTGATCCGGGTGAGCGCGTCGAGCGCGCCGAACGGTTCGTCGAGGAGCAGCAGATCGGGCTCCCGTACGAGCGCCCTGGCCAGCGAGGCGCGCTGGGCCTCACCGCCGGACAGGGTCTTGGGCCAGGCGCCGGACCGGTGCCCGAGCCCGACCTCCTCCAACGCGCCCTCGGCGACGGCCCGTCCGGGCCTGCCGTCCAGACCGAGCAGCACATTGCGCCAGACCCGTTTCCACGGCATCAGCCGCGGCGACTGGAACGCGACCGCGCGCCGCTTGGGCACGAGCACGGTCCCCTCGATGTCGCGATCGAGCCCGGCCAGTATCCGCAGCAGGGTCGACTTGCCGCAGCCGCTGCGGCCCAGGAGCGCCGTGAACTCGCCCGCGCGCAGGGTGAGATCGAGCTTGTCGATCACCGGACGGCTGTCGAAGGCCCGGGTCAGCCCCGTGACCCGCACGGCGGTGTCGCCGCTCACGCGGCTCACTGGCCCTTGAAGGTGGGTCGCCATTGCAGCAACAGCCTTTCGAGAGTGCGGACGACGGCATCGGCGAGCAGGCCGAGGAAGGCGTAGACGACCAGGCAGACGACGATCACGTCGGTACGGAAGAACTCCCGGGCCTGGTTCATCAGGAAGCCGATACCGGCGTCGGCGTTGATGGACTCACCGAAGACCAGGGCCAGCCAGGCGGTGGCGAGCGAGTACCGCAGTCCGGTCATCGCGCCGGGCAGGGCGCCCGGCAGGATGACGTGCCGGACGAGACCCCACCGTCCGAGCCCCAACGACTGCCCGGCCTCGATGAGTTGCTCGTCGACGCCCCGGATTCCGGCGTACACGTTCAGGTAGAGGTGAAAGGCGACGCCGAGGGCGATGAGCGCGATCTTCGGCGCCTCGCCGATGCCCAGCCAGATGATGAGGAGCGGGATCAGCCCGATGAACGGCACGGTCCGCAGCATCTGTACGGTCGCGTCGATCAGGTCCTCGCCGAGCCGCGAGAGCCCGGACGCGAGGGCGAGGGCGGTCCCGGCGACTCCACCGAGCAGCAGTCCGACGGCGACCCGCCGGAGCGACACGCCCATCGCGGTCGGCAGGGTGCCGTCCGCGATCAGATCCCCGGCCGACCGGGCGACGGTCCCGGGCGAGGCGAGGGTGTCGGGGTGCAGGACGCCGGTCGAGCTGAGCACCTGCCAGGTGACGAGGAGCAGCAGCGGCCCGACGGTCCTGCGCAGCCAGCGGGGGACGGCGCGCAGGGAGGAACGTTTCCCCGGGCCGGCGGCGGGGACGACCGCCTCCAGCTCGGCGGGCCGTTCCCCGGACGGGACGACGGGTATGTCCGGTGGGGCGTGATCGACGGTCATGACGGCTCCACGGGCAGGTGGGGGGAGAGGGCCGTACGGGAAAACGCCCCGACGTCCGCACAGGACCACGCACGACGACGTGCGGGGTCAGCGGAGCCGCGGGCGGGACAGGACGCCGCACCGAGTGTCAGCGGCGATACGGAGGAAGAAGGTCAGCAGCCGCGACAACACGCGGCGGAAGCCACCCGCAGCAGGTCGATGTGACCGCGCGTGGTGAGCAGAGCTGAACGCAACATGGCGCCGAACGTAGCGAGCGTCTCCGGACGCGGTCAATGGTGTCTCGGCACGCGGACGCGCGATCTCAGGGCGCGAGCGGGCAGGATGGACCCATGCCAGACGCCTTCACCACCAGGATCCTGAACATCGGCACCGGCCCGGAGGAGACCGTGTCCGACCTGACGGCCGCCTGCGAACGGTTCCTCCACGACACCGCGGCCGGCCGCGACGGCCTGCTCAACATCTTCGTCCCGCACGCCACGGCGGGCGTGGCGATCATCGAAACGGGAGCGGGCAGCGACGACGACCTGCTGGCGGCCCTGCACACGCTCCTCCCGGCGGACAACCGCTGGCAACACCGCCACGGCACCCCGGGCCACGGCAGGGACCACGTACTCCCGGCCCTGGTCCCCCCGCACGCCACCGTCCCGGTGATCGCCGGCCGCCTGGAACTCGGCACCTGGCAGTCGATCTGCCTGGTGGACACCAACAGGGACAACCCGGACCGCCAGGTGCGCCTGAGTTTCCTGGGCTGAGCAAGATCGCCCAGGGGGCGGCCGCGCTTTCTCCGTAACCTGCGTGTTCGAAGCCGGTGGTGTAGTCGCCACTCGTAAGGCAGAACACCGCTATCTTCCGGCTACCCGTTCACGGTCCTGTGGAGTCCAGCGACACCTCGCGGTGATCCCGCCACCGACCACCCCGCCTGGGCGTCCGGTCCGGCCGTAACGGCTCGCTCCGCGCCCACTGCGCGTCGGTCAACAGCACCCAGACCAACGATCAGACGCGCCGTCGTCAGGAGCGGGCGAGCCGGGTCGCGAGATAGGGCGCGGTGGCGCTGCGGCGGGCCTTCGCCACGTTGGCCGGCGTGCCCGCCGCGACCACCCGCCCGCCCGCGTCGCCGCCGCCCGGCCCGAGGTCGATGACCCAGTCGGCGGTGGCGATCGTGTCGAGGTCGTGCTCGACGAGGACGACCGTGTTGCCGGCGTCGACGAGCCGGTGCAGCTGTCGCAGGAGCAGCGCGATGTCCGAGGGGTGCAGTCCCGCCGTCGGCTCGTCGAGCAGGTAGAGCGCGTGCCCGCGGCGGGCTCGCTGCAGTTCGGTGGCCAGTTTGATGCGTTGCGCCTCACCACCGCTGAGTTCCGTCGCGGGCTGCCCCAGCCGCAAATACCCCAGTCCCACCTCGCGCAACGTCTCCAGACTGCGGGAGGCGGCCGGGACGGCGGACAGGAACGTGGCGGCGGCGTCGACGGACAGCCCCAGCACTTGCGCGATGTTCTTGCCGCGATAGGTGACTTCCAGCGTTTCGGCGTTGTACCGGGCGCCCTGGCAGGTCGGGCACGGCGCGTAGGTGCCGGGCAGGAACAGCAGTTCCACCGCGACGAATCCTTCGCCCTGGCAGGTCCCGCACCGCCCTTCGGGCACGTTGAAGGAGAACCGCCCGGCCGAGTAGCCGCGAGCCCTGGCCTCGTCCGTCCCCGCGTACAGTTTGCGCACCGCGGCGAACATCCCGGTGTACGTGGCCAGGTTGGACCGGGGAGTTCGGCCGATGGGCCGTTGGTCGACCCGGACCAGCCGGTCGAACGACTCGACCCCCGACGCGTCCTGGACGTCGACCTCCAGCTGCGCCTCGTCGGGCTCCTCGGGTACGAGTCCGAGGTGGCCGCGGACGACCTCGGCGAGCACCTGCGTCACCAGCGTCGACTTTCCGGAACCGGACACGCCCGTCACCGCCGTCAGTACGCAGAGCGGTACGTCGACGGACACGTTGTGCAGATTGTGGCGGGAGACGCCGCTCAGGTGCAGCCAGCCGTGCGGTGTGCGCGGGCGGTGATCGAGTGGCCGGGCGCGCCCGAACAGGTACTGGCTCGTGGCCGACTCCCCGACCTGCTCAAGACCGGCGACCGGGCCGCTGTACAGCACGCGTCCGCCGCCCTCGCCCGCGCCGGGGCCGATGTCGACCACCCAGTCCGCCCGCCGTACGACGTCCATGTCGTGCTCGACGACGAACAGTGTGTTGCCCGCCGCTTTGAGGCGGTCCAGCACGTCCAGCAGCGGTTCCGCGTCGGCCGGGTGCAGGCCCGCGGATGGTTCGTCGAGGACGTAGACGACGCCGAACAGCCCCGAGCGCAGCTGGGTGGCGATCCGCAGGCGCTGCGCCTCGCCGGGCGACAGGGTCGTGGAGCGGCGCCCGAGGCTGAGATATCCAAGGCCCAGTTCGAGCAGTACGTCGACCCGCTCGACCAGGTCGCCGCAGATTCGGACTGCGACCTCGGTCGTCTCCCCGGATCGGGCGGTCGACGTGGTGGCGTCGACCTCGGACCGCCCCGCGACGGGCCGCAGCAGCGCCACGACCTCGGGGAGCGGCATCGCGTTGATCTCGGCGATGGAACGTCCGGCGAAGGTCACGGCGAGCGCCTCGGGCCGCAGTCCGCTGCCGTGACACTCGGGGCAGGGCACACTCCTGACGAACCGGAGCGCCCGTTCGCGCGTCTTGTCGCTCTTGGAGTCGGCGAGGACGTGCATGACGTGCTTGCGCGCGCTCCAGAACGTGCCCTGGTAGCCGTAGTCGACGCGGTCCTCCTCCGGCTCGATGTACACGGAGGGCTGCTCGTCCGTGTACAGCAGCCAGTCCCGGTCCTTCTTCCTGAGCCTTCGCCACGGTCGGTCGATGTCGATCCCCAGGCCGTTGACGACACTGCGCAGGTTGGCGCCCTGCCAGGCGCCCGGCCAGGCGGCGATCGCCCCCTCGCGGATGCTCAGCGAGGGGTCCGGGACAAGCAGGTCCTCGGCGACGTCGTGCACGACGCCCAGCCCGTGGCACTCCGGGCAGGCGCCGGCCGCGGTGTTGGGTGAGAACGACTCGGCCTCCAGCCGTGCGGCTCGGGGCGGGTAGGTGCCGGCGCGGGAGTACAGCATGCGCAGCAGATTGGACAGTGTGGTGATGGTGCCGACCGTCGAGCGCGAGCTGGGCGACCCGCGTCGCTGCTGCAGGGCCACGGCCGGTGGCAGTCCGGTGATTTCCTGCACGTGCGGTGCGCCGACCTGTTGCAACAGCCTTCGGGCGTACGGTGCTACGGACTCGAAGTAGCGCCGCTGGGCCTCCGCGTAGAGCGTGCCGAACGCGAGCGAGGACTTGCCCGAACCGGAGACGCCGGTGAAGGCGACCATCGCGTCCCGCGGAACGTCGAGATCGATGTTCCGCAGATTGTTCTCACTGGCGCCCCTGACATGTACGAAGGGGTCGGTCGCGTCCTTGTCCACCACTCCTGACTACCTCATGACGCTGGAAACCGCGCGACAGGCGCCGCCACCGGGCCTCGCTCACACCAGTGTCCGGGCGGCGGCCGGTGTTCACGAGTTGGGCGTCGGCGGAGAACGGGCGTAGGCGGAGTTTCTTGGATTTCCGTCGGCGGGTCTGGCCGGTCAGGGCGAGCGTCGGCATCCAGGCGAGGAGGTCGAGTGCGAGGGAGACGATCTCCAGCCGGATCCGGTTCTGGGCGGTGTCGTGGAAGGGCAGGTCGCGTAGGCCGGTGTCGCGGGCGTTTCTGATGCGGTCCTCGCAGCGGGCCCGCCGTCGGTGGCGCAGTTCGAGGTCGGCGAACTCGCCGCCCTGGGTGTTGGTCGCGAAGCAGGTCAGCCACAGTCCGTCGAGGTCGGTGAAGCGCAACTGGGCGCCGGGGTGCGGGCGTTCCTCGCGCACGATCAGCCGCATGCCCTTGGGCCAGGTACTCAGGTCGGGCATGTCGGTGATCTCCGCGACCCAGGCGCCGGGCCGCTCGGTGCCGTCGGCGTGCCTGACGTGTTCGGCCCGGTGGCATCCGACCTCACTGTCTCCCGGCTCATCAACCACGGCCATCGGGGTCCGGGGGCAGTGGCCACGCTGCTGCGGCCAGGCAACACGGGCTCCCACACCGCCGCCGACCACATCGAGACCGCCCGACTCGCCCTGGCGCAACTGCCCGAACACCTGCGGCGGGGACGGCAGACACGGATATCGACTCAGCGCGGTGCGTCGAGCCCGTTGCGGATGCGGGTGGCGACGTGCATGTTGAGGCGGGTCTCGACGTCACTGAGGTCGTGCCCGGTGATCTCGCGGATGCGCTGGAGGCGGTAGCGGACGGTGCTGCGGTGGATGAGGAGCGTCTCCGAGGTCGTGTCGTAGCTGCCGCCGCTCTCCAGATAGCGCGAGAGCGTCGTCACCAGCTCGGTGTGGTGGCGGTCGTCGTAGTCCAGCAGTCGGCCCAGCCACTCGCGGACGAAGCGGTCGGCTTCCCGTTCGCCGTCGCCGGTGCCCATCATGCGGCACAGGCCCAGCTCCTCGAAGCCGGTACTGCCGTACGGGTCCTGGGACCGGCGGCGGACGGTGAGGGCGCGGACCGCCTCGTCGTAGGAGTGCGGCAGATCGGTGAAGACGTCACAGTGGCCGCCGACCCCGATCGTCCCGGCCCCGGTGCCGAGTTCGTCCGAGAGGGCCCGGTGCAGCTCGCTTCCCGGATCACGCCGGTCCTCATCGGCCACCAGGACGACCGTGGTCTCGCCACGAGACCCGACGAGCACGTTCCGGCGCAGCCGCCCGGCCGCCCGCACCACCGCGTCCCCGAGCGCGGCCCTCTCGGCCGTGCCGGGCCATTCCAGTACGGCAACCTGGTGCGGCCGGTGCAGGTCGTGGCCCAGTGTTGCCGCCTGGGTGAAGACGTCGCCGGTCGCCTCACCTGAGATCAGCCGGTCGACCAGGTCGCGTCTCAGGTGGTGTTCCAGCTCGGCCAGCCTGCACTCGTGCGCGAGCTGGGGAGCCAGCACCAGCGCGGCCTGTTCGAGCGCCGAGGTGTCCGTTTCCGCCGCCCGCCGGTCCGGGTCGACCAGCGCGACCACGCCGAGCAGATCGCCGGCCATCTCGATGGGGACGATCAGCCGGTCCCGGTCCCGGACGGTGCCGGGCAAGCGTCGCGCGCCGCGTATCAGGGCGTCCCTGTGCCGGGTGTCCGACTCCGGGCGCGGTCCACTGCTCTGTCCTGTCCGGGGTTCGCCCCGGCGGGGACCGGCCCAGGCCCGCGGGTTGCCGAAGCGGTCTTCGGTGAAGGCCGTGAATCCCGTGTGGTCGTGCAGGGCCTGCAGGATTCCCTGCTCGCCTCTGCCGGAGACGGCGGCGCGGGAGAGCGCGTTCTGGGTGGCGAGCCGCGAGGCCAGAGCGGAGACGGGCACGCCGACTCCTGGGGTGGGTGGGCCGCCCTCGGTCCCCAGCAGGTTCCCGGCCTGTGGCAGGTCCCCGATCCCCGGCATGCTCTCCGACCCGACGCGGGCCGGCTCTGCCAGGTGCCCGGTGAGCCAGGCGAGGGCGATCCCGGTCTGCTGTGCGAGCAGGTCGGTCAGGGCGGTCTCCTCGGCCGAGGGCGTGGTCAGGGATCGGACGACGAGGTAGCCGAGGCAGTGGTCCCGGTAGCGCAGAGCGATGGCTCGTGCCCACGGCGCACCCGGCTCGTGCAGGTGCCGGCTGCGGCCGTCCAGAGCGTCGATCCGCCGGTCGAGCCGGTCGGCGGCCACCACGTCGGCGCCGGCTGCTTCGGCCGGAGCTTCGCGGGTGGGGCCCACCGCCGGTTCCCGCGCCGCCGTATTTCCCGGCCGGGCAACGGCGGGGGCGGCAACCTTGCGCGGTGGACAGCGCCGCGCCAGACCGTTGTGCACGGTGTAGGCCGCTTCGGCGGTGAAAGGACCGGTGGCGGCGATCGCCGCCATGGCCCCCCACAGCACCTCGCGCTCGTCCTCGCCGTCGAGCATGACCATGACCAGCCGCAGCAATGCGTGTCGCGCGACCCCCGACTGCGGGTGCAGGGGCCCGGCGGTCGGAAAGGGAACAGCGTCCATCGCAGGTCCATTCGCGGCTCGACAGCGGCTTCCCACCTTTCACGTTACGCCGCTCGGCACGGGGTCTCACCTGCGAACCGTGTCGCGTCCCCGTCCTCGCGGGCCGGAACGTCAGCGCGGATTGGTCCTGCCAGGGCGAGGAAGCGCGCGGAGTACCGGGCGAGGCTGCCCATAGGTGCGGTACGCCCCGGCTCCGTACGCCTGGCAGCCCGCCGACCGGTCCCGCGTCGCGACGGAGGAGATTCTCATGGCGAAGGCAGTAGGCATCGATCTCGGCACCACCAACTCGGTCATCGCGGTCTGGGAGGGTGGTGAGCCCTCTGTCGTCCCGAATGCGGAGGGAGCCAGGACGACCCCGTCGGTGATCGCCTTCTCCGACGACGGCCAGCGGTTGGTCGGACAGCTCGCGCGCCGGCAGTCGATCCTCAATCCCAAAGGGACCATCACCTCCGCGAAGCGGTTCATCGGACGCCGCTACGACGAGATCTCCGACGAGGCCAAGGCGGTCTCCTTCGACGTGGTCGAGGGGCCCGGCGGGGTGGCCCGCTTCGAGGTGAGCGGAAAGCAGTACGCGCCGGAGGAGATCAGCGCGCAGGTGCTGCGCAAGCTCGCCGACGACGCCGGGAAGTCGCTCGGCGAGAAGGTGACCGAGGCGGTCATTACCGTACCGGCGTACTTCAACGACGCCCAGCGCCAGGCCACCAAGGACGCCGGGAAGATCGCCGGCCTCGAAGTCCTGCGGATCATCAACGAACCGACAGCCGCGGCGCTGGCCTACGGGCTGGACAAGAAGGGCCATGAGACGGTCATGGTCTTCGACCTCGGCGGCGGCACGTTCGACGTCAGTCTGCTGGACGTCGGCGACGGCGTGGTGGAGGTCCGCGCCACCGCGGGCGACTCCCACCTGGGCGGCGACGACTTCGACCGCCGGCTGGTGGACCACTTGGCGGATGGCTTCCAGAAGGTCGAGGGCATCGACCTGCGTAAGGACCCGCAGGCTCTCCAGCGCCTGTTCGAGGCAGCCGAAAAGGCGAAGACCGAGCTGAGTTCGGTCAGCCAGACCCAGGTGAGCCTGCCGTTCATCACGGCGGACGCCTCCGGGCCGAAGCATCTCACCGAGACGGTCCGCCGCTCCACCTTCGAGCAGATCACCTCGGACCTGGTCGAGCGCTGCCTCGACCCGGTCAAAACGGCGATGAGCGACGCCAAGGTCACCGACAACGACATCGACGAGGTCATCCTCGTCGGCGGCTCGACCCGCATCCCGGCCGTGCAGAACCTGGTCCGCCGGATGACCGGCGGCAAGGACCCGAACATGAGCGTCAACCCGGACGAGGTGGTGGCGCTGGGCGCCGCCATCCAGGCCGGCGTGCTCAAGGGCGAGGTCAAGGACGTCCTGCTGCTGGACGTCACCCCGCTGTCGCTGGGCGTCGAGACGGCCGGCGGCGTGATGACCAAGATCATCGAGCGGAACACCACCATCCCCGCTCGCCGGTCCGAGACCTTCTCCACAGCTGAGGACAACCAGCCGGCCGTGGACATCGTGGTGCTCCAGGGCGAACGCGAACTGGCAGCCGACAACAGGGTGCTGGGCCGCTTCCGGCTGGAGAACCTGCGGCCGGCCCGGCGCGGGGAGACCCAGATCGAGGTCACCTTCGACATCGACGCCAACGGCATCCTCAAGGTCAGCGCCAAGGACCGGGACACCGGCGCCGAGCAGTCGATCACCATCAGTGAGGGCTCCAACCTCGACCCGTCCGAGGTCGAGCGGATGATCAACGAGGCCGAGAGCAACCGCACCGGCGACCTGGCCCTGCGCGAGGCCGTCGACGCCCGCAACGAGCTCGACGCCGCCGCGTACCAGGTGGAGCGCCGGTTGGACGACCTCGGCGACGCCGCACCGGAGCACGAGCGCGCCCGCGCCCAACTGCTCGTCGACGAGGCGCGTACCGCCGTCGAGGAGGAGGCGCCGGCGGAACGGTCCCGGAGCCTGACCTCCGAACTCCAGCAGATCCACGCGGCGCTGGCAGCCCACGCCGCCGGACCGGGCGGAGCCGGGGGTGAAGCCCAGCCCGGCGCGGCGCCCGGCCAGGGTCCCGAGGGCGGCTCCCCGAGGGGCGACGACGACGTCATCGACGCCGATTTCGACAAGAGCTGAGGCGGCGACATGTCGGATCACGAACAGACGCGTCCCGCCGAGGACCGCCCCCCGCCCGAGTCCGAGCAGACGTCGCCCGAACGGACACCCGCACCGCGGACGACCCCGCGGCCCGAAGCCGGGGAGCAGGAGGCGGCACCTGCACGCCGCAGCCCCGAGGTGGAAGAGCTGGAGGACCGGTGGCGACGGGCCCTCGCCGACCTCGACAATCTCCGTAAGCGCTACGCCCGTGAGCTTCCCCGGGAACGGGAGGCCGAGCGGGCCAAGGTGGCTGCGGCGTTCCTCCCGGTCGTCGACAACCTCGAACTGGCCCTCACCCACGCGGGCGCCGACGACCCCGGCGCGATCGTCGGCGGAGTCCGGGCGGTACGCGACCAGGCCGTCGAGGTGCTCCGAAACCTCGGCTACCCCCGCTACGAGGAGACCGGCGTCCCCTTCCACCCCGAGCAGCACGAGGTGATGTCCGTGGTGGATGAACCGGACACCGCTCCGGGCACCGTCGTCCAGGTGCTGCGGCCCGGGTACGGCGAACCCGGTCACCAGCTGCGGCCGGCCGCGGTAGCGGTCAGCCGCAAGCAGGAGTGAGGCCGCCATGGCAGAGGACTATTACGAGGTGCTGGGCGTTCCCCGCACCGCCGACGCCGCCGAGATCCAGCAGGCGTTCCGTACCCTGGCCCGCCGCTACCACCCGGACGTCAACCGCGATCCGGCCGCAGAGGAACGCTTCAAGCAGATCAACGAGGCGTACAGCGTGCTGTCCGACCCCGACACCCGGTCCCGCTACGACCGCTTCGGCCCCGACTTCCGGCAGATTCCGGAGGACTACGACGAGCGTGCCGCGGCCGGCCAGGGCTTCGGCGGCGGAGCCGGCGCGTACCGCGGCAGTCCCTTCGGAGGCACCCGAGGCGCCGACCGGGCAGGTGCCCGGACCTGGACGGAGACCGACTTCGATGCCTCTGGCGTGGACTTCGAAGATCTCTTCGGAGGCATGTTCGGCGGCCGGGCGGGCGGCGCCGGGCGGGGCAGCCCGATCCCCGGCGCGGACCAGGAGGCCGAACTCACGCTCAGTGTGGAGGAGGCGTACCGCGGCGGCCGGCGGAAGATCACCCTTGGCGGGCCCGGTGGGGAGCGCAGCTACGACGTCACCGTCCCGGCCGGCGTTGTCGACGGGCAGCGCATCCGGCTCGCGGGAGAGGGCGGCCGGGGCCGCGGCCCGGGTTCCGCCGGGGACCTCTATCTGGTGGTCCGCATCGCCCCCCATCCCCGCTACCGGCTCGTTGGGCGCGACATCCACGTTGATCTGCCGGTCACCGACTGGGAGGCCGCACTGGGGGCGACGGTGCCGGTCTCCGGTCCGGGCGGGACCGTCAAGGTGCATGTGCCGCCCGGTACCTCCACCGGCCGGCGGATGCGGCTGCGCGGCGAGGGGATGCCCCACCCCAGAGGTTCCCCCGGTCACCTCTACGCCGAAATCCAGGTGATGGTGCCGCCCTCGCTCAGCCCGCGCGAACGCGAGCTGTTCGAGGAACTGTCCGCCGTCTCCTCCTTCGACCCGAGGAAGCAGACATGAGAGCCGAACACCGTTCTCCCGCCAAAGGCCCCGGACAGCCCGGCACCACGGCTGCGTACCCCCTGGTGCGGGTCCACCGGACCGGTCCCAGCCCCTACCAGCTCTCCATGGCCGGAGTGGCCGGCCGGAGTGGATTGCCGCCCGAACTCGTCAGCCGCTTCGTCGCCCTCGGGCTGGTGGACGCCGAGCGTGACGCCCGGGGCGGCCTGTGGTTCCGGCCGAGCGCGCCGTCGGCCATCGCCCGAGTGCAGCGGCTGCGGACCGGACTGTGCCTCAACTACGCGGCTATCGGCGTCGTCCTGGACTTGCTCAACCGCATCGAACGCCTGGAAATCGCACTGCGGCACAGCGAACGAGCCGCCAAGGAGCCCACAACATGGACATGAACCGCCTCACCCAGAAATCCCAGGAAGCGCTGCAGGAAGCGCAGAGCGTCGCGGTACGGATGGGCCGGACCGAGGTCGACGGGGAGCACCTGCTACTCGCTCTGCTCGATCAGCAGGATGGCCTGACCACCCGTCTGCTGGCCGACGCCGGCGCCGACCCGGCCGCTCTGCGGTCCGCAGTCGAGGCCGATCTTGCCAAACGGCCCCGCACGACCGGTCCGGGCGCCGCCCCCGGCCAGGTGATGGTCACCCAGCGGCTGTCCCGGCTGCTCGACACCGCCGAGCAGGAGGCCAAACGGCTCAAGGACGAGTACGTCTCCACCGAGCACCTGGTGCTGGCCCTGGTGGACGAGGGTTCGACCACCGCGACCGGCCGGCGGCTCGGCGAACAAGGCGTCACCAAGGACTCCTTCCTCGCCGCCCTCACCACGGTGCGCGGGAATCAGCGGGTCACCTCCGCCACTCCTGAGGAAGCGTACGAGGCCCTGGAGAAGTACGGGCGCGACCTCGTCGTCGAGGCCCGCACCGGCCGCCTCGACCCGGTGATCGGCCGGGACGCCGAGATCCGCCGGGTGATCCAGATCCTCAGCCGCAAGACCAAGAACAACCCCGTCCTGATCGGCGAACCGGGCGTCGGCAAGACCGCCATCGTCGAGGGCCTGGCCCAGCGGATCGTGCGCGGCGACGTGCCCGAAGGGCTGCGGGACAAGACGGTGTTCTCGCTCGACATGGGGTCGCTGGTGGCCGGAGCCAAGTACCGCGGCGAGTTCGAGGAACGCCTCAAGGCCGTTCTGTCGGAGGTCAAGGGCGCCGAGGGCCGCATCCTGCTGTTCGTGGACGAGCTGCACACCGTCGTCGGGGCCGGCGCTGCCGAGGGCGCGATGGACGCGGGCAACATGCTCAAGCCGATGCTCGCCCGCGGCGAGCTGCACATGATCGGCGCCACCACGCTGGACGAGTACCGCAAACACATCGAGTCCGACGCCGCCCTGGAGCGCCGCTTCCAGACCGTCCAGGTGGACGAACCGACCGTCGAGGACGCCATCTCCATCCTGCGAGGCATCCGCGAGCGACTGGAGATCTTCCACGGCGTCAAGATCCAGGACAACGCCCTGGTCGCCGCCGCCACCCTCAGCCACCGCTACATCAGCGACCGCTTCCTCCCGGACAAGGCCATCGACCTGGTCGACGAGGCCTGCGCACGGCTGCGGACCGAGATCGACTCCATGCCCGCCGAACTCGACGAACTCACCCGCCGGGCCACCCGCCTGGAGATCGAGGAGGCCGCGCTGGACCAGGAGACCGACCCGGCCAGCCGCGCCCGCCTGGAGGACCTGCGGCGTGAACTGGCCGACCTGCGCGGTGAGGTGGACGCCAAGCACGCCCAGTGGGAGGCCGAGCGCCAGGCCATCCGCAAGGTCCAGGAACTGCGCCAGGAACTCGAACGCGCCCGGCAGGAGGCCGAGCAGGCCGAACGCGACTACGACCTCAACCGGGCCGCCCAGCTGCGCTACGGAACCATCAGCGAGCTGGAGCGCCGGCTGGCAGCCGAGGAGGAACAGCTCGCCGGCAAGCAGGGCGAGAGTCGGCTGTTGCGCGAGGTGGTGACCGCCGAGGAGATCGCCGAGATCGTCTCCGCGTGGACCGGCATCCCCGTCACCCGCCTTCAGGAGGGCGAACGGCAGAAGCTGCTCAAACTGGACGAGATCCTGCGCGAGCGGGTCGTGGGCCAGGACGAGGCCGTCCAGCTCGTCGCCGACGCGGTGATACGGGCCCGTTCCGGGGTACGCGACCCGCGCCGGCCGATCGGCTCGTTCATCTTCCTCGGCCCGACGGGCGTCGGGAAGACCGAGCTGGCCAAGACGCTGGCCGCAGCGCTGTTCGACAGCGAGAGCAACATGATCCGCCTCGACATGAGCGAGTACCAGGAACGCCACACCGTCAGCCGCCTGGTCGGCGCGCCCCCCGGATACGTAGGCTACGAGGAGGGCGGCCAGCTCACGGAGGCGGTGCGCCGCAAGCCGTACTCCGTCGTCCTGTTCGACGAGATCGAGAAGGCGCACGGCGATGTTTTCAACACGCTGCTCCAGGTGCTGGACGACGGCAGGATCACCGACGCGCAAGGACGCACCGTCGACTTCCGCAACACCGTGATCATCATGACCTCCAACCTCGGGTCGCAGTACCTGCTCCAAGACGCCACCCAGGCCGGCGAGATCAAGCCCGAGGCGCGGGCGCAGGTGATGACCGAGCTCAACGGCCATTTCCGCCCCGAGTTCCTCAACCGCGTCGACGACATCGTCCTCTTCCACCCGCTCGGCATCGCGCAGATCGAGCGCATCGTCGATCTGCTCCTCGACGAGCTGCGCGACCGCCTCTCCGAGCAGCGCATCACGCTCGTCCTCACCGAGCCGGCCCGCCACCTGATCGCCGCCGAGGGCTACGACCCCGTATACGGGGCCAGGCCGCTGCGCCGCTTCATCTCGCACGAGGTCGAGACCAGGATCGGACGCGCACTGCTCAGCGGCGAGGCACGCGAAGGCGTGACCATCCTGGTCGACGCCACGGGCGGCGAACTGACCGTCACCCTCCAAGACGAGCCGCAGGAGCCGTGATGAGTACTTCTCCGGAAGGCCGCGCCTACCGCGGCGGCCGTGACGGCAGTGCCGACGGCACCGAGACCTTGGTGCGGACGGTCGCCTGCGCCAACTGCGGCCGCACCAACCGCGTACCCGCCGCGGCGGAGGGCAGCCCGCGCTGCGGAAACTGCCGGGCCCCGCTGCCGTGGATCGCAGAAGCGGGCGACGCCGACTTCGGGGAGGTCGCCGAGCAGGCGAGCCTGCCCGTGCTGGTCGACCTCTGGGCCACCTGGTGCGGCCCCTGCCGCATGGTGAGCCCAGTTCTCGAACAGGTCGCCGAGGACTTGGCCGGCCGGATCAAGCTCGTGAAGGTCGACGTCGACAAGTCCCCGCTCCTGGCACGGCGGTTCGAGGTCCAGGCCGTACCCACCCTGCTGGTTCTCGACCACGGCAGGCCCGTCGCCCGCCAGACCGGCGCCGCGCCCGCGAACGCGCTGCGCCAGTGGGTGGACGAGTCGCTGTCGACGTCCCACGGACCAGCCGATCCCGCCTCCCGGAGGCCGTGATGACCACTCTTCCCGACCCGCACCTTTCCATGATCCGGGCCGTGGCGCCCAGAACACCGCAGGGCTGCGAGGACTGCCTGCGCATGGGGACTCCGTGGTTGCATCTGCGCCTCTGCCTGACCTGTGGCCACGTCGGCTGCTGCGACTCCTCGCCGATGCGGCACGCCCGCGCCCACGCGGCGACCGACGGGCACCCGATCGTCCGGTCGTTCGAACCCGGCGAGGACTGGCGATGGTGTTTCGTACACGAGGCGATGGTCTGAGCAGGCCGGCGCCTTTTCCGGCGCCGCTGCTCCGGCTGTCCTCCCAACCGTGCTCTCCGCCTCCGCGTCTGTTTCCGACGAAGGGAGCGAACCGTGCCGACCCTCACCCCGACGGCCGACGTCGACGACGGTGCCTACCCGCGGCTGACGGACGACCAGATCGAGATCCTGAGATCCTGCGGACAGAAACGGCAGGTCTGCGAGGGGGAACAGCTCTTCCGGGCCGGCGAACGCAGTGACGAGTTCTTCGTCGTCCTCAGCGGTACGGTGGCCGTGGTCGAAGGCCACGACGACCAGGAGCACGTCGTCCAGTGGCACGGTCCGCGCAGCTTCCTCGGCGAACTGAACGTACTGGAGGGCCAGACCGCCTTCGTCAGCGCGGTGGTGAACAGACCCGGAGAGGTACTGGCCGTGGGTTCGGCCGCCCTGCGCGACCTGCTCAGCCGCGAACCCGCGCTCGGCGACGTGATCCTGCGGGCCTATCTGCTGCGCCGTACGATGCTGGCCGGCGCGGGCACGGGCTTCCGCGTCATCGGCTCCGCCTTCTCCTCCGACACTCGGCGTCTGCTGGAGTTCGCCGCCCGCAACCGCCTTCCGCACCGCTGGGCGGATCTGGAGAAGGACACCGAGGCCGAGGCGCTGCTGACGCGTCTTGGTATCGCTCCCGAGGAGACCCCGATCGTTGTCTGGCACGACTACCGGGTGCTGCGCAATCCCTCCAACGTCGAACTCGCCCAGGTCATCGGTTTGCGGGCAGAGACCGCCGCGAAGGCCGTCTGCGACCTGGTGGTGGTCGGCGCGGGACCCGGTGGCCTGGCCGCCGCGGTGTACGGCGCCTCCGAGGGACTCTCCACCGTCGTCCTGGACGCCGTGGCGACCGGCGGCCAGGCCGGCACCTCCTCCCGGATCGAGAACTACCTCGGTTTCCCCGCCGGGATCTCCGGCATGGAGCTCGCCGAACGCGCCGTCGTACAGGCCAACCGGTTCGGCGCCCGGATCGACGTCCCCGCCGAGGCCGCCGGCCTCGAACACCGCGGCGGGAACAGCGTGGTGCGACTCGCCGACGGCGGCACGGTCACCGCGACCAACGTCGTGGTGGCCACCGGCGCCCGCTACCGGCGGCTGACCGCCCCCGGCGTCGAGCGGTTCGAAGGACTCGGGGTCCACTACGCCGCCACCGTCTGGGAGGCGCGAACCTGCCGCCTTGACACGGTGGCCGTCGTAGGCGGCGGCAACTCCGCAGGCCAAGCAGCCCTGTTCCTGGCGCGCGAATCGCCCGCCGTCCATGTTCTGGTCCGTGGCGGAGACCTGGAACACAGCATGTCCCGCTACCTGATCGACCGGATCGAGCGGCACCCCCGGATCCATGTCCGGCTGCATACCGAAGTCCGGGAGGTGACCGGCGAGGACCGGGTCGAATCCGTTGTCGTCGAGGACAACCGCACCCGCGAGCAGCAGGTGCTGGCAGCCCGCGCCCTGTTCGTCTTCATCGGCGCGCGTCCCGCCACCTCCTGGCTCGCCGACGCCGTCACCCTGGACCGGCGCGGCTTCATTCCGACCGGCCAGGACGTGGCCCAGGTAACAGCGGACGTCTGGGAGCCCCTGGCCCGCACCCCGCTCGCGCTGGAGACCGGCCTGCCGGGAGTCTTCGCCGTCGGCGACATCCGCAGCGGCTCGGTCAAGCGGGTGGCCTCCGCAGTGGGTGAGGGCGCCATGGCCACCCGTCTGGCACACGAGCACCTCGGGGAGGTGGGACCACCAGCCATCCGATGACCTCGGCCCATCCACAACGCGAGAAGGTGAAATGAGATGCCCGTCATGGGAGTTACCAAGTTCGAGCGCTTCTTCCGGGCAGCCGCCGGCCTCGACGTCAACAAGAACGACCTCAAGCGCTACAACAACTTCGTGGATTCCAAGCTCTACGACCTCTTCCTCATCGGCAGGGCCGATGCCAAGGCCAACGACCGGGACATCATCGAGCCGCAGGACCTCCCGGTCACAAAAGGTCTTCAGGAGAGCATCCACGCTTTCCAGAAGCTGGAGGAGGGCATCGAACTGCGCCCCCTGCTCGACCAGCTCGGCGCCCGCCCCGACCTCGGCATGGACGCCGCCGAGGACACCCAGCAGCGGCTGCCCGACCTGGCCGGCGGCCTCAGTGTCGCCCTCGCCCGCGCTCTCAAAACCATCGCCCACGACACCCGCCACCCCTCCACCGACCAGTGGGACGAGGCCTTCGAACTCTTCGATCTCCTGATCTGAGCGAGGAATTCGTTCCGGCGGGCTCGTCAGGAAGCTGAAAGTCCGAGACGGCGGGGGCCGGAGCGCCGGAGACCCATGCCTGGTCGATGCGGTCGTCGGTGGCCGTGGGCCGCAGCAGGTGCCAAGCGATGTCAACGTAGCCGTTCTGGGCGAGTTTGCGGGTGACGTCGCGGTTCGGCTTCAGCTCCTGGCCGGGGACGAAGTCGCCGTCCGGCAGGTGCATGCGGGAGCCGATGTCGTAGGGCCTCATCCGGGTGGTGTGGGGCGGCGGGTGGGCGTCCGAGGCGGGGGCATGGTTGGCGTCGCCACCCAGGGCGACGAAGGGGCCGTACTTGTAGCCGCAGGCAGACATCGGGGTGAAGTGGAAGAGAACGAAAGTGAGCGGTGCCGGCAGCCTGGGGATACCGAAGCTCGTCACGGCGAACCCGTGTAGGGCTTCCTGGGCGAAGTCTGGGTTGTGACGCACCCAAGGGCCGAGGACCTCGCGACGGTGGAGCAGGCTGGTTCCCAAGCCACTCCGGGAAGGGGCGGGCGGCGCCGCATCAAGGCCCAAGTCGCTTGTTGCCCGGGCGAGTTGCTTGTGGCCGTCGGCGCCAGTCGACAACTTCGCACAACATCACGACGTCCACCTGACTGGCTCCGACCCTCTCGGCCCCGCCGTTGAGACGCTCGGCCAGCAGGGGCCAGCGGTCCTCGGGATTCCCGTCGCCGTCCGCGAGGCCGCCGAGTATTTTCCGCGACTCGCTCAGGCCGACATCTTTCCGATGACGCACCACGTGGAGTGCGTGGCGATCCTGGAACCTGCCGCAAAGGGCCGCTGACCTGCGGCTTGGGCGGGTGCGCATGACGTTCCCTATGTGCGTTAAGGGCGATGTCTTGACGCTGAAATGACGCTCCCAGAGGTATCTTGACGCTCGTTCTGATGGAGCGTCAGGTGTTCTGGAGCGCTGGTCAGGGTACGTGGAGATGGCATCCGATCGAGCAAGATTGTTCGAACTTCGCAGTGCCAGGCGGTGGTCCAAAGCCGTAGGGGGAACGGGTGCCGCGCGCTGGTGCTGTCTCGTTATCGAGGACCCTCTTCTTTGATCTCCGCAGGTTTGGCGAGCAGAACAACCTCGCGCTGGCCGGGTGAACCGCTCGGCCTGGGACACGGTTCGAGGGTTCTCAGGAGCACCCCCTTATTTTTGGCGGGGAAGACAAGGGGCAACGGGCAGGTGATGCGTTCGTGGTCGGAACACCCCCTACCGACGGGGAAGACTCGCGCACGCTCTCGGGATCACCGGGCAGGAACGAACACCCCCGCGCTGGCGGGGAAGACTGGCGACCAAGTACCCGGACACCCTGGGGCAGCGGAACACCCCCGCGCTGGCGGGGAAGACACACGATCGAGGAAATAAGCTCGATGAAATTCCGGAACACCCCCGCGCTGGCGGGGAAGACCGGGGCACGGTCAGCATCTCCGCGAACCACGCCGGAACACCCCCGCGCTGGCGGGGAAGACGCGAGCCGCGAAGACTCAACAACGGAACGCAACGGAACACCCCCGCGCTGGCGGGGAAGACGCCGCCGTCATACGGGGCCGCCAGAACGGCTCCGGAACACCCCCGCGCTGGCGGGGAAGACATGTCCAGCGAGACGCCGTTGGCACGGAGTTGCGGAACACCCCCGCGCTGGCGGGGAAGACGGATCGGGCAAGAGCGTGACCCTGCTGACGCTCGGAACACCCCCGCGCTGGCGGGGAAGACTTTTTCTGACCTGCGGTTTATAGAGGGCTTTGCAATGCCTTGACTCGGCCTTCTGTGGCGTCCCTCGTCATCCGCTGATCGTAGCCCGTGGGGTAGTTGCGATGGCGGGATCGGCGCTGGTCGCGGCGATTGTCAATGGCGGCTGTTTGGATGTGCCCGTCGGTGCCAGGTGAGGGAGTGATGGGGACGGGATGAGTGAACAGGCAGGCCGGGCACGTGGAGGACTTGACTTCGCGGGGCAAGGCGGGATGGTCGTCCTCTCTGGTGCCGTATCCGATGCTGTTTCACCTGCTGGACACCGCTGTGGTGGCATTGGATTTCTGGGACCGTTTTCTGGCGCCGAACCAGCGGGCGGCGATCGCTGAGGGTCTGGGAGTGGATCCAGGGGGAAGCATGGCCTCTGATGGCGTTCTGGGCTGGGTTGCGTGATCTTGGGAAGCTGACGCCGGGTTTCCAGCGGTGCGTGGCCGAGGCGTACGCGCAGGTGAGTCAGGTTCTGCGGGATGATGTCGGTGAGGTCGACGGTACGCGGCATGAACGGGCGTCCATGCACTTCACTTGGTCTGCTGGCGGTGCTTGGGTACGCGGTCGGCACCGTGAGCGAGCCGGGAGTGCGGGTGGCGCAGATTCGCGGCGGGCATCACGGCGTTTCAAGGCGGTGGATCTTGACCGGGTCAGGCCGGTAGGTGACTCCGGAGCCGACGATGTTCTTGGCGGGCGGGGGTGGGGGCGACTGTGCGAGGAAGATGTAGGTGTGCCCGCCGTCTGCTGGGTGTCCCACGGCGCCGGAGAAGGTGTACCCCCAAGTTGCTTTTCTGGTCGCCGGCCTGGTGATCTTGGCGGACTGGCTGGCGAGCCAGGAGTACCACTGGAAGCCCTGGCCGAGAGCCCGTGGTTACTGCGGAAGATCATTTCGTGCGGGCTTCGACTGCCACGCCCGGGCTGGTCGACGAGGCGGGCCTGGTGTGGGTGATCCCGGACCGTACTGCCGACCATGACGACGAGCAAACAGGGCGCCTACCGTAGTACGCGGTCCGCGGGACGCCCAACATGAGGATCTGACCGCTCAGGCACGTTCGCGTGGGTCCGTGGAGTCCTCGTTTTGACTCGACCTGAGAACCCCGCTGTCCACGAAGGTCCTCGACCCGTGGTGTCAAGTGGCTGGCCTTCGCCCGCTGGGATGCGGGATCGTTGCCTCCTGATGATCGACAACGACTCCGGGAAAGTCCGAGGCGCTGAGCCGGCGGTGCCTTCCGAACCTCGGGCGCCCTACAGCGAGCGGCCCATCGCGCGCGCCCGGCGGGCCAAGGCACGGGAACTGATCGAGCGGCTCGTCGTCGAGGGGCGCGTCCGCATCGCCGAACCGGATGCCGACGAGGTCGCGGAGTGGCGGCGCGTCATCGACTACGCGAAGCGCCACGGCCTGGAGCCGGCGGGTAAACGCATCGAGAAGGTCCCTGATAGCGGGCCGGGGCTGGAGCTGTTCCTCGCGGAGGGCGCACACCCCAACGCGCGGAATCAGCGGCCGAAGGCGGCAGGAGCGCCGGTCCCGGTCCCCTCATGGCTGGGACGTCTGCATCCGGTGGTGGCTGCGCTCAAAGACAGCGAGAGCCGGCTGGTGATGCCGTCTGCTTTGCGTCGCAGGTCGCTTCTGCTGCTCCAGGGGCTGGCGGCTGAGGCGGTAAGGCGAGGGTATGAGGTGCGGAAGACGGGCTCCTTCCTTTCCCGTCGCGAGGGCGGAGTGGACATCGCCGTCAGCAGCTTCGCGTACACGGTTTCCGCCTGGCAGGAGTTCCCGGAGTCCACGAACCCGGAGCGCGCTGCTCGTCTAGGAGCTGTCCGGGCGATCACAGCTGATTGGAGCGTCTGTATCGAGGTCTGAAGTCGATTGCCCAAGGTGTGAAGGTGCGTCACCATCACTGGATGAGTGACGTTGAGGGCGGACTGCTGGTGAGGGTGGTGCAGACGAGTTCCGGCTATCCTTCGCAGTGGGATGCCTGGACGGCAGATGGGCAGTACTTGTACCTCCGGTACCGGCACGGCGAAGGCTGCGTTGAGCGGCATCCTGGCCCTGATATCGACACACGGGACACCTGGGATGAGGGCCTCTCGGCGCTCCTGGTCGAATGGGACGACGGTACCGACAGTGGCGTCACCAGCCTTGAAGTCTTCCTCGCAGCCTCTGGTCTGACGCTGGCGCCGGGTGCTTCGGTGAGCTGAACGCGGTCACGTACGAAGCCAGATGGCGACGGATGCTGCCGCGACGGTACCGAGGAACACGTAGCCGCGCTTGTCATAACGAGTGGCCACTGCACGGTGGTTCTTCAGCTTGTTGATGGCCCGCTCGACGGTGTTGCGCTTCTTGTACCGGTCCCGGTCGAAGCCAGGTGGCCGCCCGCCGCGCGATCCTCTGCGCTGGCGGGCGGCCTGGCTGTCGGCCTTCTCCGGGATGGTGTGCCGGATGCCGCGCTGCCGCAGGCACTGACGGCAGGGCCCGTTGCTGTATGCCTTGTCGGCTGCGACGCTGTCCGGCTTCTTGCGGGGCCGACCAATCCCCTGGCGGGGAACCCGGATCTTCTCCAGTACCGGCGCGAACTGGGTGCAGCCGGCCCGCTGTCCGGGCGTGATGATCAGGGACAGCGGGCGGCAGCGGCCGTCGGCGCTCAGATGGATCTTGCTGGTGAAGCCTCCCCGCGAGCGGCCCAGGCCCTCACCTCCCGCACCACCTCCACCAGCCGGGCGACCAGACTCTGCCACGGCAATTCGGCCTGGTGTTCCACGGCCTCGGCCCCCTTTGACTTGCCCGGGACAGGCGGTGGAGCGTCCGGGCGCCGGCCGCGTGCTGGTGGGCGCGCACGCTGGTGGAGTCCACCGACACATCCCAGTCGATCTCTCCGGCCGCGTCGGCCGCGGCCTGGACCTGCTGCAGCAGACGTTCCCAGGTACCGTCCGCCGACCACAGCCGGTGGCGTTCGTAGACGGTTTTCCAGGGCCCGAACCGCTCCGGGAGATCACGCCAGTGCACCCCGGTCCGCACCCGGTGCAGAATCCCGTCGATCACCTGACGATGGTCACGCCACCGCCCGCACCGACCATTGCTCACCGGCAGGAACGGCCGCAGCCGCTCCCACTCGGCATCCGACAGCTCACCACGCCGATCCCCACCCATACCCTGGACAACGACCGGATGAACAGCCAGTCACATGATCGCCCGGACAGCTCCTAGTCGTGGACTTGCGCACGGTCTGACCGACCGGCCCGGTCGCTGGCGGGATCGGAAGAGCCGGACACTCGAAGAAGCTCTGGGCGTGATCCTTGGGGAGATCGAGGCGCGAGCTGCGGAGGACACTCAGCGCCAGCGGGACGAACAGCGAGCCAGGGCAGAACGCGTGGCTCGTTGGCAGACGGCCTTGGACGTGGCGAAGGAACAAGCTGTTCGCGAGCAACTTTCCCAGGCGCTGCATGAAGAAATGAGAGGCTGGCAAGAAGCAGCTGCTCTCAGCGCGTATTGCACGGCGCTGGAACGCCGTATCCGAGAACTGCAGGCCACCGCGGACGAGTCGGCACTGGACTCAGCGCGACGTTGGTTGGAGTGGGCAAGAGAATACGCACGGTCGATAGACCCTCTGGCTGGACTCCCAGGTATGCCTCCTACACGTGAACCCACGACGGAGGAGCTTGAACCATATCTGAAGGGATGGAGCCCCCACGGACCCGGAACGGCGTGGCCCGGGCTGATGCGACTGAGAAGTCGCTTCTCCTGGTGATTGGCGCGGGCGTCGTGGTCGTGACAGGAGCTCATGCCCAGGTGGGCAAGTGCGTCAGGTGGCGGCGCTGCGGCGGGGCTTGACTGCCCTGTAGCCGTGGCCATTTCGAGGGACCGGGCGACGGGAACCATTTAGGCCCTGCTCCGGCCTGCCGGCGGAGCACCGGGTGCGTGAGGATTGAGCTCGACTCGGCTCCCGTCAGCGAACAGTTACCAGATGCCGTCGATGACTTCCTCGAAGGTCACGTGCCACTGTGAGTTCTCGTCCTCAAACGGCAGGGGATCGAACTCGGTGATCTCCGCGCGGAGTGTGTCGATCCGGTCTTCCGCGTCCGCGTCGTCGTGGTCCTCCAGTTCCTGTTGAAGGATCTGGAACTTGGTCAGGGCGTAGACGAGCGATTCGACGTCACGGTGGATCGGCGTGTAGAGGAGCTCGGTCTCGCCGTCGCCGAGGGCGTAGACCGTGCCGGTGTCCGGGGCGAGTGCGAGCGTGGTGTCGGCGAACATGCCGAGGACCAGCCAGTCGGCGCACTCCTTGGGCACCGTTCCCTTGTCGCCGTACCACTGGGTGAGGTTGATGGAGTCGTCGGCGCGCAGGCTGGCCTTGGACATGAACCATTCCGTGTCCGGGAGGCCGATGCTGCTCAGCACGAGGGCGGTGCGGTCGTCCAGCTGGTTGGTTGGGGTGCTGTATCGGGGGAAGTAGACGACACCCGTACGCGGCCTCGGCGCTGCTGCTGTTCGGCACGAGCGCGGTCTATCACCGAAGCAGTTGGGGCCCGCGGGGGGAGGCGGTCCTGCGCCGGCTGGACCACGCGAACACTTTCCTCATCATCGCCAGAACTACACGCCTCTGGCGGTGCTCCTGCTGAACGGCCGCCAGCGGGTGGTGCTGCTGTCTCTGGTGTGGACCGGGGCCGCGGCCGGTGTCGCGTTCCGGATCTGGTGGATTGGGGCGCCGCGCTGGCTGTACACCCTGCGATACATCGCCCTGGGCTGGGCAGCGGTGTTCTACCTGCCCGGCTTCGCACGCACTGGCGGCATTGCGGTCGCCGTTCTCGTCATCGCCGGTGGCCTGCTCTACACCGCGGGCGCTGTCGCCTACGGCCTGCAGCGCCCCGACCCCTGGCCGCGCTGGTTCGGGTTCCACGAAGTCTTCCACGCCTTCACACTCGCCGCCTTCGCCGCGTACTACACGGCCATCGTCCTGGCCGCCACCTGACCGGCGCCCGCGCCTCTTGAAGCGCCGGGCGCCAGAAGTCAGCTCTGACCGCACCCGGTCCGAGAGAGCGGGCGGGCCGAGTGGTCGTAGGGCCCGGATGCGTGGTGCACCATGATGTTTGGTACCGGGCCGGGCACCAGCGTGTGAAGCCTTGAGTGCCATGGATCAGTGGGGAGTCGTCGTGACAGCAGCGGGGCCGGACGGGAACGGCGCAGGAGCCTCCCGCCTTTCCGGGAACGGGAACCACCGCACGGCGATCTCACTGGCCGGAGTCCTGGAGGCGGCAGAAGCCGCAGCCCCCGTGGAGTCGCTCGACGTGGTCGCGCGGATACTCAAGGAGCAGCTCGGGGCCAGGTCGGTGTCCTTTCTGATCACCGATTTCACCGGCAGTTCGGTCGTACGGCTGGGGGCGGCGGGCAGTGTCGAGACCGGTGAGCCGGCCCGGCGCATCACACTGCGGGGCACCGTGTACGACGACGTGATCCGCACCCAGAAGCCGGCCGTCGAGGACAGCCGGCACGGGGCGCTGGTGCGGGTCGTCGCCCCGGTGACCAACCGCGGCGACGCCATCGGGCTCCTGGAGCTGTTCCTGCCCGCGGCGCCGGATGAGCAGGTGATGCGGGAGATCGGTGAGAGTGCGCACGCGCTGGCGTACATCGTCATCGCGAACCGGTCCTTCACCGACGTCTACCAGTGGGGACGGCGCACCAGCCCGCTGAGCCTGGCTGCGGAGATCCAGCACCGGCTGCTCCCGGCGTCGCTGGCGTGCGAGGCGGCGCAGTTCGCGGTCGCCGGGGCGCTGGAGCCCGCCGACCATGTCGGGGGTGACACCTTCGACTACGTGATCGACCGGGACGCCGTCCAACTGTCCGTCACCGATGCCATGGGTCATGACGTCCAGGCGGCGCTGCTGGCCACCCTCGTGGTGGGTGCCCTGCGCCGGGCGAGGCGGGCCGGCGCGAGCCTCCTGGAGCAGGCCGACGAAGCCGACCAGGCGATGCGGGAGCACGGACGCGAGGGCTATGTCACCGGCCAGCTGCTGCGGATCAGCCTGCTCGACGGCGGAACGGAGTTCATCAACGCCGGGCACCCCTGGCCGCTGCTGATGCGCGACGGCCAGGTGCGGCAGATCGTTCCGAAGGTCGATCTGCCCTTCGGCGTCCGGTATCCGCACACCTACCGGGTGCAGTCCCTCGACCTGCGGCCGGGAGATCGGCTGGTGATGCTGACCGACGGCATGCTCGAACGCAACGCCACGAACCTGGACCTGTCCGACCTGATCGTCGGTACACGCGCGCTCCATCCCCGTGAAGCCGCTCGGGCTCTCATCGGGGCGATCGTCGGCGCCAGCCAGGGTCACCTGGAAGACGACGCGACGGTCATGTGCCTGGACTGGCACGGCACCGGCCACCTCCAGCGGGACGCCGCCACCGGCGCCGACCTCACCGACGCCTCACAACCGTCAAGGAGGGGATGGTCCGCCCCCGGGCAATGACTCGGGCGAGCCACCTGATGCAGAACCGCCCCGACTGCACGGCATCCCGGTCGTCCGGGACAGCTCCAAGACGTGTGGGGCGACCGCGCGCGCCTCGCATCGGAAGTGGGCCGACGTGACGCTGGAGGGTCGTACGACCGATCCGGCGACGTGGCTGCGCACTCCGGAGCACCTGGACCGGCTCGCTGCCATCACCCGCGCGGCCGAGGCCCGCCGCCGCGCCCTTGAGGACCGGGAGGTGTCGCACCCGGCCGCCGGCCCGGCCAAACCGGTCGACCGTCGCCGCCAGGAGCACGAGCAGCAGCACCAGCAGCCGGGCCAAGGCCCCGGTCAGGGCCTTCAACCGTGATCCGCTGCGGCCGTCAGGCGGGACGGACGACGAAGTCGCTGCGCCAG
Source organism: Streptomyces sp. NPDC087420 (assembly GCF_044744165.1). Taxonomy (NCBI): domain Bacteria; kingdom Bacillati; phylum Actinomycetota; class Actinomycetes; order Kitasatosporales; family Streptomycetaceae; genus Streptomyces; species Streptomyces sp. NPDC087420. Next base: position 247,685 of record NZ_JBIUXU010000006.1, read on the forward strand.
CGGTCGGGACGTGCCTGGTGGCTCCGTCGTGGGGCCGACGGAGAGGATGGAGAGGATGGAGAGTGCGGGAGGCCGACTTTCCTCGAGCGCGGAGGCTTCGATGGTTGCCCCGATTCCCCTGTACCTCTCGCCACAGCGACGTGAGCGCTTGGAGCAGCTTGCCGAAGCGTCCCGGCTGTGCGCGGCGCTGTATCCGCCGCCGAAGCCGGACCGGCGCCGCTCCCGCCAGTACCCCACGGGCCGGCCCAAGCCGAGGTGGCCCGTACGTGCGCGCCGACGCCGCCGAAGGTGAGCGGGCACGGTCGACTCCACCGGTGCATCGTTCCTTAGCCGGGTTCGCTACTTGCAACATTCAGCCCCGAACGGACAGCGCCCAGGGGGAGAAATCTCCATCCCGGGCGCTGTCCGGCTTCCGTCTCGGCTCAGCTTGTTGTTTAACGTCCCTGCGCGGCAGGAAGTTAGGGTGCCGGTAAGAACGCTGTCACCAGCCGCAAACGGCGGTGATCAGTCCTCTGACCTGCCGGGTTGGGGCAGTTCCGGCGTGCTCGTCGCCCCAGCGAGTGCGAGGCGACCACCCTTGAGTTCGGGCACGTAGTTGTAGATGGTGTTGCGGGAGATGCCGAGGAGCTTCGCGATCGAGGTGACGGTGTTCTCCGGGCGGGCGAGTAGGTCGCGGGCGTGACGCACCTGCTCCTCGGTCATCACCGGCGGGCGGCCGAGCCGGGCGCCGCGCGCGGGCGGCGCCCAGGCCCTCGTTGGTGCCCTGCACGATGAGTTCGCGGATGAACTCCGCCAGTGCAGCGAAGACGTGGAAGACGAGCCGGCCGCCGGGAGTGGTGGTGTCGAGCGCCTCGTGCAGCGAGGTGAAGCCGACGCGGCGCTTGCACAGGCCGGACCCGATCGCGATGAGGTCCTGGATGGAGCGGCCGAGCCGGTCCAGCGACGGGACGACGAGGGTGTCGCCCTCGCGCAGGTAGTCGGCCCCGAAGTCCTAGCCCAGACACCGGGGAACAAGTAACCCGCCGGTAGGAAACCGGCTGTCGGGCGGGTTCAGTCGGTGGGGAAGGTGGCCTCCATCTCGGCGGTCAGCGTCAGGTAGTAGGACACTTGGGGGGAGCGTGTGTACGAGCACACGAGACATGCGCCGATGCTCATGCCGTATTCCTCGTCGGGGGTGTCAAGCTTGAAGGCTTCGCGGTGACACACCGGGCAGTAGCCCAGCTCGGTACCATTCCTGTCCGGGTTGTGCCTGGGGTGGTACGGCTCAAGGCGATCGGGTGCGCGTTCAGCCCGCTCGTCGGCTTCCTCATCGCCGATGAATATGAGGTACTCCTCGGCGCGCTGCTGCTCGTAGGAATCGGCGATCTTCGCGTTGACCCACTGGCCATCACTCGTCACTTCGCCGATCCGACGGAGTGCGGGATGATCGTCCAGGGCGACGAGCGCATCGACGTGGGCACGTTCGAGGGTTCCTGTGCCTCGGGCGTGGCGTACACCCTGGGTCTCGGTTACGCCGTGGCGGAGCGCGGCCACGTCGACACGGGTTCCGGCGGGGGAACCGTCGAATCTCACCCACGGTATGAGGCGCGAGCCGTCCGGCTGTGCGACCGCGTGCTGCTCAATGACATCGAGCAAGGTGTTCGCGGCGTGCATTCGGCCCTTGGCGTTGGCCTCCTCGCCCGGCCACTCGTGGGCGACGATCGCCGCGAGGCCGTTGGTGAGGGCCTGGTCGTACGTGCCTTCGCTGGGCACGTCCGGATCGCTGTCGAGGACGGCGGCACACCGGGCGTACTGGAGTGCGCGCTGAATCTGCATTCCGTCATCATGGCCGCCAGCCGGGGGTATAGCCCCGATTTACCGCGATCGGCAGTCGGCGCGAAGCAGCCGTTGGTGCCAACGGCTGCCCCGGTGGTCCCCAAGGGGCGAGGCCCTGTTCTCGTATAGCTACGGCCGGGTGGCGTGTAGCGCAGAGTGATGCTCAGGGCGGGGTCGGGCGCATAGGATCACAGCCCTCACATCCGTTGCTGGTCAGGGGGGCGCGTCATGGCGTTGGTTGAGGGCGAGTACGAGTTCCAGTGCGACGAGTGCGACGGAGACGGCTCCGTGCAGGTCCTCCACGGCATGCTCGACGAAGCCACCGATATGCCCGACCTCCGCTGGGAGACGTGCGAGGACTGTCACGGCCAGGGAAAGGTGTGGGTGGACGAGCAGGTCGCGGCCGAGAAGATCCTGTACGGGCAGACGCCGACCCGTACGCCTGCCGGCGCGTGAGGTCGGCGGTCTAGAGCATTACTCTGCGCTACACGCCACCTGGCCGTAGCTATACGAGAACAGGGCCAGGTCACGCGGTGTTTGGACTAGACCATCCGCATATGCGATGTTCACCGAGCGACCGGGGGCGTCTGGGCCCTCGGCGGCGAGCAGGTGCCGGCGCCACGCACCGGAGCCGCAGCCGCAGCCGCGGCGACCGGCCAGCGGCGGCCCCGGCCGGCGGCCGACGTGGCCCCCGATCAGGCAGAGGCCGAGGGCCAAGGCCGGGGCACGTTCATGAGGCGGTGGGAACGGGAGGCGTCGTACTGGGCGACGGTGCAGGCGAGAGCGCGGTGCGCTGCTGTGGGCCCGAGGACACGTTCGCGGAAACAACGCGTTCCCACCCGTTCCTGGATAGCCTCAGAACCCCCACAGACAAGGACACTCCGTGCGCCTGCGACAGACAGCAGCCCTCACCGCCGCCACCGCCCTCGTCGTCCTCCTGCCCACCGCCGACGCCCATGCCGCCGCCGTCGCCTGCGGCGGCTCCGTCTCCACCCAGAGCATCTCCGCCAACGGCTGCATCAGCGCCGAGAGGTTCAAGGAAGGAAAGATCTTCTTCCGCGACATCAAGGCCCACACCGTCATCAACAACACGCGTGCCCACGCCGCCACCGTCGAATACGAAGCCTTCCTCCACGTCGCCGGCGACGGCGACGACTGGACCAAGATGGGCAGCGGTCGCACCCTCGTCCAGCGCCGCTCGACCGTCGGCCCCATCGAAATCGCCAGCTCCACCCGCGTCTGCTTCGTCGTCAACGCGAAGATCACGATCCGCGTCCACGTCCGGCCGGCGGGAGGCGCCTGGAGCAACTGGTCCAGCGCCGCAACGTCCCAGTGCCAGACCTGACCTGCCGTGCCAGTGCCCCGCCCTCCACGGCCAGGAGGAGCGGGGCGTCCGGCGTTTTCCAAGCACGAGGCGTATCCCGAAGCCGTCGAGCAGGCCCACCCCGACTGTCGGACAGCGCCGAATTTTTCAGTAGCGCACGATTCATTTCAGTGTGTCCTTCAGTTCCGCAGCGCGGCCCCGGGCGTGGAGAGGATTGGGCAACCATCGGCCCGTGCCGGTCGTCCTTCAGGCATGCCGAACCTGAGTCCTACGCCGTCCCCAACTCCGCCTGCTTGGCCGCACTGCGGCCACGGCGCCACTCCGCAGGACCCGGTCGGTTGCCGGGGTATCCACGTCTCGGGCTACTCCGAGTGCCTCGCCCACCTGGATGCTGCCGCCCGCAACGCCTATCTGGCCAGCCTGTCCCCCGGCGCCGATGTCGACCACCGCGGCACCACCATCACTGAACCTCTCCTTGGCGCCCTTCTCGCTGTCCTCTACGACCCTGCCACCGGGGACCGACGCCTTGGTGACGCCACGTTTGAGTCGGCAACCTTCACGGGCAACGCCGGGTTCACGTCGGCGACCTTCGGGAAGGCCCTAAGCCTGGGGCCGTTGGCATGTGCCGGGCGGGTCTTGTTGTCGGAGGCGGTGTTCGGCGGCCCGGTGACCCTTGCGTTTGCCACGCGCCGCCTGGAGTGCCGGCGGACCCGCTGGTCCTCGACGGCCGAGCTGCGCCTGCGCCACACCACGGTGGACTTCGCCCACGCGGTCTTCGAATACCCCCTCACCATCGCGGCAGAGCCCGATCCGTTTGTGCTCTCCGACGGCCGGCAGGTGGCAGAGGATCCAGTTTTAGGCGGGTCCGACGCCGCTGTACGCATCGCCTCGCTGCGCGGCGTGGACGCGGCCCACCTGGTCCTGGCCGACGTCGGACTTGAGGAATGCGTGTTCACCGGGACCGTGCACCTCGACCAGATCCGCCTGGAAGGCACCTGCTCCTTCGACACCGTCCCTCCCCGCGACGGGCACCTCGTGCGGTTCACCCCGCGCCGCACGCTCGCCGAGGAACACCACTGGCGCGCGAGCCGGACGACTGCCGTACCGGGCTGGAACGCGGGCGGGGTTGGCGCCGGGCACGTCGGGCCGGCGCAGCTCGCCCCGGTGTACCGGGCGCTGCGCAAATCGTTCGAGGACAGCAAGAACGAACCCGGCGCCGCGGACTTCTACTACGGCGAGATGGAGATGCGGCGCCACGACCGCACCGGCACCACCCGTGCCGAACGCGGACTGCTGCACGGCTACTGGCTGCTGTCCGGCTACGGTTTGCGCGCCTCCCGGGCGTTGGGCTGGCTCGCCGCCGCCCTGCTCGTCACCATCGTGCTACTGATGGGCTTCGGACTGCCCAAGGACGATCCGAAGCAGGAAGCGAACGGCACCATACCCGCTGGCGGCGGGCGGGTGACCTTCGAGATCGACAAGGACGATCCGGCCAACCCCACCGGGAACCGGCTCGCCGGCAAGCGCTTCGAAAAGGCCCTGAACGTCACCCTCAACTCGGTCGTCTTCCGCTCCTCCGGCCAGGACCTGACCACCGCCGGCACCTACATCGAGATGACCTCCCGCCTGACCGAGCCCCTCCTCCTGGCGCTCGCCGTCCTGGCCGTCCGCAACCGCGTAAAACGCTGACCTCGTCCACCGGGCACTGAAGTATCTGGTGCACCCGAGACGCCGTGCGACATCGCACGAAACATTTCAGTGCGCAGGTCACAGACCTGGGCACTGAAATCTCTCGTGCTACCCGACACCGACTTCGCCGCCCTGACCGGCGGCGACCAGGTGCCGACGCCACGCTCCGGGCCCGCACCCTGGTGCTTCAACATCCCTGACTGACCGTTTCCTGAGACGACTTCGGGCGTGAACATCTCTCCGGAGCCAGGGCGGATCGAACTCCTGTCCGCCGAGTCAGTGGCTGCTCGGACGTTTTTCTCCTGGCGGTGATGGGTTCTCAGCGATGGGATGGGTCTGGGTGTGTGCCGCTCATGTGGCTATCGCTCTGCCTGTCGGCGCACGTCGGCAGAACCTGTTCCAGAAGGAGACGGCGTTGTCCCGTACACCCCGCGTCCTGGCGGCACTCATTTCCGCCACCGCCGCGTTCACGCTCGCTGGCACGACGGCCGCAACCGCGGCCCCGCGCACCGCAACCCACCACTCCCAAGACCTCCCCGCGTCCTGCACGGCACCTGAGGGCACCAAATACTTCAGCTGGCCCGACGACGAGCACTACGAGGGAACGACCGCGGAGGACACCCGTTTCGACGTCCAGCAGGAAAACGGGGAGTGGTACGCGGGCGACCTCGACTCCGGGCCCCAGGCGGTGTTCATCCTCAAGTCCGACTTGGTGGACTGCCAGTAGCAGTCTCCGCGCGGTGGTTCGTTGCCCGAGCTAAATCCTGGGCTGTCGCCGGAGGTTCCGAACCACGCACACCGCAGGATCGGGTACGTACGGACACAGCAATCGGCCCTTCCTGTCGCCGGCGCAGAGCCTGCGCCGGCAGGCCTTCATCATGGCTGTGATCGGAGATGGTCGCTGAGCCGCCCGGCAAAGGGACAAGATTCTCTTGCTATCAGCCGCTCCACCGATGCTCCGCACTCGATCACCAGGGGGTTGTCCATGGGCAAGCGCACGACGAAGAAGGGCGCGCGCCCCGCGCCGGTGTCCGCCGACCGGTTGCGCGAGGGCTGGCCGCCGACCCCCGGGAGTGCCCGCATCCGCCTCGCACGAGCACAGGACACGGATGCGGCTGACGCTCTGCTGGGGATGGCCGGGGTCCGCCTCACCCCCGCCCTGCGCTCCGCCATCGAGGACGGCACGGCCGCTTCGATCCTCCTGGGTGGTCTGGGCGGCACCACCAACGCCTTTTTCAAGGCCGCCGCCCGCTCGTTCGTCACGCAGTCCATGGCCGAGTCGATGTCCGGCATCAGCATGACCTTGATTGCCGCCGACGGCGAGGACCAAGTCCTCGGAGTGCTGTCCGTCACTGCCCCCGGGAGCATCATCAACAAGGCACTGGACAGCGGCTACGACCCCCCGAGGGCCCTGACTCTGGGCGTGGCCGTCGCCAAGATCCACGGCCTGGCGGTTGCCGAGGCCGCCCGCGGCCAGGGAATCGCCTCTGCCCTGCTCAGGATGGCCTGGCAGGTTCATGAGCAACTCGGCTACTTTCTTCTGTACGGCTCGTACGCGACCGAACGCGAGCTGGGCCCCCTCTACACCCGGTGCGGTTACACAGTCCTCGCCCCCGGCGAGGGTTTCACCCTCGATTCCATCGGCCTGCCCTTCGGGGTCCACGCGGGCCCGAACGAGCGCGTGTTCACCCGATGGCGCCCCCACCGCTGACCCTCTGCCGTCTGCGCCGAAGATCCCGGTGAGCGGGCCCTCATCCGCGCCCCTCTCCTCCACACCACGCCACTCCTTGAGGCGCAGGAAGCGACACCGTCCAGGGCATCCTGGACGCCCTCGCCTCGGCCGACCCCGCCGCCACGACCGCGCTCACCGCGTGGCTGGATACTGCGGCCGCGGTGAAGGGCAGCAGGTTATGAGCGCCCCGGAGGAGGTGGTGGCCGCCTGGGCCGAGAGCACCGTGCGGCCCTCCACCACCACGAAGTACTGCTCGCTGGCGGCCGGGTTGTCACCCGGATCGAGCCGCCATCCGACGGGTCGGCTCCACCCCGGCGACGACTGCAACTCCGCGTGAGTCAGGCGTTGGAATTGGTCAGGGCGAAGTAGGGCGAGAAGCTGTCCAGGAGCCCGGTGAGGGTGGCGAAGGCATCGAGGTTGCCGTCAGCGGTGACCTGGCCGGCGTCGACGGCGGTCTGGAGGATGCCGGGCTTGAGGAGTGGTCCGGCGTAGCTCCAGTCGCAGGAGGTCCACGAACATCTGGTGGTACCGGAACCACGAGTATGCCGTGTCGAGCGACGACACGAACGCGTTCTGCCGCTCCAGATCCTGCAGCATGCTCACGGCTCCGCCATCTCCGGCCAGCAGTCGGCGAGTTCCCCGTTGACCCGGTCCAGCACGCTGGTACGCAGCAGCAGTCGCCGCACCCGCTCGTTCTGCCGTCCCAGCACCTCGGCCAGCAGATACTCCGCGACCGTCCGTTCGCTGCCGGAGAAATCCAGGGCGGAACGCTCCGGGTCCGGGCGGCCGGACAGCGACAGCGCCGCCAGCCGCAAACCCGCCGCCCACCCTTCCGTGCGCTCGTGCAAGAGACGCATGGCCGCTTCCGGCAGATCCAGCCCGGCGGTCGTGAACAGCTGCCGTGTCTCGGCCAAGCTGAACCGCAGGTCGCCTTCGCGGATTTCGCAGAGGCCACCCTCAAGGCGTAGCCGGGGCAGCCTCAGCGGCACGTCGTGCCTGGAGGCCAGAACGAAGGCCGGCAGCGGCGGAACCCGCAGCACAAGAAGCTCCAGCTGACGCAGCACCGCCGACTCCCATTGGTGCGCATTGTCGACAACCAGCCATACCCGCTCGTCCAGCGGCGCCAGGTCGTTCAGCAGGCGCTCCACCAGGGCCCACCCGTCCAAGTCCGGGGCCGCCGACACCGCCTGCACCAGCTCCGAGCCCGGCCCCGTCCTCCGCGACGCGTCGACGACCGACAGCCAGAAGCCCTGCCCGTCCCGCTCCTCACCCGCGACCGCCGACCACGCCACTCGCCCGGCCGGGGCGGCCCGCTCACTCCACGACCGCAGCAACACACTCGTGCCGCTACCGGGCGGCGCGGACACCACGGTGACTTGAGCCGGACCCCGCAGCCGGTCGAACAGCTCCCGGCGGACCACCAGCCGGCCGACAGGGGGTACGACCACATCCTCGGCCACTGCGCCCGGTCCTGTGACTGGTCCCACGAGGTCCAAGTTTCCCGTGATCCCACGCGGGCCCGTGCGCGCATGTGCCGTGAGAGCCCGGCATCCCCAGGAGGCGGCGGGGCGTGGTCGGCCCCGCCTTGCCGATCGTTTCAGTGCGGGTGCTGCTCCGGGGTGACCGCCTGGCGGCGGCCTCGCGGTGGAGATCGTCGAGTGCGGAGAGACGCCTCCGGTCCGGGCTTGCGATTGCAGAATCTTTGCATTTTTCTGATCATTTCTTGCGCTCTCAATGTACGGTGCGCGTATGAAGAAAAAGCTGAGCGATGTCGCGGAGTTCGCAGGCGTCAGCGAGGGGACGGTCCGTAGGGCGCTGAACGGCAATCCGGCGGTGGCCCCCGCGACGCGGGAGCGGGTGCTGAGGGCTCTGGACGTGCTGGGTCTGCCGCGGCCCGCTGCGACCGAGGTCGAGCGGAGCCCGCTGGTGGGCGTGGTGGTGCCGGATCTGCGCAATCCGGTCTTCCCCGCCTTCGCGGAGGCGATCGCCGGCCGCCTCAACAAGCGGGGGCTCATACCCGTGCTGTGCACTCGCACATCGGATGGGGTTTCCGAGGCGAACTACATCAAGATGCTGCTGAAACAGAACATTGGCGGAATCGTCTTCATCGGGTCCAGCTACGCCGACGCCGGACCGGAGCAGGGCAGGGCGCTGAGGGATCGCAAGGTGCCGATGGTGCTGGTGAACCCTGCCGACGAGAACGAGGGGTCGGTGCGGATCAGTGCGGATGACGCGGATGCCGTCGTCCAGTCCCTCACCCATCTGACCTGGGTGGGGCATCAGCGCGTGGGGCTGCTGATCGGCCCGGCGGGGCACGTGCCGTCCGCCCGCAAGCTCGCGGCCTTCGCGGCCTTCTGGAAGGCCCGCGAGGTCCCCTCGCAGGACTGGATGCCGCTGGTCGGGCACGCTCTGTTCTCACTGGAAGGGGGCGCTGCGGCCGCGGTGAGGCTCGTACGGGACGGGGCGACCGCGATTGTTTGCGGAAGTGACGAACTGGCGCTGGGGGCGATTCGTGGAGTTCGCCGCCTGGGCCTGGACGTGCCCCGTGATGTCTCGGTGACGGGGTTCGACGACTCGGTGTTCATGGTGGCCGTCGACCCGCCGCTGACCACGTGTCAGCAGCCCGTGGCGCGGATGGCGGACGCGGCCGTGGAGGCGCTCGCGCAACAGATGCAAGGACAGCAGATCGCCCCAGGCGTGACCCTTTTCCAGACCCAGCTGCTCCTTCGCGGCTCCACGGGCAGGCCGCCCGCCGGAGCAATCCAGTAGAAGTTTTGCGCACAGTCATTGACTTCTTACATGACAGGCTTCTACGTTCTGCGTGTCCGCTGGAGCTGTGGGCGACGGGGCCCACGGACGCGGGTGTATCGCAGGAAGGCTGACCTCTCATGGCTGGAATCCAGAGCCGCCGCCGGCTCATCGCCGCAGGCATCGCCTGTGCCCTCTCCGCGGGTCTCGTCGCATGCAGTAGCGAGACCACGGGAGTCGGCAAAGACGGCGTCGTCACCATCACGGTGAACGGCATGCCGCCCAAGACGCAGCCTGTGGACCACAAGTACTTCGTGGAGGACATCAAGGCTTTCGAGAAGGCGCACCCCAAGATCAGGATCGACGCCCGCGAGGGCCAGATGGACCCCAAGACCTTCTCCGCGAAACTGGCCGGTGGCCAGCTGGAGGACGTCTACTACGTGTACTTCACCGACCCCTCGGGGCTGATACAGCGCGGCCAGGGCGCCGACATCAGCAAGTACGTGAAGGACATGCCGTACTACGACCAGATCAAGAAGGACTACCTGAAGGTGTTCACCGGCCCCAACGGCGGCCTGTACGGGCTGCCGAACGGCCAGTACTCCCTCGGCCTGGTGTACAACCGCGCCCTGTTCAAGAAGGCCGGCCTCGACCCGGACAAGCCGCCGACCACGTGGGACGAGGTCCGGGCGGCCGCGAAGAAGATCTCGGCGCTGGGCGACGGGACCGTCGGCTACGCCGACTACAGCAAGAACAACCAGGGCGGCTGGCACTACACCGCCTGGGTCTACTCCATGGGCGGCGACATCGCCGTCAAGGAGCAGGGCCGCTGGAAGGCCGCGTTCAACAGCGACGCCGGCCGCAAGGCACTCCAGATGCTGCACGACATGCGCTGGACCGACAACACCATGGGCACGCGTCAGCTCCTGCAGATCGAGGACGTGCAGAAGATGATGGGCGCCGGCAAGCTCGGTATGTACATGGCCGGGCCGGACAACATCCCCACCATCGTCAAGCAGTTCGAGCGCAAGTACGAGGACTACGGCGTCGCCGGCATGCCGAACGACAACGCCACCCTGGGCGGCGGCAGCGGCTTCATGTTCAATCCGAAGGCGTCGCCGGAGAAGATCAAGGCCGGCATCGAGTGGCTCCAGTGGAAGTATCTCAACCCCGACCGCACCGAGTTCGAGGACAAGCGCGCCTCCAGCAACGACGTCCCGATCGGCCTCCCGCTGGACAGGCTCCTCACCGGTGGCGCCGCGGCCAAGCAGGACGCCGCGCACCGCACGTACGCCAACGTCCCGCAGGGCAACTACAAGCCCTTCATCGAGCGCAACGCCCAGCTGGAGCAGAAGGTCGAGCCGCCGAACGCCCAGCAGATCTACACCGTCCTGGACGGGCTGATGCAGGCGGTACTGACCAAGAAGGACTCGAACATCGACCAACTGCTCGCGGATGCCGCCAAGAAGGTCGACGGCATCCTCGCTACGGTCAAGTGACATGGCGGCTCCGACCCTGACCAGGGCACCCAAGCGCACAGCCAAGCCGCAGAAGTACTCGGTGGACAACCCCAGCAGGCTCCGGCGCCGCATCCGCGAGAACCTCACCGCCTACGCGTTCCTCGGCGCGGGGCTGATCTGCTTCGCCCTGTTCTCCTGGTACCCGATCGTGCGGGGCATCCTGCTGGGATTCCAGCAGGTCACCTTCGCCCGGCCGGCGACCTGGGTGGGCTGGGAGAACTACCAGCGCCTCTTCGACGACCCGCTGTTCGCCACCGCGTGGAAGAACACCGGCTACTTCACGCTCCTCGCCCTCGTCTTCGGCTTCGTCGCCCCGTTCGCCACCGCGGTCGTCCTCAACGAGTTCCGGCACGCCCGGTCCTACCTGCGGATGACCGTCTACCTCCCGGTAATGCTGCCACCGATCGTGACCATGCTGCTGTGGCGCTGGTTCTACGACCCGGGCCCCGGCCTGTTCAACAACGTCTTGGAGATGTTCCACCTGCCGGCCCAGCAGTGGCTGGAGTCGGAGAACCTCGCCATGGTCTCCCTGGTCCTGGTCTCCACCTGGGCGAACATGGGCACCACCACCCTGATCTACCTCGCCGCCCTCGGCTCCATCCCGGGCGAACTGTACGAGGCGGCCGAACTCGACGGCGCCTCCATCCGGCAGCGGCTGTGGCACGTGACCATCCCGCAGACGCGGTTCATCCTCATGATCACCCTGCTGTTGCAGATCATCGGCACCATGCAGGTGTTCGTCGAGCCCTACGTGCTCACCGGCGGCGGCCCCAACGACGCCACCGTCACCGTCCTGCTGCTGCTGTACCGGTACGCGTTCGTCTACAACGACTTCGGCATGGCCAGCGCGATGAGCACCGTGCTCTTCATCGTCCTGGGCCTGTTCGCCGCCGTCTACCTGCGGCTGACCCGCAGCAAGGGCTGAAAGGAACCACCATGTCCGCCCCTGCGGAACGCACCCTCATCGCCCCCACTGAGATGAACCGCCGTGCGGGCCGGCTCCTCTACCGGTTCGTCCTCGTCCTGACTGTCGTCGGCTTCACCCTCGCGTTCGTCTTCCCGCTGTACTGGATGGCCAGCGGGGCCCTCAAGTCCTCCGCGGAACTCGCCGACCCGAACCCGACGCTGCTGCCGCAGAGCTGGCACCCGGAGTCCTACAGCGAGGCGTGGACCAACGTCGGCCTGGGCCAGTACTTCCTCAACACCCTGCTCCTCGCTGTCGGCGCCTGGCTCACCCAGGTCATCGTCGACGTCGCCGCCGCCTACGCCCTGTCCCGGCTGCGGCCGGTACTGGGCAACGTCGTCCTGGGCATGATGCTGGCCACGCTCATGCTGCCGGTCTCGGCGCTCCTGGTCCCGACCTACCTCACGGTCACGGACGTTCCCCTCATCCACGCCAACCTGATCAATACCCCCTGGGCGATCTGGTTGCCGGCCTGCGCCAACGCCTTCAACATCTTCATCCTGAAGAGGTTCTTCGACCAGATCCCGGGCGAGCTGTTGGAATCCGCCCGCCTGGACGGCGCCGGCCCCGTGCGGATCCTGTGGTCGCTCGTCCTGCCGCTGTCCCGGCCGGTCCTGGCCGTCGTGTCGATCTTCGCGGTCGTCGGGGTCTGGAAGGACTTCCTGTGGCCCCTGCTGGTCCTGCCCGACCCTGCACGCCAGCCCATCACCGTGGCCCTCAACCGTCTCGCCGAGTTCATGCCCGCCAACCAGCTCCTCGCCGGCATGGTCATGGCCTCCGTCCCCCTGCTGGTCATCTTCCTGATCTTCCAGCGGCACATCATCGCCGGTCTGACCGCGGGCAGCCTGAAGGGCTGAACCAGCCCGCCCGGCCCGGCGAGAAGCACATCCCCTCCGACCGACCGGCGCCTCCTCGCACGAATCCCGCGCACCGGTCGCCCGACCGCCGACTGGCCTCCGCCTGCCCGGCGGCGCCCACCGCCGGCCCCCGCCGGTACACCCCCAAGGGCTGAGCCGCCCCTGCCCCGAAAGGACACAACGCTGTGTCGATCCACCACGCCAACCCGCGCCCCAGAAACTCCGCCGTGACAGCGGCCCTCCTCCTCGCGCTCACCGGCGCCGCCTCCTACGGCATCGCCGCCCCCCTCCCGGCGCACGCCGCCACCGCCCTCCTTCAGGCCGAGACCGCGACCCTCACGGGCGGTGCCCGGGTCGAGACGGAGCACTCGGGATACACCGGCACCGGTTACGTCGGCGGCTACACCGACGCCAACCGGGGCGCCACCGCGGCCTACACCGTGCAGTCCACGCATACGGGCAACGGGTCGGTGAAGATCCGCTACGCCAACGGCAACGGCGCGGCCAAGACACTGACCCTGGTCCGCGGCACCGCCTCCCAGCAGGTCACCCTGCCCGCGACGAGCGGCTGGACGACCTGGGCGACCATCGACGTGCCGGTCGCCTTCACCCAGGGAGCCAACCCCCTCGCCCTGAAGTTCGGCGCCGCCGACAGCGGCAACGTCAACGTCGACAGCCTCACGGCCGTCACGCCCGACACCACGACGCAGCCGGGCTCCTCCGAGGCCGAGGGCGCCGTCCTCGCGGGCGGCGCCATCGTCGAGAACGAGCACGCCGGCTACACCGGCACCGGCTACGTCGGCGGACTGACCGACGCCAACAGGGGCCGCGCGTCCCTCACCACCACCGTGCAGTCGGCCTACGCCGGTGCCGGAACCGTCACCGTCCGCTATGCCAACGGCAACGGCGCGGCCAAGACGCTGACCCTCACGGCGGGCGGAACCGCCTCGGGGGTCAATCTCCCCGCCACGAGCGGCTGGACGAGCTGGGCGACCATCGACGTGCCCGTCACCTTCACCCAGGGCGCCAACACCCTCACGCTGGCCTTCACCAACAACGACAGCGGCAACGTCAACATCGACAGCGTCAAGGCGAACACCCCCACCACGCCCACCGACCCCGGCCCCCCGGCCCCCAGCGGCGTGGGCGCCACCTTGCCCTTCACCACCTACGAGGCCGAGTCCGGCACCTTCAAGGGCTCGTCCATCGGCCCCGACCGCACCTACCTCACCGTCGCCTCGGAAGCCTCCGGCCGCAAGGCCGTCAACCTGACCCAGGCCGGCGACTACGTCGAGGTCAAGCTCACCAAGCCCGCCAACGCCATCAACCTGCGCTACTCCCTGCCCAACAGCGGCGACGGCAGGGGCATCGACGCCACACTGAGCGCCTACGCGGACGGCACAGCCCTGCCCGACCTCCAGCTGACCTCCCGCTACGCCTGGGTCTACGGCGCGTACCCGTACACGAACAACCCGGGCGAGGGCCAGGCCCACCGCTTCTTCGACGAGAGCCGCGCCTCCTTCGGCCGCACCCTGCCGGCGGGCACAGTCCTGCGGCTGCAGAAGGACACCGGAGACACCGCCGCCTCCTACACGATCGACCTGATCGAGGCGGAAGAGACCGGCGCGGCCGGCACACTGCCCAGCGGTTACGTCTCCGCCGGCACCCTGGGTGTCACGCCCAACGACAACCAGGACGACACCGCCGCCCTGAACACCGCCCTGAACACGGCCAAGAGCCAGGGCAGGGGCCTGTTCCTCCCCGCCGGCACCTACAACATCTCCGACCACGTCAACCTCAGCGGCGTGAAGCTGCGCGGCGCGGGTGTCTGGTACACCGTCCTGCGCGGCACCGGCCTCAAGGGCGGACTGTTCGGCCAAGGCGGCACCAGCACCGTCGAGAACCTGATGATCGACGGGCAGAACAACGTCCGCGACGACGCGGCCGGCCAGGCCGGCGTCGAGGGCGACTTCGGCACCGGATCGGTGATCAAGAACGTCTGGATTCAGCACACCAAGGTCGGCCTGTGGATCTCCGCGCCCACCGACGGCCTGAAGGCCAGCGACCTGCGCATCCGCAACACCTTCGCCGACGGGGTCAACCTGCACGGCGCGGTAAGGAACACCGTCATCTCCAACAGCAGCCTCCGCGGTACCGGAGATGACGCCCTGGCCATGTGGTCGGACGGAGCGGCTGTTACCAACAGCGCCTTCCGCAACAACACCGTCCAGCTCCCCACCCTGGCCAACGGCGCCGCCGTCTACGGCGGCAGCGGCAACAGCGTCGAGAACAACCTCATCTCCGACACCGTCGTGGCCGCCGCGGGCATCACCGTCTCCACACGCTTCGGCGACCCCTTCAGCGGCACCACCACCGTCTCCGGCAACCTCCTGCGCCGCACCGGCAGCATGGAGGTCAACTGGAACAGCAAGCTCGGCGCTCTGTGGGTCTACGCCGACCGCTACGACATCACCCAGCCCGTCGTCCTGACGAACAACACGGTCGAGGACTCCACCTACAGCGGCCTCGTCATCAGCTGGCAGCGGGTGGTCTCCGACCTGCGCGTGAACGGCCTGACCATCAACCAGACCGGTCTCCACGGCATCGAGGGCAACGCCGCGGGCAGCGGAAGCTTCTCCAACACCAAGGTCACCTCCACCGCCGGCGCGCCCCTGAACATGACCGGCGGATTCGCCATCCAGCGCGGAACCGGTAACTCCGGCTGGTAGCCACGGCCGACCGCGGGCCCGGTTGCCTCCTGACCGCCCGGGCCCGCGGTCGACCGGACACGCAGACCCGCGGCCCGGCCCAACCCCGCTGCCGGGCCCGCGCGCCCGTTCCACCACACTCACGAAGGCAGGTCCCATGACCCCGCGCACCACCGACTGGTGGCGTCACGCAGCCATTTACCAGGTCTACCCGCGCAGCTTCGCGGACGGCAACGGCGACGGTATCGGCGACCTGACCGGCGTCCGGAACCGCCTGGACTACCTCAAAGGGCTCGGCATCGAAGCCATCTGGTTCTCGCCCTGGTACCTGACCCCCATGGCCGACGCCGGCTACGACGTCACCGACTTCCGGCAGATCGACCCCCGCTTCGGCACCCTCGCCGACGCCGACGCCCTCATCGGCGAGGCACACGAGCGCGGCATCCGCATCATCGTCGACGTCATCCCCAACCACGTCTCCAACGAGCACGAGTGGTTCCTCAAGGCCCTCGCCGCCACCCCCGGCTCACCCGAGCGCGACCTCTTCTGGTTCCGCGACGGCCGCGGCGAGAACGGCGAGCTGCCCCCCAACGAGTGGCAGTCCATCTTCGGCGGCCCCGCCTGGACCCGGTTGCCCGATGGCCAGTGGTACCTCCACCTCTTCGCTCCCGAGCAGCCCGACCTCAACTGGCGCAACCCTCTCGTCCACAGCGAGTACGAGGACATCCTGCGCTTCTGGTTCGACCGCGGTGTCGACGGCATCCGCGTCGACTCCGCCGCCATGTGCGGCAAGGACCCCGAGCTGCCCGACTTCGACCACTCCGGCCTGCCCGACCCCCACCCCTACGTCGACCTCGACATCAACCACGACATCTACCGGGGCTGGCGGGCCGTCGCCGACTCCTACCCCGACTCCCGGGCCCTGATCGGAGAGGTCTGGCTGGCCGACTCCGCACGCTTCGCGCGCTACCTCCGCGCCGACGAGCTGCACGCCGCCTTCAACTTCGACTTCCTCGGATGCGCTTGGGACGCCTCCGCCCTCCGCACCGTCATCGACCGGACACTCAGCATCCACGCGACGGTCGCGGCCCCCAGTACCTGGGTCCTGTCCAACCACGACGTCACCCGCCACGTCACGCGCTACGGCCGCCCCGACACCAGCACCGCCGCCGGCATCCGCCAGTACAACCCGATCGTCGACGAGGATCTCGGCCGGCGCCGTGCCCGCGCCGCAGCCCTGCTCACGCTCTCCCTGCCCGGCGCGGTCTACATCTACCAGGGCGAGGAACTCGGACTCCCCGAGGTCGAGGACATTCCCGCCGACCGCCGCGACGACCCCATCTACCACCGCACCGGTGGAAAGGACCCCGGCCGCGACGGCTGCCGCGTCCCCCTGCCCTGGTCCGGCACCGAAGCCCCCTACGGCTTCAGCCCCGACGACGCCGCCCGCCCGTGGCTGCCCCAGCCCGCCGCCTGGGCCGGGCTCAGCGTCGCGGCACAGGAGCCCGACCCCGCCTCCATGCTCAACCTCTACCGCGCCGCGCTCGCCCTGCGAGCAGAGCGCCAAGACCTCGGCGACGGCCCCATCCAGTGGCTGCCCGCCCCCGAGGGCGTCCTCGCCTACCGTCGCGGCACGGACTTCACCTGCCTCGTCAACCTGTCCGGCACACCGGTCGAGCTGCCCGGCAACCACGCCGTACTGCTGGCCTCCCACCCCCTGAACGGCAATCAGCTGCCCAACGACACCAGCGTCTGGCTCCGTACCGTCTGACACCCGGCCCGCGCGGAGACCACACCTCACCCGCGCGGGCACCCACAAAGGGTCCGGAGCAGTCCGCCGGTACCCCGGAGCGGGGAGTCCCGCCGTTCATGACGCCGTCGCCGCCGGGCGCGGGCCCGGCCGGGCGAGGAGGTGGGCGAACCGCTGCGACCACTGGGGGCTTTTGGCGATGCCGAGGGCCCCCTCCGCCAGGCGGCGATCCGGATGTCGCCGGTCCCGGCAGGGGCGTCCATGTGCTGCGCGTCCCGCCGGGAGCGCCCGAAGGGCAGGGCGCGGCAGAGCCCCGGGGCGCCGGCGAGCAGTAGGGCGGTACGAGTGGACTCCTGGGCCACCACCGAACCCACGTATTTCGCGTTGATCAGCTCGGGATCGCAGGGCAGACCGTGGTCCAGGAGGTCGGCGGCGTCGTGCAGATCGCCGGCGTGGCTGTTGCCGACGAAGGTCTTCCGCCCGTTGATGACGTGGTCGCGGTGGCTGCGCCTTCCGGTGGTCCTCCATGCCCAGGACGTGCCTGCCGGAGGACTGTTTCGGTGACCGCGATCGTAGGGAGGCACTCGCCGGCCGCGACTGCGGGGCAGCCACTCCCGCTGCCGCTCCTTGGCCGCGAAACGCAGGATCTTCGCGACGCCGAGGATCACGCGGTGCTCTCGCGCGAACACCCCGCCGCCCGCAGGCCGGCGGTCGGCCTGCACGACCTCGATCCGCACGGCCTGCGGCTTCCCGCGGCAATCCGGCGGTGCTTGGGGAGGATGGTGAGGAGGGCCCGCGGTCCGAGGGCGCGGCTCTCAGGCGGGTGTCACGCGCGCTTCGACCGCGGCTGGCAGGGAGCGAACGAGTTCGTCCCCCAGGCCTTCGAATACACGGCGCATGAAGGGGTCGGCGAGCTTGGCCAGACCGTTGAACGTAACGGTGGCCTCGTAGACCACGAGGGTTGCCGCGCCGTGGTCCTTGAAGGTGAGGTCGTCGGTGGAGGTCGCTGTGTCGTTGCTGCCCACGAACGTCAGCCGGTCCGAGTCCATCCGGGTGAGCCGGTAGGTCAAGGAGGTGCGCCGGCCGCGTAGCTCGGAGACGTTGTGCCAGAGAGAGCCCACCTGCAGCGGACCGTGGTCCTGGCGCGTGCACTCACGCGTGCCCGGGTCCCATTCCAGGGCGTTGGAGAAGTCGGCGAGGTAGGCGACCACGGGGCCGAGCGGCCTGTTGACGGTCATCGAGCGGACGACGTGAACCATGGTGGGCACCTGTCTGTAGGGGGACCGGCTCTCGCGGCGGTCATCGCAAGTCAACGGATACCCGCTCAATGCCCCCCGCATCACCGGCAGGGCGCGCTTCCTCGTCCACCAGGTCGAAAGATACGAGGCACACCATCATGCGCTGGACTGGTCGCAAGGCTTGAGAGAGACCGGCCGGAGAACAACACTCCCTCAGGCTCAGGCGGTTATCGGACCGGGGCCGGGCGGGGTGTCGGCGGCGACAACGAGACCGTCGGAACACCCCCGCGCTGGCGGGGAGGACACCCCCGTCGCCGGCCTGGTCGCGCAGGTCAACGGAACACCCCCGCGCTGGCGGGGAGGACTCTTCCTGACCTGCAGCTTAGGCGGTGCTTTGCAATTCCTTGGCCTGCTGCTTCGGGTTGCTGGTCGTCATCTGCTGAGCCTAACGCCTCCGGTGGTGAGGGGAGGCGGATGGCAACGTCGTTGCAGGTCAGGGTGATTGTCAGTGGGGGCTGTTTGGATGTTCTGGTCGGTGCCGTGTGAGGAGGGGGGGCGGGGCGCCTGCGGCAACGTCCTCGGGCGCCGCGTAAAACGGCCCTGTCATCTATGACTGGGGAGAAGCGGTCCATTACCCCCAACACGGGATGAGGATGGGGAAGACCGCCAAGAAGATCGGCGAGGCAGTGGGGATGCCGGGGGCTGGGCCGCAGTGACCACCCTGGAACGCACGCGCAGGCATCGGTCCTTCTTGCGGCCGTGACGCTCGTTTGACGCTCCGAGCACCTGCTGGCCCTCGTTCGAGACCAGAACAGCTCTCTGACCTGCTGTTTTGCCGCCTGTGTCCAGGGTGACATGTTTCCGATGACGCACTGTGTAGAGGCCGGATCGGGTACCTTGACGGTTGCCTTAGCGGAGTTTGGTGGACACCAACAGGGACAATCCGAACCGCCAGGTCCGCCTGAGTCTCCTGGGCTGAGCAAGACCGCCGTCCCGCCACCGGGCCGAAACCCGGCCCGTGGCTCCGTGACGAGCGCGGGCCGTACGACGGCCTGGTGGCCTCGGCCGTGGACCGTCTCGGCCGTAACGTCGCAGGGCGTACCGTGCGGGTGAGCCGGCTCCTGCTGACCATAGGTTCAGGCCGACACGACGGACGGCTTACGGATTGGCTTACTGCCAACTACCGATCCACTTCGCCAACTATCAATAAACACGAGGGCCGAGCGGGCGCAAGCAAGGCAGCGCGCGGTGTCCTCGGCCGGCCCAGGGCAGCCGGTCGGCTTGACGGAGATCTGCCGCATTGGGATCATGCGAAAAAATGATCTTCATGTTCCTGCTGTTGAGGGACCTTCGTTTCTTCTGTGAACAGCATTGCGAGGAGGGGGAGTAGTGGCGCGCAACTCCAACGTGGGCGGGTGGCGTGGCGGCGAGCCTGCGACCTTAGCATCGGTCGCCCGACATTCGGGTGTCTCGCCCCAGACGGTGTCCAATGCGCTGAATTCCCCGGATTTGCTTGCGCCAGAGACTCTGCGGCGTGTCCGCAGGTCGATCGAGGAGCTGGACTACCGGCCTCATCGGGCCGCGCGCTCACTGCGTACCAAGTCAAGCCGACTCATCGGTTTCGAAGTTCAACTGTCCGCCTATGGTGTCTTCGGGCCCGTCGCGGAGCACTTCCTTCATGCGGTGTCAGAATCCGCTATAAATGCCGGATATGGCATACTCCTCTTTACTGAGTCCACCAGTGGGAACGGGGAGTTGGACCGCTACGCCGAACTGTCCCGTGAGCGGTTCGTCGACGCTTTTATCCTGACGAATACCTGCCGGGGCGACCACCGTCCGAAGCTGCTGCGTAAGCGCGGCACGCCGTTCGTCACCTTCGGCCGCTGGTCGGCTCGCGACCAGGATGACTGGGTGGACGTGGATGGCGCTCACGGAACAGCAGCTGCCGTCGACCATCTGGTCACTCTCGGGCACCGAAGAATCGCCTTCCTCGGCTGGCCTCGGGGATCTGGAGTCGGTGACGACCGGGAACAGGGTTGGCGGGATGCGATGCGGCGCCATCAACTTCCCGTGCGCGGGATGCGAGTGAGCTCAGAGGACGATGTGGACGCCGCACGGGAAGCGGCCGGAGGACTCTTCCCGGGGGCTGTTACCGCAGTGGTCGCCGCGAGTGACACATTGGCCTTCGGCTGCTACCAGGCGGTGCAGGACAGCGGCCTTGTGCCCGGTCGCGATGTCGCCGTCATCGGTTTCGACAACTCTCCTGCCGCCGAGCTGGTCTCGCCGAACCTGAGCAGTCTCCATCAACCATTGCGGGAGGCCGGACACGCCTGTGTGCAACTGCTGACAGCCCGAATCGAGGAACGGCAGCGAGACCCGGAACACATCCTTCTCACGCCCGAATTGATTGTCCGAGAAAGCGCGGCAAACACTGCGGAGAGCTGACCGGCAGGGCGGGCCCCTGCGAACGGCGAGGCTTCGTCCCGGCAAGCCGAAGCGGAGCACCATGAATGCGACGTCATCGCTGAGCGGCGACCCACGGAACTGTTGGCGGTGCCAAGAACGCCGGCAGCGGGCCGACGTCTTCAAGTAGCTGGATCGCGTGCTCCTGGCCGAACTGGACGGGGCTGGTCGGGCCCACGACGTCGAGGGCCCGCATATCCGCGACTCGCGACAACTTCCCTTCATCAGCTCAGTGTTCCGGCCTTGAGGTGGGGCCGGACCGCTCAGTGGGTGCTGGGGGGCGAACATGCTGGGCACTGCTCCGGCCGACGCGTCGTTCGGCGAGCCGGAGCGGAAGGCGCCCGCAACTCGTTGTATTCGGATTCCCTGCCGATTGGCCAGGTGGCGGCCCGTCAAGAAGTCGCATATTCGGTCTCCGGCCGCAGCACGAATCGCGGAGACACGGACCCAGGCGTACGCGGGGTAGCGTCAATTCGGAGTAGGTGCGTGAGGTCGAAAGGGGCATGGCCAACGAAGCGTCAGTAACGCGGGGGGCACAACGTGTCCGAGCCCTCCCGTCTTGCTCGCAGCGCCACGCTGGACTGCCGGTGCTGCCCGGACAGCGGTGGACCTTGTCCTCGCCCAGACCCCACTCGTCCCTCGCGGCCAGGAAGCGTCCAACGAGTTGGCTGATGCGCCGGATCCCGAGGAACTCGATCCGCGTTCAGGCGAGGTGACTTCGACCGTTCGCGAGGAGGGTCCGTAGATCGGACCATCCGTGGCCGCCGGGACGGGTCGCCCCGTGATTTCCTCGGACGAGTGACAGGTGAACGGGCACGGTCGCCGTCGTACGGAGTCGATCCGGGGCAGTCGGTGAAGGCGGCGTGGAACCATCCGAGCGAATGCGGGACGCAGATGTGCGAGAGCGATGTCAGTTCGCTGCCCCCGACTGAGCGAGAGTGTGATTGTCTTTCTCCATGGTTGACGCAGCTTTCGGGCATCCGCGCCTCGCCGCCCTTTACGACCTGTTCAATCCCGACCGCGGCGATCTCGATGCGTATCTCGCCATAGCGCGGGAGTGCGGGGCGCGGTCCGTGCTGGACATCGGATGCGGTACGGGCGTGTTCGCGCTGCTGCTTGCCGAACGCGGGATCGAGGTCACCGGAATCGATCCCGCGCGGGCGTCGGTCGACGTCGCGCGTAGCAAGCCGGGCGCGGAGCGAGTGCGTTGGATCGACGCCGACGCCGGGGACCTGCCGCCCCTGCGGACCGATCTGGTGACGATGACCGCGAACGTTGCGCAGGCGATCACCGACCCACACATGTGGCGTACGACGCTGCGCGGCGCGTACAGGGCGTTGCGTCCGGGCGGGCTTCTTGTCTTTGAGACACGCGATCCGGCACAACGCGTGTGGGAGGAGTGGGCGGAGTGGTCGCGCGAGACCACCTACCGCGCGATGGACATCCCGGGCGTCGGCCACGTCGAGACATGGGGCGAGCTGACGGACGTGAGCCTGCCGTTGGTGACCTTCCGGGGTACCCACGTGTTCGCGGCGGACGGGCACGTATTGACCTCGGAATCGGTACTGCGCTTCCGCGAACGTACAGAGATCGAGCAGGACTTGCAGCAGCACGGCTTCGCCGTCGAGGATGTACGCGACGCACCCGACCGGCCGGGCAGGGAGCTCGTGTTCGTAGCGCGACGCGGTACGACGGAGTTCCCCCCCTTGCAGGCGGGACTTTGAAGATGCTCCCTATCGCCTAAGCCAGCATGTGTATTGAGCCGGGCCCGTGCGGTAGCGTTCCCCGGCTCTCTTCCCGCCGCTTGATGAGCGAGGCGTATGCCCCTCCGTGGCGGGCATCAGCGCGATTCGGTAAGGACGGCTCAGCCCCGACGACCTCACTGACTTCCTGCCGTGGGCGAGGTATCGCAACAACTGCGAAAACCAGCCCCGCACCACGGGAATGGCGACCCGCACGAAGCCCGTGACGAGAGCCAACGACGACGACGGGGCCCCAGCCGGATGAATCCGTAACCGGCGGGATGCCCGCCCGCAGCGCGGAGGAGCGCGGACCGCCGGACCGGACTGCGCGTCAAGGCTGTCAGTCGCATCGGCGGCTCTTGTCCAGGACCCACACGAAGTACCACTTGTCGCCGCGGATATGGCGGGCCTCGTTCTCCGACAGGGCGTGGACCACCCCCCACAGGCCGCCCCCCGCGCCGACAGCCGCGATGGCGGCCTGCAGGGCCGGGGCCCGTACACGGCCACGAGGACAGCTCCGACCGAGCCGATCAGGGCACCGCTCGCTGCCACGGCTCCTTTCCTGCGGGCCTTGAGCAGCTCCGCCCGCATGCCGCGGACCTGATCCTTGATGTGCAGGCCCGGTTTCACGAGTTCACGCTCCGACTGGACGGCGTTCAGGGATTCGTCCATGTCGAGGAGACTCTGGCGCAGGAAGTCGCGGAAGGCCGTGTACGAATCGAACTCCTCGACCGTGATCCTGCTGAAGGTCTTGAGGTCGACGCCTTCGACGAAGGGCAGGTCCATCCGCAGGACGGGCCGGACGACTTGGCTCTTCAGCGGCTGTTCCCCGGACGCGTCCACGGCCCTGCCGTCCCGGACGAGGTAGTCGATGACGCCCGTAGGCAGGGGTGCGCGGTGCGGATCCGGCTGCTCTGTCCCGCGGATGTACTGGCTCGTTGTCCAGCACTCGGGCATGTACCAGACCGGTCCGGCCCTCAGCAGATCCTCGGCGTCCAGGATCCATCCGCCGAGCCGGTCCAGGTCGGGACAGTAGATTCCGTACTCGGTCGTCGAGTAACGCCATCCCATGCCGTCCCCCTGCGCTCCGTTGCTCGCGCCGGGCGGCGCCCACATCGACGACCCGACGCGGTGCGGCGTTCCGCCGTGCCCGTGCGACAGCAGCAACGTCTCGGACACCAGGGCGGCGCGCTTGGTCAGGTCGTCCAACGAGACGCCGTCCGTGGCGGCTGCGCGAGGTCGCGGTGCTGATCACGGAGGCGCGTACGGGTCGGGCGGCCGCGCAGCCGTTCCCTTGGAGTCGACGGCCTAGGTCCGCGGTCGTACGGGCTTCGGGCCGAAAGGCATGGGCCCGCGACCGATGTGGCGAGAATGCCTCGTACCTACGCTGACCGAAACGGTCCGTCACGGAGGACGCCGTGACCGTTGGCACGCCACCAGACATGCCATGACGAAGGAGATGCCCGTGCCCGCCGACGGTCAGAGCCACATCCGCGTCGCCCGTCCGTCGCGCGACCTCGCTGCGGCGGAGGAATTCTGGGTTCGAGGTCTCGGGCTGAGCGTGCTGTACCGGGCCGAGGGCGGCGATGCGCCCGGGGAGCACGATCTGCTGATGGTCGGCCGGCCCGACGCCTCCTGGCATCTCGAACTCGTCCACGGGGACGCCGGGTTCGTCGAGCCGCAGCCCACTGTGGAAGACCTGCTCGTGATCTATCTCGACGGGCCGGTACCCGACGAACTGGTAACGCGTCTCGATACACACGGCGGCAGGCGAGTCCCGTCTCCCAATCCGTACTGGAACGCCTGGGGCATCACCGTCGAGGACCCGGACGGTTACCGGCTCGTGCTCTGCACGCGCGCGTGGTCCAACGCCTGAGCCACACGCAGTCAGTCCGTCCTGCGCTCGCCGACCGCTCGCGACCACTCAAACGCGGGCCGCCCGCCGCGTCAGGCCGGGGTGGACCGCTGAGGGGAGCGGAGTACGAGCAGGGTGATCTCGCTGGGGGCGAAGACGCGGAAGGGCGGGCCCCAGAAGCCGGTGCCTCGGCTGGTGTACAGGAGCGTGCGGGGGCCGTGGTGGCTCAGGCCGGCCAGGGCCGGCTGGTCGAGGCGGACCAGGTAGTGGAAGGGCCAGATCTGGCCGCCGTGGGTGTGGCCGGAGAGCTGGAGGTCGACGCCGTGGGCCGCGGCGCGGTCGACGAACTTGGGCTGATGGGCCAGGAGGAGGACGGGGAGGCCGGGGTCGGCGTCCTGGAGGGCGCCGGCGAGGTGGGCGCGATGGCCCGCCAGTCCGGAGGACTCGGCGGTGACGTCGTCGACGCCGGCGACCACGAGGGTGTCACCGCCGCGTTCGAGCAGCAGATGGCGGTTGCGCAGCGGCTCCCAGCCCAGTTCGTCCATCAGGTCGACCCAGCCCTGGGCCTCGCTGTAGTACTCGTGGTTGCCGGTGACGTAGACACGGGCCCGGGTCGCCCGCACGGTCCCCAGGGGGGCGGCCTGGGCGCGACGGCGTTCGGCCGTGCCGTCCGCGATGTCGCCGGTGTGGCAGACCAGGTCGGCCTCCAGGGTGTTCACCGTTTCGCAGACCCGTGCCGACCAACGGGCGCGGTCGAGCGGACCGTAGTGGGTGTCGGTGATCAGGACCACTCGGGTGCCGTCCAACCCGGCTCCCAGACGCGGGAGTCGCACGTCGAGTCGGCGCACGCGCGGCACGCGCCGGGCCTCGGCGTACCCCCAGGCGAGCAGCACGGCGGACAGGCCGAGGACGGCCCAGGTGACGATGCGCGCCCGGTCCTGTCCGTCACCCGCACCGGCCACGGTCAGGGCGAGCCGCAGGAGGACGCCGAGAAGGACGGACCAGGTGAACAGGACCCAGCTGCCGCCCAGCAGCGTGTCCCCGGCGATCGCCGCCCGGTCCTGCTGGCGCCGGCCGTGGCCGCGCGCCATGGCGAGCGGCATACCGATCAGGCCGAGGGCGAACAGTGCGGTGCTGGTCAGGGTGACGGGCAGCGGCCAGTGCTGACCGGCGTACAGGAGGACCCAGCACGGCACGGCCCAGAGCAGGACGGGCGCGATCAGGGGGAGGTGGCGCATCAGGCGCCACAGCCGGCCCCGTGACGCTTCCCGCGCTTCACCGGTGGCGGATCGGGTGTCGCTGGTCTCGGTCACGTTTCCCCTTCTCTGCTCCGGCCTCAACCGCCGGAGCCTCTTCGAGAGCCCATCGTCCACCGTCGTGGAAGGGCCCCCGCGGTCACGCGTGGCCCCCGCGGTCACGCGTCGTGGAAGGCCCCCGCGGTCACGCGTCGTGGATGGTGGTGACGTCGGCGAGACCGGAGATGGTCAGTACGGGTTTCAGGAGGGGGGTGGCGATGAGCTCGATCCGGTCGGCGTGGGGGAACAGCACGCTGAGGCCCGCGCTGTCGAGGTACTCGACACCGGTCAGATCGAGGACGAGGAGGCCGCTCGTGCCGTCGAGGGCGGAGGCGAGGACTTCGGTGTTGCTCAGGTCGATCTCGCCGACCGCGGTCAACAGCGCCGTGCCGTCGGGCCGACGGCCGGAGGTGAGGGTGAGAGGTGTGGTCATCAGGCGATCCTCGTGTGCATGTCGACGGTGGTGCCGGTCGGGCCGGAGGTGATGGTGACGTCGTGCATCAGGGCGTGCATGAGGCCCATGCCCCGACCGCGGTGGGCGTTGAGCTCGGGCTGGGGAGTCTTCCAGCGGCCCGTGTCGGTGATGGTCAGGTGCAGGTTGTCGACAAATGCCTCCGCACGGAAGTACACGGGGGCCCCAGGGGCGTCGCGATGGCCGTGCTCGATGGCGTTGGCGCATGCCTCGCCGGCGGCCACCAGGACGTTCTGTACGGTGTTGGGCGGAAGGTCGCACTGGTCGAGCCAGCCGCGCAGGGTCTTGCGGACGGGGGCGAGCTGGGCGGATTCGGCGGGGAAGGACATCTCCAGCGGGGCCGGGTGGCGGTACAGCAGCAGGGCGACGTCGTCGTCGTAGCCGTCGGCCGGGGCGAGCGAGGCCATCACGTCGGTGGCCAGGTCGTCGATGGCGGTGTTCCGGCCGTCCCGGAGAGCCTGCCCCGCCTCGTCGATGCCCGCGGTGAGCGGACGGCGGCGGCGTTCGACGAGCCCGTCGGTGTACAGCAGGAGGGTCGAACGGGCCCGGATGGTGCACGTACCTTCGGGACGAGGTGTGCCGGGGCGGACGGCGAGGGGCAGGGAACGGCCCTCCTCCAAAAGGCGGGTGGTCCCGTCGGGCTGGACGAGGATGCCGGGCGGATGTCCCGCGCTCGAGTAGGTCAGCTGCCCGCTCTCGGGATTGAGGACCCCGCAGAAGACGGTGGTGCAGACCGCGCCCGGGACGCCGGCGGCGAACCGGTCCAGGGCCATCAGCGTCTGGGCCGGGCGGGCGTCCTGCAACAGCAGGGCGCGACAGGCGCTGCGCAACTGCCCCATGACGGTGGCGGCTTGCAGGCCGCGGCCGACGCAGTCGCCGACGACGATGCCGATACGCCCGTCGGGGAGGGGGACGGTGTCGTACCAGTCGCCCCCGACCTCCAGGGGCCGGGTGGCGGGCTCGTAGCGGACGGCGAAACCGTCGGGCAGGTGGGAGGGGCCCAGGATGGCACGCTGCAGGGCGATGGCGGTCTCACGCTGCTGGTCGATCTGGTGGGCACGCGCCAGGCCCTGCGCGAGGTGACCGGCCAGCAGCGACAGCAGGAGCTGGTCCTCCCCGGTGAAGGGCCGCTGTTCCCCGAGGTCGATCCACAGGGCGAGCGGCCCGTCGGGATGCTCCAGGAGGACCCCCGCCCCCGACGGTTCGGTCACCGGGGCGAGCACCGGGTGCCGGCGCAGCCCCGCGAGCGCCTGGCGCCTGCTCGGGGGCAGGTCCTGCCAGGTGACGCCCTGGGCGGTGGCGGTCATGGTGGGTTCGTCGCCATGGTCGAAGACCGCGGCCATGACCCCCTGGGCACGCCACCGCTTCTTCAGCTCGTCCAGCGCGCCGGCCAGCGCCTCGGACAGGCTGGTGGCCCGGGACAGGCACGTTCCCAGGGCGGCCAGGGCGCTTTCACGCTGGATGGCGTAGTGCTCGGCCGTGACGTCCCGGAAGGTGCCGACGATCACGGTGCGGCCGGTGTCGGGGTCCTGGACCTGGTTGAAGGTGGCGCTGACCCAGATCCGGTGTCCCTCACGGTGGGTGAGGGGGACGGTGTAGCTGCCCTTCGGGTTGCCGACCAGCCGGTCGAAGGCGTTCCGTACCTTCTCGTGGGCCTCGGGATCGCTGTCGGCGTTCGGCCACCACGGTTGCAGGGGCGAGTAGGGCAGCCCCTCGGGTCCGTAACCGAGGATGTCGGTGAACGCCGCGTTGATCTCGATGACGGCGCCGTCCTCGTCGCAGACGAAGAAGGCTTCCTGGAGCGACTCGATCAACGCGGTGCGCCAGCGGGCGTGGTGGCCGCGAAGTCGCGCCAGCCGGATGGCCGCCCGGGCCCGGGCGAGGAGTTCGGCGGCGGCGAACGGTTTGACCAGGTAGTCGTCGGCGCCGGCCTGGAGGCCCTCGATGGACGCCTCCTGCCCGGCCCGGGCGGACAGCAGCAGCACCGGTACGGAGGCGGTGCGCGAGTCGCCCCGCAGCGCCTCGACCAGGGCCAGGCCGTCCAGGCGGGGCATCATGACGTCGCTGACCACCAGGTCGGGGGTTTCGGCGCGGATGGCCTCCAGGGCGTGCCGGCCGTCGCGCGCCGTGCTGACGGTGTAGCCGGCGCCGCGCAGCAGGCGGGTGAGGTACTCGCGCATGTCCGCGTTGTCGTCGGCGACGAGTACCTTGGCCGGGCCCCCCGGGTCGGACCCCGGTTCGTTCATCGCCGCGGGGACCGGTGGCGCCTGTTCGCCGGGAAGCCACCTCAGGGCCTCTTGTACGAACGGGTCGGTGGCGACGGGGATCGCCTCCGTGCCGCTCTCCCGCAGGAGGGCGTCGGCGGGCAGGTGCGCGGATCCGAACGGCAGGCGGATGGTGAAGCGGGTGCCCTCGCCCTCGGTGGACGCGGCGGTGATCGTACCGCCGTGCAGGCCCACCAGTTCCTTGACCAGGGCCAGGCCGATACCGCTGCCCTCGTTCGAGCGGGAGCGGGCCTTCTCGATGCGGTGGAAGCGCTCGAACAGCCTGTCCATCTCCTCGGCCGCGACACCGATCCCGGTGTCGACGACGACCACCTCCGCCGCGGTGTCCGCGGCGTGCACGCTGACCCGGATCGAGCCGTCGAAGGTGAACTTCAGCGCGTTGCTGAGGAGGTTCAGGACCACCTTCTCCCACATGCTCCGGTCTATGTAGACAGGCTCGGGCAGCGGCGCGCAGTCGACATGGAAGTCGAGGCCGGCCCTGTCGATGGCGGAACGGAAGACGCTGGTCAACTCCCCGGTGACCGCGGCCAGGTCGACCGGCTCGTAGCTTGCCTGCATCCGTCCCGCCTCAAGGCGGGAGAAGTCCAGCAGGGTGTTGACCAGCTTGCTCAGCCGCAGCCCGTTGCGATGGATCAGCTCCAGTTCCTCACGTACCTCCGGGTCCGCGCCGGAGAGCCGGTTCCGCAGTTCCTGGACCGGGCCCGTGATCAGGGTGAGGGGGGTACGGAACTCGTGGCTGATGTTGGAGAAGAACGTCGTCTTCGCGCGGTCCAGCTCCGCCAGTTCCTCCGCCCTGCGCTGCTGCGCCTGGTAGCTGCGGGCGCTGGCCACTCCGGTGGCGACATGGCCGGCGACCAGGTCCACGAATCCGCGGTAGTCGTCGTCCCACGCCCGGTAGCGGTTCAGGCCGGCCACCATGAACCCGTACGGTGCGCCGCCCTGTTGCAGCAGCGGCACCACCACCGCCTTGACGGGCGGCTCGTCCCACGCCCCGGTCGGCAGGTCCGGGAACGCGTCGCCGTCGAGCGGCACCACCACGGACTGCCCGTCGGCGACGGAGTTCGTCGGCCAGACGCTCTCGTCGGCGGGGAGGAGGCTTTCGGCGGCGGCAGGGTGGCCCGGCGCGATTCCGGTGGCCGCGGTCAGGTGCGCGCCGCCGTCGTCGTCGAAGAGGTAGGTCAGCGTGAAGGGCAGGTCGTGCCGGTTGCCCTCCAGTTGCCGGCTGGTGAAGTCGAGCATCTCCTGCTCGGTGCGCACCACGCTCGGGTCGGAGCCGAGATCGCGCAGCGTGCCCATGCGGCGCTCGCCGATGACCCGTTCGGTCTCCTCGATGACCACACACAGCATGCCGACGACACGTCCCGCGTCGTCGCGCAGAGGACTGTAGGAGAACGTGTGATAGCTCTCCTCCGTGTAGCCGGAGCGTTCCAGGAACAACAGCAGCGCCTCGTCCCAGGTCGCCTTGCCGGTGTTCAGAACGGTGTGGATGCGGGGGCCGATGTCGTCCCAGATCTCCTCCCACACCTCACTGGCCGGACGCCCCAGCGCCCAGGGGTACTTGCGGTCCAGGGTGTCACGGCGGTACGCGGCGTTGCAGAAGAACGTCAGGTCCTCACCCCACGCCATCCACATGGAAAAACGCGACGACAGCAGGATGCTCACCGCTGTCTGAAGGCTCTGCGGCCAGCCGGCCGGATCCCCGAGCGGTACGGCCGCCCAGTCCACGCGGGCCAGATCGCGGCCGATCTCCTCATCGGCCGTGAACACGGCGGCGCCTGCCGCGGGAGACACGTCGAGCCCCGCGTTCTCGGAACCTGTCACTGTTCCACCTTTCCGTTCACGTCAGTCCCTTCCATGCCGGCCTCTTCCGGCGTGCCGGTGAGCGCATGCCACGGACCGCATGCCACGGACCGCACGCCACAGACCGCGTGCCGCTCGCCGTGGGACTGCTTCGAGCCACCCCGGGGTAGCTCATGGGACGCGTTCCGTAGAATAAGCCAGCCGCCCTCGGGCCGGCGTTCCGGTTGCCGGCAGCGGGGGAGACACTATGACGGCGACCCAGGACGCCTTCCATCCGGACGCGGGACAGTCCTCGCCGGATGAGCGGGCACGCCTCGCCGCTGTGCGCCGCTACCGGATCCTCGACAGCGCGCCCGACGGCGCCTTCGGCAAGATCGCCTCCCTGGCGGCGCGCATCTTCGACGCACCCATGGCCACGGTGACGATCGTGGACAGCGACCGGGTGTGGTTCAAGGCCGCCCACGGCCTGAAGGACATGAGCGAGACCAGCTGCGCCCCGGGCCTGTGCGCCTCCGCCATCCTGCACAGCGGGCCCTACGTCATCAGCGACACCCGGACCGACCCCCGGGCCACCGTGCACCCTCTCGTACGGAGCCGTCCGGCCATCCGCTTCTACGCGGCCGCGGCGATCACCACCGCCGACGGCCACCGGCTCGGCACGGTCAACGTCCTTGACACCAGGCCGCGACATCCCACCTCCAGTCAGCTCGAAGCACTGCAGGACCTCGCCGCACTCGTCATGGACGAACTGGAAGTGCGCCTGTCCACGCTGCGTACCGTCGCCGCCGAGCGCGAGCGGCGAACCGACGCCGAACGGCTGGCGCGCACCCTGCAGCGCACTCTCCTGCCGCCGGCCTTACCTCTTGTTCCGGGCCTCGACGCGGCGGCGGCCTATCACCCCGCCTCCGTCGACGAGGTCGGCGGCGACTTCTACGACCTCTTCCCCCTCGACGACGGCCGCTGGGCGTTCTTCCTCGGTGACGTGTGCGGCAAGGGGGCCGATGCCGCCGCCCTGACGTCGCTGACCCGTTACACCCTGCGCGCCGCGGCCATCTACAACCCCGACCCGTGCACCGCCCTGGCGAACCTCGACACCGTCCTCAAGGGGGAGTACCAGGGCAGCACCCCGCGGTTCTGCACCGCGGTGTTCGGCGTGCTCGACGCCCTGGCCGACGGGTCGTTCGCCGTCACGCTGGCCGGTGGCGGCCACCCGCCGGCCCTGGCGCTGCGCGCGGACGGCACCGTCGAGGCCATCTCCACCACGGGCGGCCAGTTGATCGGACTGCTGCCCGATCCGCACTTCGTGGGCACCACCACCCGACTCGCCCCCGGGGACGCGCTGCTGCTGTACACCGACGGACTCAGCGAGGCGCGCACCGCGAGCGGCGCGATGCTCGGCGAGGACGGACTGGCCCGCCACCTGTCCGAGCATCCCGCCCAGGGGGCCGACGCTCTGCTCGCGATGCTGCACACCCTCTTCACCGACCTGGGCACGGGAGTCAGCGACGACACCGCGCTGCTCGCCCTTTCCGTCCCCCTGGGTACCCACGACCGACCCGTACAGGAGAACAGGTGACCGACCGTACTCTGACCGCGACCCGACGACCCCACCCCGCGGGCGCCACGGTGCTGGCCGTCACGGGCGAACTCGACCACCACACCGCCCGGGAGCTCAGCCACGTCGTGGACGAGGCCCCCTTCAGCTCCGACGCTCCCGTGATCATCGACCTGACGGGTCTCACCTACTGCGACTCCACCGGCCTCACCGTTCTTGTCGCCGCCTACAACCACGCCCAGCAGGCCGGTACTCCGCTGGTCCTCGTCGGGCTGAACGCCGACCTGACGCGTGTCTTCCGCATCGTCGGCCTGGACCAGCTCTTCAGCTTCCAGCCCACCCTCGAAGACGCTGTCGACGCCCTTCGTGCCTAGGAGTATGGACCTGCGGGGTCGCTGACGCCCGTACGCGTGGGCCGCGTCGGCCGCCGGACAGGCCCTTAGCCCGGCTGCGTCGCGATCTGGATCAGGTTGCCGCAGGTGTCGTCGAAGACGGCGGTCGTGACGGGCCCCATCTCCAGGGGCTCCTGGGTGAAGACGACGCCGAGGCCGCGCAGCCGCTCGTACTCCGCCTGTACGTCCTCTACGGCGAACTGGTGGACCGGGATGCCGTCCGTGACGAGCGCGTCGCGGTAGGGCTTGACGGCCGGGTGGCCGGCGGGCTCCAGGAGGAGTTCGGTGCCGCCGGGCTCGGCGGGCGAGACGACGGTCAGCCACCGGTCCTCCCCGCCCAACGGCACGTCGTACTTCTTCACGAAGCCGAGGATCTCGGTGTAGAAACGCAGGGCCTTGGCCTGGTCGTCGACGAAGACGCTGGTCAGATGGATCTTCACGGGGTGCTCTCTTCCGGTCCGGGGGTGTCGGGCAGGGGCCATCGCTCGGCGATCCGCCGCAGCGGGGCCGTGTTGAGGTCGTGGAACTTGTAGCGGCCCTCCCGCCTGGTCTCGACGAGCCCGGCGGCCTCCAGCAGGGCGAGGTGCTGGGAGACCGCCTGGCGCGACATGCCGAGTTGATGCTTCATGCTCAGTCGCGAGCAGATCTCGAACAGTGTCTGTCCGGACTTCTCCGCGAGCTCGTCCAGGATGGTGCGGCGGGTGGAGTCGGCCAGGGCTTTGAACAGGTCGTCGGCCACGACCACAGGATAGGCAAGTTGTCGCTTGCCTATCAAGCGATGCCGTCACATCCGGGTTCTGGAGCGTCCGGGCCGGCCCGACCCGGGCGGTGGTACGGCCCAGCTCGCCCGCTCCAGCACCCCACCCGGCGACCGGTCCGGCCGGCGGCGGCGCCGCGGTGGTCCCGTACTCCGCGCGCCGTTCCCCCAGGGGTCGCGTATACCGGAAGAGACGGGGGAAATGCGTCCGTATGCCTGGGGGACCGGAACGTTTGGAGGCGTGATGAGGGCTTTGACCTGGCAGGGCAAGGGCGACGTCAGTGTCGAGACGGTGCCCGATCCGCGGATCGAGGATCCGGCGGACATCGTGGTCCGGGTGACGGCCACCGGCATCTGCGGATCGGATCTGCATCTGTACGAGGTCCTGGGGCCCTACCTGGAACCGGGCGACATCCTGGGCCACGAACCGATGGGAATCGTCGAGGAGGTCGGCCCGGGGGTCACGGCGCTGTCGGCGGGGGACCGGGTCGTGGTGCCGTTCAACGTCTCCTGCGGCACCTGCTGGATGTGCGGCCAGGGGCTTCACTCCCAGTGCGAGACGACACAGGTGCACGAGCGCGGCACGGGAGCCGCACTCTTCGGCTTCTCCCAACTGTACGGAGAAGTCCCGGGCGGCCAGGCGGAGTTCCTGCGGGTCCCCTTCGGGAACACGCTGCCCGTCAAGGTGGAACACGGCCCGCCGGACGACCGGTTCGTCTACCTGTCCGACGTCCTGCCGACGGCATGGCAGGCCGTCGAGTACGCGGCGATCCCGCCGGGCGGCAGTGTGACCGTCCTCGGACTCGGCCCCATCGGGGACATGGCCGCCCGGATCGCCCTGCACCGCGGAGCGGGACAGGTCATCGGCGTGGACCTCGTCCCCGAACGGCTGGCCAGGGCACGCGCGCGGGGTGTGCACACCCTCGACCTCAACGAGTTCGGCGACGGGGCGGCCGACGAGATCCGGCGCCTCACCGGCGGGCGGGGCAGCGACGCCGTCATCGACGCGGTCGGCATGGAGGCCCACGGGGCCGGAGCCGCCGGTGCCGCGCAGAAGCTCGCGAACGTTCTTCCCGACGCCGTGGGCCAGAAGCTGATGGAGCGCGCCGGACTGGACGACATGGGCGCCTTCACCATCGCCGTGGACGCGGTACGGCGCGGCGGGACCATCTCCATCATCGGGGTCTACGGCGGAGCGGTCGACCCGGTGCCGATGATGACCCTCTTCGACAAACAGATCCAGCTGCGCATGGGCCAGGCGAACGTCAAACGCTGGGTGGACGACATCCTCCCGCTGCTGAACGAGAACGACCCCCTGGGAGTCGACGACTTCGCCACGCACCGGCTTCCCCTGGAAGAGGCGGAGCAGGCGTACAAGACCTTCCAGGAAAAGAAGGACGGCATGGTCAAGACGCTGCTCATCCCATGAGTTCGTCCCCTCGGGACGCCCGGCTCCCCGAGGAGACGCGCGGAGACGCCATGACAGACGCCCGGAAGAGCGGGCCGAACGCGTTCCCGTGAGCCCCCCCGCGTGGTCGGGGACGATGTTCGTCGCCAGACCGCCCAGGGGGCCGTCACCCCTCCCCCTCCGCGAGCCTGCGACGGTGCGCCTCTCCCGAGGCCGTGAAGTCGCGCTCGTCGCTGTCGCGGAAACGGCGGTAGAACCACTCCGGCACCCGGGCCGTTTCGAGGCGGGTCCGCAGAACCCCGTCCTGGACGTCTCTGGCCACCTCGCGCACCCGGTGCCACTCCTGGCCCGGGATCCGGCGCGCGCGTGCCGTGCGCAGTTCGGCGGTGACGATCTCGGCCAGCCGGCCGCGCTCGGCCGTGACGCGCTGCTGGGTCGACCAGATGTCGTGGGCGATCTGGTAGGCCGCCAGCGAGGGCACGAAGAATCCGAGGAGGACGCCGGACAGGGGCGCGCCCGTGACCAGGCCCGCGAGCAGGCCGAGCAGACTCCAGCCGAGGGCGGCCGAGAGGACCAGGCGGTGGTAGCGGCGGCGCATTCGCGCGTCCCAGGCGAGATTCTGTTCCTGGGCGATGAACACGTCGTAGGGATGGTGGACCCCACCGGTCGGGTGGTACCAGCCTTCCGTGATCCGTCGGTCCACGGGGCCGCCGGGCCGGAGCCGGTGCGCGAGCCGGTGGACCTCGGCGTCGGGCACGGGCGCGCCGGCCACCGTGGTGCGCCACGGCAGATGGAAGAGCGTGGTGTCGAACATCTCCTGGAGCAGGGCGCTCCGGAGCGCCGTGGCCGAGGCGATCCGCCCGAGGATCACGGAGGAGACGAGGAACCACAGGAACCCGGCGATCGACACCGCCGTACTGCCCCGGCCGGTCAGCATGACCACAACTCCGGCCACGGACAGGGCGGTCGCGACGGCCGTCCGTACCGCCTCGACCCGCTGCCCCTGCCGGTGGTTGGCGGCGGCGGCGCGTTGCAGACGCAGCATGTCGTCGTCCAGCTGACGCTCATGGATCGGCCGCCCCGGCACTCCCCGCGGGATGTCCGTGCCGGCGGTGACGGGCCGGCTCACCGGAGGACCCCCCGCCTTCCGGAACAGGCCGTCCACGCGCCACGGATCGCTCGGCCCCACCGGCCCGCCGGCGCCGCGGGCAGTACGAGGCGTCTCGCCCGCCGGCCTCCGATCACCGGAGCGAGCCGTGCGGCCGTACGGTCCCGCCGGCCGCCCAGGGTGATCAGCGCGGAGCGTCCCCCCGCTCCCGTCATGACACGACGGGCCGTCTCCCACGGCAGGGCGCCGGGGTCCAACCCCGAAGCGGCGCCCGTGAATTCCGAGTCGAACTTCCCGGGCCGTACCAGGACCAGTGGGGTGTCGTGGTCCTCGCGGTGGGCGGTGACCCAGGCCTCCAGCGCCGCCTTGCTCGCGCAGTAGGCCGCCAGCCCGGGGAACGGGACCACCGCGGCCAGCGACGAGATCGCCACGATCGTGGTGCCGGGGGCGGCCAGCGTACGGATCAGCTCCACCGGCCGCCGGAAGTTCAGCGTGACCAGCGCGGCGAGGTCCGAGTCGTCGCCCGTCGCGGCCACCAGATACACCAGGGACGGGACGCCGTCGGGCCGCCCCGCGCGGAACCGGTTCCAGCGCTCGCGCAGGAGAGCCACCGCGTCCTCACCGAGCAGGTCGAGCTCCACGGACTCCCACCGGCCGGCCCCGTCGGACGCGCCGTACCGCTCCAACTCGTCCAGCCGGTGGGCCCGTCGGGCCACCGCCGCCACCTCGTCCCCCGCCCTCCGGTGGAGCACGGCCAGCGCGGCGCCCAGGCCGGACGAGGCGCCCACCACGAGTACCCGTCGGTTCACCATCGCAGCGCGCCCGCGACCCGCCGTACCCGGTCCGCCAGATCGTCCAGCTGGGCGCCGGTCGCGGTGAGGGGAGGCGCCAGGACCAACTGGCCGACGGCCGTGACCATGCTGGGGACGTGGCAGAGCAGCCGGGCCCCGCGCAGCGCCGTCATCACCTCCGCCCGCGACCGGGCCGGCCCGTGCACGGCGCGCAGGAACCCCGCACCCGTGGTCCCGATACCGGCGCGGCCGAGGACACCGTCCAGCGCGGCCGTCCTGGCCGGGAGGTCGAGCGAACCCAGCACCCGCAGACAGGCCGCGGCGGCGCCCAGCGAGGCGGGGTGGTTCGAGTGCGTATGGCCGAAGTCCAGGGGACCGGACGCCGTCGCCTTCTCCGCGACCCGCCGCTCGACGACCATCGCCGAGACCGGGGCGGCGCCGTTGCCGAGCCCTTTGCCGAGCAGGGTGATGTCGGCCCGGAGCCCGAGGGCGCTGCCCGCCGTCGGCCATGCCGCCCGGCCGAGCCCCGCGGCGATCTCGTCCACGACCACGAGACCGCCGGCCCGCTGGAAGCGGCGGACCGCCCGTACGGTCTCCGGTGTCAGCGGAAGACACCGGTCGGCGGCGCGTACCGGCTCGACGAACGCCAGACCGGGCGCCGACCACGTGTGCGCGGGCGCCGCCCGGGGCAGCCGGGCGGCGGCCGGCAGCGGTCCCCACACCAGGGGGAGATCGGAGAGCCCCGCCGCCCCCGCGGTCGAGCCGTGGAACGCCGACGGCAGGGACCACACCGGGGCGTCCGCCGGCAGCGCCGCGAGCCCGAACCGCAGCGCGGCCTCCACGACCTCGGAGCCCGACGATCCGAAGAACACGAAGGCGTCGGACCGGCCCAGCAGGCGCAGCAGGGTGTCCGCGACCGAGTCGGCGATCGCGGTGCCGGCCTGGAACGGGTTGACCGCGGCGAGTTCCGCACTCTGCCGCAGCAGCCCGATGACGGGCTCGGGGTGTCCGTGCCCGAGGGGAACGTTCCACATTCCCGAGGTCGCGTCGAACCAGTCGCGCCCCTGTTCGTCGAAGACATGGCACTCCGCCGCGCGTTCGGCGCGGAGCATCGGCGGAGCGCCGACGGATCCGGCCGCGAGGAGGACCCGGCCGGTCCGGGGCGCCGGGTCCGCGCCGGCCCGGCCCTTCGCGTTCCGCGCGGCGATGCCTTCGGCCGCCGCGGCCGCGCCGATCGCCAGCAGCCGGGCCGCTTCCAGGTCCGCGCGATTGCCCGTGCGATTGCCCGTGCGCGTCGAGCCCGCCAGCGCGGCGACGGCCGCCGCCACGCCCGCCACCGCCCGGGGGCCGTCCGTCGTCGCCTCCGGGGCGGGCGGGGAGGACCAGTAGTGTTCCGTGTCCCGGTCCGCGACCCGCAGGGCCCGGTCCGTCAGCCGGCGGAAGGACGCGGCCGGCGCCGGGGCGCCCGCCTCGCCCACGGCGGCGGCGACGGCGGCGACCAGTCCGCTCACCGCCACCGCGCCGGGCGGCGAGGAGGTGGCCGCCGTCGCGTCGAGAAGTGCCCGGACACCGCTGTCGCCGCTCAGGGACAGCAGCCGCTCAACACCGGTCATGACGTGCCCACCATTCGTCGGTCTGCTCGATCAATGCCCTTACGGCCGGGTGGCCTTGCCCGGCCCGGTGCCAGCGGTCGCGGAAGCCGTCCGCGACCTGACGGGGAATCAGGCCGTGCCGGAACCCGGTGGCCAGCAGGTGCAGGGGGCCCACCACGTAGGCGAGTGCCAGCGTCGGCAGCCGGCCGAACTCGGCACCGGTCCCCTCCGGGAGCAGGGCGTGCGCCGGGTTCACGGCGACGGGCAGTCTCGCCACCCGCTCGACCAGCCCCGAGCGTACGGACGCCTGGACCGCGCCCTCACCGTCCGCCAACGCCTCGGCGGCGGCGAGCAGTTCGGCGGCCATGGCCAGTGCCTCGGTGACCAGAAGACCCCGGCCGAACTCCACGGGGGTGAGGCCGGCGGTGCCGAAGGACGCCAGGTGATCGAGATGGGTGCCGTCATGCACACCCCACCAGACGTCCATGTCCTCCCGGCTGAGGCGCTCGTCGGCGACCACACGGACGATGCCCCGGTCCGGCAGGGTCATCCACGCCCGCCACAGCGCGCTCGCCGGCACGTCCACCGCCACGACGGAGTGACCGCCCGCCGCGGAGGGCAGAGGCCGCCACCGCGCCCGGCGCGCCAGGGCGGCCGCTCCACCGCCCTCAACAGCGCTCACCTCCTCCCGCGCGCCCGTCGCGGTCGTGGTGCCCACGGGGCCGCCGTGCAGCCGCGCGGCGAAGTGGAGCAGGATCTCGCAGGCGCCACGGGACCGGGGGGAGAGCGTTCCCCGCTCCGCGCGTAACCGTGTGCCTTCCGGATA
This sequence comes from Streptomyces sp. NPDC087420, assembly GCF_044744165.1. NCBI lineage: Bacteria > Bacillati > Actinomycetota > Actinomycetes > Kitasatosporales > Streptomycetaceae > Streptomyces > Streptomyces sp. NPDC087420. The sequence goes on from NZ_JBIUXU010000006.1 coordinate 286,371, forward strand.
CCAGCCGGGCACCTCACCGCGGCGTGCGCGCAGCAGGCGCAGCCGCGTGGCGAACCGTGGATCGGCGCCCCGGAGGTCCGACTGTCCGGTGACCAGGTCGAGCAGCTCGACCGGCCCGTCGGCCACCTCCATCATGACCGCCAGTTCGGCCAGATTCCGGGTCACCCAGGAGGCCCGTTCGCCGCCGGCGGCGGGAACGTCCACCGCCGCTTGCGCGGCCCCCTCCCAGAACGCGGTACGGCGGCTCACCACAGCCGTGTCCGGTACAGCAGCCGTCCGGGGTCGCGGAAGGCGGTTCTGCCGTGCAGGACAAGGCTGTTGTCGCAGTACAGCACGTCGCCGGCGGAGAGGGACACCGTCTCGGTGGCCGGGTGGTCCTCGACGTGGCGGTGGAACCGCCGGGCGGTCCCGGCGAGGCCGCTCTCCGTGGCGACGAGGTTGTCGTACCGCCAACGCACCTTCCCGCGACGGCCGATGACCGCATGCGCGCCGCTCGGGGCACGTGCGGCGGCGCGGAAGACCTCGGGAGTACGCCAGCGCCAGACGCCGCGTTCCAGCAGCGCCGGGTCGTTCTCGTCGAGCCCGGCCTCCGACAGGCCGTCGAGCAGGTCCGCGGTGCGCAGCAGCCGGCTCAGACCGCCTCCGCACCACGCCGGCCTGACGCAGAACAACAGGAAACGGGACTCCGGCCGCTCGTGGTACTGCGCGTCGGTGTGCAGTCCCGTGTCGGCACTGGTCACCGAGAAGGTGCCCGTGGCGGCGCGGGGGGCCACCGGCCAGAGCGGCCCCCCGTCCCGCGCGGACGGTCTGCCGCACGCACGGGCGAGGGAGTCCATCGCCGCCGTGTCACCGGCGGCCACGTCCTCGTCGTGGAAGACCGCCCAGCCCCGGAGTGTCACCTCCCGGGCGGCGGACCTCAGGTCAGCGGTCCGCATCCGGTCCGCCCTCCTCCCAGAACGAGGCGGCGGGGCCCTCGACCTCGGCCTCCGCGCTGTGGGGGTGGATCGACTCCAGCAGCCGTGTGGTGACACGCACCCGCACGTCGCCGTCCACCCGGGAAGCCAGGGCCGCCGCGGCGGCGCGGCACAGATCCTCGGTGAACTGCGGCCTGCGGTGGGACCGTTCGACGAGATCGTGCTCGTCGGGACGTTTGAGCACGGCTTCCCGCAGGTGGGCCACCTGGGCACACACGTCGAACAGGACGGATTCGGCGGGCAGGAGGGCACGCGGACCACGGGCCGTCACGGTCAGCCGGCCCGGCTGGGAGTGGCTGAACGTCGGCGGGAGCCGGTCCGCCGCCTCGGTGCCCACCGCCTCCTCCGCCCGCAGCCGGGAGTAACGCAGGGTGCACGGGCACGCCGTCATGATGCCCACGGTCAGCGACACGCTCGCCGTGTCACCCCCCGTCGCGGTGACACGGGACTCGGACTCGACATCGACCAGAACGGCGGACGGTCTGCCGGAGTGACGAGCGACGGTGGGGAGTTTGCGCCGGCCGCGCACCACGACCGTCGCGGCGGTGGCGGGCTGGGTACGCAGCACCTCCACGGCCAGCCGCCGGGCACCGGCCAGGACCGAGGGAAAGGTCTCCTGCTCACAGGAGATCACGGCCTCCTGAAGTCTGCTCATGTGCGCCCCACGCTGGCCGACGGGCAGCAGGATCATGATCTTCGCGGAGGCGCCGACCGACCGGCCCGCGTACGGGGCGAGCCGTAGCGCGAGGTCGAGATCACCGATGCCCGCCCAGGTGGGGCACTCCGACCGCGCGGGCGCCGCCGGTATGTCGGTGCGGGGATCCCCGGAGAGGCTGTGCGGAACGGCACCCATCCCCTGACCGGAGGGGAGGACCTGGCCGACGGGGAAGGCCGCCAGATCCTCCCAGACGCCCTCCGGGTCGGTTTCCGCCGCCGCCAGCGCGGCCGCGACGGCGCCGGGGGCGCCCCACCGTCGGTTCTGCCGGCGGGCCCAGGCGTCCGCGGACTCCCCCCGCTGGAGGGCACAGACCGCCGAGGCCGCCAGGGCCGCGCGGAACAGCGTCCACGGGAACACCGGGTCATCGGCGGTTCCCGGCGCGTCCAGGACGTGGCAGGGCGTGCCCTCGTCCCGCAGCGCCTCGCCGGTCTCTTCGAGAAGGCTCTCCACATCGTGGCGCAGCCGTGCGCCCGGTGGCCGACGGGCGGCCGCCGGACCGTGCGGGACCACTGGCCGGGCGGCCGGGACGGCCTCGGTGGATCGGGTGAACGGGGATGACATGACAACTCCGCTTCCTGCGAGACGGGCGGGACAGTGAGCCCATCTTGCGAACCCCTCGGAGGTGCGACAACGCGTTTCCCGTTGACGAAACGGAGGGCCCGGGAAACACCGAAGTCACGGAACACTCCGGCGTTACGGAACACTCCGGCGTTACGGAACACATCGGCGTTACGGAACACCCCCGCCTCGACAACACACCTGCGGGGGCAAAGGCAGGGAGTAAGGGAGTAACGGTCAGGGCGCGGTACGGAGCGCCAGCCGGACCCGCGAGACCTCCGGGGCGCCCAGCTCCGCGTACAGCGAGACGGCCTGCTCCAGACAGTCGACGGCGGCATCCCGGTCGTCCGCCACCGAAGCCAGCCCCTCCAGCGCACGCGCCAGTTCGTACCGGCTGCCGCACGCCCGGCTGGTCCTGACGGCCGTGCGGTACGCCGCCGCCGCCGGTCGTGGCTCCCCCCGGTGCTGGTGCGTCTCCCCGAGGCAGTTGAGCGCCATGGCCCGGTCGAAGGGCAGATCGTGCTCGTCGAAGGTGCGCAGGGCCTCGGTGAGATGCCCGACGGCGGCGTCGAACCGGCCCAGCCCCACCTCGGCGACGGCGATGCCCCGCAGGATGACGGCCGCGGCGACGGGCGTTCCGGCCCGCGCCTGGAACCGCAGGGCGCGGTGGTGCGCGCGCAGCGCCTCCTCGTAGTCGCCCCGATGGTGGTGCACCCAGGCCCAGTTCCCCGTGGTGTTGCTCAGTCCCCGCTCGTCGCCGAGGGCCTCGAACCGGGCGTACGCGGTACGGAACGACTCCACCGCCCGGTCCACGTCATGGCGTTCGAGGTGGACGAGACCGAGACCGTTGAGCAGATACCCCTCCGCCTCGCCGTCACCGATCCGCCGCGCCGCCGCGAGTCCGGTCGAGTGCGCCGACCTCCAGGCGTCCCACGTCTTGGTGAGGAAGGAGAATCCCTGGAGGGCGTGGGCGATCCGCCAGCAGTGCTCGTCGAGGCCCAGCTCACCGCTCAGCCGGCAGACGGCCACCAGATTGTCGAACTCCGTGGTCATCCAGCGCACCGCCGCGTCCCTGGTGTCCAGGGCGATCTCCGGCCCGCCGCCGTCGGGCCGCGCGGGGCCGGGCGGCGGGTGATAGCGGTGCGGCGCGATCCGGCGGTCCGCCCGGCGGGCGGTCGCGGCGTAGAAGCCGGCCAGCCGGCGCGGCGCTTCGAGGTCACCGGACGCCGAGAGGCCCACGGCGTACTCACGGAGGAGGTCATGGAACCGGAACCGTCTGTCCGGGCCGCGCATGAGCAGGTGCGCGTCGGCGAGCCGGTCGAGGGCCGCGTCGGCGGCCGAACGCGGGGTACCGGTCATCGCGGCCACGGCCGGTACGTCGAAGTCGGCGCCCGGATGCCGGGCCAGCGCGGTGAAGGCGGCCCGCTCCGGGGGCGACAGCGTACGTACGGAGGGTTCGAACACGTCCAGGACCGCGCGCTCGCCGTCGTCGAGCTCGCTCAGTCGGCTCGCGCCGTCGGCGGCCAGCCGTTCCGCGAACGCGGCCACCTCGGCGTCGGGATGGTCCGCGAACCGGGCGGCGGCCACCCGGATCGTCAGGGGCAGCAGACCGCACCGCCGGACGATCAGACCGACGGTCGGATCGGACACCCCGGTCGAATTGACCGAGCGGAAGAGCGTGATCGCGTCGTCCACGGACAGCGCGTCCACCCCGACCCGGTCGGCGTCGTCCAGCGCGACCAGCCGGCTGCGGCTGGTGATCAGTACGGCACAGGCCGCGGTGGCGGGCAGCAGCGGCTCGACCTGGGCGGCCTCCGCAGCGTTGTCCAGGATCAGCAGCATGTCCCGGTTCGCCAGCCGGTCCCGGAGCAACCCCGCCCGGTCGTCGACATGGTGGGGTATGTGCTCGCCCGACACCCCGAGCCTGCGCAGACAACGGTCCAGGGCGTCCATGGCCGGGACGGGACGCATCTGCGGTGTGTAGCCGTGGAGATCGATGAACATGCACCCGTCGGAGAACAGCGGACGGAGCCGATGGGCGGCCCGTACCGCCAGGGCCGTCTTCCCGACACCGGGCATCCCGTGCAGGACGGAGATACGGGGGGAGGGACCCGGCCGTACCGGCGGCGCCAGCAGCTCGACCAGCCTCGTCAACTCGGCTTCGCGCCCGGTGAAATGGGGGGTTTCCCGTGGCAGCCCGGAGAAGAAACCCTCGGTGCGCGGCCGGGACCTGCGGCCGTCCTCCCGTGGGCCGGGAAGCAACTTCCGCAGGGCGTCTCCCGTACCGAGCGCCAGATCGCACGCGCGGGCGAGGTCGTGGTGGGGGCGGGCCACCCCGTTCTCGACCTTGCTGAGCTGGCTCTTGCTGTAGTTCGCCGCCGCCGCGAGCCGGCCGAGCGACATGCCCGCGGCCTGGCGCATCCTGCGTAACTCGGCGCCGAAGCTGTTCCCTTCGGGCGCCGTGCCACCGGGCCGTGCGAGGGAGTCCATCACCACCACCTGCTCCGGGGACGATCGGACGACTTCCGCTTACCCCATGGTCCACGCCCGCCCTCGTGATCCCCGCCTCCCGGCATCAGCCCGGCAGCCGGACGAAGGTGCCCTCGGTGAAGGAGAGCCGGTAGCGACAGGGCTTTTTTGTGGCCGCCTTGCGGACCTGACGCACCACCACCGTACGCACGACGGTCGCCGCCACCTCGATCACCACGTCCGTCTGCTCCACCGCCTTGGGCCGCTGGAGCAGACAGACGACATGGTGTCCCTGGGGGCGCAGCCGCTCGTTGCCCTCCGGGGGTTCCAGCTCCCAGCTCATGGCCGGCATCCCCAGTCCCCAGACGGTGGCCCGCCCCTCGAACTCGACGTCCTTGCTGCCGGGCGACGGTGCCAGATACTTGGCGACGATGCCGGGTTCGGCGAACGTCGTGGTGATCCGGACGCTTTCGTAGTGCCCGTGCTCCAACGGCCGCAGGTCGAAGGGGAACCAGACGTAGGAGTAGTCCCAGTGGTCACGGTCGACCTGGGCGGCGAACTGGTCCAGGGTGTACGCGTCCGGCGCGATCACCGTCGCCCTGCCGAACTCGATCTCGCTCTGGAGCTCCAGCCTGCTGTCTCTTCCCGCCACCGGGATCCGGGCGTAGAGCCCCTCGCGTCCGGCGATCTCCGGCTCGGCCGCCGCCGGCCGGCCGTCAGGAACATTTGTCATCGGTCTCCTCCGCACGTGTCCGCCGAGCTTAGGGCGGTGTCCCTCGGATCGTGCCGGGGGGAGCCGGGCGTGACAGACTTGAAACCGCTCCGTGCGGACCGAACGACGCGAACCGAACGACGTGGAGGCGGCATGACCGCGGTTCCCCCTCACCCCGGTGCCGACGCGCTGGCCGGCTTCCTCGGGCCGGGGCATCGGGACGTCGCCGAGGCGCTGACGCTCTGGGCCGATGACGACGGGGGTACGGTCACCCTCCCCGACGACCCCTGGAAAGCGGCCGGTTACACCGACGCCCTCGTCTTCTCCGTCGTCGTGGGCGGCATGAGGTCCTACGCGCGGGCCGAGGGGGACTGGAACCTGGTGGCCAAGATCGTCCCCGCCGCCGATCGCCGGGAGATCAAGGCCCACCGGGCCGCCGTCGCGGACGCGCCGCCCCGCTTCGCCGCGCGGCGTCTGGTCCAACTCCGTTTCGGGGCCGTCCCGGTGGGGGGCGCGAAGGCGGTCTACTTCCAGGACGTCGCGGGCGGTACGAACCGTCAGCGCCCCGCGTCGACGCTGTCGCCGACGGACGACGCCGAAGCGCTCGTCGCGCTCTGCAAGGCGGTCTCGCACAGCCTCGCCACCGAGTGGAACACCACCGTCCGCACCTCCGGGGCGCCGGTGCCCGTGGCGGCCTTCGCGCACCGGGAACTGCACCATCCGCTGAGCGGGAAAGGCTCGGTCGACCGCTGGGCGACGGCGTTCGGTCTGGACGACCGCTCCGTCCCGTGGGTGACCACGGCGGACGGCGAAGAGGCCATGCCCAACCCCGTGTTGCTGGCCATGGGGCACCCACGGCTGCCGGAGCGGAAGATCCAGGTGCTGGAGGGGCACGGCCACGGCGATCTGCACCTCGGGAACATCTTCCTGCTGGTGGACGACCGCGGCGCCGACCCGGAGAGTTTCCGGCTCATCGATCTGTCCACGTACTCCGCCTCCGCCCCACGGGCCAGGGATCAGCTCACCCTTCTGCTCTCGGCGGTCGCGCGTTTCTGGCCGAGCCTGTCGCCGGATCAGCGCGAGGCCCTGCTGGACGACATCCCCCGCGCCCACCGTGACGGACACCCGCGCCAGGATCCGCTGCTGGCCGGTCTGGTCGACGCGGTCTTCCACTCCACCCTGCGCGCCGTGGCGGAGAGGAACTGGTCCGACGCCTGGCACGAGCAGTACGTGCTCGCCCTCGCCGCCACCGCGCTGCGGTTCACGACCTTCGAGGACATGGGCCCGGAACTGCGGTGGTGGTTCGTGCGGCTGGCGTGCCGGGCGGCGAAGGAGCACTTCACGAGCCGGAAGGTTCCCGTCGGCGACGGCCCGGTGCTGCGGCTGCGTAATCCCTTCGGTGCCACCGCCGCCCGCGGCACGGCGGCCACTGCCCCGGGTACGGAGCCGGCCGCCCCGGCCCCCGAGGTGTCCGGGCAGGCCCGCGACGCGGCGCCCCCGTACACGCGACTGAGGCTGGACGGCATCCTGCCGGGCAGGCTGGGAGGCCCACGCCCCGCCGCCGACGGCCGGCGGGTTCCGGAGGACGGTGCGTGACCGTCGAGGAGGAGGGCGCACACGACCGGCCGCGCGTGTCCACGACAGGTTCGGGCGACTCCTACCGGGGTGACATCACCGCACACCGGCTGGCGGGCGCCCTCTTCACGGCCTGGCGGGGCGGCGACCCCGAAGCCGTACGGGCGTTGGCCGCCGAGCCTTCGCCGGGCCCGATCGCCCTGCGCTGCCGTTACCGCCATCTCCTCGACACCGCACGTACGCACACCGGTGGGGAACGGGCGGAGGCCGGACCGGTCCCTGCCCCACCGGTGGAGGCGGGACCGGACCTCGCGGTATGGAACCGGCTGCTCGTCATCGAGACCGAGGGGGACGACGCCGTCCGCACCGGGGACTTCGACCGGGCGGCGGAGCTGTTCCGGGAGTCGCTCGCCGACAGCCGCTCCGACGCCGTCGCGGTGGCCAACGCACGCGTCGGGCTGGGTGATGTCCACCGCGCCCGCAACCAGGTCGAGCGGGCGGTCGAGGAGTACGAGGCCGCCCTGAGCGCCGCGGAGGGAGCCGGCTATCGCTTCGGCACCCTGCGGGCACTGCTCCCGCTGGGCCATCTGGCGCTGGCACACCACTCGGTCGTACGGGCCAGGGCGCTGTTCGCGCGGGCGTCCGAGTTGGCCGGGGCCCTGGACGATCAGGTCTACCTCGCCGGTGCCGTCCAGGGCCTGGCCGAGTGCGACGAACGGTCGGGCGACACGGCCCGGGCACTCGAAGGCTACGAGCGGGCCTACGCGTCGTTCCGCCGGGTGCGCACCCTGACCGGTCAGGCGCACGCCGCCCAGCGCGCCGGCGCGCTGTACCACCGCGCCGGCCGTCTCGACCTCGCCCGGGACTGGCTCGTCAGGGCCGCGCAGGACTTCGCCGAGGACAACGACGCCGTGGGGATGACCAATGTCCTGGAAGGCCTCGGCGACATCCTGCTCGACGTCGGAGACCCGGATGCGGCGGAGGTCCAGTTTCGCGCCGCGCACTCCATCGCCGTCGACCGCGGTCTGCGCGGCGCGAGGGCCCACGCGGCGCAGAATCTCGCCCGGCTCGCCAGGAGCCGCGCGGACTGGCCGGCGGCGGTCGGGCTGTTCGGTGAGGCCGTGGCCGCCTACCGCGAGGAGGGCGACCTCCTCGGAGTGTGCACGGCGCTGGCGAAGCTCGCCGAGAGCCATGAGCGGCTGGGCCGGGTGGAGGAGGCGCTGGGGGACCGGGTCGACGCGGTCTTCGCGATCGAGGAGTACCGCGCGGCGAACCGTGACGCCGGGGCCCAGCAGGAGTACCGCGGCCGGTTCGCCGGGGTGTACGCGTCGGCGCTGCGCGCCGCGGTGTCGGCGGGGAACCCCGAGGCCTTCGCCGTCGTCGCCGACGGCCTCGCCGGCCGGCGGCTGGCCGGGCTGGCCGAGGCGGCGATACCTCCCGGCGTGACCGACCACCTGACCCTCCTTCAGCACGTCCTGGTCAGCGCCGACGAACGGTGGATCGCGGAGAGCCGCCCGGGCGGTACGGGCGGGATGCGGCTCCCCCCGGGCATCTCGCGCCAGGAGCGGATCAACCGCATGCTCGGCGTGGTGGGACTGCGGGGCGGACTGCGGGAACCCGCCGAGGAGGCCGTCGACGACCTGCTCGCGGCGGTGTATCTGCCGCCCGCCGACGACGGAGCCGATCTGCTGGCCATGCTGCCCGCCGGGTGCCACGCCCTCCAACTGGTGCGTGATCCCGTCGACCACGCGCTGCTGCACCGCCTCTGGCGCGCCCAGGACGGGTCCGTCCGCGTCGACAGCGTCGAACTGTCCGCCGCGTGCCTGAGGGTCCTGGCCGTCCTGCGGGAGGACAGCCAGGAACGCGGTGAGCTGCGGCCCGAAGGGCTGACGGCCCTGGCCGGTCTGCTGCCCGACCCGTTGCGGGAGGCGATGGCCGGGGGCGGCGCCTCCCGGCTGCTCCTTCTGCCGGTGGGGGACCTGTGGCTGATCCCGTGGGGAGCCGTCCCGCTCAGGACCGGACTGGTCCTCGGCCAGGCGGTCGAGTACGTCGTCTGCCCCTCGCTGGTCCTCCAGCGCGTTCTGCGCCGACGCGGTCCGGCCCGTCCGGTCGACCGGCCGACCTGCTTCTGGCGCAGCCCGGTGATGGAGAGCCTCGACATGACCGCGCTGCGGGAGGACCCCCGGTGGACCTTCGAGACACCGCCCGAGGCATGGCAGGCCAAGAGCAGCCTCGGTGACGGGGCACACACGGTCGTGATGGTGTGTCACGGCCGGCTGTCGGAGGGGCCGGGTCACTACCTCGAACTGGACACCGGGACCTGGCTGCTCCCCTCCGACGTGCTGGTCGCCACTCCGCCCGTACGGCTCTACCTGATCACCTGCTGGGGAGCCGGCGTCCCCGGCCAGGCCATGACCGATCCCGTCAGTATCGCCACCCTGGCCCTGGCCAGGGGCTCCACCGAGATCCTGGCGACGGTGGGGGAGTACGGGGACACCCCGGTGGGGGACCAGTTCGCGCAGTGGGTGCTCGCGTCCCTGGACGGCACCGGGGTGACGGCGAGCGAGGCCGTCCACCGCGCCACCGGAACGATCATGAACGAGCAGGGCATGTGGACCTGGCCCCTCCGGGACTGGGCACCGCTGCTCCCGATCGGCACCTTCCGCGACTGACCATCCGTACGGGTGGAGTCAGGTCCGCCCGAGCCTCCCGGGCGGCGTCAGTAGGCGTCCCCCGTCGTGGACGACGTGATGATGCCGTCGTGTGCGAAGTCGCCCGGGGGGATGCCGGGATGGTGGCCCTGGGGGCGCGGGTGCGGCGACGAAGTGCCGAGGGCCAGGCGGGAGACGATCCGGTAGCGGTCGCCCCGGTAGAGGGAATGCACGTATTCGACGGGGCGGCCCGAGGTGTCCAGGGTCAGCCGCTCGATGAGCAGGGCGGGGGAGAGGACCGGAACGTCCAGGACGGAGGCCTCGGCCTCGTTGACGACGGTGGGTTCGATGGACTGGGTGGCCTCGTGCACGTACACCTGGTGGTGTTCCCGCAGGTGGTCGTAGAGCTCGCCCGACTCCAGCTCCTGCGGTGTCAGCCCGGGAGCCAGCCCGGCCGGGATGTGCAGGTGCTCGATCGCGATCGGGGCACCGTTCACCAGCCGCAGGCGGGCGATGTAGATCAGCTCGGCGGCCGGGGAGACGCGGAGCTTGCGTCCGATCCTGGCGCCGGCCTGTGAGGTGCTGCGTTCCAGGATGCGGCTCGACCAGGCGCCGGAGGCCCGGGGGACGACAAACGCCGTGTCGTCGGCGGTGAGTTCCTGGGTGATCTTCGCCGGGGCGACGAACATGCCGCGGCCGTGCTCACGTACCAGCAGGCCGGTGGCGACGAGTTCGTCCACGGCCGAGCGCAACGTCGGGCGGGAGACGCCCAGTTCTGCGCAGAGGGTGCGTTCGGAGGGGATCGCGTCGCCCGCGTGGCGCGTCTCGATCAGGCCGAGCAGGTGGTCCCTGACCCGCTCGCGCTTGAGTACCCCGCCCGACGAACCGCTCCCCATGGAGGTGACCTCTTTCGCTCGCGTCGATCCTGCGTCGATCGATCCCACTGGTTAACTGTCTGGGCAACTTACTGGGCAACTGGTAAGGGCCATTCTGCACCATTCTAGCCGCTGCCGTGGCCGTCGGGCGCAAGTGAATCCTTTGTTTCCGGGCTTGACGGCTTCATTGGTCCATGCCACCTTCTGGTCACCGCGTCTTGCCAGTTGACCAATTGGTAAATCTCTCATCGAGGTGGTCCGTGAAGATCCGCTTCATCGCCGGTATCGCAGCTCTCGCCACGACCATGGCGCTCAGCGCCTGCAGCTCTTCCTCCGACACCGCCGCGGGGCCCGAGAAGCTCACTGTCTGGATCATGAAGGACAGCGTCACCTCCGACTTCCTCGGCCGCTTCACCCGGGACTTCGAACGGCGGCACGAGAACCTCGCCCTGGACATCCAGATCCAGGAGTGGGACGGCATAGGCGAGAGGGTCACGGCGGCCCTCGCCAGCAAGGACGCCCCCGACGTGATCGAGGTGGGCAACACCCAGGTCGCGCAGTACGCGGCCAGCGGCGGGGTCAAGGACCTCACCGACCGGACCGGGGACCTCTCCGGCGGCGACTGGCTGCCCGGTCTCGCCGAGCCCGGCAGGATCGACGGCAAGCAGTACGGCATCCCCTGGTACGCGGCCAACCGGGTCGTGCTCTACAACAAGGACCTCTTCGCCGACGCCGGGATCACCGGGCCGCCCGCCACCCAGGACGCCTGGCTCGCCGCCACGGCGAAGCTCAACAAGGGCGCCACCCAGGGCATTTACCTCCCCGGGCAGAACTGGTACACCCTCGCCGGATTCATCTGGGACCAGGGCGGGGACCTCGCCACCCGGTCCGGCGACACCTGGAAGGGGGCCCTGGAGACCCCGCAGGCCCTGGCCGGGATGGACTTCTACCGTCGCCTCCAGGCGCTGGGCAAGGGTCCCAAGGACTCCGACGAGGCCAAGCCGCCGCAGGCCGGGGTCTTCGCCGAGGGGGGCGTCGCGCAGATCATCTCCGTCCCCGGCGGGGCGAAGATCGTCGAGGAGGCCAATCCCGCGCTGAAGGGGAAGATCGGCTTCTTCCCGGTGCCGGGCAGGACCGCCGGCGTCCCCGGATCCGTCTTCACCGGCGGCTCCGACCTCGTCGTCCCCGAGGCCTCCGGCCACCAGGACGGCGCCTATCGGGTGATCAAGGCCCTCACCGGCGACACCTGGCAGAAGGACATGGCGAGGACCATGAGCTACGTACCCAACAGGACCTCCCTCGCCTCGGCGGTCCAGGGCGACGAGGGCACGGCGGCGATGGCGGCCGGCGCGGCGCGGGGGCGGGCGACCCCCAACTCGTCGCAGTGGGCCGCCGTCGAGGCCACCAATCCCATCAAGCAGTACATGACCGCCGTACTGACCGGAGCCGACCCCGCGCGGGCGGCCGAGGACGCGTCCGACAGCATCACCAAGACGCTCGGCTCATGAACCGGGCTCTCCCGAGGGCCCTCCCCAGGGCCTTCTGGCCGTATCTGCTCGTCGCTCCCACGGTCCTCGGGGCGGCCGGTCTGCTCCTCTACCCGCTGGTCCGCAACCTCGTCATCTCCTTCCAGCAGTACGGAATGGGGGAACTCGTCCGCGGCGGGGCCTCGTTCGCGGGTCTCTCCAACTACCGGGACATCCTCGGGGACGACGAGTTCTGGGAGGTTGTACGCCGCACTCTCTGGTGGACGGCCGTCAACGTCTTCCTGATCATGGTCCTGGCCACGCTCGTCGCCCTCCTGCTCCAGCAACTCGGCCGCCGGGCGCGGCTGTTGGTGCTGAGCGGACTGGTGCTCGCCTGGGCCAGCCCCGTCATCGCCACCACCACCGTCTTCCAGTGGCTCTTCTCGTCCCGGCTCGGAGTGGTCAACTGGCTGCTGGTACGGCTCGGCTTCACGTCGTACGAGAACTACTCCTGGTTCGCCGACGGCCGCGCCACCTTCACCATCCTGGTGATCGTCGTCGTCTGGCAGTCCGTCCCGTTCGCCGCCATCACGCTGCACGCCGCCCTGCTCACCGTCCCCGCGGAGCTGTACGAGTCGGCGCGGCTCGACGGCGCCGGCGCGGCACGGATCTTCCGCTCCGTGACACTGCCCCTCCTCCGCCCGATCTTCGGACTGGTGCTCTGCCTCGAAGTCATCTGGGTCTTCCGCTGCTTCGCCCAGATCTGGGCCATCAGCAAGGGCGGCCCCGGCGACGCCACCACCACCCTGCCCGTCTACGCCTACCGCGTCGCCCAGTCCCTGCACCGGTACGACCTGGGCGCGGCGGTCTCGACCGTCACCGTCCTGCTGCTCCTGGCCGTGCTCGTCCTCTACTTCCGGCAGATGTTCCGTCAGGAGGCCGAACTGTGAGCCGGTCCCGGGCCCGGCGCGTCCCGCTCCACGCCGCCGCCCTGCTGATCTTCGTCCTGTCCGCCTTCCCCGTGTACTGGATGGTGCTGACCGCCTTCAAGCCCACCGCGGACATCCAGTCCGAGACCCCCGTCTTCCTGCCCACCTCGGTGACCCTCGACCACTTCACCAAGGCCTTCGAGGCCGACGGCTTCTGGCTCTTCTGGCGCAACAGCCTCATCGTCACGGTCAGTTGTGTGGTCCTCGCCCTGATCGTGGCCCTCGGTGCGGCGTTCGCCGTGGCGCGGCTGCGGTGGAAGGGGCGCCGCGGCTTCATCCTCATGGTGTTCATCGCGCAAGTGGCGCCCTGGGAAGCGCTGTTGATCCCGATGTACGTCATCGCCCGGGACACGGACATGCTCGACAGGCTGTCCACCCTGACGCTGATCTACTTCATGATCACCCTGCCCTTCACCATCGTCACCCTGCGGGGTTTCCTCACCGCCATACCGGTCGAACTGGAAGAGGCCGCGCAGGTCGACGGATGCACCCGGGCGGTCGCCTTCCGCCGGGTCACCCTGCCGCTGCTCGCACCCGGCCTGCTGGCCACCTCGCTCTTCGGATTCATCACCGCCTGGAACGAGTTCGCCTTCGCCAACATGCTGATCATCAAGAACCAGGACGACCGGACCCTCCCCGTCTGGCTGTCCTCCTTCTCGAACGTCTTCGGCACGGACTGGGGCGCCACCATGGCCGCCTCCACTCTCTTCGCCCTGCCCGTGCTGCTGCTCTTCCTGGTCCTCCAGGGCCGGGTCGCCGCCGGGATGACCAGCGGCGCCGTCAAGGGATAGGGAGACACACCGGATGACCGCACCCGCGCACCCCGCAGCCGACCCCGCCACCCGGCGGGGCGGACCACCCCTGATCCCCCGCCCGTCCCAGCTGACCACCCTGCCCGGCAGGTTCACGCTCGACGCGCACACCGCGATACGGGCCGGCGCCGGCGCCATCGCCGCCGGGGACCTGCTCCGTACCCTCCTCGCTCCCGCCACCGGGCTGCCCCTGCCCGCGGCGGCGGACGGCGCTGTCGTCCTGGTGGTCGACCCCGCCCTCGCCGGTCTCGGCCGGGAGGGCTACGGCCTCACGGTCGGCGCCGACGCCGTGCTGCTGCGCGCCGCGCACCCGGACGGCCTGCTCAACGCCGTACAGACGGTCCGTCAACTCCTGCCCCCCGAGGCCCTGTCGGCGGAGCCCGTACGCGGCACGGACTGGACGCTGCCGTGCGTGCAGATCACCGACGTTGCGCGCTTCGCCTGGCGCGGCGTCATGCTCGACGTGGCCAGGCGCTTCCGGCCCGTCTCCTTCCTCCGCCGGTTTGTCGACCTGCTCGCCCTGCACAAACTCAACGTGCTGCATCTGCACCTCACCGACGACCAGGGCTGGCGCATGCCCGTCGCCGCCTATCCGCGCCTCACCACCGTGGGCGGCGAGCCGCACGGCGGGGCCTACACCCGGCAGGAGCTGGAGGGCCTGGTCGCCTACGCCGCCGCGCGCGGGATCACGGTCGTCCCCGAGATCGAGATGCCCGGCCACGTACGGGCCGCCCTCGCCGCCTATCCCGCACTGGGCAACGACCCCTCGCGCCGGCTGGAGGTGTGGAACCGCTGGGGGGTCTGCGACACGATCCTCGGGGTGCACGACGAGGTCCTGGACTTCTGCCGTGCCGTGCTGGACGAGGTCGCCGACGTCTTTCCCTCGCCGTATGTGCACGTCGGGGGCGAGGAGTGCCCGATCGTCGAGTGGGAGCGGTCCGGCGAGGCCCTGCGCAGGGCGGCGCGGGAAGGCCTCAGCGGCCCCGGCGAGCTGCACCGCTGGTTCATGGACCGGATCGGCGGCTTCCTCGCGGAGCGGGGCCGCACGCCCCTCGGCTGGACGGAGAGCGGCCGCGACCTGCCCCTCGGCTTCACCGCCCTGCCGTGGCGGGACGCCGCGCACGGCCTGGTCGCGGCGGGACGGGGCCAGGACATCATCATGGCGCCCCACCGCTCCACGTACCTCGACTACCCGCAGAGCGGGCGGCCCGAGGAGCCGCCAGGACAGCCGGGCGGCCCGGTGACCCTGCGGGACGTGTACGACCTCGACCCGGCGCCCGCCACCTGGGAGGCGGCCGCTTCCGCCCGCGTCCTCGGGACCCAGGCGCAACTGTGGAGCGAGTACGTCCCCACGGCCGCCCACGCCGAGTACCTGGCCTTCCCCCGGCTCTGCGCCCTCGCGGAGACGGCCTGGTCCGCCCACCGCGACTGGCCGGGCTTCCAGCGCCGGCTGGCCCACCACAGAACCCGGCTCGACACGCTCGGTGTGCCGGACCGACCGCCGCACGACCCGCACGGCCCGCGCCACTCCCCGCACATCCCCCCGCCAGGAGAGGAATCCGGTCGATGACCAGACGAGAGAGCACCACCGACGGAACACGGACCACCGAAGGGACAGGCACCGCCGGAGGGACAGGCACCACCGAACGAGGTGGATCCGCCGGGCGCACGGCCACGGGGCGGTCCGCCGTACGTCTCCGTACCGCTGTCGCCCTGGTGGTGGCGGCCGGACTCGGCTGCGCGGCACTGACCGCGGTCCCCGCCGGAGCGGCCGATCCGACCGTGAAGGTGCGGTACCGCCAGAGTTCGACGGGATCCGACCAGGCGGAGCCCTGGTTCAAGGTCGTCAACACCTCCGGCTCCTCGGTCGCGCTCACCGGCGTCAAGGTGCGCTACTACTTCAGGGCCGAGGCCGGCGCCTCGTACACCTTCGCCTGCTCCTGGGCGGTGAAGGGCTGCGCGAACGTCACCGGCACCTTCGGCACCCTCGCCCACCCCACCGCGACCGCCGACCGCTATCTGGAGATCGGTTTCACGGCGGGGGCGGGCAGCCTCGCCGCGGGGGCGGACACCGGAGACCTGCAACTGCGCTTCTACCGCTCCAACTGGGCGGCGCTCAACCAGAGCGACGACTACTCCTTCGGCCCCGCGCAGACCACGTACGGGGACTGGACCAGGGCGACCGCGACGGTGGGCGGCACCACGGTCTGGGGCACGGCCCCGGCGGGCAACGACCCGGGCGGCCCGACCGACCCGCCGACCGACCCGCCGACCGGCCCCCCGACGGACCCGGCCACGGGCGGCGCGGCCCTCTTCGACGACTTCACCTACACCTCGTACACGGATCCGCTGATCGGTGCCCACGGCTGGAACGTACGGTCCAACGCGGGCGGCCCCGGGGTGCCGGGCGCGGCCTGGGCGGCCGACAACGTCACCTTCGCCAAGGAGGGGACCAACTCGGTCATGAACCTGGAGACGTCGACGGCCGGCACCGCCGCCACGACGGAACAGACCGAAGTGCTCACCAAGGCCACGAAGTTCAGGAACGGTACGTACGCGGCACGGGTGAAGTTCTCGGACACACCGCGGTCGGGGCCCGACGGGGACCGTCTGGTGCAGACGTTCTTCACCATCAACGACCTCAAGGCGCCGATGGCGGACGACTACGCCGAGTACGACTTCGAGTACCTTCCCAATGGTGGCTGGGAGGAGCCGTCCAACATCTTGTACACCACCTCCTGGGAGACCTACCGCCCCGATCCCTGGGAGGCGGTCAACCAGCACTCCGAGTCCCGCACCAGTTACGCGGGCTGGCACGATCTGGTGGTCACCATCGACAACACGGCGATCACCTACTACGTCGACGGACAGCCGTTCGGCACGCACGACGCCCGCTATCTGCCGGAGCGGCCCATGTCGATCAACTTCAACCAGTGGCTGATCGACCTCGCGGGCCAGACGAGCACGACGCCCCGGGCTTACGACCAGAAGGTCGACTACGTGCTGCACGTCAAGGACCAGATGCTGACACCGGCTCAGGTCAACGCCAAGGTCGGCGCGTACCGCGCGGCGGGCAAGGTCTTCGAGGACACGGTGCCCGGGACTCAGTGACCGCCGGACCGGGCGGCAGTCGGGCAGGGGGTGAACGCCGGCCGGGCGTTCGCTCCCTGCCCCGTTCGCGCGCTCACATGCCCTCGCACGCCGACCCGAAGCCGTGGTCGTGGAGGTGGCGGGCGAGCTCGATCCGGGAGCGGATGCCGAGTTTTCCGTAGATGCGCCGCAGGTAGTAGTTGACCGTGTGCGGTGACAGGTGGACGCGCTGCGCCACCTGACGGTTCGTCAAGCCCTCGATGACAAGGCGGGCGATGGTGCACTCGATGTCTTTCAGCGCGTCGGTGGCCGGCTCCGGAGTGGGGCTCCGCCGGTAGTCCGCGGCCTCGACGACGGTCATTCTGCCGACATGGTGCCGTGCCATCCACGTGCCCTGCCGGGGTGAGGACGGCTCGGGCAGGGCCCCCTGGGCCACCTGCCGTTCGTCCAGCAGCGCCTTCAGGTCCTCGGCCGCGCAGGTCCTGGCCCATGCGTCCTGATGCTCCGCCGCGACCCGCGCGATCCCGTCCGGGACACATTCGTACAGGCTGCGGGCGTGGAGGGCGGCCAACTGGACGGCGGGAGCGTCCGGGTTGTCGGCCGCCAGCCATTCCACGGCCTTGAGGGCCGTGTCGGCGAGCGTGCGGTCGGCGACGCGGCGGGAGAAGCGTACGAACCAGGCCGCCGCGCCCGGCTCCGCGAGCAGCAGAGGGCGCAGGGACGGCAGGTGCCCGGCGGAGGTGGTGAGCAGGCCGGCCGCCTCGCGGACGTCGTTCCGTGCGGCGTGCAGCAGGACGTCGAGCCACCGGCAGTACGGGGCCAGGTGCGGGACCGCCTCCAGGGTGTCCCCGTGCTCCCGGCAGCGGGCGAGGTGCAGGGCCGCCGCATCGGTGTCGCCCGCGAGCAGTTCGGTACGGCACAGGGTGGCCGACGCCCAGGCCGCCAGGCCGGGCAGCCTGCCGGCCGACGCGACGGCGAGGGCGTCCCGCGCGCGCTGCCGGGCGGCGTCGAGATCCCCGGTCCGCAGACGCGCCGCCGCCTCGACGAGATCCGCGGAGAGGAGGAACACCGCGCGGTCCTCGCCCGCCGACTGCTCCCCCCGGACCTGGCGAAGGAGGCTCTCCGCCTCCTGGAGGCCGCCCAGCGGGATGAGTTTGGCCGCCAGTGACAGCCGGTGGTAGGCGTGGCGGGCCGGCGCGCTGGGCGTGGGAAGGTGGTCGACGGCCCTGCGCCCCCAGTGGAGGGCCTGCGCGGTATGACCCTCGGCCCACTCCAGGCCGGACAGAGCCGCCGCCGCCACCCGCGCGGCCTCGGGGCCGGCACCTGCCAGTTGGCCGATCGCGGCATCGGCCCAGGCGTCTGTGAACGGGTGGGTGAGCGGGTAGGGGCCGGTCTGCGCACGGGGTGGGCCGGCCGCGAAGAGGGCTCCCGCGTGTCCGCTGCTCAGCAGGATGTCGGTCATCAGGCGCTTGAAGACCATCTCCTCGTGCGCCGGGAGCCGCCGGTCGAGGACGCCGCGGACGAGCAGGACGGCCGCTTCGACGTGGCCGGTCCGCAGGAGGGTGCGGACCGCTCCCACCGTCCTCGTGCCGCCCGGCGCCCCCGTGCCGTACCGCTCCGGCGTCCCTTCCTGGCGTAACGGCTCGGCGAAGTCCTCGACGGGAGCGGCGGGCCGGACGGTGAGCCGCTGGGCCTCGTGGTGCAGGGTGGCGCGTACGCCTTCGGGAATCGACTCGTACACGGCCCGCCACACCAGCGGGTGCTGGAAGCTCACCCCGTCGTCGGCGAAGGTCAG
This sequence comes from Streptomyces sp. NPDC087420, assembly GCF_044744165.1. NCBI lineage: Bacteria > Bacillati > Actinomycetota > Actinomycetes > Kitasatosporales > Streptomycetaceae > Streptomyces > Streptomyces sp. NPDC087420. The sequence continues at coordinate 305,055 of NZ_JBIUXU010000006.1, forward strand.
CAGCCCGGCGGCCGCGGTCTCCTCCAGGGCGGAGAGCAGCCCGGCGGTACCGGTCCCCAGCATGACCGCGGCCCCCGACAGCGGAAAGGTGCGGCCCAGGATCGTACCGACACGCAGCAGTTGCACCGACTCCCTGGACAACTGGCGCAGCTGGTCGTGGATCAGGCCCTGTACGCGGATGGGGAGCCGCCCCGGAGTGAGGCGCAGAAGCTCTCCCTCGGGGCCGATGCGCCCTTCCTCGGTGAGGCCTTCGACCAGCTCGACGATCAGCCGGGGATTGCCGTTGGCGCAGTTCACCACGTCCAGCAGCCCCGCCTTGGGCGGTACGCCGATGAGATCACGGACCAGGCCACGCACCGCCGCGCCGGTCAGCGGGACCAGCTCCAGCCGGTCCACGGGGGCACCGCCGGCCGCCTGGAGGGGCTGTTCGAACGGCGCGCGCCGGGTCTTCGCGTCCCGGGCGAGCAGCAGGGCCGGTGCCACGGGCAGGTCCCGCCGGGTGAAACGGACCAGGGCGTTCAACTCTCCGGCGGTGAGCGTCTCCACGTCGTCCACGACGATGAGCGTGTGGTGGCCGGGGGAGCCCGGCCGGTGCGCCATGCCGGTGGACACGAGTGCCCTGAGATCGGCCATGGAGTGGTGACGGACGGCCAGGCCCCGCTGCCGGGCGCGGTGCGCCGCCTCGTGCAGCAGCCGGCTCTTGCCGATACCGGGCTGTCCGTCGACGACCAGGACATCGGGTGAGTCGCTCCCGGCCCGGGTGAGGAAGCCCCCCAGGCGCCGCTGTTCGTCCTCGCGTCCGTGCAACCTGACGGCTTCGGACATGTGCTCTCCCGTTGACGACACCGAGATACGCGAGCCCGCCGACTGGGGACCGCCCGGACCGAAGGACCGGTTCGCAACGATGCCCCACCCGGCGGCCGGGCGCGGTGATGTCCATCACTGCCGCACCAGATTGTCTTGTTCCGTTACGGTGGCCGGTACCCGGTCCGCGGCGTGTCACACCTGCCGTACGGTCACCCCACGCGTTCGCGCAGCACCTCCGTCAGGAACCCGCCGAAGATGCGCAGGCCGTCCTCGGTGAGGACGGATTCGGGATGGAATTGCAGGGAGGCGAAGCCCTGACCGAGCATCGCGTGGATCTCGCCGGTCTCCTTGTCCCGGCTGAACCGCACGCTGCCCAGCAGGGGATGGCCGATCGTGTCGTCGTCGGCGTGGGCGGCGAAGGTGTTGTAGAAGCCGACCCGTTCCCGGCGCCCGAACAGGTCGATCTCCTGCTGGACCCCCTGGTTCGGTACGGTACGGCGGGCCACGTCCAGGCCCAGGCGGGTGCTCAGGACCTGGTGGCTGAGGCAGACCGCGAGGAAGGGACGCCGCTCCCGCAGCAGGGTGTCGACCGCCCACCGCAGCCGGGCGATCTTGGGATGGCCGCCGTCGCGCGGGTCGCCGGGCCCGGGGCCGAGGACGACCAGGTCGTACTCGTCGAAGCGGTACGGCTCGTCGAAGCGCCGGACCGTCACCGCGAGTCCCATGGACCGGAGTTGATGGTCGATCATCGAGGTGAAGGTGTCCTCGGCGTCGACGACCAGCACCCTGCGTCCGGCCAGTCCCGGCACCGCGTGCCCGGGTTCGCGGCCGTCACCCAGCCAGAACCCGGCGATGGTGTCGTTGCGCCGTGCCAGCGCCCGGCGGACCTCCGGATGGTCGGCGAAGCGGTCAGGCACCAGGGGCTGGAGCGCGCTGAGCAGGCCCGCCGCCTTCGCCCGGGTCTCGGCGACCTCGGATCGCGGGTCGGAGTGGCGTACGAGCGTGGCGCCCACCCCCGCCCGGAGCCGCCCGGCGGCGTCGATGTCCGCGGTACGGATGAGGATGGCCGAGTCGAGCGTACGGTCGCCGTGATCGTCCCGGCCGATGACGGCCAGCACGCCGCTGTAGTAGCCGCGCCCTTCCGGTTCGTACCGGGCGATCACCTTGGCGGCGCTCTCCAGCGGGCTGCCGGTCACCGTCGGCGCGAACAGCGTCTCGCGCAGGATCTCGCGTACGTCACGGCCGGTGCGGCCCTCGATGAAGTACTCGGTGTGGGCCAGCCGGGCCATCTCCTTGAGATAGGGCCCCACCACCCGCAGGCCCGTGTCGCAGATCCGGGCCATCATCTTCAGCTCTTCGTCCACCACCATGTACAGCTCGTCCGACTCCTTGCGGTCGGCGAGGAAGTCCATCACCCCGGACAGGGCGGGTCCGGAGGTGGGATAGCGGTACGTGCCGCTGATCGGGTTCATCACGGCGGTGCCGTCCTGGACACTGATGTGCCGCTCCGGACTGGCGCCGACGAAGGTACGGGTCCCCGTATGGACCAGATAGGTCCAGTACGCCCCTGATTCGCGCTCCAGCAGCCGTCGGAAGAACGACAGGGCGCTGTGCGGACCGTATCCGGTGATGTCGGCGACGAAGGAACGCCTGATGACGAAGTTGGCCCCCTCGCCCCGGCCGATCTCCTCGTCGATGACCCTGCGCACCATGCCCGCGTAGCGCTCGTCGTCCGGCTCGAAGTGCCCGCCGGTGAGGGTGACGGCGTCGTCGGGGAGCCGGCGCAGCGCCTCGCGCAGCGGCAGCCGCTCCTGGGCGGCGACGGCCATGGTGAGCAGCGGCGCGCCGTCGTCGGGGGCGGCGAATCCGCGTTCCCCGACCTGCCGGTAGGGGACGATCACCAGCATGTCGTGCCGGCGCCCCGTAACGGGCGGCACCGGGTCCGGGAGGGGGATCTCCGCGAGCGTGTCCTCCGTGGACATCTCGCCGAGCAGTACCTCCAAGGTGTCACCCGCGCTCTCGGGGCGGTGGAGCAGCGCGTACGCGGACGGCCGGCCCTGGAGCACCTGTGCCAGCAGATCCCCGGTCATCCGGGCTCACCTCCGCCGAGCCCTTCCAGCAGGGACTTGGCGGTGGTGACCAGAGCGCAGCGCCCGGCCGCGTACTCCAGCGCCAGCCGGTGGTGGGACTCGGAGAAGTCGGCGACGGCGTCGGCCACCAGGAAGGGCTGGATGTCGTGGGTGAACGCCTCCACGGCGGTCATCAGCACCCCGACGTGGGCGTACACGCCGCAGATGATGAGCTGGTCACGCCCGCGGGCACGCATCCGTTCCAGGAGATCCGTCTTGAAGAACGCGCTGTAGCGCCATTTGGTCAGCAGCCAGTCGTCGGCGGCGGGCGCCAGCTCCCGGACGACTTCCCGGTCCGCCGTGTCCGCGCGCATGCCCGGACCCCAGAAGTCCATGAGCAGACCGCGCTGTTCGGGTGTCATGCGGCCGGGCTGTGCCGTGTACGCGACCGGTACGCCCAGCGCGGCGCAGCGGTCGCGGACCGAGGCCGCGTTGCGCACCAGGTCGTCACCGGGCGCGCCCGCGGGGAAGGGCCGCAGGAAGAAACGCTGCATGTCGTGGAGGAGCAGGACCGCCCGGCCGGGGTCCACGGTCCAGTCGGCGGTGTTCGCGGGCAGTTCGCCCTGCGCGGGCATCGGATACGGCGTGATGGGGGGAATACTTGCCATCGGATGTCTCTCGTCCTTCTTCTCTCTCCGGCCCGGGCGGTCAGCCGCGCCAGGCCGAGGCGATCGCGACCGCCTGCCGCGGGTTCAGGCGGGGGTCGCACAGGCTGGTGTACTTGGTGCCGAGCTCCTGGAGGTCGTCCCGCGTGGCCACACACTCGGTCACCGGGTCCGGTGTGGTCTCCAGATGCAGTCCGCCCGTGATCCCGCCCTCGCCCGTCACGGCGGAGTGGAACTCCTCGACCTCCTGGGCGACATGGGTGACCAGCCGGGTCTTCAGGCCGCCGGGGCCGGTCACGGTGTTGCCGTGCATCGGGTCGCTCAGCCACACGACGGGATGCCCCGCCGCGCCGACGGCCGACACCAGCGGCGGCAGCCTGTCGCCCACGGCCCCGGCGCCCATCCGCGCGATCAGCGTGAGCCGACCCGGCTCGCGCCGGGGATCGAGCCGCTCGCACAGCGCCAGCAGGTCGTCCGGGGTCATGCCGGGGCCGACCTTGCAGGCCACCGGATTGGCCACGGCGGCGAGCAGGGCCACGTGGGCGCCGTCGATCTGCCGGGTGCGCTCGCCGATCCACGGCCAGTGGGTGGAGGTGAGCAGCAGCCGTCCGTCCGGCTGCCTTCGTACCAGAGGCAGTTCGTAGTCCAGCAGCAGCGCCTCATGGCTCGTCCACACCGGTGCGCCGGACCATGACCGGTGGGGCCCGCCCCGCCATCCGAGCAGGTCCATGACACCTTTGGAGGCCTGGTACCCGGTCAGCAGGCGGGCGGGGTCCGGGCGGCGCAGCTCGGCGTCGGGTTCGGGGGAGTTCACCATGTGGCCGCGGTAGACCGGCAGTTCCACCCCGCCCACGGTCTCGGTGGGCCTGGAGCGCGGTTTGGCGAACTGGCCGGCCAGCCGGCCCACCCGCAGGACGGGGCGGCGCGCGGCCATGGCCATGGTGCCGGCCAGGACGTCCAGCAGACCCGCCTTGCGGGCGAGGTCGTCAGGGGTGCACTCGGCCCAGTCCTCCGCGCAGTCGCCGGACTGGACGATCTGCAACTCGCCCGCCGCGGCCACCACGAGATGGTCCCGCAGGGCCGCCACGTCCTCCGCGTGGACCAGCGGCGGCGCGGTCCGGAGTCTTTTCCGTACCCGCTCGATCCCTTCGGGATCAGCCCAGTCGGGCTGCTGTAAGGCGGGCAGTGAAGCGATCACATCCTGTACTGAGGCCATGCCGTCGAGGCTCCGTCCGCGTGTGGGGGGTCAGTACGAGAGCGAGGTGCCGGGCGACAGGTGGCACGCGTCGGGACGTTCCTTCTCCAGCGCCCCGTCCTCAAGGGCCGCCCGGGCCACGGCGGAGGCGACCGCGGGCATCACCCTCGGGTCGAGCGAGTGCGGGACGATGCGGTCCGCGGCCAGATCGGCGGCGGCGACCTCCGCGATCGCCCCGGCGGCGGCGAGTTTCATCCCCTCCGTGATCCACCGGGCGCCCGCGTCCAGCGCACCGCGGTAGATCCCCGGTGAGGCCAGGGTGTTGATGATCTGGTTGGGATGGTCGCTGCCTCCCGTCCCCACCACCGCCGCGTACCGCGCGGCCACCTCCGGGTGGATCTCCGGTGTGGGATTGGAGAGCGCGAAGACGATCGCGCCGGGGGCCATCGAAGCGATCAGTTCCTCCGGCACCGTGGCACTGGACACCCCCACGAACACATCGGCGTCCCGCAGCGCCCCGGCGGGACCGCCGCGCAGCCCGCGCGGATTCGTGGCCGCGGCCAGCGCGGTCTTCGCCGGATTCATGTGGGCGCGTCCGGGGACAAGGATGCCGCGCGAATCGAGCACGGTGACATCGGTGACACCGGCCGCGAGCAGAATGCGGGCACAGGCGACCCCGGCCGCGCCGGCGCCGGAGACGACCACGCGCTGCCGCGTCACGGCGCGGCCGACCACCGTACAGGCGCTGCGCAGCGCCGCCAGCACCGCGATGGCCGTACCGTGCTGGTCGTCGTGCATCACCGGGCAGTCCAGTGCCTGGACCAGCCGGTCCTCCAACTCGAAGCACCGGGGCGCCGCGACGTCCTCCAGGCTCACCGCGCCGAACGACGGCCGCAGCCGCACCAGCGTCTCGACGATCTCGTCCACGTCGGTGGTGTCCAGCACCAGCGGTATCGCGTTCAGCCCGCCGAACTCCTTGAGCAGGGCGGCCTTTCCCTCCATGACGGGCAGGGCCGCGGCCGGTCCCACGTCGCCCAGGCCGAGCACCGCGGTGCCGTCGGTGACCACGACGACCAGCCGGCCGGCCCAGGTGTAGCGGTCCGCGAGAGCGGGTTCCCTCGCGATCGCCTTACTGACCGTCGCTACGCCCGGGGTATAGGCGATGGACAGCGCACGGGAGTCGTGGAATGCGGTGGTGACACCCACGCTCAGTTTTCCACCTTCATGAGCTGCGAACACCTCGGCGTCCGTCACAGGGCTGTTGACCCCGATAGCGGTCATGGTGAAATCCCTCTCCTCGGCAAGGTCACCTGGACACTAGCCGGACGCTCGTCCCGGCCGCACTACCCGACCCGGTAAGAGCGCTGGCCGCCGGTTCTACTCGCGTGAGTAGTGGTATTCCCGAAGCGGCGGCAACACAATGGCGAAATTCCCGAGCCGCACGGAAAGCGAGCGCCGAAATGACCACACTGATCATCAGCAATCAGCGAACCGAGGAAATGGTGGGCGACCTCGAATTACTCGACCCGGAATACCGGCTGTACGTCGGGAATCAGGCGCAGCGGATGGCGTGGTGCCTCCAGGAGGGCGATGTGCTCGTCCTCCCCATGCCGGTGCACGAGGAATTCCTGCGCTATGTCACCGCTGCCCTGGGGATCCCCCGCGACTCGGTCCAGGTGCTCGTACCGCCGCCCGGCCGCTTCGGAGAGGGGGTGCTGTCCCAGGACCGGCTCACCGACGAGGGATTCCTCACCGCCCTGGGGGACGCCGTACAGACGCACGACGTCGACCGCGTCCTGCCCTTCCACTTCGACAGCTCCGTGGCCGAACTGACCCGGACGCTCGGCCTGGACAAGACGATTCCCGGCTTCGGCTTCCTCGACCAGAGCGGCGGACGGCTGCTGAACAGCAAGGCCACCTTCCGCGCCCTGGCCGGCGGCGCCGGCGCGCCCGTGCCGCCCGGCGGAGTGTTCTCCACCCGGGAGGAGGCCGAGGACTACCTCTGGGAACGACTGCTCTCCCAGGGCCATCCCGCCATCCTCAAGCAGGACTTCCACGTCGCGGGATTCGGCAACGAGATCGTCAGCCCCGTGCCCGGTGTCGACCCGCTCGGCGCCCAGCGCGCCGTGGTGACCACGAGCCGCGCGGACCTCACCGCGTACCTGACCGAGCGCTGGTCCTGGCTCACCGACGGCGGACGCAACCGCGTGGTGATCGAGAAGTACGTACCGGACTCCGCCCCGATCTACGCCGAGGTCCGGATCGAGGAGCACGGCACGGAGTTCACGGGCCACGGGGAGATGCGGATGAAGCCCGTGCTCAACGGGCTGATCGTGCCCGCCCCTTCGGCGGAACTGCCGGCCTTCCCCGGCTTCCTGGACGCCGTACGACGCCTGTGCCACCCGATCCACGCGATGGGCTACCGCGGCATCGTCAGCATCGACGCCATCGTCACGCCCGCCCAGAACATCCTCATCAACGAGTTCAACTGCCGTACGGGCGGCTCCACCCACATCCACCGCATCGGCGAACGCGTCGTCGGCGACGACTACTTCGAGGAGCGGATCCTGGTCGAGCTGCGCCGCTGCACCTTCCCGCCCTTCCCCGTCACCGTCCATGCCCTCGCCGACCACGGCCTGGCCTACGACCCCGCCGCGCGCACCGGTGTGCTGATCACCGTGGACGACAGCAGCGCGTCGGGCGGTTTCGGCGAGTACTGCGTCGTGGCGCGGGACGCCGGGCACGCCCAGGAACTGGAACAGGCCGTCGAGGACCTGCTCGCCCCCCTCTGTGCGAAGGGCTGATCGAGTTGTCCGTCGCAAAACCCCGCTACCGGGACCTGATGACCCGTGAGCTCCTTCTCTGGGCGCTGGTCGCACTGGCCAGCAAGGCCCCGGTGGCCATGGCACCACTGGCGGTGGTGTTCCTGAGCCGGGAGAGCCAGGGGGGCTACACCCTGGGCGCGATCCTGGCCTCCGCGTACGTCCTCGGAGAGGTTGTCGGCGCCCCCGTGCTCGGGACGCGCCTGGGCCGCGGCCGGATGAGGCCCCAGCTGTCGGCCGGGCTGATGGTGGGAGCCCTCGCCTTCTGCGCCCTGCCGCTCGCGGCGTCCGCCCCGTCCCCCGTCCTGATCGGCCTCGCCTTCCTGGCCGGCGCGGCCCCGGCCGCCTGCCCCGGCGGCATCCGCGTCATGCTGACCCGGCTGGTGGCCGACGACGCCGTACCACGCGCACTGAGCGCCGAGGCCACCCTGACCCAGATCACCTGGGCCGCCGCGCCCGGCCTGGTGGTCCTCCTCTCCCTCCAGGTGCACCCCGGAGCCCCGCTGATCCTGGGCGCGCTGCTGGCCGCCGCCGGCTCGCTCCTCCTGCTGCGGCTCCCCGAACCCCAGGCCCCCGAACCCGCCGAGCGGGGCGCGGCGCCGATGACGCGGACCCTGCTGTCCGGCTGGCCCGTCTACCTCACCAGCGCCGCCGCCATGGCGATGCTGGCCACGGCGGAACTCGTCCTGCCGGCCCTCCTCGAGGACCGGGACGTCGCCGTCGGGTGGGCAGGACCGCTGCTGGCCGGATTCGCGCTGGCCAGCGCCGCCGGCGCGTTCTGCTACGGCCTGCGGAACTGGCCCGGCTCCGTACGGGTCCAGAGCCTGGTGTTCCTCGCGGTCACCGCCGGCTGCGTCTGTCTGGTCGCGTTCCTGCCGGGTCTGCCGGGCATCGCCGCCGGCCTTCTCCTGGCGGGCGTCTTCCAGTCCGGTGTCATGGTCACCCGCAACCTCAGCCTCCGGGAACGCCTGCCCGAACACGCCCACGCCGCCGCGTACTCCGTCATGTACGCGGTCCAGGGGGTGGGCTACAGCCTCACCGCGTCCCTGTCCGCCGTGGCGCTGAATCTGGCGACCCCTTCGGTCGCGATCCTCGGCGGTGTCGCCATCACCCTTCTCATCACCGCTGTCAGCGCCATCGCCGAACGCCCCTCCGCCCCCCGGGCCTCCACCGAGTCGCCCGCCTTCGCCGAGGCGGACCACGGCCCCTGACGGAACGGCCATGGCGCGGCCCCCGGCCAGGTTTGAGAACCGTGTTCGCGGCCAGACTGTTGGTCGAGCTGCGCCGGCCACCCCTTCCCATCGGCTCGCAGTCGCCTCAGCGGTCGCCGGAAACGCGGAGGTGTCGCCTTTCCCGGCACGGCGGCACCGTATGACAAGCGCACGCAGTGAACTCGAACCCGTTCAGGACGTCCCCGACCGGCCCGGATCCGTACCGGAGCGGAAGCAGCGGATGCGGCGCCGCCTGGAACGGCTGATCGGGATCGCCGCCACGGAAGGCAACTCGCTGCTTCCGCTGCGCAACGGGGACGAGATCTTCGCGGCGATGCTGGAGAGCATCCGCGGCGCCGAGTACACCATCGACATGATGACGTTCGTGTACTGGCGGGGTGAGATAGCCCGCCGGTTCGCGACGGCCCTGGCGGACCGGGCGCGCGAAGGGGTGCGCGTACGGCTGCTGCTGGACGGCTTCGGCAGCAGGCTGATCGAGAAGGATCTGCTCGATCTGATGGCGGCGGCGGGCGCGGAGGTGGAGTGGTTCCGCAAGCCGCTGTACCTCTCGCCGCTGAAGCAGAACCACCGGTGCCACCGCAAGGTGCTCGTCGTGGACGAACGCGTCGCCTACACCGGCGGGGTCGGAATCGCCGAGGAGTGGTGCGGCAACGCGAACAACGCGAACGAGTGGCGCGACACCCACGTCCAGGTACGCGGCCCCGCGGTCGACGGCGTCGCCGCGGCCTTCGCGCAGAACTGGGCCGAATGCCACGACACCCTCTTCGACGCGCACGACCGCTTCACCGGCCACGAGCCGCAGGGGGACGCCGTGGTCCAGGTCGTCCGCGGTTCGGCTAGCTTCGGCTGGCAGGACATGCAGACCCTCCTGCGCGTCATGATCGAGTCGGCCCAGGAACGGTTCCGCCTGGCCACCGCGTACTTCGCCCCCGACACCTACTTCATCGAGCTGCTGTGCGCGGCGGCCCGGCGCGGCGTCGAGGTGGAGATCCTGCTGCCCGGCCCCCACACCGACAAGCGGGTCTGCCAGCTCGCGGGCCAGAACCACTACGACGACCTCCTCGCCTGCGGAGTGAAGATCTTCGAGTACCAGCCGACGATGATGCACGCCAAGGTCATCACCGTCGACCGGATCGCCGCCCTGATCGGCTCGACCAACTTCAACCGCCGCTCCCTCGACCACGACGAAGAGGTGATGCTCGCCGTCCTGGACGAGGACTTCACCGCCACCCTGGACGGCCACTTCGACGAGGACCTGACGGTCAGCGAGCGGATCGAGAAGGGGCGCTGGAAGCGGCGCCCGACCGCACAGCGGCTGCGGGAGGCGGCCGTCACCCCCATCCGCCGTTTCCTGTAGGGCTCCGAAGCGGTGTCCGAGGTGTCCGAGGTGTGCGCGGCAGTGCCGCGTGACACCCGGCCGGCGTCACGCCATGCGGTTGACGAGGGCCTGGCCCGAGGGGAGGCCGGCCACGAAGGCGCGGAGGAAATCCGTGAGCTGTCCGGTGTCGTGCGTGTGGGTCAGGGCGTCGATGGACCGGTAGAGGCTTTCCTCGATCTCCGCGACCTGGCGGGCCAGTTGGGCGCCGGACGGGGTGAGCGCGATCTCGATGTGGCGGCGGTCGTGCGCGGCTGACTCGCGGGTGACCAGGCCGGCGGAGACCAGCCGGTCCACGAGGCGGCTGGGGCTGCCGCTCTCGCAGACCAGGAGTTCGCCCAGACCGTTCAGGGTGAGCGGTTGGCGCTCTTCCAGGACGCGGATGACCTCTGCCTGGGAAGTGGTGACCCCCAGGGGCTTGAGGGCCTGGCCGAGCAGCCGGTTGCCTTCACGTTGGGCGGCCAGGATCAGGTAGCGGAGTTCCTCGGCGGGACGCATGGCGGGCATGGCGGCATTCTCCCTGATCGGTGACGGCGGATTCGCTCATACGGCCGCGTCGGCGAGGAGTCCCGGGTGGGCCGAGCGTTCGGTGAGACGGTCCAGGCGCAGCTCGGCCACGCCCCGGTACGCCTTGGCGAGCGCGCGGGCCAGCGGCCCTTCGTGCGTGAACGCGTGGGTGACCAGGGTGCCGTCGAGGTGGGGCCGCAGGCGCCAGGTGCCTGTCTCCTGGAAGCCGGGGACCTGCCAGGCGCAGTCGATCTCCCGCTCTTCGATACGGGTGTACTGCCAGGTCCCGGTGAGTCCGCCGATCACGGTGAGGGCGTACGGGACTCCGGTGGCGGCGCGGGCGGGCCCGTCGACGCGCTTGAACGCCGGGTTCCAGTCGCGCAGGGCAAGGGGGTCCAGGAGGGCGTGGCGGACCTGGGCGGGGGAGGCGCCGAGGAGACGGGTGGCTTGCTGGGTGGTCATGTCAGGTCCTTTTCTTGTCCGGGCTGTGTCCGGGCTGTGTCCAGGCCGTTGGGGCTGTCGGGGAGGCGTACGGGGGGCGGGCCCGGGCCCGCGCTCGCTCAGGCTCGGGCCGCTTCGGCGAGCCGGGTCCCGTGGGTGGCGGCGGTGAGAGCGGCGGCGGCGCCGGGGTCGTGGGCGGCCAGTACGGTCAGGCCGGGGTTGCGCCGGCGCATCTCGTTGATCATCGCGGTGGTGTCCATGAGGCGCCTCTTCTCGCCCACACCCGGGACGTGTCCCGCTTCGAGCAGGGCGGAGTCGTACGTGACGTCACCGACCATGAGCAGCGGCGGGTGGTGGGACCCGCGGACGAGCATCGACAGGGAACCCGGGGTGTGGCCGGGCGTGGGCAGCAGAACCATGCCGCCGTCGCCGAACAGGTCGTGTCCGGTGGTGAAGGGGGCGAGGGCGGGATCGGTGAGCGGCCGGGGATCGATGTACTTCCAGCGCAGGCCGGGGATCCGGATGTGGGAGCGCAGCAATCCCTTTTGTTCGGGGGCCGGTTCGTCCAGGGTTTCCCACTCGCGGCGGCTGACGACGATCTCGGCGTGGGTCAGTTCGCGCAGACCGCCGATGTGGTCCTGGTGCAGATGGGAGAGGACGGCGGTGGTGACATCGCGGATGTCGTACCCGATGGAGGCGAGTCGGGCGGTGAGGGTCTGGTGGGAGGCGATGTCGAAGCGGGCGAGCCGCTTGTAGACCAGCCCGACCGGGCCGCCGGGGAAGTAGGCCGGGTCGGTCACCGAGGCGCGGTCCTGGCCGGTGTCGAACAGCACGAGTCCGTCGCGGTGTTCGACCACGTACACATTGATCGGCAGCGGCTCGGTCCAGCGCCGCGAGGTGGCCAGCCACCAGTACATCGGCTTGCGGGTCGCGGCCCGGTGCTCGGGGCGGATCCTCACCTCACCGGTGCTGACCACGGAGACGCGCTGGACGGGGGCGGCGTTCGTGTGAGTCGTCATAGAAGAAAGATGACACGACACGTATGTCGTGTCAAGTAATGTCGGCGCTTCTCACGCGCCCGTCGCGAACGCTCCCCGGTAGGCCGCGGCCGGGTGCCGGTCGTTGAGGTGGGCGTCGGCGCCGAAGAGCTTCGTGCGCAGGGTGCCGGGGGTGTAGGCGGTCTTGGCGAGGCCGCGGCGGCGCAGCTCCGGCAGGAGCTTGTCGATGACCTCCTGGTACGAACCGGGGATGTGCCAGTTGGTGACGTTGATGCCGTCGACGCCCGCGGCCTGCCACTCCTCCAGGATGTCGGCGACCCGGGAGGGCGGACCGACCACCCGGTTACGGCGCGTCAGGATCCGCGCCAGGTCGCCGACCACGGGGTTCTCCTCGGTGACGCCCATACGCGTCCAGTCCAGGACGGCCTGGCTTCCGGTGGTCCTGACCTCGGAGAGCGGGGTGTCGAGCGGGTACGGCGTACCGTCCGGGCGGTTCCCGTAGTTCAGCTGGATGAGATAGCCCCCGGGGCTGATGAAGCTCTCCAGGTGTGCCTCCTGCGCGCGGGCCTCTTCCTCGGTGTCGCCGATCACGAAGGTCAGCGCCTGGAAGAACTTGATGTCCTCGGCGCGCCGGCCCGCCTCGACGGCGAGCGCGCGGGTCTCCGCGATCACGGCTCTGGCGACCTCGGGCGTGGGGGCGGCGATGAAGACGGCCTCCGCGTTCCTGGCGGCGAACGCCTTGCCCGGTCCCGAGGCGCCGGCCTGGAAGAGCACCGGTGTGCGCTGCGGGGACGGCGAGGGCAGGTGCGGCCCGAGCACGCGGTAGCGCTCACCGACGTGATGGATCCGGTGGACCTTCGCGGGGTCCGAGTAGATGCCCCGCTCCCGGTCCTTCAGGACCGCTCCCTCGTCCCAGGAGCCCTCCCACAGCTTGTAGACGACGTCGACGTACTCCGCCGCCCACCGGTAGCGCTCCTCCCGTTCCGGCAGGTGGTCGAGGCCGAAGTTGCGCGCGGTGTTCTCGACGGCGCTCGTGACGATGTTCCACGCGACGCGGCCACGGGAGATGTGGTCGAGCGTGGACACCTTGCGCGCGAAGTCGAAGGGATGCTCCTGGACGATCGAGCTGGTGAAGGCGAGACCGAGGTGCTCCGTGTGCACGGCCAGCGCCGACAGGAGGACCGCCGGGTCGTTGCTGGGTATGTGCAGCCCTTCCCGTACGTTCCCACTGAAGTCGCCGTCCGCCGGGCCCTGTACGCCGACCTGGTCCGCGAAGAAGATGCCGTCGAACAGGCCCGCCTCCAGCCGCTTGGCGAGATCGATCCACACGTCGACGTCGTTGAAGTCGGCCTGGCGTGCGACCGGCTGGCGCCACTGGCCATGGTGATAGTGGGACGCGGTGTTCATGAGAAACGCGTTGAAAAGGAGCTGGGTCACGGCAGACTTCCCGGTCGCTGAGGGGGTGTTGGGGGTGTGCGGCAGACGGTAGCCCCCTTTCCGGACGGTGGGGAACGGCGGTGACACGCCTCACACGGCGTCAGTCGGTGTGTTTACGGCGCGCGGGCGTTGGCAGCGCCCGACCACAGCGCTTCGAGGTCCGGGAGCGGCGACCACGAGATTTCACACTGCCGACACACACAGCGCTGCCGACACACACGGGTCGGCCGGAACACACGGACCGGCCGGCCCCTGCCCCTGCCGGCGGTCAGGCGCCCCGGGAGGTCAGCGCCTTGCGCGCGATGCTGGCGGCGTAGTTCGGGGTCTCCCGGTGGTTGTGGGCGTCCGAGGCCTCCTGGCGTGCGGTGGCGGCCTGTTCGAAGGTGATGCCGTTCGCCTCGTAGAACTCCATCCCCTCCGTGGTCGGATGGGCGAGGATGCCGTTGCTCAACCGGCAGGTGCCGTCCCCGTTGTCCGTGACACTGAGTTCCCAGATGCCCTGCGAGGTGGTCCAGCCGTTCGGTGTCAGCGCGTCAGAAAGTGACACCAGGCGGAGGTGGTGCTTCTCGAAGACGTCGTGCACGGCGTGCTGGATGGTCAGGGTGGTGCCGATCATCTCGACATTCAGCGTTTCCGGGCGGCCGTCGTCGGTGATGCCGTGCGCGCAGGCCTTGTGTTCGCCCGGCGCGCAGCGTTGGTACTCGTCGTCCGACAGATTCCCCAACCAGTCGGCGAGGTCGACCTGGTCGAAGGGCGCACTGATGGTCGCGTGGACCGTCGAGTCCGAGAGGACGAGATCGGTCAGCACCTTGTTCTCGTTCGTGTGCTCGCTCATGTGAGGTTCTTCCTTCCCCGTGGACGGGTGAAGTGGGTGGGTGGGTCGTTCCCCCTCACTTGCGACGGTAGCGCCTTCTCGGGGCTCCGGCCCATCACGGATGATGCTGATGCTCATCACGAGTGATCGTTGGACGTGATGAGTGTGTCCGGGCGACAGTGGACGGACCAGCCTGATCCATCTGTCATGACGAGGAGGCGGGGATGTCCCTCCCGCTGCGCACCGCGAAGCAGCCACTGCTCGATCCGTACGATCTCGGCGACGGCCTGACCCTGCGCAACCGCGTGGTCATGGCCCCGATGACCCGGGCCCGGGCCGAGAATCCGGAGCTGGCCCCGACGGAGTTGCACAGCGAGTACTACCGGCAGCGCGCCGGCGCCGGTCTGATCGTGTCGGAAGGCACCTGGATCAGCGCGGGAGCGATCGGGGCGGTGCACGTACCCGGCATGTACAGCGAGGAACAGGCTCGTGCGTGGGGCGAGGTGACCTCGGCGGTGCACGCCGAGGGCGGGGCCATCTTCGCCCAGCTCGCGCACACCGGAGCCGCCTCGCATCCTGACTTCCACCAGGGCCACCTGCCGGTCGCCCCTTCCGCGGTCAACCCGGGCGGCAAGGTGTTCACGCCGAACGGACTCACCCACGTCGTCACGCCCCGCGCGCTGAGCGTGTCGCAGATCGCGGACGTCGTGGAGCAGTACCGGTCGGCGGCGGTCAACGCGAAACTGGCCGGGTTCGACGGCGTGGAGTTGCACGCCCAACGGGGCTATCTGATCGCCCAGTTCCTGAACCCCGCACTCAACCTCCGTACGGACGACTACGGCGGCACCGCCGAGGGCCGCGCACGGTTCCTGTTCGAGGTGATCGAGGCGGTGGTGGATGTCTGGGGGCCGCGTCGGGTGGGCGTCAAGTTCGCCCCGCACCAGGTGCTGGGCGAGTCGGCGGAGGCGTCGCCCGAGGTGCTGGCCGTCCACGAGTACGTGGCCGCCCGCCTCAACGACCACCCGCTGGCCTATCTGCACCTGATGATGACCCGGCAGCCCAACGTGCGGGTGACCGCGGAGCAGCGGCTCGAATCGCTGGGACTCTTCCGGCCGTTGTACCGGGGGACGCTCATCGCGAACGCCGGCCTCGACCAGGAATCGGGCAACGCCGTCATCGGCGAGGGCCTCGCCGACCTGGTGTCCTTCGCGGCGCTGTTCATCAGCAACCCCGACCTGCCGAAACGCTTCGAACACCGTCTCCCGCTCGCCGACGGCGACCGCGAGACGTTCTACCAGGGCGGCCCCCGTGGCTACACCGACTACCCGCCGGCCGCGGGTGTCCTGGCCGCCCCGGCCGTGACCTCGTCCGCCGCCACCACGGAACACCACGGAGAATCGCTGTGACCGCATCGCTCGAAGGCAGAATCGCCGTCGTCACCGGGGGATCCTCCGGTATCGGGCGGGCCATCGCCGCCGCGTTCGTGGCGGAAGGCGCCCGCGTGTACATCACGGGTCGCAGACAGCCCGAACTGGACGCCGCGGTGGCGGAGATCGGGCCGGGTGTCACAGGTGTACGCACCGACGCGGCCGACCTGTCCGCGATCGAGGCGCTCTTCCGTACCGTCAAGGACCGCGAGGGCAGGCTCGACATCCTGGTCGCCAACGCGGGAGGCGGGGGCGGCGCGCCGCTGGGGACGATCACGGAGCAGCAGTACGACGCCACGTTCGACACCAACGTCAAGGGCCTCCTCTTCACCGTGCAGCTGGGTCTCCCGCTGATGGAGCGCGACGCGTCGGTGATCCTGATCGGATCCACCACCTCGGTCAAGGTCGACGGGCCGGGGTTCAGCGTCTACGCCGCGAGCAAGGCCGCCGTACGGAGCCTCGCCCGCAGTTGGGCGGTCGACCTGCGGGGACGTGGCATACGGATCAACGTACTGACGCCGGGGCCGACCAGGACTCCGGGCCTCCTCGGGCTGGCCCAGGCGGGCCGGGAAGAGGAGTTCCTCGACTCCTTCGCGGCGAGGATCCCGCTCGGCCGGGTCGCCGACCCGGCGGAGATCGCCACAGCGGCGGTGTTCCTGGCGTCGGAGGCGTCGAGCTTCGTCAACGGGGCCGAGTTGTTCGTCGACGGCGGCCACGCGCAGATCTGACGGCAGACCCGTCAGGACCGGCAGACCCGTCAGGACCGGCAGACCCGTCAGGACCGGCAGACCCGTCAGGACCGACAGCACCGACAGGACCGACAGGACCGACAGGACCGAGATGACCACCCCTGTGACTCCCCTGCGCAAGAACCTGCTGCTGGCCCTGTGCTGTGCCAGCGTCCTCCTCGTCGGGATCGACATGACCGGCGTGAACGTGGCCCTGCCCACGATCGGCACCCGCTTCCACGCCGGCACCAGCGGCCTGTCCTGGGTGGTCGACGCCTACACCGTCACCCTGGCGGCCTTCCTCCTCTTCGCGTCCTCGACGGCGGACCGGTTCGGGCGCCGGCGGATCTTCGTCCTCGGACTCTCCGTTTTCGTGGCCGGCTCCGCCCTCTGCGCCGTGGCACCGACGCTGGGCTGGCTGATCGTCTTCCGGGTGGCGCAGGCACTCGGCGCGGCGGCCCTGAACCCCGTCGCCATGGCGATCATCGGCACCGTCTACACCAAACCCGCCGAGCGCGCCCGCGCTCTCGGCGTCTGGGGCGGCGTGATCGGCCTCTCCCTGGCGCTGGGGCCGATCGTCGGCGGCACACTCGTGGACTCCCCGCTCGGCTGGCGCTGGATCTTCCTCATCAACGTTCCGATCGGGCTCGCCGCCATCCTCCTGGCGCGGCGCCACATCCCCGAGTCCCGCTCCCCCTTCCCCCGCCGCTTCGACCCGCTCGGCCAGATCTTCGTCACCGCGGGCCTCGCGGCCCTCACCATCGGCATCATCGAAGGCCCCACGCTCGGCTGGCTCTCCGCGCCGATCACGGCCGCGTTCGCCGTCGCGGCCCTCTGTCTGACCGGACTTCTCCTGTACGAGCCGCGCCGCGCCGAGCCCCTCGTCGAACTGGGCTTCTTCCGCAGCTTCCCCTTCGCCGCCTCGAACCTGATGGCCGTGCTCTCCTTCGCGGCGCTCGGTTCCTTCCTCTTCCTCAACAGCCTCTACCTCCAGCGGGAACGCGGGTACTCCGCCTTCACCTCCGGACTCCTCGTCCTCCCGCTCGCGGCGGTCAGCATCGTCCTCGGACCGGTCGGCGGACGCGTCCTGGCCGTACGAGGACCCCGCATCCCCCTGGCCGTCGCCGGAACCGGCATCGGCGCCACCGGCGTCATGCTGTCCGTGGTCGGCACGACCACCCCTGTCTGGTGGCTGCTGCTCGGCTACACGGTGATGGGGATCGGCAACGCGGCCGTCGGCGCGCCGATCTCGCAGGCCGCCGTGGCCGGCATGCCGCGCGAGCGGATCGGCGTCGCCACCGGCATCAGCTCCACCAGCCGCCAGGTCGGAGCGACCCTCGGCGTCGCCGTGGCCGGCGCCGTTCTCGCCGGCAGCGGCGGCGTGGGCACCGGCGGCATCCGGACCGGATGGTGGCTCAACGCCGGTTACGGGGCCGGGGTGCTCCTCCTCGGCCTCCTGTCGACCACCACATGGGCACGCGCGTCGGCCCGTGCCGTGGCCGCCACGCCGCCCGTACCACCGCCGGGGGACACGGCCCCTCCGCCCGGACCGCCCGGAGGGGCCGGACCGCCCGGAGGGGCCGGACCGCCCGGACCGGGCTCCGGGAGACAGACCGTCCGCAACGGCCGGAGCGGCGGATAATGGTCTGATGATGCGCTTCGAGCTTCTCGGCCCTGTCCGGGCCTGGCGGGACGACGAGGAGGTCGGCCTCGGCACCCCGCAGCAGCGAGCACTCCTGGCGCTTCTCCTCCTGCACGAGGGGCGCCTGGTCGAGACGGACACGGCGCTCGACGTCCTGTGGGGGGAGCGGGCACCGCGCGGGGCGCGGGGGACCGTCCGTACCTACGTCTACCGGCTGCGCCCGCTCCTCGGCGCCGCCGCGGCGATCGAGTCGACCAGCAACGGCTACGTCCTGACCCTGCGGGACGCGACCCTCGACGTGACGGGCTTCCAGCGGCTGACGGAACAGGCGTACGAAGCCGGCCGCCACGGCGATCCGGGGGGCGCGGCCCGCTGTCTGCGACAGGCCCTCGGCGCATGGCACGGGCAGGCGCTGGCCGGGATACGGGGGATCTTCTTCGAGTCGGAACGCGACCGGCTGGAGGAGCGGCGCCTCGCCGCTCTGGAGGAGCTGCACGCCGCCGAACTCGAACTCGGCGAGCGGCCGGGCCTGACGGCCGAACTCCGTGCCGCCGTCGCGGCGCACCCGCTGCGCGAACGCCTGCACGAGCAGCTGATGCTGTCCCTCTACCGCTCCGGCCGCCGCGCCGACGCCCTGGCCGCGTACCGCGAGGCCCGGAAGGTCCTGCGGGAGGAGCTGGGCGTCGACCCCGGTGCCGGTCTCGCCCGGCTGCACAGCCGTATCCTGCACACCGATCCGTCACTGGACACGCGGCAGACCGCGCGGCAGGCCACAGCCGCCCCGCCCCCTCCGGTCCCGTCCCAACTGCCCCCGGACCTCTCGGCGTTCACCGGCCGCGCGGCGGAGATCGCGGAGCTGACGGCGGTGCTCCACGACACGTCAGGGACGCCGGTCGCCGGCATCACCGGCCTTGGCGGCACGGGCAAGACCACCCTCGCCGTCCGGGTCGCCCACCTCCTGCGGGACCGGTTCCCCGACGGCCAGTTCTACGCCGGCCTCGGAGGGGACGACACCCCCGCGGATCCCGCCGACGTCCTGGGCCGGTTCCTGCGCGCGCTCGGCGTCGAGCGGCCGGCGGCCACCCTCCAGGAACGAGCCGCGCAATGGCGTACGGCGGTCTCGGGCCGCAGACTCCTGGTGGTCCTGGACAGCGCCGAGGGGGCCGAGCAGGTCCGCCCGCTCCTGCCGGCCTCACCGGGATGCGCCGTCCTGGTGACGGCCCGCCGCCGGATCATCGACCTGCCGGGCGTCCACTGGCACCGGCTCGGGGTCCTCCCGCCGCACGAGGCGCTGGAGCTGCTGGCCACGATCTCCGGGCCCCGGCGGGTGTTCGCCGAGCGCGAGGCGGCCGAGCGGCTGGTCGCCGCCTGCTCCCACCACCCGCTGTCCGTCGAGGTGGCGGCGGCCCGGCTCGCCGCCCGGCCGTCCTGGACGATCGACGAGATCCTCGCCCAGCTGGAGGACGACCTGCGACAGCCGGTGGTCATGCACGAGGACTGCGCGATCGTCGACCGGCCCTTCCGGGACGCCCAGGCGCGTATGGACACCCGCCAGCGGGCCGCCTTCCACCTCGCGGCCTTCCCCGACTGCCACCAGCTCTCCCCGGCCGCCGCCGCGGCCCTGCTCGACCTGCCCGCCGACCGGGCGAAGGCGCTGATGGAGTCGCTGGTGGACCTGCACGTGGTGGAGACAGGGCCCGGCGGCTACCACTACCTCGGCCTCGTCAAGGCCTTCGCCCGGCGCCAGGCCCTGGCCGGCCTGGGCCGCGCACAGCTCGCGCGGGCGCTCCGGCGCCTGCTGCGCCACTATCCGGCGGACGGCTCCGCCGCCACCTCGGACGTACGGGCGGTACGGGACCAGGCCGCCGGCCTCCTGGACGCGGCGCCGGTGCTCGTACCGGAGCGGGTGGAGCGGCACCGGCACACGTACCGGCGCGGCGGTCCGCCGGGGCAGGGTGTCACCGTCCAGGGCGCCACGCGGGACCGCTGACCGCCGGGGGCGTGTCCGCAACGCCCTGCGGGCGAACGACGCCCCTTCGCGGACACGCCCCAGGACGCCATCCGGGAGCGGTGACGGCGTCGATCGACCGTCCGTCGGCGGTTCGTCGACACCACGTCGACAGGCCTCCTGTCGTATGGCCCCATGCTGAGTTCATCGAAGCGCGACATACTGGTCGCCCAGGTCACCGGCCCCGTCCTGGGGCCGGAGGACGACGGGTTCGCCGAGGAGTGCGCGCCCTACAACCTTGCCGTTACCCACCGTCCCGCCGTGGTGGTGGGCGCGGTGGACAGCGCCGACGTCCAGGCCGCCGTCCGCTTCGCGGCGGCACACGGCCTCCCGGTCGCCGTCCTGGCCACCGGACACCAGGCGATCGTCCCGGCCGACGGTGCCGTCCTCATCACCACCGGCCGGATGGCCCAGGTGAGCGTCGACCCGCGGGCCCGTACCGTACGGGTCGCGGCGGGAGCCACCTGGCAGCAGGTGGTCGACGCGGCCACCCCCCACGGGCTCGCCCCCCTCAACGGCTCCTCCCCGCTCGTCGGGGTCGTCGGCTACACCCTCGGCGGCGGCCTCAGCCCGACCATGGGCCGGACCTACGGCTGGGCGAGCGACCACGTCACCTCGATCGACGTCGTCACGGCGGACGGCGCCCCGCGCCACGCGGACGCCACCACGGAACCCGACCTCTTCTGGGCCCTGCGGGGCGGCAAGAGCAACTTCGGCGTGGTCACGGCCATGGAGTTCGCCCTGTTCCCCGTCACCCACCTGTGGGCCGGCGGGCTGTTCTTCTCCGGGGACCACACGGAAGCGGTCCTGCGCGCCTACGCGGACCTCACCGCCACCGCCCCCGAAGCCCTCAGCTCCTCCATCGCCCTGCTGCGGCTGCCACCGCTGCCGGGGATCCCCGAGCTGCTGGCCGGGAAGTTCACCCTCCACGTCCGGATCTCCTACCTGGGCGGTGAAGAGGACGGAGAGCGGCTGCTCGCGCCGCTGCGCGCGGCGGCCCCGCTCCTCCTGGACACCGTCGGTCTCATCCCGTACGAGGACTTCGCCCGGATCCACTCCGACCCGGTCGACCCCGCGCCGTTCTCGGAGTACACGACCCTGCTGTCGGCGCTGACGCCCGGCGCGCTCGACGCGATCCTGGCGGCGGCAGGCCCGGACGCGGACTGCCCGGTGCAGTTCGTCGAGCTGCGCCACCTCGGCGGCGCGCTCGGCCGCCCGGCGGACAACGCCGTCGGCAACCGGAACGCGCGGTACGCCCTGTGGATCGTGGCCATCGGCATACCCGGCGACCTCAGGGCCCAGGACGCCTACGCCGACGCGCTGCTGGCCCAGGTGCGCCCCTGGTCGACCGGCGGCCGCTATCTCAACTTCATCGCCGCGCACAACAGTTCCGTACCGGCCGTGCGTGCCTCCTACGACGAGGCCGCCTACCGCCGCCTGCGCGAGGTCAAGCGCCGCTACGACCCCCGCAACCTGTTCCGCCTCAACCACAACATCCCGCCCTCGGAGGCCACGGAATGACCGACCACACGCTCCAGCTCCTCGCCGACCGCGCGGCCATCGCGGACACACTGCACCGCTACACGGCAGGGCTTGACCTCAACGACGCCGAACTGCTCACCTCCTCGCTGACCGAGGACGCCACGGTCGACCTGACACCCGCCACGGGAAAGATCGGCCTGGACTTCCCCGTGCTGGCGCCGCGCGAGACCGTGGTGGGGGTGCTGATCCCCGCGGTGGGTCCCCTGGACACCAGCCATGTGGTCAGCAACATCCGTACGACCGTGGACGGCGACACCGCGAACGCCCGGGCGTACGCGATGGCCCAGCACTTCCCGCCCGGCGACGGGCCCAAGCCGGACCGCACCCGCCAGGCGCTGATGATGAACCGTTACGACGCCGACCTGGTACGCGACGGCGAGATCTGGCGCATCAGGCGCCTCACCATCGACAGCGCGTGGTTCTCCGGCGACCCGACCGTCCTCCTGGGCGAGTGACCGTCCACGCGACGCAGTGCCACCGGGGTGGGCCCTCCCGTTCGCGGGGAGGGCCCACCCCGGGGCCGTACGCCTCAGTGGTTCACGAACCGAGCACGGACACCGAGACCACCCGGGCGTCGTTCGCACCCCGTCCTTGGACGGCGAACGCCACATAGCGCGCGCCGGCCGAGGTGGCCAGTGTGCCGGTACGGCTCCTGACCCGCGGGGTTCCCGCCGGTGTGTAGGTCAGCCCGTCCGTGCTGAACTCCACCTTGGAGGTGGGGATCCGGCCGCTCGTCCACGCCACCCGCACCTCCCTGACCGGGATCACGGCGCCCAGGTCCACGACCATCCGGCCCGCCGCGCCCGGGTTCCAGGCGGTGTGGGTGTCACCGTCGACCGCGGCCGCCGGATCGGACATCCCGGACGGCAGGGGGGCCGTGGGGAACGTGATCCGCCCGAGCGCGAGGTCGTTGAGCGGATAGGCGGTGACGCCCGCCACCGACACCCGCTCGGTGCGCCCGCTCCGCACGGTGACATGGACGACCTGGCCGCTCGCGGCGGTCAGGACGAGCTGGCAGGACGGCCCCGAGAACGCGACCGTCGCCGCGTCGACCACCTCGGCGCGCACGCCCACCGGGACGCGTGTGCCCGAGCCCGGCCGCAGGGTGAACCGGGCGGGTGCGATCACGGCCGACGCGGCGGCGAGCTGGGCGACATGGTCGGTGCCGGTCGCCGTGACGGTCTGGATCCCCGCGTACAGGTGGACCGTACGCGTGTCCTGTGCCACGGACACGGTGGTCTTCACCGCGGCGGCGGACAGGTTGAAGAGGCTCAGGTGTCCTCCGGCGACGCTCGCCCTGACCGCCGTACTGGCGGAGACCGGCGCCGGGCGGGCGGCGGCGGCCTTCACGTCGGCCACCGTCTTCTTCACGTACCCCTCGATGACAACCGGCTCGGCCGGTCCGTCGGACAGGACGAGGATGTCGTCGGAGACCGTGAGAGGGTTCTTCGCACCCCGCACGACAAAGCCGGCCCGGCCGTCGACGTCGACCCAGCCGCCCTTGCTGGTGAGGTGGGGGCGCGGATACCTGACGAGATCGGTCCACGCCTTCCCGTCCGCCGAGCCCTGGACCACGTAACCCCGCCCGGCCGCCGCCTCCCAGCGCAGGGTGACCCGGTCGAAGCTCCGCTCCGCGCCCAGATCGACGGCGAGCCAGCTGTCCGCCTTCGGACGGTCGGCGAGCGACACCGCCCAGCGGGTGGTGAGATCGCCGTCCACGGCCAGGGGCGCGCCCTTGCCGGGGTCGGCGGAGGAGGCCGTGGCCGTACCGCTCCGTGCGAGGTCGGTGCCGGCTTCGCCGTCGCGTATCTCGACCGCGAACAGCGAGTATCCGTACCGGGGATCGGGGCTGATGCCCTGGACCCGCACGTGACGGTACGACGCCCGGGTGAAGGTGAGGTCGTCGGTACGCCCCGTCGTGGACGGCGGCGCGGTGCCCGCGTCCTTGGCCGTGACGCTGACGCTGCCCTCGGCGGTCGTGTACGTACGGCTGCCGTCCAGCCCGGCAACGCCCGGCATCGTCAGGTTCCACACCTCGATGTGCCCCTCGCCCGCCGCGACCCCACTGGACGCGTAGACGACGTCACCGGTGGGCAGGGTGGTGAATCCGGCGAAGCCGGTGCCCAGGGTGAACACCGAGGCACTGCCGTCGAATCCGTCCCGGACCTCGCGGTACGTGGCGACGGAACGTGTGGTCGTACCGCCCGCGACCGACGGCAGGAACATGGGCGTGGTGCCGCTCAGCGAGAACAGCCAGTCGTCGTGCGCCGGCTGCCAGCAGAACTTGAGGAAGCCCTGCTTGCTGACGGCCGCGGCCCAGGCCGCGGGGGACTGGTGTGCCACCAGCCCGGGCCCGGTGCCGAAGTCCTTCACCCCGCTCGCCCGCGCGAACAGCTCCGCGTCGGTGAGGGGACGGACCGCCGTGCCGTGCGCGGCCCGCCACTCGTGCAGCAGATAACTGATGGCGACCTCGGCGCGGGCCTCCGGCTCGTACTTGGGTTCGCCGGAGAACTTGGTGAGCCGGTAGGCCGGCGCGTACGCCTGGTACGCGGCCAGGCGCTCGGCGAGCGCGGCTTCGGAGCGGGCCGCTGCCCGGTCCCCCAGCACCTGGGCCAGGAAGGCGATCGGGATGACGTCACGCCCGTACAGGTGCTCGCGGTCGTTGACCATGGGCATCAGCGGTTCGCCCGCGTCACTCATGACGGTGAGCAGTGTGTCCCAGAGCGGCCCCGCGTTGGGCTGCGCGGTGAGGACCTGGGGGAGGGGACGCCCGGCGGTGATGAAGTGGGCCGCGTTACGCCCCGACGTACGCCACAGCTCCTCCTGGTAGTGCGGTCCGAAGGAGTTGTGGTTCTCGACGATGAACGTGTCGTACAGGTTCTGCGCCGTGTTCGCGCTGACCGCGACACCGTCCACGAGGGCGGGATTGGCGCGGTCCGCGGCGGGCAGGCCCGCCTCGTTGCGGCTCCACCGGCCGAAGGCGTCGCTCCAGGCCTTGTACCGCGCGTCGTCGGAGGCCCAGGCGAGACCCGGCGCGAGGGACTGGGCGTAGACGCCCATCTCCTCCAGCTTCGTGTCGCCCACGTGGCCGCCGGTGAGGCCGTTGGGCGTCCAGCCGCCCGAGGCGGGGTCGTTGGCCGAGCCGAGCGCGGTGGTGTATTCGGCCTGGGCGCGGACGATGGTGTCGATGTTGCTACGGGTCGTGTCGTCCAGCTGGTCCCACAGGAGCCGGGCGGCGAGCACGAAGTACAGCTGGAACGTGGTGTCGAAGAAGAGGGTACGTCCCCATTCGGAGCCGCCGGTCAGGCGGTTCGACGCGGCGAAGTGCGTGAGGGTGGCGAGGGTGCGCGAGCGCAGGGTCTCCTTGTCGACGCCCGTCTCCGCGGCGTCGTAGGTGCCCCGGGTGAGCAGGACGGCATGGCCGAGGACCACCGCGAACCCGAAGTCCTTGGCGGTGTAGTAGCCCTTGGCCGCGTCCCACTGCGTCTCGGACCAGCGGGTGTGCGTGAGCAGCGCCTTGTGGTACGCGGCGGCGACCTCGTCCGGCGGCGCGGCG
This sequence comes from Streptomyces sp. NPDC087420, assembly GCF_044744165.1. NCBI lineage: Bacteria > Bacillati > Actinomycetota > Actinomycetes > Kitasatosporales > Streptomycetaceae > Streptomyces > Streptomyces sp. NPDC087420. The sequence goes on from NZ_JBIUXU010000006.1 coordinate 330,320, forward strand.
TGGGACTTCTTTCTGTGATGACCGGACGCCATGGCGGGTCCGGCCTCGGCGAGGGAGAGCGGCACTGCGGTCAATGCGGCGGTCAGGCCGGCGAGTTGGGCGAAACGGCGCCTGTTGAGTTCGGCCGGTCGTGGGGTCACGCGCATGCACCTCCTGGGCACGAGGCTTCGACAACGTTGTCAAGCGCGCTCATTCTTAGACCCCTTCGCCGGGACGTCAAGGAGTCCGGCCGGCACGGGACCGCGGCGGTCTTATCGGCCCGTGAGTTCCCGCGGTGCCGGATTGCGCTCCCTGAGCAGGTCCAGGAACGCTTCCGTCGTCGCGCTGGGGCGCCGGTTCGCGGCGGTGGCGACCGTGAGTTGCCAGCGCAGTTCGTGGTCGGCGACCTCCAGGACGTCCAGGCCCGAGTGGTCGCCGACGAGGAAGCGGCTGAGGAATCCGATCCCGAGCCCCGCGCGGATGTAGTGCACGGCGGTGCCGATGTCCGCGACCTCCAGGGTCACTTCCCTCTCGACCCCCACGGCGGCGAACGCCCGGTCGACCAGGACGCGGTTGCCGAAACCCTGCGGGGAGTCGACGAAGGGGAACTCGCCCAGCTGGGCCAGCGACACCCGGCCCGTCCCGGCGAGGGGATGGGTGCGGGGCACGTACAGGAAGAGAGGCGCGGTGGCGAGCAGCCGGGTGTCCAGGCCGACCGGGGCCGGTCCCGGCAGGGACAGGAAGGCCACGTCGAGCTGCCCGTCGCGCAACTGCCGCGCCAGCCCGGCCGACCCCGCCGACGCCGCCCTGAGCCGTACGGTGACCGCGGGGTGCCTGTCCCGGAAGACGCTCAGCAGTTCCGGGAGATCGGTGACGTCGATCGAGGTCAGCGTGCCGACCGTCACCTCGCCCTGAAGTGTCCCCCGGGTCCGGTGCACGGCGTCCTTGGCCGCGCTCGCGGCGCTGACTGTTTCCCGGGCCCGGGGCAGGAAGGCCCGTCCGGCGGCGGTCGGTGTGACGGCGTGGGAGCTCCGGACGAACAGGGCGGAGCCCAGCTCCCGCTCCAGCGCCTTGACGGTGGCCGACACCCCCGACTGGACCACGTGCAGGGCCCGCGCGGCCCGGGTGAAGCTGCCGGTGTCGGCGACCGCGAGGAAGTATTCGAGGTGGCGTAGCTCCATGACCCTGAGTATCACACACGCTGCTGATGCCCATCACGAGACATCGCTGGCCGTGATGACGGTGCGGTGTGACCGTGTGAGAGAGGGGGGAGCTTGCCCCACCATGCCACCGGAGGAAGGGAAACGGCATGAGCCTCGCCACCTTCTCGGACACCGCGCGCTTCTCGGACACCGCGCGATGAGCCTGATTGTCGAATTTCAGACAGCACACCTCTTGACTTCCTGGCCGGATCTGGATGACTGTTGCTCTCGTACGCAAACCGGTTTGCATCGAAGGAGCACAGATGACGGAGACGGGCGGTGCGCCTGCGGGGATCCCCACGCAAACCGGTTTGGAGGGCGAGAGATCAAAGGGGCCCGCTAAGGGGCCCGCGACCATCTCCGACGTCGCCGCCCGGGCCGGGGTGAGCAAGACGACCGTCTCGCACGTCCTGTCCGGCCGGCGCCCCGTCTCCGAGGCCACACGCCGCAAGGTCACACGGGCGGTCGAGGAGATGGGGTTCCAGCAGAACTTCTTCGCACTCGGCCTGTCGGGACGCCGCAGCCAGACCGTCGCCCTGGTCGTCCAGGACCTGACCAACCCGTTCTACCCCGCTCTCGCCCGGGGGCTCCAGCAAGCGGTCGGCGGGCGTGACTACGTCGTCCTGCTGGCCGACGTCGGCGCCGGCACACCACCGATCGAGGCCTTCCTCAACGAGGCCGTTCAGCGCCGTGTCGACGGAGTGGTCGTGGCCGCCGTCGACGTACCGGACCGGCTGCTGGAACCCCTGCTCGCCTCGGGCGCACGGGTGGTGACGGTCGGCTCACCCCGGCACGGGACGTCGACCGACGTGGTGTCCTCCGACGACGAGAGGATCGCCGCCGACGCGGTCGCCTACCTGCACGGTCAGGGCCACCGGACGCTGGGCATCATCTCCGGGCCCGTCAGGGTCGCTCCCGGTTCCGCGCGCCTCGACGGCTACCGGCAGGCTCTGCGCGACCACGGCCTGCGGCCGCTGCGGGCCGCCGAGGCGGTGGGGGACTGGACGCGGGAGTCCGGGGCCAAGGCGATGCACCAGCTGATGGACCTGGAGCGACGGCCCACGGCGGTGTTCTGCGCCAACGACCTCATGGCGATCGGCGCGCTCGACGCGGCCCGCGCGCTCGGCCTGTCGGTCCCCTCCGACGTCGCCGTACTGGGCGTGGACGACATCGACGCGGCCAGCCTCGTCAGCCCCTCCCTGACCACCGTGCGGGTCCCGGCCCAGGAGATCGGGCGGGTGGCGGGAGAGCTGCTGCTCGCCCGCATAGACGCTCCGTCCCAGACGCCCCGCCGCGTTCTGGTCCAGCACCACCTCGTTCATCGCGAATCTGCCTGAGGAGCTCACCGCTCGTGCACGACGTACTTGACCCACGCGATCTCGTCCCCGACGAAGCCGAACAGCTTCTGTCCTCGGGGTACGCGGCCGGAGAGCTGCTGGACGCGGCCCGCCGGGCCGCCGCGGCCGACGACCTCGCGGAACTGGCCTCCCTCGCGGAGGCGCTCGCCGCACTGCGGCGCTCCCCGGGCTGGGACTTCGACGAACCGTCCGACGCCGAGGAGATATGGGCGGCCCTCGCCCCGCCGACGGCGCCCGCCCGGCCCGTCGCCGGGGGAGAGCTCCCCACCCGCCTGGCAGGTGCCTGGCTGGGACGGTGTGTGGCCAACACGATGGGCAAGCCCGTCGAGGGACTGACCCGGGACGAGGTCGGCATCTACCTGCGGGCCACCGGTCAGTGGCCCCAGACCGGCTTCATCCCGCTGCTGGACGAGCTGCCCGCCGGGGTCAGCCACCTGCACGAATCAGCCCCCTTCGCGGCGGCCGGCCGCTTCGACGCCGTCCCCCGGGACGACGACCTGGACTGGACGATCCTCGGCCTGCACCTGCTGGAGACGTACGGGCGCGGCCTCACGACGGAGGACATCGGCCACGAGTGGCTCGACCGCATCCCCTTCACCCAGACCTTCACGGCCGAGCGCGCCGCGTACCGCAACCTCATCCACGGCCTCCGGACACCGGAGACGGCCACGCACGACAACCCGTACCGTGAGTGGATCGGTGCGCTGATCCGTACCGACATCTACGGCTACGTCCAGCCGGGCGACCCACGTGCCGCGGCGAGGATGGCGCTGACCGACGCGGTCCTGTCCCACACCGCCAACGGGATCTACGGCGCGATGTGGTCGGCCGCACTGGTCGCCGAGGCCCTGGTCGTCACCGAGCCGGCCGACGCCCTGCGGGCCGCCCTCACCGTCGTCCCCCCGCGCTCCCGGCTCCACGCGAGCCAGGCCGGGGTGCTGCGCCTGTTCGACGAGGGTGCCACCGCCCAGGCGGCGCAGGACTGGATCGACCAGGAGCTGGGCGGCTACAACTGGGTCCACACCGTCAACAACGCCGCCATCATCGCCGCGGCACTGTTGTGGGGCGAGGGCGACTTCGTCCGTACGGTCGCCCTCGCCGTCGGCGCCGGTCGTGACACCGACTCGACCGCGGCCACCGTCGGCAGTGTGTTCGGCGCCCTGCACGGGCCCGGCGCCGTCCCCGCCCGGCTGGTGGAACCGACCGGTGGAGTGGTCCGCAGCGCCGTCCAGGGCTTCGACCGGATCACCGTCGCCGAACTCGCCGCACGGACAGAAGCCGTCCGTGTCGCCTTCGAACAGGAAGTGCTCGCATGACCGCCACCCGCAGGATCGTGATCGACACCGACCCCGGTCTGGGCGAACCCGGATCCGACATCGACGACGGCCTGGCCATCGCGCTCGCCCTGCGCTCGCCGGAACTGACCGTCGAGGCGCTGACCGTCGTCAACGGCAACGTCGACGTCGACACGGGAGTCGATGTCGCGAGGCGTCTCGTCGAGCGCCTCGGCCACCCTGACCTGCCGGTCCTGCGCGGCGCCGACCGTCCGCTGCTGCGCGACATGGCTCCCGTCCGGGCGCTGTTCGACGACGTGGCCGGAGACCATCCGGTCCGGACGGCGGCGGAGGACCGGATCGGACCGACGAGCGACGTCACGGCCGCCGAGTACCTGGTGGAGCTGGTGGCCACGTACCCCGGCGAGATCTCGGTGGTCGCCATCGGCCCCATGACCAACCTCGCGCTGGCGCTGCGCCTCGACCCGGGATTCGCCGGGAACGTGGCGGAGATCATCATGATGGCGGGCTCCGCCACCGGGTACGCCCAGAACATCACCGTCGTCGGCGACTTCAACGCCTACGTCGACCCCGAGGCCCTCGCGATCGTCCTGGCCAGTGGCGCCCCGCTCCGTATGGTGGGCATCGACCAGACCTCCCGCGTGCGGCTCACCCGGGACGACGCCGCGGTCCTGTCGCGCGGGGACTCCTTCGGCCGCTGGGCCGGCGAGTGCGCGCTGGCCTGGATCGACTTCCTGTCCAGGGCCTTCCCGCTGCGCGAAGAACACCGGGACGCGTGTTTCCTGCACGATCCCCTCGTGGTGGCGGCGTTCCTCGACCCGTCCCTCTGTACGTGGGCCGACGCGCACGTCGTCACCGACACCACCAGCGAGCTGGCCCGGGGCCTGGTCGTGGCCGACCGCGGACTCGCCCTCGCCCCACCCCCCGGACCCCCCAACGCCTCGGTCGCCGTCGACACCGACGTGCCTGGCTTCGGCCGCCTCTTCCTCGATCGCCTTACCGGTACTCCTGCCGGCGATTGACCGCGATCCCCATGACCGTCAGAGAGGACCGTCATGAAGTTCCCCGTCCTTACCCGCCCCCTCCGGGCGACCACACCACTCGTCGGCGGCGCGATCGCCGTGGCCCTGCTGATCACCGGCTGCGGATCCGGTGGTGATTCCTCCGGCGGCACCCAGCAGCCCGCGGGTCTCACCGCGGCCGGCGGCCTCAAGGATCCGACCACGCCGGTCACCATCAACTACGCCGGCGCCGCCTACGCGGCCGACGACATCAAGCCGGTCCTCGCGGCCTTCCACCAGGAACACCCGAACATCACCGTCAACTACCAGGCGGTTCCGTTCGACCAGTTCAACAGCGTCCTCAGCACCCGCCTGAGCCGCAAGGACGCGACCCTCGACGTGTACGACGTCGACATGCCCCGTACCGACGCGTACCAGGCACGTGGCTGGCTCACCGATCTGTCCAAGGCGTTCCCCGGCCTGGCGGGACAGGTCGACAAGGCTTCCCTGGACGCCGCGACCAGTGACGGAAAGCTCGTCACCATGCCGTACCAGACGTCGAGCCAGCTCCTCTACTACAACAAGGCGCTGCTCAAGAAGGCCGGCGTCGCCTTCCCCTCGGCGAAGCCCGACGACCGCCTGACCTGGGAAGCGGTCACCGCCGACGCCAAGAAGACCCAGCAGTCCGGCGCCAAGTACGGACTGGTCTTCGACCAGGTCAACCGGTACTACCAGTTGCAGCCCCTGGCCGAGAGTCTCGGCGGCGGCTCGGGCGCCAGTGGTGACAAGAACCTGACCCCCGCGCTCCGGACCGCGGGCTGGGAAAAGTCGATGGACTGGTACGGGTCGCTGTTCAAGGACAAGATCTCCCCGCGCGGCGTACCGGTGGCACAGACCCCCGACCTCTTCGCCTCCGGCCAGGTCGCGTTCTTCCCGGGCGGCCCCTGGTGGGGCCCCAAGTTCGCCGCGAACTCCAAGCTGGACTTCGGCGTCACCGCGTACCCGTACTTCAAGGGCGGCAAGGCGGTCACCCCCACCGGCGGCTGGTCCCTCGGGCTGAACCCCGCGAGCAAGAAGGCGGTCGCCTCCGAGATCTTCATGAAGTTCATGGGGCTCGACAAGGGCGGCTTCGCCCAGTACATGCCGAGCCTGGCGGTACCGCCCTCCAACACCGCGGGTACGGCGAGCTTCTACGACGAGAAGATCTTCAAGGACCCCCGCATGGCGGGCGCCGTGGACCTGACCAAGTACGAACTGGCCAACACGGCCACCCTGCGTGCCAGGACCACCGGCTACGTCGAGTTCGAGGACACGCTGTCCAAGACCTTCGACGACATCAGTAACGGCGCCTCGGCGAAGAGCGCGCTGTCGTCGGCCACCAGCACGATCAATCAGGCGTGGGCGAAGTACCGCTGACCCATGCGAGCCGACCGGCCGGGGCGAGCCGATGGAGCCCCGGCCGGCGAGAGGGACAACCCGCAATGACACTGACAACACACCATCCGGAGAGCGGCGCGGCGAAACCGCCCCCGCTCCCCAAGGGCACACTTCAGCGGCGCAGGTTCGTGGGCAACCTCAGCGCGGCGGCGATCTTCCTGACCCCCGCGCTCGCGCTCATCGTCGTACTCCGGCTGATCCCGGTCATCCAGGCCGTGAACGACGCCACCCACACGAGTCTGCCCGGCAGCACACTGCCGCCGCGCTATGTGGGGCTGGACAACTTCACCGCCCTGTTCTCGTCCCACGCCTTCTGGTCCTCGGTGCAGCAGACGCTGATCTTCAACGTCATCGTGAACCCGCTCCAGATCGCGCTGGCGCTGGCCCTCGCGGTGCTCCTCACCCAGAACCTCCCCGCCACCGGCATCTGGCGCACCCTGGTCTTCCTGCCCGCCGCGGTCCCGATGACCGGTTCCGCGGTGGTGTGGGGCATCGCACTGCGCCCGGACGGCCCCGTCAACGCGGCCCTCACCTCCGTCGGCATCCACCAGCAGCCCTTCCTCACCGGACAGGGACAGGTCCTCGGGAGCATCATCCTCATCGCCAGCTGGATCGGCGTCGGATACTGGATGATCTTCCTCATCGCCGGGCTCAACGACATACCGACCGTGTACTACGAAGCGGCCGCGATCGACGGGGCGGGCCCCCTGCGCCGCTTCTGGTCGGTGACCCTTCCCCTGCTCCGCCGGCCCCTGCTGTTCGTCCTGGTCGCCGACACCGTCTCGAACTTCGTCCTGTTCGCGCCCATGCAGATCCTGACCGACGGGGGACCGCAAGGAAAGTCGAACTTCCTCATGTACGACATCTTCCACAACAGCTTCGAGCTGTCCGACCCGCACACCGCCGCGGCGGAACTCCTCGTCCTGCTCGTTCTGATGATCGTCATCGTCGCGGTCCAGTTCCGGCTGCTGCGCAGCGCCGAGGAGAGCTGATCATGAACCGCACCCCGCCTCCGAACCCCGGTGCGTACGTGGCGCGGAAGCGCGGCCGTACCGGCCGCGTTGTCCTGACCGCCGTCGCCCTCGTCGTGGCGCTCGCCTTCCTGCTGCCGGTCCTGTGGCTCATCGCCAGTACGTTCCGCAGCTCGACGGAGACCTTCGCCAACAGCTCGTCCATGAACTGGCACATGCTGTGGCCCGTTCACTGGACCCTTGAGAACCTTCACTCGGCGATCGACAACGGCTTCCTGCGCAACCTCGCCAACAGTGTGATCGTCGCGGCGGTGACCGTCGTGCTCGGCATCGTGATCTCGGCGATGGCCGCCTTCGCGCTGGCGGTGGTCGACTTCCCGGGCCGGAAGATCGTCTTCGGCATGGTCGTCCTGAGCTTCCTCGTCCCCTTCGAGGCCATCGCCATCCCCCTGGCGCACACGTTCAGCGACTGGGGCCTCACGAACAACATGCCCGCCCTGATCCTGCCCGGACTCGGCAACGGGCTGGCGATCTTCACACTCCGTCAGTTCTTCCTGGGCATCCCGTCGGAGCTGGCCGAGGCCGCCCGGGTGGACGGGGCCGGGTGGCCCCGCATCTTCCTCAGGATCTACCTCCCCCTGACACGCCCGGCGCTCATCGGTACGGGTCTCATCCTGTTCCTCTTCCAGTGGCAGGCCTATCTGTGGCCCATCCTCGTCACCACCAGCGACGGCAATGACGTGGCGCCCGTCGCCATCGCCAAGACCTTCGCCGCGTTCAGTTCGGACTACGGCCGCGTCTTCGCCGAGACGGCGGTGCTGGCGGTCATTCCCGCGGTGATCCTGCTCGGTCTCCAGCGCTACTTCGTCGCATCGGTCGCCACCACTGGGAGCAAGAATTGACCCGCGTAGCCGTCGTCGGATCCGCGAATCTCGACCTCGTCGCCCACACTCCGCGCCGCCCCGCCCCGGGTGAAACCGTCCTCGGCACCGGCTACTTCCAGCACCCCGGCGGAAAAGGCCTCAACCAGGCCGCCGCGGCGGCCACGGTGACACCCACGTCGTTCGTCGGCCGCCGCGGATCCGACGACGCGGGGCGGTTGCTGGAGGCCGAGCTGGTACGGCGCGGGGTCGACACGTCCCGGTTCCTCGCCATGGAAGGACCCAGCGGCCACGCCCTGATCACGGTGACGCCCGACGGCGAGAACAGCATCACCGTACTGCCCGGGGCGAATTACCTGCTGCTGCCGGACGACGTCACCCGCGCCCTCGACGTCCTCGCGCCCCAGGTCGTCCTCACCCAGCAGGAGATCCCCCTCGCGACCACCGGGGCCACGGCACGGTGGGCGCTCACCCACGGCGCACGGCTGATGCTCAACGCCAGCCCCAGTGCGGCCCTGCCCGAAGAGGTCCTTGCCGCGGCGGACCCCCTCGTGGTAAATCTCACCGAAGCACACTTCCTGACGGCCACCGACACACCGTCGGACGCCGCGAAGATCCTTGCGAAGCAGTGTGTTTCGGTCATCATCACCCTCGGCTCCGACGGTTCCCTCGTCGTGGAGAACGGGCGTACGACCCACCTCCCCGCACCGAGGCTCACAGCGGTGGCCGACACCACGGGAGCGGGCGACATGTTCGCCGGCGTCACGGCGGCCCGTCTCGCCCGCGGAACCGGCCTGGTCGAGGCCGCACACCACGCAACCCAGGCAGCAGCTCAGGCCATTCAGACACCAAGGTCCAGCCGATAGGAGCATCGCGTGCACGTCAGAGCCGACGCACCACGCCGTATACGCCACCTTCAGAACACCGCGGCAGGTCTCGTCGTCGCCGTTCTCGCCACCTTCCCGGCGACCGTCCCGGCCCACGCCGACACCACCTCCCCTCCCAAGAAGGCCGCGCCGGCCCCGGCCCTGGCGGCGGCCGTACCGCCCCCGACCACCGGCGCCCGGCTCCAGACCTCGGGCAACCCCACTCCCGTGGGCACCGGGAAGGTCTACTACCTGGACGCACAGTCCGGCAACGACACCGCGGCGGGCACCACCACCGCGACCGCCTGGAAAACACTGAACCGGGTCACCACGGCCTCGCTGTCACCCGGTGACGTGGTCGCCCTGCGCCGGGGCCAGACGTTCACCGGCAGCGCGACCGTGAACGGCTCCGGCACCGCCGCCGCCCCCATCACCGTCACCGCGTTCGGCAGCGGGGCCGCGCCGACCCTGTCCAACCCCACGGGCTGGAACATGCTCCAGCTGGCGGGCACGCACATCGACGTCTCCCAGCTGCGGTTCGCCAACGGTGTTGTCTTCGACAACGCGGACGGACAGGGCATCACCGGCCCCAAGTACAAGCTCAGCGGCGCGATCGCGGTCACCGACCCGGCCACGTCGGCGCACCTCCACGACAACGAGTTCACCCAGGTCGGCATCGGGGTCAAGACCTACGCCACCAGCACCCGGATCGACCACAACTCGTTCCACGACCTGAAGATCGCCTTCCGGGGCGTGGACTCCGGCACCGAGACCTCCTACGGAGCCGTCGGTGTCTCGATCAACAACAGCGACGCCCAGGTAAGTTACAACCAGTTCGTCAACTGCCGTTCCACCGACAGCCCGTACGGAGCGGACGGCGGCGCGGTCGAGATCGAGGGCTTCGACCACGACAAGAACAACATCACGATCGACCACAACTTTTCGTCCGGTTCGCAGGGGTTCCTGGAGGTGACCGAGACCAACAGCTCCCACGTCAGCCTGCTCTACAACATCAGCGACGACTACCAGCAGTTCGTGGCCTTCGACACCACCACGCACCCCTCCGGCTACACGGTCGACCACAACACGGTCGTACGGGCCCGGGGCGACAACCAGACGCAGTTCGCGATCTACTTCTACCGGGAAGAAGGCCCCCCGGCGGCCGACTCCTGGCTCTCCCTCACCAACAACATCTTCTACCTGACGTCGGGTGTGGTCCTCTACGACTACAACTGGCCGCACCACCACAACCTCGTCCACGGCGCGCTCGGCTACTCCCCGGGTGTCGGCGACATGGCGGCCGACCCCCAGTTCACCAACACCGCGGGCGGCGACTACCGGCCCGGTCCGACGAGCCCGGCCAAGGACAACGGCACGGCGGCGACGGCCACCACCGACATCTACGGCAACAACAGCAGTGTGGGCCTCGGCACCGACATCGGCGCGGTCGAGGCGCAGAACGCGCCGGCCGCGGGGGCGAACGCCGTGACCGACGGTGGCTTTGAACAGCAGACGGCCCTCACGGCGACCAGTACCCCCTGGGCGGGCGACGGCAGCCTGCCGTACGGCGTGGATGTCGCCCAGGGCAAGGCGCACACCGGTCAGGACAACGCCTGGATCTCCTCCGGCGGCACGACGGACTGGGGCGGGGTCAAGCAGACCGTCAACGTCACCGCCGGCGCCACGTACCGGCTCACGGTCTGGGTGAGGAACTCCGGGAACATCGATCACGCCTGGCTCGGCGCCAAGACGACCACGGGCACCGTGGTCAACGAGATCAGCCACGGCACCAGCCCCGGCTGGAACCGTTACGTCCTCACGGTGAAGCCCGGGACGGCGACCCAACTGTCCCTGTACGCCGGGTACTACGGCCCGTCCGGCGTGAGCACGTGGCAGACGGTCGACGACGTCACACTCCAGAAGATCAGCTGACCGGGACACCCCGGCGCTCGCGCGCCCGAGTACCTGGCGTCAGTGAGTGAGGCGACCTCGGCGGTCACGGGACGGACGATCCCGTGGCCGCTGAGATCGCCGTCGTCTTCCGGTCGGTGGAAGATCGCCGACCGGGCGGCTTCCGGCCAATATGGCTGATATGTAATCGTATGAGGTATGGACTCTTTTCCGCTGGAACCGGACCGTGCCGCCATGGGGGAGATGGGCGGACTCGTTCTCGGCCGTGTCATGGACTTCGTCGAGAGCCTCCCGGACCGCCCGACCGGCAACACCACCGATCCACAGGAGACCGCGGACCTGGTGAAGTCGTTCCTCGCCGAACCACCCGAGGAGGCGGGGGACCTCACGGCGCTGCTCGACCGGCTGGAGCGCGCGGTGGAGTGCTCCCTGGAGACGGCGGGGCCCGGGTACCTGGCGTACGTCCCCGGCGGGGGTCTCTACAGCTCCGCGCTGGCCGAGTTCTACACCCGGGCCGTCAACCGGTACGGCAGCCTCGCCATGGTCGCCCCGGCGCTGACGGCCCTGGAGGAGAGTGTGCTGCGCTGGATGGCCAGGGACGTGTGCGGACTTCCCGAGGGCAGTACGGGGCTCCTGACCACCGGCGGTTCCATGGCCACGTTCTCCGCGGTGGTCGCGGCCCGGCACCAACGACTCGGCGAGGACCTCACCGGCGGTACCGCCTACGTCACGGCGTACGCCCACCACTCCGTGGCGAAGGCGGCCCGGCTCGCCGGAATCGCCGCCCGGAACGTCCGTACGGTGCCCTGCACCGCGGACCTGCGGATGGACACCGAAGCGGCGGCGGCGATGATCAGCGCCGACCGGGCGGCGGGACTCCGTCCCTTCCTGCTCGTCGGTTCTGCCGGTACCACCGGCACCGGGGCGGTCGACCCGCTGCCGGCCCTGGCCGGTCTGGCGGAGCGCGAAGATCTCTGGTTCCACGTGGACGCGGCCTACGGCGGCTTCTTCCGCCTCACCGAACGCGGGCGCCGGCGACTGGCCGGAACGGAACGCGCCGACTCCGTCACCCTCGACCCCCACAAGACCCTGTTCCTGCCCTTCGGCACCGGAGCCCTCGTCGTACGTGACCCCGCCACGCTCTACGCCGCCCACGAGGGCACGGGGGACTATCTGCAAGACCTCGGTTCGGCCGACGGACTGCCCAACTACGCCCACCTGGGGCCGGAACTCACCCACGAGGTCCGCGGCCTGCGCGCGTGGATACCGCTCCACCTGCACGGGGTGGCCGCCTTCCGGGACGCCCTCGACGAGAAGCTCGACCTCGCCGAGCGCGTCCACGACCGGCTGGCCGGCCTGCCGGCCCTCGAAGTCCCCTGGCGTCCCGAGCTGAGCACGGTGGCCTTCCGGGTCCGTCCCCGCGACAGCGGCGCGGACGCCGTGGAGGAGGCGGACCGGGCCACCCGGCACCTGCTCGACCGCATCAACGACGACCCGCGGGTGCTGCTGTCGAGCACCGTCGCCGACGGCCGCCAGACCATACGGGTCTGCGTCGTCGTGCACCGTACGCACGCCGACCGGATCGACGGGCTGCTCGACCGCATCTCCACCCTGGTCGCGGCCTAGGCCCGCAAACCTTCGCGGACACGCCCTAGGTCGGACGACCATGCGTGGGGCGCGCATCCAGTGAGTGGTGGGGCCCGGGTAGGTGGTGGGGAGCAGCCATTCGACCGATGCCGGTGGGGCGGGGCCGGTGGGAGCTTGTGAGAACGCCGCAGGACCCGTGTTCGGTGTGTACGCGGGGCGGCGAGGCGGATCCGTGGTGATGCGCCGTCTCACAAGGAGGAACAGTGCTTCACAACCGTAAGTTCCGTATCACCCTGCTCGGCTCGGCGGTGGGGGTTGTCCTCGCCGCGGGCGTCACCACCCTCGCGTCGGCCACGCCCGGCCACCACCCGGCCCCGGCGCCCAAGCCGACCGTTGTCCTCGTTCATGGTGCCTGGTCGGACTCGGCGAGCTGGAGCGGTGTGGTCGAGCGCCTCCAGGCCAAGGGCTACCCGGTCACCGCCACCCCCACCGCGCTGCGCGGGCTCTCGGACGACTCGGCGTACCTGGCGTCCTACCTCAAGACGATCCAGGGCCCGGTCATCCTGGTCGGCCAGTCCTACGGCGGATCGGTCATCACGGACGCCGCCACCGGCAACACCAACGTCAAGGCCCTCGTCTACATCTCCGCCTTCGCGCCCGACAAGGGCGAGAGCGCGGCGGACCTGACGGCCAAGTTCCCCGGCACCCACATCACCGACGACCCCGCCGCCCCGCTCCCGACCGCGCTCAACCCGGTGCCCTTCACGCTCGCCGACGGCACCGGCGGAGTCGACCTCTACGTCAAGGCCGACCAGTACCGCGACCTCTTCTTCGGCGACCACCTGGGCGCCGGGGCGGCGGCCGAACTCGCCGCCACCCAGAGGCCCGCCACCCCCCAGGCCCTGGGCGAGCCGTCCGGCGCGCCTGCCTGGAAGACCATCCCGTCCTGGTACCTCGTCTCCAAGGACGACCACCTCATACCGCCGGCCGCCGAACGCTTCATGGCCGCCCGCGCCCATTCCCACACCGTCGAGGCCAACACCCCGCACGCCGCACAGGTCACCGACCCGGGCGTGGTCACCGGCCTCATCGAAAGCGCGGCCAACGGCACCCGCTGACCCCTGCGGGCGGGTCCGCTACTTCTCGGGTCCGGCGAGGTTCCAGTGGGGGACGGCCATGTCGTGGGTGACCTCGTCGGCGCCGCCCAGACGGCCGCAGGTCGCGCAGGTCGCGGTGAGGGCCAGGGGGTGGTCGTCGTGCGTCTGGCGCATCGGCGGCGAGGTCACGGTCCACTTGGCGCCCCACGACATCAGCATCAGGACGGCGGGGCCGAGGTCCTCGCCGGCCTCGGTGAGGTAGTACCCCTCATAACGGGAGCCCTCGGGGTCGGCCCTGCGTTCGAGGATGCCTCCCTCGACCAGGGCCTTCAGCCGTGCCGAGAGGCGGTCGCGCGGCGCTCCGGTGTTCCGTGCGATCTGGCTGAACCGGTGGTTGCCGAAGGACACCTCGCGCACCACGAGCAGCGACCAGCGGTCTCCTACGAGTTCGAGCGCGGAGGCGAGGCTGCACGGGCGGCCGGCGAGGGTGGTCGGGTCGATGCGTATCACGGGCATGAGCGCACTCTACCTCGAATGTGGTTTGAAAGTCGGACCAGGGCGTGCTAGCGTTCGATCATCGGCTTGCGGTTTGGAAATCAAACCATATCAACCATACGACATCACCAGATGGGAATCGATCATGTCCGCACACGCCTCCAAGACCGCTGTCATCACAGGAGCCTCCTCCCCGTTCGGTGAGGCCTACGCCCGAAGGCTCGCCGAGCGCGGGTACGACCTGGTGCTGGTGGGCCGTAACGAAGGAAAGATCAAGAACGTGGCCGCGAGCATCGCCGAGCACAGCGACGTGGACGTGCGGACCCTGGTCGCGGATCTGGGCGACGCGGCCCAGCTGGCGAAGGTCGAGGAGCGGCTGCGTACCGACGAGTCGCTCGACCTGCTGGTCAACGCGGCGGGGGCGGCCACGTTCGCGCCCACCCCGGGCTTCGACGTGAACGCGATCAACGAGCAGGTGGCCCTCAACGTCACCGCCACCACCCGCCTCGCGGTGGCCGCGCTGAGCGGCATGACGCGGCGCGGACAGGGGACGATCGTGAACATCTCCTCCGCCATGGCGTTCTGGATCCAGCCGGTCAGCTCGGTCTACAGCGCCACGAAGAGCTATGTGCTGACCTTCAGCCAGGCCCTCCAGCAGGAGCTGTCCGGTACGGGCGTCCGGGTGCAGGTGGTCGTCCCCGGCGCGATGTCCACCGGGTTCTGGGACGGATCCGGTGTCGAGCTGTCCAACTTCCCCGCCGCGAACGTCATGACGCCCGAGGACGCCGTGGACGCCGCGCTGGCTGGACTCGACGCGGGGGAGGACGTCACCATCCCGTCCCTGGTGGACGTCGCGGCCTGGAACGCCTACGAAGAGGCGCGGGACGCCGTCGCCCCCATCATGTCGCGCGACGTTCCCGCGGAGCGCTACCGCGACTGACACCGCGACCGACACCGACTGCCCGTGAGCCCCGGACCGACAAACGGTCCGGGGCTCGCTCGCGCGGCCGTTCGACTGAACTTGGGTGAACTCCCCAGCCGGGCGGGCGGTTTTCCGGATGGTGAAAGTAATCTGACGCCGTCGATCACGGGCGGGGACATTCGGTAGTCGAACTTCACGAAAAGAGAGTCGCCCATGAAGGAAAAGCGAAAAATCGCCCTCAGTGTGCTGGCAGCGGCCGCCGCGGTCACTCTGACCCTGGGTTCCGCGACCACCGGCAACGCCGAGTCCGCCGGCCCTTCGCACGGTCGTACGCCCACCATCGTCCTGGTCCACGGAGCATGGGCGGACGCCTCCAGCTGGGCCGCCGTCACCGAACGCCTCCAGGACCGGGGCTTCACCGTCAAGGCTCCGCCCAACACCCTGCGGGGAGTCGCCACGGACTCCGCCAACCTGCGGGCGTACCTGGAGACGCTCACGGGCCCTGTGGTGCTGGCCGGCCACTCCTACGGTGGGTTTGTCATCTCGAACGCCGCGACGGGCATCAAGAACATCAAGTCCCTGGTCTTCATCGACGCCTTCATCCCCGCCGAGGGGGAGACGGCGGGCGAGCTGAGCGCGGCCGAGCCGGGATCGGCGCTGGCCGTTCCCGATCCCAGCACCGTCTTCGACGCCGTGCCGATCCCGGGCAGCGACGGCGACGCCGATCTGTACGTGAAGCAGAACCTGTTCCCGCAGATCTTCGCCGGCGGCGTCCCGCTCAACAAGGCCGCGGTGCTGGCGGCCGGGCAGCGCCCGCTCGCGGCGAGCACCCTCGACGAGCCCTCGGGAAAGCCGGCCTGGAAGAAGATCCCCTCCTGGGCCCTCATCGGCACCGAGGACGAGGTCATCCCCCCGGCGGAGCAGCGGTTCATGACCGCACGGGCCCACTCCCACACCGTCAGTGTGAAGGCTCCGCACCTGTCGATGGTCTCCGACCCGGACGCGGTCACGGACGTGATCCTCAGGGCCGTACGGAACGACTGACACCCGGGACGGGGGCCGGACGGGAGACCCGCCCGGCCCCCCTGCCGGTGGCGGGGCCGCGGTCTCCCACGGCGTACCGGTCTCTCACCGGGTGCCCTCGGTCACGCCGTACCGATCACGACGCGGAGCGGAAAACCGCCCTCCGGGCCGCCCACCACGGCGACAACGGCCTGCGCCACCCGCTCCGCTTCCGCGCCGGTGACGGCCTGCGCGGCCAGCCGCGCGTCCACCCGGGCGACCAGGCCGGGACACCGGGCCTCGTACGCCTCGGCGGTCTCCAGGTCGTCAGGACACACCGGCCGGAACCGCTCGCCGGTGTCGGGCACCAGGGAGCCGGACACGATGATCGCGCTCCCCACCCCGAAGCCGGCCAGCTCCTTCGCGTAGCTCTCGGCGAGGTGACCGGTCACGGCGACGGCCCCGGAGTGCAGCGCCAGATAGGGGGTGTCGCCCGCGTTCCCGGACGTGAGGATCCAGACCAGCACACCGTCCCGGCGCTCACGCATCTGCGGCAGCACCGCCCGGTTCACCCGCTGGGCGGACAGCACGTGCGCGTCGTAGATCCGCGCCAGCTGGTACGGGGTGAAGGACTCGACGGGGCCTCTGGGCACGGGGCCCATGGTGTGGACGACGACGTCGATCCGCCCGGCCTCCTTCACGATGCCGCCGACCGCGGCGGTGACCGAGCGCTGGTCGGCCACGTCGACGGTCACCGGGCGCAGCCGCCCGCCGTCCGGCGCCGGCCAGGTGTCGGCGTACCCGATTCCGGCGTAGACGACGTGACCGGCGTCGGCCAGCGCCTCGGCGGTCGCTCCCCCGAGGGCACCGGAGGCTCCGGTCACCAGGACGATCTTCGACATCATGCTCCTCCGCGGACCGTGGGCGCGGCGAGGAGTACGACGCGCACTTGACCACACGTCCAGCCTCGGCGCGACCGGGCTCGGTCCGCATAGGTCGAACGACTGCCCGGGAGACTGCGGTTTCCTCTCCCGGGCCGGGGCGGCGAGCGAATCTCTCGTGGCCATTTGACTGATGCGCGCGGGGGGCGAGCGCGGCGAGAGTTCAGCCGAGGGCCGCGGAATTCCTGCCCGAAGAGACAAGAGAGATGAGACCTCATGTCCGTCACGTCCGTCACGCAGCACACCGCGAAGAATCAATTCGTCGACGCTCCCAACGGAGTGCGTTTCGCCTACCGGCGCTTCGGCCGGGAGTCCGGGACACCGGTGCTGTTCCTCCAGCACTTCCGCGGTGACATCGACAACTGGGACCCCGCGGTGGTCGACGCGATCGCCGCCGAGCGTGAGGTGATCCTGCTGGACAACCGGGGTGTGGGACTGTCCAGCGGTACGGTGCCGGCCACCGTGACCGAGATGGCCCGTGACGTCATCGCGTTCACCGACGCGCTCGGCCTGGAGACCGTCGACCTGCTCGGCTTCTCCCTGGGCGGCTTCGTGGCCCAGGAGGTCGCGCTGATCCGTCCGCCACTGGTACGCAGGCTCGTCCTCACCGGCACCGGGCCCAGAGGCGGGGTCGACATGCACGGCTGGCGGAAGGACATCGCCGACCACGCCCGTAACCCCGACCTCGGGGGCGAGGACCTGCTCTACATCTTCTTCGCCCACACCGACTCCAGCCAGGCCAAGGGCATGGAGTACCTGGGGCGTTTCCTCGCCAGGACCGAGGAGCGCGACATCTTCACCACACTCGCCGCCCGCGACGCGCAGTACGACGCCATCGTCGAATGGGGTGTCCCGGACCACGCCGCTCTGTCGCGGCTGCGGGCCATCACCCAGCCCACACTGATCACCCAGGGCGACAACGACCTGATGATCCCGACCCCCAACAGCCATCTGATGGCGGGTCTGATCCCCGGCGCCGAACTTCATATCTACGAGGACGCCTCCCACGCCTCGCTGTTCCAGTACCCCGAGCGCTACGCCACCGACGTCAACACCTTCCTCGGCCGATCCCGGTCCGAGTCCTGAGAACGGGAGCCGACATGAACGATTACGACTACATAGTGGTGGGCGCGGGCAGCGCGGGATGTGTGGTGGCGTCACGGCTGTCCGAGCATCCCGACAGCAGTGTTCTCCTGATCGAGGCCGGCAGCGCGCGGCTGCCGGACCTCACCTCCGTGCCTCCCGCGTGGCCGATGCTCCTCGGCTCCTCGGTGGACTGGTCCGATTCCACCGAGGTGCAGACCAACGGCCTGCCGATGCACCTGCCCCGGGGACGCGGCCTGGGCGGGTCCTCCTCCACCAACGCGATGTTCTTCGTACGGGGGCACAGGTCCAGCTACGACGCCTGGGTGGCCGCGGGCGCGAAGGGCTGGGGATACGACGACCTCCTCCCGTACTTCAAGCGCAGCGAACGCACCGAAGGGCGCGACCCCGCGATACGCGGTACGGAAGGGCCGCTGCGGCCCGCCCCCGCCGACCCCCTGCATCCGGTCATCGCCGCACAACTGGCCGCCGCGCTGGAGGTGGGCCACCCCTTCGCCGCCGACATCAGCGGCGGTGTGCAAACGGGCTTCGGCCCCACCGACCTGTCCATCGTGAACGGGAAGCGGCAGAGCGCCGCCGACGCCTACCTCGCACCGGCGCTCGCGCGCCCCAACCTCACTGTCGTGACGGACGCGACGGTGTCCCGGGTCACCGTCACCAACGGCCGTGCCACCGGCGTGGATTACCGTATCGGCGACACACCGCACCGGGCGCGGGGCCGCGAGGAGATCATCCTCACCGCCGGTACCGTCGGGTCCGCGAAACTCCTGCTGCTGTCCGGCATCGGACCCAGGGCCCACCTGACCGACCTGGGCATCGATCTCGTGCGCGACGTCCCCGGTGTGGGCGCCAACCTGCACGACCACGCCCTGTCCCAGGTCGCCTACGAGCCGGCGCGGCCCCTGCCGCCGATGGAGCACAACCACGCGGGCGCCATCGGACTCCTCAGGAGCGGGCCGGGCGCGGAAGCGCCGGACCTCCAGCTCGTGTTCTCCGACATCGCGCTGTACGGACCCGCACTGCCCGGTCCCCAGGGCTACGCCGTCCTCGTCTCCGCGATGCTGCCGCACAGCCGCGGGTCGCTGCTGCTGCGCAGCGACAACCCCGCCGACCGGCCGCGCATCGACCCGCACTACTACGACGACCCCCGCGACCTGGACGTGGTCGTGGCGGGCCTGCGCGTCGCGCGGGAGATCGGCGGCGCGAAGGCCCTGGCGCCCTGGCGGGGCAAGGAGATCGCCCCGGGACCCGAGGTCCGGGACGCGGCGTCGCTGCGTGAGTACGCGCGCCGCAGTCTCCTCACCTACATGCATCCCGTGGGGACCTGCCGCATCGGCGTGGACGACAACGCCGTGGTCGACACCCACCTGCGGGTCCAGGGAATCGGCGGACTGCGTGTGGCCGACGCCTCGGTCATGCCCTCCATCGTGTCGGCCAACACCAACGCGACCGTCTACGCGATCGCGGAGAGGGCCGCCGCCCTGATCCGGGGGGAGGAATTCTGAACCTTTTCCTCCGCTTCCTCCTCCGCCGCCTTCCCCGCTCCTTCCCATGCTCCCTGGGCGGCGGCGCACCGGCTCGTCCGTCCTGACTACCTCCCGGGCGCTTGCCGCCGGCCGTGGCCGGCCGATCACGTCGGATCAGGTGATGCCCGGGCGGCACGGCGCGTGGTTGTCTCCCCTTCTGGACGGAAAACGCGAGTTGGCCAGGGAGGGAGTGTGACCTGGTGAGCTACGGCGACCTGTTCGAGTACGGTTCCGCCGCCCCTCTGGTGGGGCGGGACGCGGAGCTCGGACGTATCGGCGACTTCTTCGCCCGCCCCGACCGCGGCGGAGCACTGCTGCTGTCGGGGCAGGCGGGAGTCGGCAAGACGGCGGTGCTCGACGCCGTGGCACAAGCGGCGTCGGCGGGAGGCTCGCAGGTCCTGCGCGCCGCCGGGATCGAGTTCGAGGCCGACGTCAGCTACTCGGGACTGAACCAGGTCCTCTTCCCGCTGACCGAGTCGTTCGGCGACCTGGACGGTGTGCACAGCGAGGCCCTGCGGGTGGCGCTCGGCTACGGCAGCGGACCGCCTCCCGACCGGCTGGTGATGTCGACCGCCACCCTCACACTGCTGCGTCAGGTGGCCGCCAAGGATCCCCTCCTCCTGGTGGTCGACGACCTGCCGTGGCTCGACCGGGCCAGCGCCGCCGTTCTGGGCTTCGTCGCGCGCCGGCTCGCCGGCAGCCGGGTCGGCTTCCTCGGCGCTCTGCGCTCGGGAAGCGACTGCCTCTTCCAACACGCGGGCTTTCCCGAGTACGAAGTCCCGCCGCTGGACGGCGACTCGGCGCGAGCCCTGCTCGACGCGCGCTTCCCCCATCTCGCCGAGCGGGTCCGCCGGCGCCTGCTGGCGGTCTCCGAGGGAAACCCGCTGGCGCTCCTGGAACTGCCGACGGCCCTGAGCGGGCAGCAGCGCGTGGCGGCGGAGGGCCTCCCCGAGGTGCTGCCGCTCAGCCAGCGGCTCCAGGCGCTCTTCGTCTCCCGGGTGGCCTCGCTCCCCGTGGGCGCGCGGCGGCTGCTGCTGCTTGCCACGATGGACGGAACCGGCGACCT
The DNA here is from genome assembly GCF_044744165.1 of Streptomyces sp. NPDC087420. Taxonomy (NCBI): domain Bacteria; kingdom Bacillati; phylum Actinomycetota; class Actinomycetes; order Kitasatosporales; family Streptomycetaceae; genus Streptomyces; species Streptomyces sp. NPDC087420. The sequence goes on from NZ_JBIUXU010000006.1 coordinate 350,961, forward strand.
CGGGGTCCTCCAGGCGTCCGCGCGGCAGGCCGGATACGGCGCCGGCCTCGACGATCTCGCCCCGGCCGAGCGGGACCGGCTGGTGCGGTTCGACGAGGGCGGCAGGCGGCTCGTCTTCCGCCACCCCCTGATCCGCTCGGCGGTGGTGGAGGCCTGTACCGGCGCGGAGCGTCACTTCGCCCACCGCGCCCTGGCCGGGGTGCTGGCGGACGAGCCCGAGCGCCGGGCCTGGCACCTCGGAGAGGCGGCCGTCGAACCCGACGAGCACGTGGCCGCCCTGCTGGAAGAGGCCGCGCACCGGATCGCGGCGCGCGGTGACGCCGTCGGGGCGGTGGCGGCGCTGGTACGGGCGGGCGATCTCAGCCCCCTCGGTCCTGACCGCGCGCGCCGCCTGGCGGAGGCCGCGTACATCGGCGCCGACGCGACCGGGGAGCTGCGCGGCGCGTCGGAGCTGCTCGACCAGGCCCGCCGGGCGGACCCGGACCTGATGTGGTCCCTGCGCTCCGCCGCCGCCGTCGTCTTCCTGATCATCAACGGCGACGGGGACCTCGACACCGCCCACCGCCTGCTGGTGGGGGCCATCGAGTCCGGTTCCCACCGCTACGACGCGAAGGACAGCGCGCTGGTCGACGCCCTGCACCTGCTGCTGCTCCTCTGCTTCTTCAGTGGCCGCGCGGAGCTGTGGAAGCCCTTCTACGCGGCGATGGCCCGGCTGCGGCCCGACCCGCCCGTGCTCCTCTCCGTGATCGGCAGGACCTTCTCCGACCCGGCCCGTACGGGAGTCGCGGCGCTCGACCAGCTGGAGTCCCTGCTCGGGGGGCTCCGGGAGGAGACCGACCCCGGCCGTATCGTCCGGATCGGGACCGCGTCGCTCTACGCCGACCGGCTGGCCGACGTGCGCGAGCCCTCCTGGAGGGTGGTCCTCCAGGGGCGCGACGGCGGTCCCGCGCGCCGGTACATCGGTGCGCTGATGCACCTGTGCCTGGACGACGGCCTGACCGGCCGGTGGGACGAGTGCGTGCGGCTGGCGGATGAAGGGGTCCAGCTCTGCGAGGACTCCGGTTACCACTTCTTCACCTGGTACTTCTGGTACTGCCGGGCCGTGGTGGCCGCGTCCCGCGGCGACGACGCCACAGCCGGCGAACTGGCCGACCGGATCACCCGCTGGGCCACGCCCCGGGGGGTGGTGACCGCGCTGCACTACGCCCGGCACGTCCGGACCGTCGCCGCTCTCGGACGAGGCGACTTCGAGGCCGCGTACCAGAACGCGACGGCCATCAGCGCCGCGGGTGACCTCGCTTCCCACGTCCCGCACGCGCTGTGGGTCGCGATGGACGTCGTCGAGGCCGCGATGCGCACCAACCGTCCCGCGGAGGCCGCCGCCCACGTGCGTGCCGTCCGGGAGACCGGCATCGCGGCGCTCTCCCCCCGGCTCGCCCTGCTGGCCGGGGGCGCGGCGGCGCTGTGCGCCACCGACGACGAGGAGGCGGTCCGGCTCTTCGAGGAGGCGCTGGCCGTGCCGACGGTCGAGCGGTGGCCGTTCGACCTGGCGCGCGTGCGGCTGGCGTACGGGGAACGGCTCCGCAGGGCCCGGGCGAACGCCGAGGCCCGAGGGCCGCTGAGCCTGGCGTACGACGCCTTCGTCCTGCTCGGTGCCACGCCCTGGGCGGAGCGCGCGTCCAAGGAACTGCGCGCCACCGGGTGGGGCGCGGCACGCGCCACCACCCCCGGCGGGAAGGGCCTCACCCCGCAGGAGCGGGAGATCGCGGATCTCGCGGCCTCGGGACTGAGCAACAAACAGATCGCGGAACGGCTCTACCTCTCGCACCGGACCGTCGGCGCGCATCTCTACCAGATCTTCCCGAAGCTCGGCATCACCTCCCGGGCCGGGCTGCGCGACGCGCTCGCGGACCTGGAGTGAGCCGACCCGGAGTGAGCGCATCTGGAGTGAGCGCGTCTGGAGTGAGCACACCGCCCGGGGCGCGGGCGGCCGGATCGCTGTCCAAGGACAGGGCTCCTTCATGGTGCGAGGATGGTCTCGTCCGAGGACATACGACGTCGGAGCGCACCCGGATGGGGACACGACCGTGAAACCGGTTCTCAGAGGGCGTGCCGACGCCGTCGGCCACGTTCTGGCGGTGCTGAAAAAGGTGGCGAGGACCGGCCAGGGAGCCGTGGTGTTCGTCCGGGGCGAGCCCGGGATCGGCAAGACCGCCCTCCTGGACACACTGGTCGGACAGGCCTCCGGGCAGGGATTCACCATCAGCCGGGCCAAGGCCGAGGAACTCCAGCAGATCGCCCCGATGGCCCCCCTCCTGGCGGCGCTGCGCTTCGGGAGCCGTCCTCTCCTGTCGGCCGAGGCGTTCGCGGACCTCGCGCCCCTCTACCGCCAGCAGCTCTGGCTCGTGGACCGGCTCGCCGGGATGCTGGAGGAGCACGCGATGCGCTCCCCCCTCCTCGTCGCGGTGGACGACGTCCAATGGGCCGACCGCCTCAGTGTGTTCGCCCTGCGCACCCTGCCCGTCCGGCTGGCCGGCGTACCGGTGGTGTGGATCCTCAGCTCCCGTACGGACCCCGGCGGTACGGCGGACGAACTCCAGGACGTCGTACGGGGGAGTGTCCCCGTGGAGGCCGTCGAGCTGGGGCCGCTCACCGCCTCCGACGTCGCCCTGGTCGCCCGCGACCGGTTGGGCGTGGCCCCGGACGAGCGCCTGCTGCGTCTCCTGGAGGGCGCGAACGGGGTGCCGTACCTCGCGGTCGAGCTGATCGACGCGATCGCCAGGAACGCCGGAGACGCGCCGGCCGGTGCGGCCTCCGCCGACCAGGGCCTTCCCGCCTCTCTTCCCGGCTCTCTGCCCGGCTCCTTCGTGGCAGGACTGCGCGGCAGGCTGAACGCGCTCCCCGAGGACGTCCGGCGCTTCCTGTCGGTCGGCGCGGTGCTGGGACAGTCCTTCCGCGTCGAGGACGCCGCGGCCCTGTTGGGTGGCGCGTCCACGGAGGACCTCATCCAACGGCTCGAACAGGCCGTACGCGCCGGCGTCCTCGACGCCGGACAGGAGCGCGTCGCCTTCCGGCACGACCTGGTCCGGCAGGCGGTCTACGCGGACGTGCCCCGTCCGATCCGTACGCTGCTCCACCGGGACGCGGCCGAGCTGCTCCTGTCGGCCGGCGGCGACCCCGTCGAAGCGGCCCCGCACCTGTTGGCGAGCGCGGTGAAGAACGACCGCGGCGCGGTGGACATCCTGCGCCGGGCGGCCGCCGCCGTACGGACCCTCGCCCCCGCGACGGCGGCCGACCTCGTGGTCGCCGCCTTCGCCCTGCTGTCACGGGGCGACACCGTGTGGCCGCGCGTCGGTGAGGACGCCGTCACCCTCCTCGGCAAGGCCCACCGCCCACGGGAGGCGATGGAGCTGGGTGAGGACATCCTGGAGACGCTGCCCGGTCACGACGACATCGGGCGGATCCAGGGCAGACTGGCGTGGGTGCTGTGGGGCCTGGCCAGGCCCGACGAGATGCGCGAGCGGATCGAGACCGCCCTCGAACTGGACGGCCTGTCGGCGGAGACCCACCGGCGGCTGCTCGGTCTCCAGGCGCTCGCGCTGTCGCACGGCGACGACATGGTCCGGGCCGCACAGGTCGGCGAGCGCGCTCTCAAGGAAGGCGCCGACGGGGCCGACGAGACCGCCGAGGCGCTCGCCCGGCGCGCGCTGGCCGAGATCGCCCTGAACGACGGTCATGTCAGAACGGCGCTGGGGCACTTCGCGGCCCTCCGCTCCGCCGGCCGCTCCCTCGATCTGGACGAGATCGTGGCCCAGCTCTTCGTGGACGCGTACGAGTCCGCCCGCCGCCTGATCCTGCTGAGCCGGCGCAGCGCCGACGACGAGGGCGTTTCCTCGCAGATCCCGGACCTCCTGTTCGCGCAGGCCCTGTACGACTTCCGCCTCGGCCGCCTCGACGAGGCCGACGCGGGGCTCGTCGCGCTGTCCGAGCTGGGAGACGGTCTCGAGCACTACGCCCAGCGGGCGGGAAAGGTCATCATGGCCCGGATCGCCCTGCACCGGGGCGACGTACGGGCCGCTCGCGCGTACTGCGGAGCGGTGAGCTGGGACACCACCGACCCCCGCACGCAGCCGCGCCAGGTGATCATGTGGGCCCGCCTCCTCACCGCCGAAGGCAACCCCGAGGGGGCGGTCGACCTCCTCCTCCGGCACCGCGTCCTGGACCACCCCCGGGCCGGCTTCCGATGGGCGGAACGGGCGGCCGGCATTCCCGACTGGGTCATGGACGTCACGGACGCGGCGGCCGCGAGCGGCCGTCACGACATCGCCGTCCGGGCGGCCCGGCTGGCGCGGCGCTACGCCGAGAACAACCCGGACGTCGTGTCGTTCAGAGGCCTGGCGGAACAGGCCGAAGGGATGGCCACCGACAACATCGATCTGCTGCGACAGGGCCTCGCATCCCTCCGGTCCCATCCCCGCAGGCTCCTTGAGGCCGGGGCGGCGGAGCGGGTCGGGCAGGCACTGCTGCGCCACGGCGACCGGACGGAAGCGGCGGAGCTGCTGGACTCGGCCTGGAACACGTTCCAGGACCTGGGCGCCTCGGGAGACGCCCGCCGGATCCAGTACACGATGCAGGCGGCGGGCTTCCGGCGCCGCCAGTGGAACAGCGCCTCCGCCCGTCCCGTCTCCGGCTGGCAGGCCCTCACCACCATGGAACGCCGCGTCGCCCGCCTGGTCGGAGAAGGCCGCTCCAACCGCTCCGCCGCCACCGAGCTGACGCTCTCACCCAACACGGTCGCGGCCCATCTGCGCGCCATCTTCCGCAAGCTGGAGGTGAGTTCGCGCGTCCAACTGGTCCACAAGCTCATGGAAGAGGACCGACGCCCGGACTGACACCACCCGGGGCCGCCCCTTCGTATCAACTATTCGCATCAACTCCCTGTCAGGCGGGGCCGAAAATCCAGTTCCCCGGGGCGTTCGGATCGTCGCTGGTGAAGTAGTCCAGGACCGCGGCGTTGATTTCCTCCCGGCTGAGGACTCCGTCCCCGTCGCGGTCGAGCTTGGTGAATGCCTCGTCGAGGCTTTGCCGGGGGACACCGAACGTGTTTCCGTACATCGCCGCGTATTCGTCGCGGCTGATGACACCGTCCCCATCGGTGTCGCAGAGCGTCGTCCAGGCCTGCATCAGCGTGCCCATGCGGCCGAGGAATCCGTGAGGGTCGGTTTGTAAGGAGCGGCGGACTCCCAGGCGGTATTCCCCGGCGTCGATGGCCCCGTTGCCGTCGGTGTCCATCGCCTTGAGATCGGTGGACCAGATGGCGCCCAGCGCGGCGTGCAGGCGGGCTTCGGTGGCGGGGTCCTGGGCGCCGACCGCCGTGCTCAGGGTCGTCGCCAGCGAGACGACGTCGCTCTCCCGGATGCCGCCGTCGTTGTCGGTGTCGAGCAATTCGAAGAACCGGTCGAGCTTGATGTCCAGGACGGAGCGCTCAGGCATCAGAGGTCTCTCTCTCACTCACGAGGCGCGGTTGGCCGGTCCCGGGGTGAATTACCCAGGCCGCACGCGCGGATATCCACTCGTTCGAGTGGTGAACAGCGGCTGGAGTGCGAGTCGGCGCTTCATGATCAGTAAGCTCTGGCGCAGACGTGTCCGGAACGCACTCGGGGAAGACCCGGGGCAGACAGAGAACAATTCGAGAGGGTTCGATTTCGTGCCTGGGGACTCTTTCGACTACGTCGTCGTGGGCGCGGGATCGGCCGGATGTGTCCTCGCCCACCGCCTCAGCGAGGACCCCGGCGTACGCGTACTGCTGCTGGAGGCGGGCGGCGCGGACACCGCGCCGCTGGTGCACACGCCCGCCGCCTTCCCCGCGTTGTTCCGTACCCACATGGACTGGGACCACAGCACCCACTACGAGCCGGAACTGAACGGCCGACGCGTCTACCTGCCCCGGGGGCGGCTGTTGGGCGGATCGTCCTCGACCAACTTCATGGTCTACGTCAGGGGCAACCCCGCGGACTACGACGAGTGGCGTGCTCTCGGCTGTGCCGGCTGGGGCTGGTCGGACCTGCTGCCCATGTTCCTGCGCGCGGAGGACAACGCACGCGGGGCCGGCCCCTTCCACGCCGTCGGCGGCCCGCTGGCCGTCTCCGACCAGAGGCACCCGACCCCCCTCGTCGACCTCGCGTTACAGGCGGCGCTCGGCTGCGGGTTCCCGGCGAACGACGACTTCAACGGTGCCCGGCAGGACGGCGTCGGCCGGTACCAGCTCACCCAGCGCGACGGCCGCCGCGCGAGCGCCGCCGCCTGCTACCTCCACCCCGTCACGGACCGCCCCAACCTGTCCGTCGTCACCCACGTCCAGGCCACCGGCGTACGGATCGACCGCGGCCGGGCCACCGGCGTCCACGGCACACGGCTGGGCCGCCCGGTCACCTACACCGCCGAGCGGGAGGTGATCCTCAGCGCCGGTACGTACGGATCACCCCACCTGCTCCTGCTGTCCGGCGTCGGCGATCCCGATGCCCTCGCGGCGCTGGGCATCACCCCGCGCGTCGAGTCGCCCCGCGTCGGGCGCAACCTCAGCGACCACACCGTCGTCCCGCAGGTCTACGCGACCGCCTCGCCCGAAAGCCTCCACGGGATCCACGGCTGCCCCGACAGCGCCAGGGAGTTCGCCGAGGGCAGGGGACCTCTCACGTCCAACCTGGTGGAGGCCGGGGGATTCGTCCGCAGCCGCGCCGGGCTCACGGCCCCCGACCTCCAGCTGTACGTCATCCCCGTGGGGTTCGCGGGCGAGGGGCTGGTGCCCGTACCCCGCCACGCGCTCTCGATGGGGGCGTCCGTACTCAAGCCCGTCAGCCGGGGACGCGTCGCGCTGGCCTCCCCCGACCCCACCGCCAAGCCCCTCGTCAGGCATCGCTACCTCACCGCGCCGGAGGATCTGCGGGCCCAGGTCGAAGGGGTGCGGCTGACGTCCCGGTGGGCGGCGGCGCGACCGCTCGCGGAACGGCTCGCCGGACCGTTGTACGCGCCCGAGTCGGACGCCGAGGAGGACGTGATCGCGTTCATCCGCGCCCGCGCCCAGACCGCGTACCACCCGGTGGGGACCTGCGCCATGGGGGCGGACGCCGCGTCCGTCGTGGACCTCGACCTGCGCGTGCGTGGTGTCGAGGGGCTGCGCGTGGTGGACGCCTCGGTGATGCCGACCGTGCCACGGGGCAACACCAACGCCCCGACCATCGCCGTGGCGGAGAAGGCGTCCGACCTCATCCGGGGCGGTGGGGGGCGGGGGAGTGTCTTCCGGCAGGGCGCCGGCGCCGGCCCCGTGACGGCGGGCGCCCCGCGCGTCGCCGTGACGTAGCCGGGATCGCGCACACCCACCCACCCCCTACCGAGTACAGCGGGAGCAGGAGCACGTGACAGCGGGAACACAGGTGCCGGTCGAGGCTGCCGGGACGGCCGTACCCGAAGGCACGGCCGACACGACCGGGCCGGTCGAACTGGCCTCCCTCGGGGGCGACTTCACCCGCGACCCCTACCCGGTGTACGCGTGGCTGCGCGCACAGGGACCCGTCCACCACGTACGCCTCCCCGAGGGGACCGTCGTCTGGCTGGTCCTCGGGTACGACGAGGTGCGCGCCGCGCTCGCCGACACACGGCTGTCCAAGGAGTGGCGCCACGCCTCGCCCGCCCAGCGGGTGCAGACCGTGACGTCCGGGGTGTCCATGCTCCGCGCCAACGCCCCGCGGCACACCCGGCTGCGCGCTCTGGTCACCCGCGCCTTCACCGCGCGCCGGGTGTCCTCCCTGGCCCCGCGGATCCAGCAGGTCACCACGGACCTGCTGGAGGCGATGCGGGCGGCGCCCGAGGGGCGCGCCGATCTGGTCGAGGCCCTGTCGTTCCCCCTGCCCATGACGGTCATCTGCGAACTCCTCGGCGTTCCCTTCCTCGAACGCGACGCCTTCCGTGCCTGGTCCGACCTCCTCGTCGTGGGCGCCGCCACCCCCCGCACCCGGGACGCCCTGGCCGACATGACGCGCTACCTCGCCGGCCTGGTGGAGACCAAGCGCGCCCGGCCCGGTGACGACCTGCTCAGCGACCTCATCGCCCTGGGCGAGGAGGACGGCGACCGGCTCAGCGAGCAGGAACTCCTCGGCATGGCACAGGTGTTGCTGATCGCCGGGTACGAAACCACCGCCAACCTCATCTCCAACGGAGTCCTGGCCCTGCTCACCTACCCCGGGCAACTGGCCGCGCTGCGCGCCGACCCGTCGCTCATCGACGCGGCGGTCGAGGAGATGCTCCGCTACGAAGGCCCGCTGGAAGTCGCCACGTTCCGCTTCACCGTCGACCCGGTCGAGATCGCCGGCACCCGCATCCCCGGCGGCGGCGAGATCGTGCTGCCGGTGATCTCCGACGCCGGGCGCGACCCGGCGCGCTTCGACCGGCCGGGCGACTTCGACATCACCCGCGACGCGCGCGGCCATGTGGCCTTCGGCCACGGCAGCCACTTCTGCCTGGGGGCCTCACTGGCCCGCCAGGAGGTGCGTACCGCCGTGCGCGCGCTTCTGGAGACCTTCCCCACGCTGGAACTGGACGCGCACCCGGCCGCCCTGGCCTGGCGGCCCGGCACGATGCCGAGAGGTCCCCGCAGCCTGCCCGTCCGCTGGCACTGACCCCCCCCTCGGCCCCCTCCCCGACCCCCACTCTTTCGTTCGCCGGAAAGGAACATCAGCATGACGCTCGTACACGAGCATGAACACGAGCACGGGCAGGATCACGAGGAGAGGGGTACGGCGGGCCCGGCAGACGCTCCCGTGATGTCGGCCGCCCCTCTGATGCGTATGGCCACGGGCTTCTGGCAGTTCAAGACACTGGCCGTCGCCGTCGAACTGGCCCTCTTCACCCGGCTGTCCGGCCACCCGGACCGCACCAGGACCGAACTCGCCGCCGCACTGGGCATCGAGGACCGGCCGGCCGACCTGCTGCTGACCGCGTGCACGGCACTCGGCCTCCTGGAGAAGAACGGCGACACCTACCGGAACGCGCCGCTCGCCGAGCAGTTCCTCGTGGAAGGCGGGGAGTGCTACTTCGGTGGCGTCGTGCGCTTCAACGACCGCGCCTACCCGGCCTGGCACGACCTCGGCGCCGCCGTCCGCTCCAACCGTCCGCTCACCTGGGACCCCGACACCCAGAGCACGCTCTTCTCGTCCGGCGACCCCGCCTTCACGGAGGCGTTCTGGAACGGCATGCACTCGCTGTCCGCCGCGACCGCCCGCGTCCTGGCGCAGACGTACGACTTCGGCCCGCATCAGCGCCTGTTGGACGTCGGCGGCGGCTCCGGGGCCTTTGTGATCGAGCTGTGCCGCCGGCACCCGCACCTGACCGCGACCCTGTACGACCTGCCGCACGTCTGCGCCCTCGCCCAGGACCGGATCGCGTCCGCGGGCCTGGCGGAGCGCGTCCGGATCACGCCCGGCGACTTCCGGCGCGAGGCGGAACTGCCCGGCGGGCACGACCTGATCGTGCTCAGCATGATCCTGCACGACTGGGACGAGCGCGACGGCCGGGCTCTGGTACGCAAGTGTCACGACGCCCTCGCGCCGGGCGGTGTCCTGCTGGTCTGCGAGCTGCTCGTCGACGCCGGGCGCACCGGGCCCCTCGACGCCGCCCTCATGGGCGTGAACATGCTGGTGGAGACCGCGGCGGGCCGTAACTACGGCGAGGACGAGTACGTGGAGTGGCTGCACGCCGCGGGCTTCGCCGACACCGAGATCGTCCGGTTCGACGCGGCCGGGGCCAACGGCGTCGTTGTCGCGCGCCGCGCCTGAGGGCCGCCTTCCGCCCCTTCCGTACCCCGTACCTCCCCCTCCCTACCCCACGCCAGCACCGTCTTGGAGCCACGATGGCCACACCGACCACCACAACCGCACCGACCACCCGCCCCACCCCGCTCCACTTCCTGGAGGACATCCGCTCGACCGCCGCCGCCGTCGGCGCCCCCTTCGACGAAGAGGTCACCCGGAAGGCGCTGGCCGCCTACGCCGGCCACTTCCTCGACAGCGCCGTGGTGTGGAAGACGACCGGCCGCCCGGGGGACGACCTCAGCTACCGCTTCTACACCCGGACCCGGACCGACACCCTCAGCACGGCCACGGCCGCCGGCCTGCTCCCGCCCGACACACCCCTCGCGCCCCTGATCGCGTTCTGGAGCGACCTCTACGACGGCGCGCCCGAGCAGTCCTGCGACTTCACCGCCCGTACCGGACTGGACAAGACGTGGGTGTGGCTCGGCGGCACCCGCCCGGCCGCGGAGGTCCTCGACGCCGAGGCGGTCCCGGACGCCCTGCGGCGCAACCTGCCCGCCTTCGCCCGCGCGGGTCTCGCGCACATCCGCTTCCTCGCGGTCGACCACCGCCACCACTCGGTCAACCTCTACTTCCGCGTGCGGGGCCCCGTCACGGCGGCGCGGTGCGCCGACATCGTCTCGCTCGTCGGCGTCACACCCCCGAGCGCCGAGGACGTCGCGGAGATGGGGGCCCTCATGCCGCGGGACTACGGAATCTCGGTCACCGTCTCCCTCACCACGGGAGACGTGGCACGCGTGTGTTTCTACGCCCTCAACGTGCCCGACGGCCGGCTTCCCCGCATCCCGGAACGCATCGCCACCTTCCTCGCCGCCGCCCCGTCCTACGACGCCGAGGGGTGCACGGTGATCGGCTGGTCGTACGGCCCCGGCAACGGCACCTACGTCAAGGCGGAGCGCAGCTGCTACGGCGACATGATCTCCGCCTTCGAACGGTGGAGCTGTCACTTCAGCGGCGGCCGGGAGCGGGACTCCGCCCTGCCCGTATGACATCAGCGGACCCGCGGACCCGCGGACCCGGCGTCCCCTCCCCGGATCCGCCCCTTCCCCACCTCCTTCCGTTTCTTCTCTCTCCCCCCGGAGGTTCCGTGTCAGCGCTTCCCGTCGACGTCGGCGGTGGGCCGGTCGACGTCCTGGTCCGCATGCAGGACCCGGCGACCATGGAGGACCCGTACCCCCTGTACGCGTGGCTGCGCGAGCACTCGCCCGTGCACCCCAACCCGACGGGTGGGGTGTACTTCGTCAGCCGCCACCAGGAGGCGCGACTGGTGATGCGGGATCCGGCCTTCCGCAGCCTCACCCAGGAGGAACTGCGGGCCAAACAGCCCCGGATCGGCCGTTCCCGTACGTTGCGGAACTTCCTGGTGGGCATCACCAACACCAACCGGCCCGAACACACCAGACTGCGCCGGGCGATGGCCCCGTTCTTCACACCTCAGGCGGTGGAGACGCTGCGGCGCGGCGCGCGGCAGCGGTGTGACGCGCTCTTCGCGCCGGTGGTCGAGCGCCTGCGCGACGGGGAGAGTGTGGACCTCCACACCGAGGTGACCGCGCCGCTGGCCATGCACGTCATCGCGGACCTGATCGGTGTGCCCGAGGCGGACCGGTCCTCGATCGCGCCGCTGGTCTCCCGTACGCTCCGGGCGGCCCATCCCACGGCGGACGAGGCCGCGTTGAGGGAGGCGGACGAGGCGACCCTCGCGATCGAGGAGTACTTCACCGGCCTGGTGGCGGAGCGGCGTTCGCGCCCTCGTACGGACGCGGTGTCCGCCCTCGCGAACGGCGGCGGTGAGGACGGCGGGCCGGCCCTGGACCAGGCCGAACTGATCAATATGCTCTGGGGACTGTGGATGGCGGGCTCCGACAGCACCACCGCGGCCATGGACCACACCGTGCTTGAGGTCATCCGCTTTCCCCGGGCCGCACGGGCCGCTCTGGCGGACCCGGACCCGGAGGCGGCCGCCGGGTTCGTGGAGGAGTGCCTGCGCCACGAACCGCCGATCTGGATGGCCGCTTCCCAACTCGTGCCGGTACGGGACGTGGAGGTCGCCGGGACGGTCATCCCGCGCGGCGCCGGGGTCCACGTGCTGATCGGGTCGGTGAACCGGGACCCCGCGGTCTTCCCGGATCCCGACCGCTTCGACCCGGCCAGGGGGGTGCCCGGCTACCTCACGTTCGGCGAGGGCATCCACCGGTGTGTGGGAGCGGGGCTGGCCCGGATGGAGATCACGGTGTTCCTCTCCCGGCTCCACGCCCACCTGCCGGGCCTCGCGCCGGCGGGCACTCCCGTCCGGCGGAGGCTGGCGACACAGCGGTCGTTCGACAGCCTGACGGTCGCGCTGCCCGGCGGCCGGACGTCGTCCCACCGCCTCACCCCCCACCCGTCGAAGTCGAAGGAGAGTGAACGAGCGTGACCACGAAGGACACGGGCGTCTTCCAGGACATGTGCGTCGACCATCTCAGGATGTACGTCACCGACCTCGCCGAGAGCGCGGCGTGGTTCACCGACGCCTGCGGATTCACCGCCCGTACGGGTACGGACGGCCGGTCGGCGCTGCTCCTGGCCGACCGGATCCGGCTCGAACTGGTCCGGCCGGGGGCGGACGACCCGGCCGGGAGCGCGTTCACCGAGCTGCACGGTGACGGTGTCGGCGACATCGCGCTGGGTGTGCCGGACGCCGCGGCGGCGTTCCACGAGGCGGTACGGCGGGGAGCCCGCCCGGTCCGCGAACCGGTGGGGCGGGGTGACGTCGTCACCGCCACGATCGCCGGATTCGACGACGTGACGCACACGTTCGTCCAGCGCGCGGACGACCTGCGCGTGGACGACCTGCGCGTGGACGATCTCCACGCCACCCTCCCGCACGCGGCGGTGCCCGTGGGCGGCTCGCCCTCGCCCCGGAAGCCCGGACTGACCCACATCGATCACCTGGCCGTCTGCGTGCGGCCCGGCGGCCTGGAGCCGTTGGCCGCCTTCTACGAGCGGGTCCTCGACTTCGAGACGACGTTCACCGAACGCATCGTCATCGGCAACCAGGCCGTCAGGACCTCGGCGGTCCAGAGCCGCTCGGGCGGGGTGACGCTGACGTTGATCGAGCCCGACATCACCCGGGACCCCGGGCAGATCAACCGCTTCCTCCACGACCACGGCGGGGCGGGTGTCCAGCACGTCGCCTTCTCCACGGAGAACATCGCGGAGACCGTGCGGTTCCTGACCCTGGGCGGCGTCGAGTTCCTCCGTACACCGGACACGTACTACGAGCTGCTCACCCGGCGGCTGGCACCGGCCCGCTACACGGTCGACGGCCTCAAGGAGCTGGGCGTCCTGGTGGACGTCGACCACGGCGGGCAGCTGTTCCAGATCTTCTCGAAGTCGGTGCACCCGAGGAACACCCTCTTCTTCGAGATCATCGAGCGCCAGGGCGGCCGGACGTTCGGCGGCGGCAACATCACCGCCCTGTACGAGTCGGTCCGGCTGGACGAGAACGCGGCCGCCGCGCGCGGCAGGTGAACGCGCCGGTCAGTCCCGGTACGCCTTCAGCAGGTACAGCCAGATCTCGCTGACGGTCGGGAAACAGGACACGGCGTGCCACAGGCGGGGGACGGGTACCTCGCCGGCGACGGCGATCGTGGCCGAGTGGAGCAGTTCGCTGACGCCCGGGCCGACGAAGGTCGCGCCGAGCAGCGTTTCCCGGTCGAGGTCCACGACGATGCGGGCCCGGCCCCGGTAGCCGTCGGCGTGGAGCAGGGCGCCGGGGACGGTCGCGAAGTCGACGTCGACGGCCCGCACGCGGTGGCCGGCGCGGGTGGCCTCCTCCGTGGACAGGCCCACCGCGGCGGCCTCGGGGTCCGTGAAGAAGATCTGGGGGACCGCGTGCTGGTCGGCGGTGGTGGCGTGGGCGCCCCACGGCGCGGTGTCCACCGGTTCCCCGGCCGCGCGGGCGCCGATCGCGTCGCCGGTGATCCGGGCCTGGTACTTGCCCTGGTGGGTGAGGAGGGCGTGGTGGTTGATGTCGCCGACCGCGTACAGCCAGTGCCCGTCGACGCCGCGGACCGCGCAGGTCTCGTCCACGTCCAGCCAGGTCCCGGGGGTCAGGCCCACCGTCTCAAGACCGACGTCCTTGGTGCGGGGCGAGCGGCCGGTGGCGAAGAGGATCTCGTCGGCCTCCAGGCGGGTGCCGTCGTCCAGGACGACGCCGACGGGGCCGTCCGGGTCGGGGCGGTGCAGCGCGGTGGCGGACACGCCGATCCGTACGTCCACGCCGCCGTCCTTGAGCCCGTCGGCGACCATCCCGCCGACGAAGGGTTCCATCCGGGGGAGCAGCGGACCGCGGGCCAGCAGAGTGACCTCCGCGCCGAGCCCCTGCCAGGCGGTGGCCATCTCGACGCCGACCCCGCCCCCGCCGACCACGACGAGCCGGCCGGGGACGGTACGGGAGTCCGTGGCCTCGCGGTTGGTCCAGGGGCGCGCCTCGGCGAGTCCGGGCAGGTCGGGGACGACGGCGTCGCTGCCGGTGCACAGAGCCACCGCGTGCCGGGCGGTGAGGACCGTCTCCCCGCCGTCGGGGGTACGGACCACGACGCGGCGCCCGCCGTCCAGCCGCGCGTCGCCGCGCAGGAGGTCGGCGCCGATGCCCCGGACCCAGTCGGCCTGGCCCGTGTCGTCCCAGTCGGTGACGTAGCGGTCGCGCCGGCCGAAGACGCCGTCCGTGGAGATCGTTCCGCTGACCGCTTCGCGTGCCCCGTCCACCTTGCGCGCGTCGGCTACGGCGAGCACCGGACGCAGCAGCGCCTTGCTGGGTACACACGCCCAGTACGAACACTCCCCGCCGACCAGTTCCCGCTCCACCACCGCCACACTCAGCCCGGCGGCGCGCGCCCGCTCGGCGACGTTCTGGCCGACCGGACCGGCGCCGACGACCACGGCGTCGTACGTGAGGTCCGAGCCCGGGGTCTGTCCTGTTTGTAGCTTTTCTGGCGATTCGCTCATGCCGTCATCGGACCATGTTTCGGTTCCGACTTCCAGGCTCTCGGCAGAGGCGCGGCCGATGGCGCGGCGTGGCGCTCCGTGCGGGCCCTGTCACTCCCCCTCCGTGAGGGTCCCGGACCCCGGTGCCGCAGCGGCCAGAAGGATGGCTTATGGCCGCCCTCGGCCGTTCGCCCGGCCGGATGCTGGGGATACCGGTCCCCGCGAGGTTCCCTGGACAGGGAGAGCAGTACTTGGCCGATTCAAGGAGCCCGTCCCATGACCGCCCACGAGCCCGCCTACTTCACCGCCTTCGAGAACCTCGCCCTGGAACGCACCCCCTCCGGAGTCCTCACCCTGCGTTTCCACACCGACGACGGCCCGGCGACCTTCACGGGGCGCCTGCACAGCGAGCTGCCGCGTGCCCTGTACGAGATCGGTGAGGACCGCGACAACCGGGTGCTCGTCCTGACCGGGACCGGTGACCGTTTCATGACGGACATCGACGGCCCCAGCCTCGGCGACATCACCAAGCCCGCCCACTGGGACCGTACGATCGCCGAGGGCCGCCGCATCATGCAGCGGCTGGCCGACCTGGAGATGCCGGTCGTCGCGGCCGTGAACGGCCCGGCGACCGTCCACAGTGAGTACGCCCTGATCGCCGACATCGTCATCGCCTCGGACACCACCGTCTTCTCGGACTTCCCCCACCTGACCTTCGGGATCGTCCCCGGCGACGGCCTCCAGATCGTCTGGGAGGAGGCCCTGGGCCTCAACCGGGCCCGCTACCTCACCCTCACGCAGGGGTCGTTCACCGCAGAGCAGGCCGAACGCTGGGGCGCCGTGGCCGAGGTGCTGCCCCACGACAAGGTCCTCGCCCGCGCATACGAACTCGCCGAAACGCTGGCCGCGAAGCCGCAGTTGCTGACCCGCTATCTCGCGGTGACGTTGCGTCAGCGCATCAGCCGCCGCATTGCCGAGGGCACCCAGCTCGGCATGGCCCTGGAGGGCCTGACGGCGGCGGACCTCGCCTACCAGGGCTGAGCCGCCCATCAGGGCTGAGCCGGCTACCAGGGGAGCCGGCCTCAGAGGGCTATGGACTTGAGCTCCAGGTACTGGCCCAGGCCCGCCGCGCCGAACTCCCGGCCGACCCCGCTCGCCTTGTAGCCGCCGAACGGGGTGTCGAAGGCGGGCGCGGCGCCGTTCACGGAGAACGTGCCGGTACGGACGCGGCGGGCGATCTCCACGCCGCGTTCCGTGTCCGCCGTCCACACGCCGCCGGAGAGGCCGTACGGCGAGTCGTTGGCGATGCGTACCGCGTCGTTGTCGTCGTCGTAGGGGATGACGACGAGAACGGGGCCGAAGATCTCTTCCTGCGCGATCCGCATGGAGTTGTCGACGTCGGCGAAGACGGTCGGGCGGACGTAGTTGCCGCCCTCCAGCCCGGCGGGGGTGTCGGGGCCGCCGACGACCAGCCGCGCGCCCTCCTCGACGCCGGTCCTGATGTACGACTGGATCCGTTCCTGCTGGCCCCGGCGCACCATCGGGCCGATGAACGTGTCCGGGGCGGCCGGATCGCCCACGGTCAGGCTCTCGGTCAGCGCGGCCACGGCGGCGACGACCTCCTCGTAGCGGGCGCGCGGGGCGAGGACGCGGGTGAGGCTGACGCAGGACTCGCCGTTGTTCCCGTACGACGCGTACCGCAGCCCCTCGGTCACCGATTCCAGATCGGCGTCGTCCAGCACGATCGCGGCGGACTTCCCGCCCAGCTCCAGGCTGACCCGCTTGAGCTGCTCCCCGGCGATCGAGGCGATACGGCGGCCCGCGGCGGTCGAGCCGGTGAAGGCGATCTTGTCGACGCCCGGGTGGGAGACGAGGTACTCGCTGGTCTCCCGGCCGGCGGGCAGCACGGAGACCACGCCCTCGGGGAATCCGGCCTCGTCGAAGACCCCGGCCAGCAGGAGCGCGTCCAGGGCGGTCTCGGGCGAGGCCTTCAGGATGACCGCGCAGCCCGCGAGGAGCGCGGGAACCATCTTGGCCAGGGCGGACTGGTGCGGCGCGTTCCAGGGGATGACCGCCGCGACCACTCCGACGGGCTCGCGGCGCACCAGGGAACGGGCGCCCGCGGGGGACCGTACCTCCTCCTCCCACGGCAGGGCCTCGGAGGCGCGCAGATACGCGTCGGTCTGCCCCGCCAGGGCGGTCTGGAGGCTGCGGGTGAACCAGCTCGCCGAGCCGTTCTCGGCCGTGATGAGGTCGGCGATCTCCTCGGCCCGCGCGGCGTGCAGGGCGTTGAACCGGGCCACCGTGGCCCGGCGCTCCCCGGGGGTCAGCCGGGGCCACGGTCCGTGGTCGAAGGCCTCACGCGCGAGGGCCACGGCCGCGTCCACGTCGGCGGGCGCGGCCTGGGCGGCGTGGCCGACGGGGGACTGGTCGTGCGGGGAAAGGACCTCTATCCGCTCGTCGAGAGACGAGGGCGCCCAGTGGCCGCCGATGTAGAGCTTGTCGTAGACGATCATGATCTCTCCGGTCCACGGGAAGGTAGGTAGTTACCTACTTCGACGCTAGGACGCCCCCGCAGGCTTGTCAAGTAGGTGTTTACCTACATATCCTGGGTCCATGGCACGCAGCGCGGAAGAGACCCGGCGCAAGATCCTGGACGCCGCGGCGGACGAATTCGCCCGGTACGGCATCGCCGGGGCGCGCGTCGACCGCATCACCACCACGGCGGGCGTCAACAACGCCCTGCTGTACCGCTACTTCGGCGGCAAGCTGGAGCTGTTCGACGTCGTGTACAGCCGCCATGTCGTCGAGATCGTCGAGGCCGTGGACCTGGACCCCGACGACCTGCCCGGATACGTCGGGCGGCTCTACGACTACTACCAGGCGCACCCCCACGTCGTACGCCTGGCGGCCTGGCACCAGCTGGAGCGGCCCGATCACACGCCCCCCCAGACCGTGCACGACGCGCAGGCCCAGAAGGCCGAGAGGATCGCCCGGGCCCAGAAGGAAGGGCGGATCCCCGGGGACCTCCCCGCCGAGGAACTGCGCGATCTGATGGTCCTCCTGTCCCTCTCCAACGGGCCGCTGGCCCCGGCCCTGGGCGGCGACCCCGCCCTGCGGCGCGCGACCGTCGTGGCGGCGGCCCGCGCCCTCCTGGAAGCCCGGTCCGGTCCTTCCGGCTGAGCGCCGGGGGTGTCCCGAGGCCTCAGGTCACTCGTCCTCGGACCCGGTGTGCTCCTCGATGACCAACTCGGCGAAGGACGTGTACCTCTCGCCCAGGCCCGGGTACCAGCTCGCCCAGATGTACGCGGCCCACTCGCCGTCCTCGGACACGTCCCCCGGGTCCAGCAGCCAGTACTGGGCGTCGCCGTCCTCGGAGATCAGCAGCGCGCGGTCCATCATCGCGGTCTGCTCCTCGAAGTCTTCCTCGCCGCCCATCCGGAGCATCTCCCACAGGCCGGACTCGGCGCGGAACCAGTCGACGGTCTCGGTCGTCCGCATCTCCCACATGAACGGACTGATGTTCAGCCGGACGTCCGAGGTGGCGAGGAACGCCCGATAGCTCGGCGGGAGCCGGATGCCGAGCCGTTCCTCCAGGGCCGCTATCCGCTCGTCGTCGGCGCCTCCGTAGAGGAGCCGGCCGACGGCTCGCCGCTGGGCGGCGACGCCGTCCGGCTCCTCGTCGTCCGGCACGTGCATCAGGGCGGCGCTGTGCTCGGCGAGGTAGCCCCGCCACTTCTCGACGGTACGCAGTGCCGCCGCCGGGCCGGACGTGGGCCGTGGCTCCGGGTCCGGGTCAGGGTCCGGGTCGGTGGGGGGCCGGTGCCCGGGCGCCGGCTCCCGCTCCGGGGCGGCGGACACCGAGGTGCCCCGGTAGCCGGCCGGTCCCTCGTTCACGGGCTGGTGGTAGCCGACAAACCCCCGCGGTCCGGGGGCGGACGCGAAGAAGCGCACCTGGGAGAGCTGGACGTGGCAGGCCCCCGCGTTGCGGGTGATCTCAAGGCGGTAGTGACCGTAGGCCGCGGCCGTACCCGCGGACACGGTGAAGCCCCGCGACTGGTGGCGTTCGGGGAAGCGCTCCCCGGCGCGGGTGTCGAGCGTGACCCACCGCTCGCCGTCGTGCGAACCCTGGAGGGTCCACTCCTCGGGGTCACGGTCGTCGCAGTCGTTCGCCGAGGCCAGCACGTAGTGGAGGACGGCGACCGGCCGGCTCAGGGAGAACTCCAGCCAGGCGGTGTGCCCATCGCCCAGCCACTTGTGCCAGGTGGTGTCGAGGAGGTTCCGGGCGACCTCGTCGGCCTCCGTGAACTCATCACTCGCCCGGACGCCGGTCACCAGATCGGTGACCTCCTCCCGTGGGTCGGGCCCGGCCGCCCGCAGCGCCAGCGAGCCCGAATCGCCCGCCCGGTCGTGCCACGTCACCCGCTCGACGGGTGCGCCCCCGTCCTCGATCAGCAGCCGAAGCTCGCCGGAGGCGTGCCAGTCGCCCTCGCCCCGGTCCTCCTCCGTCCGGAACCGGTGCGGGGCCGTGCCCGCGTACGGGCCGGGGTACGTGCGCGCGTACGTGCCCCCGGGGAGCGCCCCGTGCTCCTCCCGCACCCCGCGGTACTCCGTGAGCGAGCCGTCGGCGGCGCGGTGGTGTCCGTAGAACTCCGTCCTCGCCGGCGGGAAGGCGACCGCCGCCTCCGCGCCGTCCCCGCCGCGCCAGGCGAGCTGTTCCGGGAGTGCGCGCTCGTCCCGGTCGAGGAGGACGGTCAGCCGTGGAGCGGGCCGCCAGCTCGCGGACGGGTGGGCGCGCCGCTCGGTGCGGAAGGTGAACACCGCCTCTCCGGCGGCCACTTCCGCCGTCGTGCGATCCGCGCCGCCGGTCGTACGATCCGCGCCGCTGGTCGTACGGGACGGGTCGCCGGTCGTACGGGACGGGTCCAGGGCGATCCGGTACAGCCGGAGGCCGCCCCGCGCCCCGGCGGGGTGGCGCAGGCGCAGGGTGTTGGTGTGCGGCACCAGAAGCGCGCCGGGCACCGCGAACACCGTCTCCCCGGGCAGGACTCCGTCCGGCACGGCGAAGTCGCCCACGACAGCACGGCCGTTGACGGTGATCTCGAACGGCGTGTCCCCCGGGGACCCGCCGGTCGGGGGAACCAGCGCGGTGACCGTGAGGGTCAGCTCCCCGGGCGTCCCGCCCTCGCCCGGCGGGAAGACGTCGGCCGGCACGAAGTCGAACGTCACGCCGCCGCCCGCGTCGACCGCGAGATGGTCCGGCGCGGGGTGGCAGTGGTCGAACCGGGCCGTGCCGGGGCCCGGCCGGGGCGGATCGGTGGTGAAGTCCGCGAAGGTCGCTCGCACGCTGTGCTCCCGGGATGACGGCCAGAACGGCCGTCGCAGTGTCGAAGTGGGATGAATGGCGGCGGAGTTGAGCCGCCGACCTGCCTTCACCGATGCTAGACAGGCCCACTGACAACGGGGTGCGCGGCGCGGCGGCGGGGCCGTCGCGCCGAAGACGTCCCCCCGACGGCGAGATTTCCGCCTCATGTGGTGCCCCTGTACCCCTGGCGTAACACCGGGTGCGTAGCATCGAACTGGTGACCGTGGGGCGGGAGTTGTCTGTGGATCGCACGGGGCGGGAGACGGACCCGGACCTCCGGGTCCCGGAAGTCTGCCCGCACAGGCCCGCACAGGCCCGCCGAGGACGCGCCCGCCCCCGTCGTGACCACCGCTCCGCGTGCCGGTCCGAAGGCGGGGAGTCGTCCGTGCCGAGCCCCGGAACCGTTCTCCGGTGCGGCGCGTCCCGCGGAATACGGCATTCCCGGAGGAGGAGAGACGTGTTAGCAGCGGACAGTACGCCAGGCGCGCACGCCCGTGAGCCGTGGCACGGGACGCGGCACGCGCCGCCGGCGGCGATCCGCCCGGGCTTGTCACGGACGGCGGTCGGCACCTCATGAGCCTGGGCGAAGACCGCGAGGCGGAGGCCCCCTTCGCCGCGGTCGACAAACTGCTCGCCGCGTCCGTCGCCCGGCGTTTCTATCTCGAGAACCAGTCGAAGGTCGACATCGCAAAGGAATTCAGGATCAGCCGGTTCAAAGTGGCGCGTCTCCTCGATGCCGCGGTGGCCCACGACATCGTCAGGATCGACATCACCGTCCCCGCCGAGATCGACGCCCCGCTCTCGCACGCCCTGGCCGAGCGCTTCGGGCTCCGCCAGGCCGTGGTGGTCGATCTGACCCGGAGCGAGGGCGACGAGGTGGCCCCGGGGGACACGCGCCGCGCCGGCCGCTGGCTGGGGACGGCGGCGGCCCGGCTGATCTCGGAGATCAGCGAGGAGGGCGATGTCCTCGGGCTGGACGCGAGCCGCTCGGTGGAGGCGCTCAGCGAGGCGGTCGGGCGGCTGCGCTCCCGCGAGGTCGTCCAGTTGACCGGGGTGCGCGGTCCTGACCTGGCCCACGACGCCGCGATCGCGGCGGTCCACCGTACCGCCGCGGCCGGCCGGGGCAGGGCCTTTGCGCTCCACGCCCCGTTCGTCCTGCCCAACGCCCCGACGGCCGCCCTCCTCAGGAGCCAGCCGGACACGGCCGAGACGCTGGGCCGGTTCGGCCGGGTCACCAAGGCCGTGGTCGGCATCGGTGCGTGGGACGCCTCGCTCTCGGCGGTGTACGACGCCCTGACGGAGCGGGAGCGTGACACGTACCGCACACTCGGGGCGTGCGCCGAGGTGGCCGGCCACCTCTTCGACCGGGACGGCCACCCGCTTCCCCAGGAGCTGGACGCCCGCACGATCGCCCTGAGCGCCGGCCAGCTCCGGGAGATCCCCGAGCTGATCGGGGTCTCGGGCGGGGTGCGGAGGGCCGAGGCCATTCGCGCCGTCCTGAAATCCGGGCTTCTCACCCGCGTGGTCACGGACGCGGCCACCGCGCGCCGCCTCCTGTGGGCCGACGGCCCGGACGGCCCGGCGCGGACGAAGGACGCCCGCGTGGTGGAGACGGCCACATGAGAACGCCGTACCGGACAACCGGGTTCTCGCGTACGGCCGTTCGCGAGCCGCCCCCCGGGGAGACCCGCCGCGGGGGCCTCCGCCTTCGCTCCTCCCGCCGTACGACGGCCGCCGCCCACGTCGTGTGACCGACCCACCGCCGAACCAACGAGTAAGGACAGCGATGCCCCAGAGCGACGGCCCGGACGACGGGCTTCCCCCCGTTCCCGCCGAGATCCGCGAGGCCGGCCCTCGGTCACGGGGGACGGAAGCGTGAGCCGTTGGTCATCCGCCATCCACCGCCGGCGCGGCAGGTCCGCCCCGGAGCGCGCTCCCCGGAATCCGGCCGCGGAGCCGAGTGGCGCCGGGCGCCAGGGGGCCGTCGGCGCCCCGCCCGTCGAGGACATCGACGGTCTCCTGCTGGTGCGTTCCGTCGAGGACGACTCGTTCCCGCTCGCCACCCTGGCCGAAGTCGCCCATGCCGTGGGCGTGGACGCGGACATCGTCACGGTGATGGTCGGCTCCGCCCCCGGCGGCGGCCCCGCGGACGACGACCTCTGGTCCCGGCTGGGCGCCCTCCTCGACTCCCTCCGGTCGAGGGGTGTCGGCCGGGTCCGGCTCGTCATGTCCGGTGCCGGTGACGACCAGCCGGGCCGCCCGTCCGTGGCCCGCAGGATCGCCGACGCCTGGGAGCTGGAGGTGCTGGCGCCCGACGGGTCCGTCCTGATCACCCCCGGGGGCGGGCTCTTCGTCCACGGCGACTCCCGGAGCGGCGGCGGGTGGTGGAGCTTCGTGCCCGGCGAGGCGCCCAGGAAACTGGGCCCGCGCGCTCCGGCCCCCGCGTGGCAGGAGGCGCTCGGCCGGGTGCCGGTGCGCACGACGGGCGGCTGTGTGGTGGAGCAGATACCGGCGGGCGTGGTGATGCGCCCGGCGGGCGCCCCCCTGCCGGACCTCGACGACCTGTGCTTCGCGGTGCCCGCCGACTTCGAGCGCCCCACCGTGGTGGTCGGCGCTCCCCACGCGGAGGACGTGGCGGCCGACGAAGTGGCCGCCGTGCTCTCGGCGTTGCCCGTGGGGCAGCGGTCCCGCGTCCGCCTCGCGCCGGGCGGCCGGCGCGATCTGCTGCGGCTCGGCCACGCGGTCGCCGGTCTGCTGGGCGGCGAGGTGGAAGTCCTCACCGGTCTGCCGCTGCTCGCCGACCACGCGCCGCCGGGAACGGCTCCCCGGCCGACCCTGGTGGGCGCCGACGGCAGGCCGAGCTGGCAGCCGTTCGTGTCCTCCGTGACGTGTGGGCCCGCCGACGCGGAGGGGAAGGTGCCCGCCCCGCGCCTGATGGGAAGCCATCCGCCCGCGTGGATCCCGCGCGGCACCCAGCCGGGGACCGTCCTGCTGACGGACCGCTGGCAGGCCACGGTGACCCGGGCCGGGCTGGCCCTGTGGGAACGGGACGGCCCCCGGCCGCCGTTGGCGGCGCTGGCCGTGGACCCGGACCGGTGCGCCGTCGAACTGGGCGCGCCGGGCAGGCCGTTGGACAACTCCGTCCTGCCCGCCCTCTCCCGGCTGCTGGCCGGCCTGGGGTCCGACCTCCGCGCGAGGACGACGCTGTTGGTGCGCGGCAAGCTCATGAACGGGGAGGGTGAACTGCGCCGCCTGGCCGCCGAACACGGCGTACCGGGCATCCGTTACGTCACCGCGGGGCCGCCCCGGGTCCCCGGGCCCGCGCGGCGGCCCGCTCCCGCGCCGCGCCCGGTGGCGGGCGCGGCTCCCGTGCCGGCCCGGCCGGAGGTGCCGGCCCGGCCGGAGGGCGGGACGCCGGCGTGGGCCGGACCACCGGCGCCTCCTGTACGGGTCTCCTCCTCGTCCGGGCCGGCGGGACAGGCGGTGGGTGCCGGGAGCGGCCCGTCCGGCGAGCCTGCCGGACCGGTGGTCCGGAGCGCGGCTGAGGGGGTAGCGGCCACCGGTGGCGGCACGCCGGCCGGGCGCCGTACCGGCGCGGTCGCCGGTGCGTCGGCTGAAGGCGCGGCGGGGGGCGGAGCGCCCGGCGGAACGCTCGCGGGCGTGACGGCGCGGGGCGCCGGAGGCACCCCGCCGGGCCGTCCCTCGCCGCCGCGTGGCGCGGAGGCCGGCGAAGGACGTGACCGGACGCCGGGACATGGCCCGGTCGTCGGCGCGACGACGCGGGCGCCGGGGGACACCTCGACAGGTCCTACGCCACCCGGCCGGCCCTTGCCCGGCCGTCCCCCGCTCTCCGGCGCATCGGCCGGTGAGCGGGCGGACCCCGCCGGTGGCGGTCGTCGGGAAGGGCACGCCGCCACACCACGGGCGGGCACGGAACCCGTCGCCGGATCCGGCGACGGCGAGGCGGTTGTGGGGGCGTTGGGGCACGTACCCGGCGGGTCGGTCGCCGGTACGGCCGGTGGGGACCCCGCACGCGCCGAAGGCGGCGGGCGGGAGCGCCCCGAACGTGAGGCGCCCGCGGGCGAGCGGCCCTCCGCGGTCCCGGCCGCACCGGCTCCGGCGGGTACGGGTCCGGCGGGTCCGGGTCTGGCCGCGTCCGACCCGGCCACACCAGGACCCGCCACACCGGGCCGGGACGTTCCGGTTCCACCGGCATGGCCCCAGGCGCCGGATCCCGTCATCCCGGCCGCACCGGCTCGGACCCCCTCGGCTCCGGTGGCGTCCGGTCCGGTCGCACCCGACCCGGCCGCAGTGGGACCCGCCGTACCGGGACCCGATGTTCCGGTTCCACCGGCGCGGGTGCGGGCGCCGGATCCGGTGGCCCCGGCCGCACCGGCTCGGACCACGTCGGCTCCGACCGCGTCCGGCCCGGCCGACCCGGGACCGGACCATTCGGTTCCGGCCGCCCCGGATCCCGTAACGGCGGCCCCACCGGCACCGATCCGCGCGGCACCGGCCGCGACCGCCCCGGCGCGATCCGCCGTGCCCATGCCCTTCTCCCCGGGGCACGTCAGCGCCGTCGGCGAACGCGCCGCGTTCCGTGACTTCGCCGCGTCCGCCTGGGAAGTGCACGCGGCCGCCGTCTCCCGGGTGCTCACCCGGATGCCCGCGCTGCGCGGTCACGAACTGGACGCCGCGCGGACCGACCTCATCGCCGCGCACGCGTATCTGACCACCGAGGAAGGGCCGTTGCACCCGCGCGAGCTGATCCGGGACCTGCGCACCGGCGAAGGGCGCCTGCTGCCCTACGCCGGGTGCCTGGCGTCCGCGCTGCGGCGGCTGCCCTCCTACCGCGGCGTGGCGCTGCGCGGCGGGGACGTGGCCGCGCCCGGCCCCTCCGAACTCACCGTGGGCGCGCTGTTGCAGGAGCCGGGGCCGATCAGCGCGCTGGCCAAGCCGTCCGCGCTTCCGGCCGGGGCCGTCGTGCGGTACGCGATCTGGTCCATCACCGGGCGCAAGGTGCGTCAGCTGCTGGACCGGCCGGCCGGATCCCCGGAGGCGTACGACGAGATCGTCTTCGTGCCGGGGACCGGTTTCCGGGTGCTGGGCGTACGGACCGTGCCCGCCGGTTCCTCCGTCGTGCTGCTGCGGGAACTCCCCGGCAACGCGACCGCCTACATGGACGGGGCGGAGGAACTGAGCGGGCTGGACCTCAAGGCGCTCGCGCACCTCGAAGCGGCGCTCGCCACCGAACTGCCCGTCGGTGAGGGCCGGGGCTGGCCGGAGCGCTGCGCCGGCCCCGTGGGCCACGCCGGGTAGGGCGTGCGTTCCAGGGGCGCTCCAAGACCACCCCGGTCTCCGGGGTCCGCACCACCGATCACGTACGACAGCAAAGGAAGAATATGACAAATCGTCAAAATCGATCGTCACCGGACGAACCATCGCGAGGGTCCTCCGCCGCCGGCAACGGGGACCCGTCAGCCGCCACGGGCGGCCCGTCCATCCGCCGGGCCGTCACCCTGCGGTCCGTGGGAGCGGACCCGGGCAGGCTGCCGACGCCCGCCGCGTCGCCGTCCGCCCCCGCCGGGCGGGGCGCGGACGAGGAGGCCGCGGCGGCGCCGCGACCGGGTGCCTCGCCGGACGGGGCGGCGACCGCTCCCGTACAGCCGAGCACCACGAGCGGTACGGCCGAAGCGGAGGCGGCAGCGGGTGCGGCCACCGGCGCGGCGGCCACGCGGCAGCAGTCCGGGCCGGAGGCGTCGGCCGGCACGGGCAGGCGGACCCAGGCGGCCCGTACGGGATCGGCCGCGTCCGCGACCGTTCCGGACGCCTCCGCCTCCGCCTCCGCCTCCGCCGCGGCCTCGGGTGAGGCCTCCGGTGAGGGAGCCGGGCGGGGGGACGGCGAGCCGCCCTCCGGGAACCCGAAGAAGCCCCTCCTCGCGGCCGCGGGCCTCGCGGGTGTGATCCTCCTGGCGGTGCCGCTGCTGATCTGGGCCACGGACGACTCCGACAAGAAGACGGACAAGACGTCGGTGGTCGCCGAGTCCGACACCATCCTCGACGACCAGGCGCTGAACGCGCCGCCGGGCGACTACGCGCCGGCCTCGCCCACGGCGAAGCCGACGACCGCGAAGCCCTCCGTCAAGGCCAAGGCGAAGGCCAAGACCCCGGCCGAGCCGCTGAGTCCGCCACCGCTGCCGTCGCCGACGGCGGAGAAGTCCGCGGCGGCGACGAAGGCGCCGAAGAAGAAGGCGGTGGTCAAGGCCAAGCCGCCGGCCAACACCGCGTCGCTCGCCGTCATGAAGCTGGCCACCCAGAACGCGGGCCGGCACATCTGCTACCGGGCCTACGTCAAGGGCATCGGCTGGCAGGCCCCGGTGTGTGACGGAGCGGAGGCGGGCACGCAGGGGCAGAACCGGCCCATCACCGCCCTCAACATCGCCGTGTCCTCGACCAACGGCGTGAACGCCACCCCCTGGACCATGGGGGAGGGCTACAAGGCGCCCTGGAAGGGCGCGGCCGACGGCGGCGACCTGTACATCGGGGTCGCGTCGAGCAGCGCCCCGGCCCTGGGCGGCTTCGGGATCAACATCGGTCAGCCCCTGGTGTGCGTGAACGCGTTTGTCACCGACCGCGCATGGCTGGGTCTGAGGTGCGACAACCCCGGCGGCGAGAATCTCATCTTCGCCGGGACCCTGGAGAAGACCCTCGCGCTCCAGGCCATCAGGCTCACCGTGTGAGGCGGACCGCCACCCGGCGGGCGTGTGGCGGAACGCCGCGCACGTGACCGCGAAGGAAGCGCCCGCCGGGTGAACCTCCCCGGCGGGCGCTTCTTTTCACAGCGGTACGGCTCTTTTCGAAGCGGTACGGCGACTCAGCGGGCCGCTTCTTCGTGCCGCGCCGGGCGGCCCCCGTACGGCAGGTCCTCGGGCAGCAGTGTGGTCAGGTCGGCGAGGCTGGGGGACCGGAGTCCGCCGAGCCGGCGCGCCTGGCTGGTCATCATGGTCTCCAGCAGCTGGCGGGCGAGCCGGGCGTTGCCGAAGGACCGGTCCCGGGGGATCGCGTCCACATGGGCGCGCAGCATCGCGAGGGTGTCGGGGCCGCACTCGTAGCCGGACGCGGTGGCGTGCCGGGAGACGATGGTGACCAGTTCGTCCGTGCTGTAGTCCTCGAACTGCACGTATTTGGAGAACCGCGAGGCCAGTCCGGGGTTGGAGGCGAGGAAGCGCTCCATCTCCTCGGTGTACCCGGCGACGATGACCACGACCTCGTCGCGGTGGTCCTCCATGAGCTTGAGGATCGTGTCGACGGCCTCGCGCCCGAAGTCGTTGGAGGACCCCTCGGGGGTGAGGGTGTACGCCTCGTCGATGAACAGCACCCCTCCCAGCGCGCTGGTGAAGACCTCCTTGGTGCGCTGGGCGGTGTGTCCGACGTACTGGCCCACCAGGTCGGCCCTGGCCACCTCGACCAGGCCGGCGCGGGGCAACACCCCCAGCGAGTGCAGGAGTTTGGCGTACAGCCGGGCAACGGTCGTCTTTCCGGTGCCGGGTGGCCCGGTGAAGACCAGGTGGTTGCTGATCCTGGGGCTGGGCAGCCCGGCGGCGACCCGCTGCCGGGCGTTGGACAACAGGCTGACCAGATCGGTCACTTCGCGCTTCACCGCCCCGAGGCCCACCATGGCCGTCAGCTCGGCCATCGGGTCGGGCGCGTCGTCCCCGCCGCGCGGGGTGCCGTCGACCGCCGCCGCCTCCGCGTCCCCGACGTCCTGCGGCAGCAGCAGCGTCAGGTCGCTCTCGTCCGGGTCGGCCATGGACGCGAGACGGAAGGACTGACGGTCCACCATGTCCTCGAACACCCCGCGCGCCGCCCGGCCGTTGCCGAAGGACGCGTCGCGCGTCATCCCCTCGAACCGTACGGCCAGCGCCTCGCGCGTCAGCGGTCCCAGCTCGAACTGGTGCCGGTTGCACATGGATTCGGTGATGGTGACCAGTTCTTCCACCGCGTAGTTGCCGAACTCGATGGTACGGGTGAACCGGGAGGCCATCCCCGGGTTGGCGGACAGGAACGACTCCATCTGCTCGGAGTAGCCGGCCGCGACCACGACCACGTCGTCGCGGTGGTCCTCCATGAGCTTGAGGAGGGTGTCGACGGCCTCCCGTCCGAAGTCGTTGGAGGATCCCTCGGGGGTGAGGGTGTACGCCTCGTCGATGAACAGCACCCCGCCCAGCGCGCTGGTGAAGGCCTCGGTGGTCTTGATGGCCGTACCACCGATGATCTGGGCCACCAGATCGGCCCGGGCGACCTCGACCAGATGGCCGCTGCGCAGGATTCCCAGGTCGGCGAGGATGCTCCCGTACAGCCGGGCCACGGTGGTCTTTCCGGTGCCGGGCGGTCCGGAGAAGATCAGGTGCCGGCTCATCGAGGGGACCGGCATGCCGAGCTTGCGGCGGCGTTCGGCGAGCTGGTTGAGGTTGACCAGGGTGTTGACCTGGTGCTTGACGTTCTCCAGGCCGATGAGCGCCTCCAGGTCGTCCATCGGGGTGCGCGGCGCAGCCCCCTTCTCGGACCCGCCCGGGGCCCCGCTCTCGCCCGTCACCTCGGCGGTCTCGCCCCAGCTGTCCGCCGTTCCGTTGTCCGCGCTGGTCAGGTACTCGACCGAGAGGCGCTCGCTGCCCCGGCTCTGCCGCAGGCCCGCCCCGCGGTTGTCGCGCACCACACACCGGTTGAGCTGGACGGGCTCGGCGCTGTCGACCCGTATGCCGTCGCCCGTGTTCCCGGTGATCTCGCAGGAGGTGAGCGAGGCCCGGCCGCCGTGCGCCACCTGGACGCCGTGGGCCTTCGAACCGCTCACCCGCACCCGGTCCAGGGCGAGTTCGCCCTCGTCCCCCACGGTGATCCCCGCGTCGGCGCTGTTGCTGATCTCGCAGTCGCGCAGGGTTCCGCGCCCGCGCTCGCCGATGACCACCCCCGAGCGGGCGGAGGAGCGCAGCGCGGTGTCGCTGATCTCGGGGTCGGCGTCGTCGTCCACGCTCAGCCCGGAGCCGCCCGCGGACTCCACCTCGCAGTGCTCCAGACGGCCCCGGCCGTCGTCGGTGATCTCGATGCCGTTGCCGCCCGCGCCGATGACCCGGGTGTGCCGCAGCAGGGGGTTGGCGGAAGCGCGGACGTGGATGCCGACCCCGGCCGCGTCCAGGACGTCCAGGCGCTCGAACTCGGCCGTGGAGTTGTCGCTGAGGAACACCGCTCCGGAGGTGTCGGCGCAGTCGCTCACCACCGTGTCCCTGAGCAGCGGGGAGCTTCCCTCCACGACCCGCACGGCGGACTGCGTCGAGGTGTGGAACGCGCACCCCTCCAGGTTTCCGCGCGAGCGGTCGAGGACGAGGAGTCCGCTGTGCTTGGTACGCCGGGTGACACACCGCCGCAGCAGGGGGTCGGCGCCGCCGGAGATGACGATGGCGCTCTGGGTGATCGATTCAAAGGCCGTGTCCTCGATCTCGGGCCGGGACAGGCTGCTCACGAGCAGGCCCACCGAGGTGTGGTGCACGGTGGAGCGCAGGACCCGGGTCGAGCTGTGGCCCTCCAGGGCGATGGCGGGCTTGTCGGTGCCGGAGATGTCACAGCTGTCGACGGTGCCGCCGGCCTCGCCGCTGGCGAGGATCCCGTTGGCGCGTGCCCCGCGGATCCGGCAGTCGCGGACGAGGGGCCGCGCGCTCTCGCCGATCACCACGGCGGAAGTGCCGAAGTTCTCGAACACGCAGTCCTCGATGATGCTTTCGGTCTCCGAGGAGTCGACCACCCCGGCGCCGCCGGGATTGCTCACCCGGCAGCCGCGGGCGGCCAGCGAGCCCTTGCCGCGGACCAGCAGCGCCGCCCATCCCGCGCCGCTCACGGTGCAGCCGTCGAGAGCTGCCTGCCCGGCCGGTATGTCCACGACGGGCAGTTCCTTGTCCCGTCCGCGCAGGGTCAGACCGCTGAGCATGACGGCGTCCGCCATGAGGCTGACGGCGCTGCCCGCGCGCGGGCAGATCTCGACCGTTCCCGGCTCGCCCTCGGCGACGATCGTCACCCGGTTCCTGATGACCAGGTTCTCGGCGTACCGCCCGGGGCGCACATGGATCACCGCCCCGGTGCGCGCCTGGGCCAGTGCCTCACCGATCGTCGGGAAACAGTCCGGCCGTTCCGGGCAGACCGTGAGTATGTGCCGTGCCACGCGCCTCGAACCTCCTGGTATTGCTGGGTCTTTGGCCTGCCCTGTGCGTGCGCCTGAGTATGGCATGCGCATACCATGTGATAATGCGAAGCACCATGAAATACAGGTATGCGGGCCTTGTGCTGGCTGTCGCGGTCATCCTGCCAGTCACCTGCGGGCCCGCCTTCGCCGCGCCGGGCGGGTCGTTCGGTCCCGGCGCAGACGAGCCGGTCGCCACGCTGCTGCCCCCGCTGCCGCTGCGCCTCGGCGAGGGCAACCCCTGCACCGAGCCGTCCAAGGAGACCGCCGCCGGGGCGGCCTGGTCGCAGAAGGCGCTCGGGCTGCCGAGGGCCCAGCGGATCTCCGAGGGGGCCGGGGTGACCGTCGCGGTGGTCGACACCGGGGTCGCCTCCGGTGTGCCCAGCCTGTCCGGACGGGTGACGGCGGTCGACGGCGCGGGGGAGGACTGCGTGGGACACGGCACCTTCGTCGCCGGTCTCATCGCCGCCGCCCCGCAAAAGGGCAGCGGAATCACGGGAGTTGCCCCGAAGGCCGACCTCCTCGCGCTGCTGGGGACCGACGACCGGGGGGTGCCGTCGGCGGAGCTGGTCGCCCTCGGCATCCGTACGGCCGTGGACCGGGACGCGCGCGTCATCTACGTCGGGCACGCCCTGCGGACCGGAAGCGAGGAGATCACCGACGCCGTCGCCTACGCCACGGAGCACGACGCGCTGGTGGTCGCCCCCGCCGCCCCGGACGCCGTGCCCAAGGAGGAGCGGGGGCCCGACAACGCGATGCCGCGGGGCCCCTATTGGCCGGCCGCCGCGCCGGGCGTGCTGGCCGTGGTGGACTTCGGGCCCACTGGCGTACGGCAGGAGAACGCGCCGCCCGCCCACGAGCCGGACCTGTCGGCGCCGGGCAGTTCCATGGTCAGCGCCGGGCCGGGCGGACCGGGCCACTACATCGGGTCCGGCGCCTCGCTCGCCGCGGCGGGTACGGCGGGGGCCGCCGCTCTCGTACGGGCCTACCGGCCGGAGTTGACCGCCCAGGAGGTCGCGCGCCGCCTGCTCGCGACCGCCTATCCGTCGGACACCCCCCGGCTCGACCCCTACGCCGCCCTGTCCCTCGTACAGGAACAGGGCACCTCCGCGGAGGCAGCCCCGGCGAAGGCCGTGCTCGCGCGGCTGCCCGAGCCCGCGGACCCGGGCCCCCGGAACCGCGCGCTGGCGATCGCGGGCGGGGGACTGGCGCTCGTCCTGCTGGTGGGAGGCGCGGCCGCGGTGATCCCCCGTGGCAGGGCCAGGAGTTGGCTGCCGCCCGGCCGCCGCCCGGACAGCACCCCGCCGGGACAGTAACGTCCGTACGGCTCCGGCGGCCCGGCCCCCCGAAGGGAGCCGGCCGCCGGCCGCCGCGACCCGTCTGGGGGACATCAGCGCTCGTCCCCCAGCGGGGTCTGGATCTGGAGCGTCTTGCGCCGCGCGATGCGCACGGCCCGGCCGGGGATCAGCTCCCGCCCCTTCACACTGCCGAAGAGATACCCCTCGCTCGGCGGGCACGACATCAGCAGGCCCGGTGTGTTGACCTCCAACAGCCGCCGCAGCAAAGCCTCGTTGAGGCCGCGCCCCGCGCCGGCCGAGGAGCGTGCCACCACCATGTGCAGGCCCACCTCGTGGCCGAGCGCGAGATGGTCGAGCAGCGGGGCGAACGGCTGGGCCATGGGACCGCTGCCGATCATGTCGTAGTCGTCGACCAGGATGAACAGCCGAGGCCCCGACCACCAGTCGGCCAGCCTCATCCGCGACGGGGCGATGTCCTCCCCCGGAACGCGCTGCCTGACCGCCCTCGCCACCCCGTCCACGAGGTCCTTGAGGATGTCCATGGACACCGCGTGACCGAGGCGGTACGCCTCCGGAACGGCCTCCACCAGCTCCCGCCGGTAGTCCACCGTCATGATGCGGGCCTCGGCCGGTGTGTACCGCTCGGTGATGCCCTTGGCGATCACCCGCAGCAGGTTGGTCTTGCCGCACTCGCTGTCGCCCACCACGATCATGTGCGGATTCTCGGAGAAGTCGTGCCACACCGGGGCGAGTTCGTTCTCGTCCAGGCCGATGGCGATCCGCAGCCCGTTCTCGCCCACGGGCGCCGGGAGGTCGGCGACGGGCAGGGCGGTCGGCAGCATCCGTACCCGGGGCGCCGGCGGGCCCGTCCAGTTCTCGCTGATCGCGGCGACCAGGCCGGAGACACCGTCGGCGAGGTCGTCGGCGTCCTCGACCCCGTCGACGCGCGGCAGCGCCGACAGGTAGTGCAGCTTGTCGGGGGTCAGGCCCCGGCCGGGGCTGCGCGGGATCGTCGCCGCCTTGCGGGAGTCGATCTGGGAGTCCATCGCGTCACCCATGCGCAGTTCAAGACGGGTGCCGGTCTGGTCCCGTACGGACGACGACAGCTCCACCCACCGGCCCGTGGTGATCATCAGGTGGACACCGTAGTTGAGGCCGCGGGCGGCCAGCGCGTTGAAGGTGGGAAGGTGCCGGTCGAAGTCCTGGCGGACCGTGGACCAGCCGTCGACCACCAGGAAGATGTCGCCGTGCGGCTCGTCGGGGAACTCGCCCGCCGCCCGCCGCCTGCGGTACGTGGGCATGGAGTCGATGCCCTGTTCGAGGAAGAACCGCTCCCGCTTGCTGAGCAGTGTGCTGACCTCGGCGATCGTCCGGCCCACCCGCTCGGCGTCCACCCGCGCCGCCACCCCGCCCATGTGCGGCAGTTCGTCCAGGGCGGCGAGGGTGCCACCACCGAAGTCCAGGCAGTAGAACTGCACTTCCCTCGGAGTGTGGGTGAGGGCGAGGGCGGTGATGAGGGTCCTCAGCAGGGTGCTCTTGCCGCTCTGCGGCCCGCCCGCGATGGCCACATGGCCCCCGGCCGCCGACAGGTCCACCGTCAGCAGATCACGGAGCTGGTCGAACGGACGGTCCACCACACCCACCGGGACGGTGAGCCGGCCCCGCTGCGGCCAGTCGGCCGTGGTGAGGCCGAAGCGCGGGTCGGGCGCCAGCGGAGGCAGGATCTGGTCCAGGCTGGCCGGCGCCGACAGCGGCGGCAGCCACACCTGGTGGGCGGGCGGCCCCGAACCGCGCAGCCGGTCCAGCGCCACCGACAACAGCGTCTCGCCGTTCTCCTCGTCGCCCTCCGGCTCCTCCTCGCCACCCGAGACGTCCGGGTCCGCGGGCGCGCGCGGCACCACCCACTCCGCCGTCCACGGCACCACCTGACGGGCCACCTGCGCCTGGACGACGGCCCGGCGCCGCTGGTACGGCCCCGAGACGTACGCGGCACGGAACCGCGTCAGCGCGTCCACACCGCTCTTCAGGAAACCGGCGCCGGGCTGGGCCGGCAGTTCGTAGGCGTCCGGCACACCCAGCACACCCCGGCTCTCCATCGCGGAGAAGGTACGCAGGCCGATCCGGTACGAGAGATGGCTCTCCAACTGGTGCATGCGGCCCTCGTCCAGCCGCTGCGACGCGAGCAGCAGGTGCACCCCGAGCGAGCGCCCGAGGCGGCCGATCATGACAAACAGCTCCATGAAGTCGCGGTGCGCGGACAGCAGTTCGCTGAACTCGTCCACCACGACGAACAGGCTCGGCAGCGGCGCCAGCGGCACACCGGACTGCCGCGCCTTCTCGTACTCCAGGGCCGAGGTGTAGTTCCCGGCGGCGCGCAGCAGCTCCTGACGGCGTATCAGCTCACCGTGCAGGGCGTCCTGCATGCGGGCGACCAGTGACACCTCGTCGGCGAGGTTGGTGATGACCGCGGAGGTGTGCGGCAGTTCGTCCAGACCGAGGAAGGTGGCGCCACCCTTGAAGTCGACCAGGATGAAGTTCAGTGTCTCCGAGGAGTTGGTGAGGGCGAGGGACAGGACCAGGGTGCGCAGCAGCTCGCTCTTGCCGGAACCCGTGGCGCCGATGAGCATGCCGTGGGGGCCCGTACCGCCCTGCGCGGACTCCTTGATGTCCAGCTCCACGGGCCTGCCCTCGCCACTGACCGCGATGGGGACGCGGAGCCGGGCGCTGCCCGTGTACCGCTCCCAGAGGGTCGACGGCTCGTGCTGGTGCAGGTCGGGGATGTTCAGCAGCGCGGTCAGCTCGACGTCGTCGGAGAACGGCTTGGAGTCGTCGCCGCCCATGCTCATCCGGTAGGGGGCGAGCAGCCGGGCGAGCGCCCGCGCTCCCACGGGCCCGAACTTGTCGGGCCTGCCCAGCACCGTCGACTGCTCCTTGCGGTCGCGGTCGGTGCGTACCAGCGCGACGCTGTCCTCCTCCACCTCCAGGCGCAGTGTGGTGCGCCCGGGCTTCCAGGTGAGGGCCCCCGTGAGGTCGAGGACGACGGCGTTGCGGAACCCGGGGCCGTCGAATCGGTGGCCCGCCGGCAGGGCGCAGCCGTCGATCACGATGACCGTGTACGGCTCCTCCCGCCCCGGGGCCGCGTCGGGGTCGGCGCCCGGACGCTCCTGGAACTCGACGCCGAGCAGGTTCTCCAGCTCGTTGAAGGCGGAGGTGATCATACGGGTCGGGCCCGCGCCGTCCTCCTCGTACCGGTGCAGGCTGTGCGGGAGCCACTTCGCCCACTCCCACTCCGACCGCCGCTCGTCGGACACGCACAGCGCTATCCACAGGTCGTCGGGGGAGTGGAAGACCGCCAACTGGCCGAGCAGGCCGCGCACCAGGCCGCGTATCCGCTCCTCGTCACCCCGGAAGAGCACCTTCGACCAGGCGCGCAGATAGATCGCGATGGGCTGGTCCCGTACGGTCGAATAGGCCCGGGTGAAACTGCGCAGCGCGTGCGCGGACAGCGGTTCCAGATCCTCGACGGGCTTGGTGGACAGCGGGATCAGCTTCATCGCCAGCCGCTGGTCACCGACGGCCATCCGGACCTCCGCGAAGTCCTCGTCGGACGTCCGGCGCTCCCACAGCCGCGACGTGCGCACGAAGGAGGACAGCGCGTCGGGCTCGGGATGACGCCAGGCGAGGGCGTGCTGCTGATCGACGATGGAGGCGCGCACCTTGCGCCGCGTCTGCCGCAGATAACGCAGGTAGTCGCGGCGTTCGCCCTTCATCCGCTGCTTGCGGTCGGCGTTGCGCTTCATCACCTGACCGATCATCATGCCCGCGGAGGCGACCACCATCACACCGAGCGCGATATAGATGAATCCGCCGCTCGACTTGGCCATGCCCGGCCGCATGAACATCAGCATCATGGAGACGGACATCAGGGCCATCGGCAAGTAGGTCCACACCGCGGAACTGTCCGGGACCACTTCGGGAAGGGTCGGCGGCTCCTGAAGGCTCAGGTCTCCCGACGGCGATTCCGGACCTCTACGGCGTGCCGGCCTGCGGAACAGGATCACGCTCAACGAATGGCCTCCTGTGCGATTCCGAACAATTCCATGACAACAGTGCGGGACGGCCCGCCTTTACCGGAGTTCACCCGATACCGGGGTTCACCGGAACAACGGCCGCCCCTAAGGCATTCGAAGTCGGCTGCCGGAAGGGCGAGTTGCCTCGCAATGCGGATGAAGTAGAGTCTCGCGCGATGCCGCCGGTTTCCCCAATGGGCTCGTCGGCACCCACACGCCCGACTTCCCGTCACATTCAGCGGAAAGCGTGAAACCCAAGCCCATGACAGAAACCCAGACGGCGAATCTGTGCCGCGTCACCGTACGCGCTCCGACGAGGATCATCGACCTGGCGGTGCCCTCCGACGTCTCCGTAGCCGACCTGCTGCCCACAGTCATCAGTTACGGAGGCGAGGACCTGGAGGAATCCGGCCTGGAGCACGGCGGTTGGGTGCTGCAACGACTCGGCGGCCCACCGCTCGACCCCGAGAGTACCTTGGACTCCCTCGGCCTGCGTGACGGTGAGGTACTCAGTCTGCGGCCGCGCGCCGAGGCGCTCCCCGAGGTCCACCTCGACGACCTGGTCGACGGCATATCCACCACCATGCAGAACCGCCCGCACGGGTGGAGCCCGGCGGCGGGACGGCGCCTGCTGCTCGCCCTGGCCGTCGCCACCCTCACGCTGGGCCTCGTGCTCCTGGGCCTGCCGGGCTCCCCCGGCTGGCTGCGGGCGCTGGCGGCCGGGGCCGCGGGGCTGCTGCTGATCGCCGGGGCCGGCTCGGCCGCCCGGGCCGTCGGCGACTCCGGGGCGGGCTCGGTGCTCGGCCTCATGGCGGCCCCGTACTTCGCGCTGGCCGGCTGGCTGCTGCCCGGCGGGGAGCTGGGCGGGGCCGGGGGTGACGCGGTGCTGGGCGCACGGCTGTTGGCGGCCTCCGCCGCCGGTGGTGGCGCGGTCGTGCTCGCGCTGGCGGCGGTCGGCGTGTACCCGGCGCTGTTCCTCGGCACGGCCTCCGTCGCCGTCGCGGGCGCGCTCGGGGCCACCCTGATCATCATGGACCTGGCGCCGGACCAGGCGGCCAGTGTGGTGGCCGTCGTGGTGGTGCTGTTCGGCGGCTTCGTCCCCTCGCTGTCGTTCCGGCTCTCCGGCATGCGGATGCCCCCGCTGCCCACCAACGTCCAGCAGTTGCAGCAGGGCATCGACCCCTACCCCGCCTCCGACGTGGAGACCCGCGCCACCCTCGCGGACGGCTGGATGACCGCCTTCTACGCGGCCATCGGCCTGATCTGCCTGCCGTGCCTCGCGATGCTCGTGGCCGATCCCGACCTCCCGGGAATCCTCACCGTCGTCGCCCTGTCACTGCTGTTGCTGCTCCACAGCAGGGGTCTGGGCAACGTCTGGCAGCGGCTCGCGCTGACCACCGCCGGTGCCTGGGGCGCGGCCCTGCTGCTGTACGGGGCGGCCCAGGCCCTCGGCCCGGCGGACCGGCTGACCCTGACGGCCGGTCTGCTGGCCCTGGCGGCCACGATCACCATCGCCTCCTGGACCGTGCCCGGGCGGCGCCTCCTGCCGTACTGGGGACGCGCGGCCGAGCTGCTGCACTCACTCGCCGCCATCAGCATGCTGCCGCTGATGCTCTGGGCGATGGGCGTGTACGGCACGCTGCGCGGCATCAACGGCTGATCCGGCTGATCGGAAG
Organism: Streptomyces sp. NPDC087420; assembly: GCF_044744165.1. Lineage (NCBI taxonomy): Bacteria > Bacillati > Actinomycetota > Actinomycetes > Kitasatosporales > Streptomycetaceae > Streptomyces > Streptomyces sp. NPDC087420. The sequence goes on from NZ_JBIUXU010000006.1 coordinate 388,432, forward strand.
AACGGGCAACCATGCACAGCAAACGGGACCAAGTACAGGCGCATCTCTTCGTGATGGGCAGGCTCGCCTCGGCCATGCTGCGGGCCGAACCCGACGATCCGGAGAGCCCCCTGGGCCGGACCAACCGCGGCGCCGCGATAGGCGTGCTCATCGCCCTGCTGGTGTGTGCCGGGGCCTTTGTCTTCGGGCTCATCAAGCCGGGCGGGAACGACTCCTGGCGCACCGCGCAGAACCTGATCGTCGACAAGCAGACGGGCGCCCGCTACCTGTACCTGGACGGACGGCTCCGTCCCGTACGGAACTACGCGTCCGCCCAGCTGATCACCGGCGGCGGTCTCACCGTCACGACCGTCGGCACCGGCTCCCTCGCCGGCACCCCGCACGGCACGCCCATCGGCATCCCGGAGGGCCCCGAGGCGCTGCCCGGAACCGGCGACCTGGACACCAAGCCGTGGCTGGTGTGTTCCGGCCTCCTCCCGGGCACGACGGGCGGCACCACGGCGACCACCACGCTCGCCGTCGGCACCGACGAGCCCGGGGACGTACCGGGCGGGCGCCGGCTGGCCGACCACGACGGCCTGTTGGTCGCCGGGCCCGGCTCCACCACCTACCTGCTGTGGCAGGGAAGCCGGCTGCGCCTCGACGGCCGGGGACACGCGGCGCAGGCTCTCGGGTACGGGAACGTCACGCCCCGCCCGGTCGCCGCCGCGTTCCTCGACGCCTTCCCCCAGGGACCCGATCTGGCGGCCGCCGAGGTGCCGGACAGGGGCGCCAAGGGGCCCGATCTGGCGGGCCGCGCCACCAGGATCGGGCAGCTCTTCCTCGTCGACGTACCGGGCTCCGCCGCCCGCTACCACCTGCTCCAGAAGGACGGCCTGGTCCCGCTCACGGCCACCGGCGCCGCGCTTCTCATGGGTGACCCGGAGACCCGCGCGAAGGCGTACGAAGGCAACGCCGTACGGGTCGCGACGCTCGGGGCCGACGCGCTGACCGGGAACCTCGCCCCGCGCTCCGAGGACGCCGTCGTGAACCCGGCGCGGCTGCCAGAGAAGCCGCCGGAGACGGTCGAGATCGCCGTCGGGTCCGTCGCGTGCGCGGACGTCGACTCCACCCCGGGCGGCGTACGGGTGGGTACGTCCGTCCTGCCCGAGCACGCGCTGCCGCAGGTCGTGCAGCCACCGGCCCCCGAGATCGTGCCCGCCTGCCTGGAGGTCGACGCCATCGCCGTACGGGCCGGAAAGGGTGCGCTGGTCAGGGTGGTGGGCGCGGGCGGCAGCGCGCTGGGCGACACCACGTACCTGGTGACGGACGAGGGCGTGAAGTACCGGCTGCTGTCCCAGGAAGGGGTGAAGGCGCTCGGGTACGAGGGCGCCGAGGAGCGGACGATGCCGTCGCCGCTGCTGGCCATGCTGCCGAGCGGCCCCGACCTCACTCCTGAGGCGGCTTCCTCGGGAGAAGGACGCGTGACACTGCGGTGTCCGGAGATGTAGGGGCTATAGCGGAAAAGTCGCCCCGAAGCGACTGTTCGTACGGGCAAACTTTTGGATTCTCCGCAGTGGTCCCGTGTGAAGTCCGGGTGTCCGGCCGCGTCGCGGAAACGGCGGCAATGACCGTTATCTCCGGCCGGAATCCCGCCGTCGCTCAGGTGAGCGGCCCCCATTCCGGTCCCTTGCTCAATCGAGCATTCGGGGGCAAGGGCCGGGCCGCCGTGGCGGGTTGGGAGGCAATTGCCAAACAACTTGCCGCCTGCTTAGCATCGGGCCACCCCATGTCCCTGTGAACCGGGGTGTGTTCACGGGGCCGCCTTGTCTGCCCACAGGTGTGGGGGCCCACCGTCGGTGAATTTCGCCGGAAGGAAGTTCTCTCATGGCCATGCAGCAGTCGGAAGAGCACGCGACACGCAACGGAATCATGGCGCTGGAGACGGCGTTCAGTGGTGTCCAGCGGTGTCAGCAGGACGTCCAGACCACGGCGGGCACGCTCGCCTCCAACTACGGTGGTTCGGACGGCGGAGGCTTCAAGCGGTTGCTCGAACAGTGGGACGGGCACGTCGACACGATCCTGCTCAATCTGGACCGGATGGTGGACGAGCTCAACTCCACCCTCACGGAACACGGCCTGGCGCAGGGCTCTTCGAGCGAGGCGATCGACCAGGAGTACTCCCGGTCCACGGCCGTGTTCGACGAGCTCAACGGGTACAACAGCGGCCCGAACGGCGTCGCGGGCGGCACCAACCCCAACGCCTGACCGTCACGGGCCGGCCCACCGGCCGTGATCGCACACGCACCGCACACTCACCGTACACACGGCGAATCGAGGGTTTCTGATGGATTTCACCGACGGTTACATCTACATCGACTACAACCACGCCGAGGGCGCGGCGGACAACATGGTCACCCAGTCCCAGTCGATCATGAGCGTCCTCGAGAACCTGGAAGCGGAGCTGACCGAGCTGAAGAACAGCTGGATCGGTGACGACCGGGAGGTCTACCAGGACGTGCAGGCGAAGTGGGACGCGGCCGTCACGAACATCCGGACGCTGCTCGCCAATCACTCCACCCTGCTCACGGACATCTCCGGCAGCTACCGGCACACCGAGCAGAACCTCTCGCAGAGGTGGTCGGACATCAGGATCGGCGGTCGCTGACCGGTCGCCGACCGGACGGCAGGTAGGGACAAGGGGAGGGGAAGGGCGACATGGCCGAGGTCACGGTCCTTGACACCGCGTTTCTGAAGAAGTTCATCAGCGACCACATCGAGCCGTTCGCGGGGACCCTGGAGGAGATCGTCAAGTACAGCCCGACCGACGGTGAGGCGATCTCGGACGTCGTCGAAAGGGAGACGACCTCGCTCAGCACCACGATACCGCTCATCATCGGCAACATGGCCGGAGAGAAGGCCGCCGGGGGCAAGGTCAACGCGGCCATCCAGGCGGAGGCGGCCGAGATCGCGCGCATCATCGAAGAGCAGACCGTGCTCTTCAAGGACTTCGAGGAAGCGCTGCGGGAAACGATCAAAGAGCTGGAGAAGAACCAGGGTTCCACCCTGCAAGGCATCACCCCGGAAGAGTTCATGGACGTGTTCGAAGACGTCGACAGTGACCTCGGTGGATCCGGTGGCGAGGAGGACTAGGGCTCCTTCCCCCAGCTCTCTCCCTCAGTTGCCCCTCCACGACAACAACTACCTCCCGGAGCACGGTGATGGCAGAGTCCGAGGCCAGCCCCAAGGACAACAACGACGACGACTGGGCCACGGCGGTCAAGAGGCTCACCGGGTACGCGGTGGACCCGCGTTCCATGTTGTTCGAGAAGATGAAGGGCAACGACGGCATCCCGCTGATGCATGTCCGGCTGGACCACGTGGGCAGTTCCTACTCGTCCGGCTTCGTCAGCTCGGGCGGTTGGCACACCAAGAACACCGACTACACCATTCCGTTCCTGCGGTCCTACCACGACGCGGACAAAACGTCGGAGGGAACGAAGCTCGATCAGTACCGGGCGTACATCACCATCCTGGCGACCGTCGGCGACGCGCCGCCGAGCGGAATGGACGTGATCGGGGCATTTGAGTACACGAGCAAGGTGCTGAAGGACGAGGGCGGCTGGAACAAGGACGGCAAGGCCGTTTCCTGGGACACCACAAAACTCGCCGCGTACATCCATGGCACCAGGGCCGCCCTCGAGCTGATCGCGCTGCCCCCGTATTCCACCCACGGGTTCAAGCACAGCGACGTCGAGGTGACGGACTCCCTCTATGTCGACCTCAAATCCTTCTCGGTCACGGCCAGGGCGTTCGACCGGGTGGTCAACTTCTTCAAGGAAAGTGCCGCCGCCGTCGGGAAATGGGACAACGAGGACATCGGCGAGGGCAGTAAATCCTGGGACGGCACCTCGGCGGCCATTTTCAAGGGGCTCATCCACAAACTGGCGAGAAATTACGAGGGATACGCCGAGCAGATCGCGGGGGAAGAGGGCGGGGAGGCGACCAGCTACGTCACCATCGAGGGTGACCCGGTGTCCTCCGAGCCCGCGCGTGCCCTCGCGGATGTCCAGTGGGTTCTGGCAACCCAGGCACAGAATCTCATCGCGGCCTGGGACGCGTGGAGGCCCGACAGCAGTCCGCAGCAGCATCTGTTCGACTTGTTGGGGGACGCCCGGATGGACATCCTCGACAATCAGTTCCACCAGGTCGAATACCAGGCGTCCACCAACCGTTACGACTACTCGAGCAACATGGTCGCCGGCAAGGCTTTCTCGGGCGAGATCACGATCAACGGTGTGAAGTACGGTCCGCCCACCGAGATGACGACGTGGAAGAAGATAGGCGAGGAGGCCATACACCGCTGGGAACTGGGGGTGAAGAATTGGCTCGGTCCGGCAGGAGCCGAGGCGATCCTCGCCATCGAAAAGGCGTTCGCCGCGGCTGAGAAGGCTTTCGACCCCACCATTACGGACAAGGACAAGAAGTCCCTCTCGGACATCGCCGCGAAGGAGGAGTCGAACGCGGAGAAGGCTGACGCCGAGAAGGAGAAGGAGGACGCGAAGAAAGAGCGGGACGCCGACAAGGCGGAAGCTGACAAGGACAAGGAAGAAGCGAAGAAGGAGCGGGACGCCGAGAAGGCGGAGGCCGACAAGGACAAGGAAGAAGCGAAGAAGGAGCGGGACGCCGAGAAGGCGGAGGCCGACAAGGACAAGGAGGAGGCCAAGAAGGAGCGGGACGCGGAGAAGGCGGAGGCCGACAAGGACAGGGAAGAGGCCAAGGTCGAGGCCGCGAAGGAGAAGGAAGAGGCGAAAGCCGAGGCCGCGAAGGAGAAAGAAGAGGCGAAAGCCGAGCGGGACGCGGAAAAGGCCGAGGCGGACAAGGAGAAGGAAGAAGCCAAGGCCGAGGCGGACAAGGAGAAGCAGGAGGCCAAGACGGAACAGGCCGCCGCGAAGGCGGAGGCCGACAAGGACAGGGAAGAGGTCAAGGCCCAGAACGCCGAGGACCGCGCCGAGGCCAAGAAGGCGCAGGAAGAGGCGAAGGCCGAGGCGGCGGCGCAGCAGGGGGTCGCCCTCGCCCTGGCGGAGAGGCAGCGGGCCGAGGCCAAGCAGGCTCAGGACGAGGCCAAGAAGGAGGCCGACGAGGAGAAGGCCGCCGCGAAGGCGGAACAGGCCGCCGAGAAGGCCGAGGCCAAGGCCGAGCAGGAACAGGCGAAGGCAGAAGCGCGACAGGAGAAGGAGGAGGCGAAGGCGGAGCAGGCCGCGGCGAAGGCCGAGGCGGACAAGGAGAGGGACGAGGTCAAGGCCCAGAACGCCGAAGACCGCGCGAAGGCCGAGCAGGCTCAGGAGGAGGCCAAGAAGGAGGCCGACGAGGAGAAGGCCGCCGCGAAGGCGGAGCAGGCCGCGGCGAGGGCCGAGGCGGAGAAGGCCCAGGAGGAGGCCAAGAAGGAGGCGGACGCCGAGAAGGCCGCCGTCAAGGAGGAGCAGGCCGCCGCCCGGGGCGAGGCGGGGAACGCGCAGGAGCAGGCCCGGAGCGAGGCCGTACGGGAGAAGCAGCAGGCCCGGCTGGAGGCCGAGCAGGCCAAGACCGAAGCACAAGCTGACTATGAGCGGGACAAGGCCGACGCGCGCGCGGAGCGCGAGGCCACTGAGCAGCAGGCCGATCGCCAGGAGGCGGCGGCGAAGCAGGAGTACGAGCACGAGAAGGCCGAGGCGCAGGAGCAGCGCGACGAGGCCAAGCAGGAGGCGGACCAGGACCGGGCGGAGGCACGGCGCGACTACGACCGCGAGGTGGCGGGCGGTGGCGACGAGCAGAAGGCCCGCGAGGAGTACGACCGCCGGATCGCCGAGATCGACGCCACCGAGCGGGACGCCGTCCAGGACGCCAACGCCGCCGAGGCGGACGCGAAGAAGGAGTACGAGCAGCAGAAGGAGGCCGCCCAGGACGTCCGGGAGGAGGCCCGCGAGGACGCGCAGCAGGCGCGGCGGGACGCCAGGGCCGAGTACGACCGGCGCATGGGCGACATCCAGGCCGAGCAGGACCGCATCGGGGCCGGCGACAAGGACATCGAGGAGCAGATCCGCCAGCGCATCGCGGATCTCCCGCAGCCCCCCGACTTCGCGTCCGACCTCGCGTCGGCCGGCGCGGGCTCGGCGTACTCCTCCGTGTTCAACGACAACCTCTACAACCAGGACGATCTGACGTCCGCGCTGGGACGCCCCGAGGGGAGCGGCGCCATGGCGGCCGCCGCCGACGGCTCCAGTGGGGCGGCCGGTTCGCCGGGGATGTCCCCGCCGATGATGCGGGGCGCCGGTGGCGGCGGCGAGTCCGGGTCCTCCGGCGAGCGCACCCGTAACGTCATCGAGCCCGGCCTCGGCCGCTCCGCCAGGGCGGGCGGCGGTGTGTCGACCGTCGAGGACGAGGAACACCGCGTCGTCCCGCGCGGCACGCAGACCAGCAGCCAGACGCCGTTCATGCCGCCGATGGGTGGCGGCGCGCCCGGCGGCGGGGGAGGGCAGCAGACGGAGAGCGGCGACCGCGAGCGCACCACGTGGGTGGTGGAGGACGAGGACGTCTGGGGCACCGACGAGGGGGGCGCGCCCCAGGCCCTGGGACGATGACCGCCCGCCGCGCGTAAGCGCGTTACCCAGTGAGGAGACCGGCTTGAGTCAGTCGATGGATGACCGGGTGGCCCAGGCGATGGCCCACCTGAAGGCGACGGAAGAGGCGGCGGCGAAGGCGCGGGGCGAGCTGGACGCGGCGTCGGCGACCGCGCGTTCCGCGGACAGGTCGGTGCGGGTGGCCGTCGGCTCGAAGGGGGAGCTGACCAGTGTGGAGTTCCTCGACGGCAAGTACCGCTCCATGGCCGCCTCGCAGCTCTCCGCCTCGGTGCTGGAGGCCGCGAACACGGCGCGCGCCGAGATGGCGCGCCGGGTCGTCGACCTGCTGGACCCCCTCACCCGGATGACCGCGCGGGGCCCCGCGCCGGAACGGGCGGGCGTCGACTGGGGCTCGCTCTTCGGATCGCTGCTCGAAGAAACCTCCGTAGACCGGGGGCCGACGGCGATGAGCCGGCTGCGTGACGAGATCCATGAGGACGAACCGGCCCCGGCCGCCCCGCCGCCCGGCGGTCGTGGCGCGGGGAACGAGCGGCAGGGGGGCGTCTAGCGATGTCGGGTTCGTATTCGGGCAACTACGAGGGCATCCGGGGCCTTTCGAGGCATATCGCGGACGCCTCCAGGACGGGCGAGGAGCTCGGGCCGAGGTTCGACGCCGCCAGCGGCGCGTACGAGAACTGCTGGGGCGAGGAGGGCGGCGACGACGAATTCGCCAACCAGGTCGGCCCTCAGGCCCGGAAGGAGCGGGAGATGGTCCTCGAGACGCTCCTCAGCATCACGAGCGGCTACCGGGCCCTGGTGGACGCGGTCGACGCGGAGGCGGAGAACGTACGAAGGCCGCAGACGCTCGCCATGGACGACATCCAGACGTACGGCGCCGAGAGCGAGACCAGGCGGTAGGCGCGGACGAGGCGTAGCCAGCGCCCGAACCCCCCATCCCTGACAGGGAACTTGGGGGGTTCTCCCCTTCCTTCTTCTGTTTGTCATCTGATGGCCACCCGGCCGCGCCCCGCGCTTGTCATCTGGCCGGGGTGGACTGGCCGCAGAGATGGACATCAACTTCCCTCCCGCTCTGCGGGAGTTCCTCCAGGTCTGGGTCGGTGCGAGCGTCGCGAGCGGCAACGCGCGTGAGGGGTTCGACAGCAGCGGGCCCTATTACCGGTTGTCGGACGACATCGGGACGATGTCCGACGCGATGAAGTCGGCGATCCTGACGTCGGGGGACTCACTTCCGCCCGCGGTGGCCACGGAGTTCGTCGCCGCGCTGAAGCTGTTCGTGGACGACGGCGGGCGGAACCATCTCGCGGACTTCGCCAAGGAGGTCCGGACGATCGGTGACCGGCAGGTGGACCGGTCGATCAAGCTCAGTGAAGCGAAGTACCAGATTCTTCTCGAGTTCATCCTGATGAATCTCGAACTCGCCCTGATCGCGGCGCTCGCCGTGTTCACCGGCGGTACGTCGCTGGCCGAGATCGCGGCGGTGAGGTCACGTACCGCGCTGTCGATCCTGCTGATCCTCCAGCGGTTGGGGCACGCGGTGCCGACTCCGCTGTCGGCGTTGCTCGAAGCGATCCAGGAAGCGTTCGTCACGTTCGCGTCCCAGGTGATCTCGATGGTCACGCCGGACGATCCGAGGCGTCGGCGTCCGGACTTCGACTGGGGCGACATCGGGCAGTCGGCGGTCGCGGGCGCGCTGGCGGGCGCCTTCAGCGGGATCTTCTCCAGTGTGACGGCGCCGTTCTTCCGCGACCTCTTCAAGAAGAACTCGCCGTGGAAGGACCTGTTCGAGCTTCCGGCCGCCTTTGTCAACGAAGGACAGGCCGAGACCTTCGCGGAGGCCTTCACCAAGCTCATCTACCAGGGCACGTTCACCATCAACCCCGGCACGTTCGTGAACGCCGGAACGAGTGGGCTTCTCACCGAGGCCGCTTCCACCGTCGTCGAGTACGGGGGGAAGTGGCTGAACCACAAGTTCTTCCAGGATCTCGACTTCGGCCAGGGCGTCAACGACCTGCGGCCGGGCGGCCGTGGGGGGAGTGGGGCCGGCGATGACACACCGCCTCCCTGGAGGACCGCCGACACCGGTCCTGACGGGAGTGTCGATCTGTACGACCCCCCGGCCGACTACGGCCTCGACCCCGTGCCGCGCCCCTCCACGGCTTCCGCCGACGACGCCTACGTACCGCCGTACGACCCCGGCCGTGGCCCCGACCTCGATTCCGACCCCGAAGACTACGCGTCGTCGGTCGGCGACTTCAGTGATGTCTCGTCAGTTTTCAGTGACGGCGGCGACTTTGACGATGTCTCGTCCGTCTCGGACTACGGCCTCGACGAGTACGAGCAGCAGGGGCCGCCGATCGGCGCGGGCACGGGCCACGTGGCGAAGCCGCCGTACCCGTACAGCACCCCCGTGCGTCCGGACCACGAGATCGCCGACCCGGAACCCGTCACCGGGGAGAGCGCGCTGCCCTTACCGGTGGACCTGAACGCCGATTCCGTCTTCTCCACGCTCAACCCGCAGGGGAGCGGGACGCCCGGGGACCTGGGCATCGGCGCGCTGCCCACCCTCCCGCCCCCGGCGGGTGCTTCCGCTCCCCTGCCCGCGTTCACTCCGGCGGGCCGGCAGGCCGTTCCCGACGACCAGGACGCCGAGAGGTTCATCGCCGACGAGGAAGGGGGCACCGGCGGCACCACACCGGCGGCTCCCCTCGCGCCCGCCGCCCACGCCGATGTCCCCGCCACCGACGGGCCGCCCGACACCGCCGAGGTGTCGCCGTTGCCCGCGCAGCACGACGCCTCCGACTCCCGTACCCCTCCGTCCCCGGAGGAATCGGCGCAGCGTTCGACGCCGCCGCGGACCGGTGCGGATGCCCCGCCGCCGTTCCGGGCCGTTCCGACCGAGTCCCAGGACACCTACGAGCCGACGGCCGATACGGACCGGGATACCGACGTGGATGCCGGTGCCGATGCCGATGCAGACTCCCACGCCGACGGCAAGGGCAAGGGCAGGGCACCGCTCCTGAGCGACCTGCCCGGAAGCCTGCCCGGAAGCCTGCCCGAGAGCTTTCCCGAGAGCCTGGACGAAGACGCCATCGCCGACGCACGGGACGAGCACGACGACGCCCTGCGCACCTTCGCCGACGCGAACCGTGAAGCCGAGAGCATCAGACAGCTCCCGCCGGACGCGGCGACCGGTTCCGACACCACCGCGCTCCAGACGGCCACGGAGCGGGAGCAGCACGCGCGCGGCCGCCTGGAGGACGCCGAGGCACGGCTGATCCAGCTGGGCGCCGACCCCTACGACCCCGGCCCGAGGCGCGGCTTCGGCAGCGCGGACCAGGTGCCCGTCGTCCGGCGCGACGAGGCGGCGCGCCACTGGATCGCCCAGCACGTGACGGCCGAGGACCTGCCCGAGACCCCGCCCGCTCTCGACAACGCCGACACCGTCACCACGGCCGAGCTGGACGCCGCGGGCATCACACCGGATCAACTTCCCCTGAACGCTGGCCGATTGGCCCCTGTCGACCAGGTGCGCCTGCTGATGGTGCGTTCCGGTTCCTGGCCCACCGCCCTCGACACCATCGCGGCCACGGCGTCGCGGCGGATCTGGCGCACGGCCTCCGCGGAGTTCGAGGGCACGGATCCGGCCGACGGCACGGAGTCGGAGGCGGAATCGGAGGCGGAATCGGAGTCAGGGAGGGACACGGCCGCCGCCCGCGCCTGGGACACGGCCGTCGGCCTCGTGCTGCCCCTGGAGCTGCACCCCGTGCTCGCGGACTCCCGCTACGCCGGGGACGAGTACCGCGACGCGGTACGGCAGGTCGCCGCTCACCTGGCGACGGAGGGCGCGGACCACCGTACGGCCGTGCACGTCGCCGGACGCCTCCGGCACGGCCTAGGACTGCGCCCCCGAGGACCGGGCGGTGCCCCGGCCCACACCCTCGGCCGGCCCGAGGGCGGCTCACCGGCGTCCGACGCGCGCACCCCGGGGGAGCCCGTACCGGTCACCTCGTCCCAGGACGTCCCGGCCACCTCGTCCCAGGAAACCCCGGCCCCCGCCGCCCCGCGCGTGGCCCCGGAGGACGTCGTGTCCCTCAGCGGGCCCGCCGGTCCCGTACCCGCGACCCCCGAGGACCGCATCCTGGAGGACGTCTTCGGGCCCGGCCTCTCCCGCCCGGACTACGAGGATTCGCACGCCGGTCTCGTACTGCTGGACGCCCTGCGACTGGACGATCCGGACCTGAGCGACGGCCCGTTGGACCTCGACGCCGTCGTCCGGCGGGTGCTCCTGCTGGACGACGGGAGCCCGGTGTCCCGCGCGCAGCGGCGCGAGGTGATCGAGCGGGCCGGGGCGGAGGCGGACTCCGGGCGGGCCGCCGGCCTGGCGGCCCTGGCCGCGTCCCGCCTCAAGGACCGGGGGGTGTTCTCCGCCGCCCGCCGGGTGACCTCGGCCGGCGGCGGCGGAGCCGCGGACGGCACCGTCAGGCCCGACACCGTCACCTTCGCGCCGTCACCGACGCCGATCACCGGCACCAGTACCGCTACCGGCACCAGTACCGCTACCGGCACCAGTACCGCTACCGACACCGGCACCGCTACCGACACCGGCACCGCTACCGACACCGGCACCGCTACCGACACCGGCACCGGCACCGGCACCGAGGAGGTCCACCACCCCCTGCTGGTCGGCGTGTTCGGCTCCGCCATCGGGTCGAGCCGCCTCTACCCCGCCCTCCGCGCCGCCCTCGACCACCTCGACCACCTGCGCCGGGCCGATCCCGCCCTGCGGGACGGCCCCCTCGATCTGGACGCCCTGGCCCGCCGCGTGCTCCTCCTGGACCCCGCGACCCCCGTGACCGGCGCCCACCACGGCGAGCTGTTCCGGGTGGCGATGGACGAGGCGGTCGAGTCGGCGGGCAGCCTGGCCGCCCTCGCCGCGTTCCACCTCCAGCTCAGGGGCGTCCTGTCCCCGACCCGCGCGGTGTCCGACCCCGGTGGCTTCCAGGGCCGCAACTGGACGGGCGTCGCGGTGCCCGACCTGGACCTGGCGACCGCCGAAAGGCTCACGCGTCACCCCGACGGCAGTCCGGCGTACGAGGCCGATTCCGCGCTCTGGCACCGGCCGGGCGGCCCGGAGCCGTACGTGGTCGTGGCGCAGGGCGCGCACGACCACGTCATGGTGCGCGGCTTCGACGGCGCGCCCCGGCGGGTGCCGATCGATGTGTTCGCCGAGTTGCTCGCCATCGACCCCGCGCTGGCCGGGCTCCCGCCGGACGTCCCCGTGCTGCTCCTCGTCTCCGGGGCGGGCGCCAGGGGGCGGGACCTGCCGTACCGGACGGCGGACCGGCTCGGCCGGGGCGTCTGGTCGGCCACCGGTACCGTCCATCTGTCCCCGCAGCCGGATCCGGCCCTGCCCCACACCGTCTCCCTGCTGGGCGGCCCGCACACGGTGACGGGCGACTGGCTCTACGCGGAGCCGCGTCGGGCGCCCGGCCCCGACCCGTACGAGAGCACCCCGGAGTGGGAACGCGAGGTCCTGACCCAGACCGTCGTCACGGAGGGCAGGCCCGTCGGCCGCGTCGTGTTCGACGACACGGAGGCGCCCCTGGTGGTGGAGCGTCTCCGGCACGCCGCCAGTGCGACGGAACTGTGGCACAAGGAGCCGGCCACCGGAGTCCTGATCAAGGACGACAAGCCGGTGCCGTTCGCGGGGAAGCCGGTGTACACCTTCGCCGCGCATGCCTGGCCGGACGAGACGCACCTGCCGTTGGAAGGCGCTTCCGTCAAGAGGGCCCGGCGCGGGGAACTCGGCGGTTTCCTCAAGCGGCGCCGGAGCCTGGCGGAACTCCCCAAGAACCACGCGGTGCTGCTGGAGGCATGCTGGCTCGGCGCGGCGGAGGGAGTGACCCGCACGCGCGGGGACGTTCGTGCCCCGTTCGTGCCGGATCCGCTGGCGGTCGTCAGCGACGCCCAGCGCGTGGCCAACGACACCGGCCGGGTGGTGTACGCGGGCAGCCGGGCCGTCGGGCTCCGGTGGACGCCGGAAAAGGGCTACGTCCACGTCATGTACGCCGACGCGCGAGGGCGGCGCGGCACGTGGGTGGAGCACCGTCCTGAGCCCACCGGGGACGCCCTCGACGACCGCGCCCGGGCGGCCGGTCTGCACCACGGCCCCGGGCCCGCCCCGGACGCGGTCCGGGACCGGACGCTGCGGCTGGTCCGTGCCCTGCGCCTGACGTTCGGGCCGGCCGTCGAGGACGAGAGCGGGTACGGGGATCTGCTCGGCGGCATCGGGGCGCTGGAGGCCCTGCGCGCCGCCGATCCGGTGCTCGGCGGCTTCGGGCCGTTCTCGCTCGACCTGTTCGAGCGGGCCGCCCGCGCGACCCGGGCGCGGCGGTCCGGCGCGGCGGACGGTGACCTGGGCCCGGACGACTACCGCCACCTGCTGGCCGAGGCCGCCGGGGCCGCGCACAGGCAACCCGGTCTCGCCCTCGGTGACTTCGCCGACCTGCCGCACGTCACCGGCACGGCCCGGCGGTTGAACGGCCTCGCGGACCTGGACGCCGAGGCAGTGAGGATCCTGGGCCTGGCCGGCGGCCCGGCGGCCGTCGGGGAGCCGGAGCGGGCACGGCTGTTCTGGGCGACGGTGAAGGCCCTGGAATGGGAGAGCCGGACCCCCGACCCGGACGCGCTCACCGCCAAGGTCCTCCATCTGGACCGGCCGGACCCCGCCCGGCGCGACGAGTTGTTCCTGCTGGTCGCCCGGGCGGCGGCCGCGGGACGTGATCCGTACAAGCCGACGGAGCTGGCCGCGTTCCATCTCGAAGTGCTCGGAGCCCTCGGCCCGGAGACCCGGCTGGTCGATCCCAAGGGCGTGCCGACCGGCCGGAACTGGGCCAAGCCGGCGCCGAACGCCAACGGGGTGACACACGCCAAGGTGGCGGCGGACCGTGCCGTCGTCGCCACCCCGACCCAGGACGGTGGCTACCGTCCCGTCAGCACGGAGGCCTCGCCCTGGACCGCCCCCGGCCGGCCCGCGCCGTACCTGGTGTGGGCGGGCGGCGCGGAGGGCGGCCTGACCCTCACCCTGCCCGGCGGGTTCAACCGCCCGGTGCCGTACGACGAGATCGCCGAACTGCTGTCGCGAGACCCGGACCTGTCCGGCCGCCCCCTGGACGTGGACGTGGTGCTGACCGCCTCGAAGGTCGCCCCCGTGGCTCCCGTGGTCCCCGTCGCCCCCGTCGCCCCCGTGGTCCCCGCGACCTCGGCGGGACCGGCACAGGGACCGGCGGCCACCGCCGCCCCGCACCCCGACCCGCGCGCCGTGGTCAGCGCGGCGACCGGCCGGGGGGTGTGGGCCTCACGGGGCGGCGCGAGCCTGGTGGAGGCCCAGCCGAATCTGTACGTACCCTCCATGCTCCCCCTCGTGCCGGGAAGTCCGGCGGCCGCCGACTGGGCGGCCGTCCGGCCGCGCGACCTGCTCCCGGAGGACGCCGCCGCGCCTCCCGGCGACGGCGACGACGCCGGGATCGTCTTCGCGGGTCCGGATCCCGACCCGGCCCCGGACCCCGCCACGGACCTGATCCGGATCGAGGCCCACAACTCCGATCCCGCCCCCGACCCCGACGACCCCACACGCCCGCCCGTGGTCGACCGCACCCTCCCCCCGCCCTCGGGGAGCCCCACCGCCCCCGTCACTTTCGCCGACGGCAGGCGGATGCCCGCCTACGTCGACCACCTCGGGTCGCTGCTGCCGGGCGGCCTCACCAAGAACGAGGTGGACGAACTCCTCGCCAACCCCGGCACCTTCGGGCAGAGCACCGTCGTCCTGCGCGGCATCGACGAGATCGTGCGGACGATCGAGGAAGAACTGAGGAGCCGGCCGGACGACCGGCTGCCCGACGGCGACACCCAACTGCTCTCCGACATCAGGCAGACGCTCCGCGAGAAGCCGAAGACGCTGGGAACGGAGGCCGGGCGCCCCTTCCCGTACGTCAACGCGAAGGGAAAGATCCGGGTCTTCCATCTCAAGGCGCGCCACTACGCCCACTGGATGCCTTTCGAGGACGGCTTCGGGCACGCCTCGAAGATCGACAGCATGCACCGCGGTGCCGCGACCTTCGGCCTGACCAAGAACATGCAGGCCAACTACAACTACGGCCTCGGCGCTCCGCTCGGCCCCGCGAGCACCGCCGCGTTCAGCGGCTTCGGCCGCCTCGCCTTCCGGTTCGGGTTTGTCAACAAGGTCGGATACACGCTGACGAACGCGCGGATGAACCAGATGGAGACCCGTACGCTCGACGACTCCCGGTCGTACCTGGACGACGCCTACTTCGAGGCACGCGTCACCGGCGCCGTGCTCGACCCCGGCGCCGGCCGGGCCACACCGGAACGCTTCGGCTTCGCCGTCCGCAACGGGCTGCTGGTGCGCCTGCCCGACAGCGTGCTCAAGAGCTCCAAGCCCGGCCGGATCCCGGCGTCGATCAGCCTGGACCGCAACTCCCAGTACCGCCTGGTCCGGATCGAGGGGTTCGGCCCCGTGGCGGCGATCCGCGACTGGGCGGCCGGGCGCGTCGGAGCGCTGCCGGGCAGCACCGCCTACGCCGAGCTGGACACGTTCTTCTCCGGGGACAGCTTCCAGCGGCACGGCGGCATGATGGCGCGCGGCCGGGTCACCACCCCGCCCCTCTTCGCCGACGACGACCGGAAGTCACCCCTCGGTGTCTTCGTGGTGGAGGAGCTGATCCCCCGCGCCGCCGTGCTCGTCGGGGAGACCGACAAGGCCGAGATGCGGGACATCAACACGTCGACGGTCCGCAGCGAGCGGAGCCGGGCGCAGGGCAGGAACCTGCTGCTCCAGGCCGCCGCCGGACCCGCGTTCAACTTCCGCGACATGGTCCCGGTGCCGTTCGACCTGCGGCTCCTGTTCGGGCCGAGCGCCCAGTACGGGCACTCGCGGACCTACACGGCCGGACTGGGCGGCGCCGGGACCCTCAAGTCGGCCGGACAGGTCAAGGGCCCCAGGACCGCCCTCTACCTGGTCGTGAAGTCGGTCCGCGTACGGCGGGCGGGGGACACCGGCCCGCCGGCGCGGTTCCTCACCTGGAGCCTGGACCGGATGACCAGCGCCGAGGCGCGCCGGCTGGCCGGCTGGGACGACGGGACGGGGCTGGTCCTGCGCCACGGTTCCACGCCGTTCGTCCCGGCGTACCTGTCCGAGGACAAGCCGCGCACTCTGGGCATGCACCGGGTGAAGGAGTTCACCTTCGACGACGGCCTGCGCACCCGGGTCGACGCGGACGACGTGGGCCGTACGCTGCTCGACGCCTTCGCCGACAGCGTCGTGAACGCCGTCGCGGCCCGGCGCCGGGGACTGGTGGCGCCGCTCGACCACCTCCTGCCGCCCGGCCTGCCGAAGAGCTGGCGCGCCCGCTTCGACGACCTGCTGAGGCGCCACCCCGACGAGGTGCTGGACGCGGCCAGGACCCTGCCCGTACCGCCCCAGTGGTCCAGCCGCGCGAAGTACCACACGGCGCTCCAGAACACCCTCCAGATCCTCGGTGTGATCTCCGCGCAGAACGTCACCGCCAACCTGGAGGCCCTGAGCACCATCGGCCTGCGCATCAGGCTCACCGACCCGGACACGATCGGGCAGACCTACTACGAGCTGTGGGTGCACGGGACGCTGACCGGGCGGCGGTACGAGGGCAAGGACATCAACGAGGGGATGCGTTTCAGCGCCCAGGGCATCGACCGGCTGGACGGCCAGACGAGCGCGAAACACGGCACGGAACTGGGCTTCGAAGGCACGTTCTCGGGCCGTGACCACAGTGTCGACAGCGCGGACCTGCCCAAGAACACGCTCGGGGTCACCCTGGGCATGCGCAAGGGGTGGCAGGGGGACGCGGAGACCGCCTTCGGCTCGACCGTCACCAACGAGCCGATGTCGGTGAGCAACGAACCCACCCACCTGTACCGCTACGACCTCGCGCTCACCGCCGCGATGGGCGGCTACTGGCGGCCCCGTGGCATGATCCGCGGTCTGGGCCTGGGCCTGCCGGGACTGCTCGTCCTGGACGAGCCGCGCAACGTGCTCTTCGGCCGGACCCCGGTGGGGGACCGGTTCCAGCTGCACGGTGGCGGCGCGGTGACCGGGCAGGTGTTGATCAGCGTCCCCGTCCAGCACACCCCTGCCGCCGACCCGCACGCGGACGGCGCGCTCAACCTCTACAAGGCCGTCGAGCCCGCCCCCGTACCCCTGACGACGGAACGGGCGCTCGCTCTGGCCAAGGGCGACCTCATGCCGCCCGGGGACGGCGGGGGGCCGCACACCGCGCGGGGATCGGACTGGTTCCACGCGTTCCAGCAGCACCCGTTCGTGATCGTGAGTGTGGTGCTGTCACCCCTCCTGACCTCGGAGGTGAACCGGGTCCTGGAGGCGGCGTCGGGAGGCGCCTGGCAGCTGGTGAAGGAGGGCGCCCCGACCCGGGAGGCGATCGTCCGCACCTTCACACCCCAGTACATGGCGGCGGGCTTCGACCAGAGCTCCGGGCCCCTGGGGATGCCGGGCACCGGCCTGCTGGGCAAGGGCCCCTTCGGCGAACTGTGGGGGACGTTCCGTTACGCCACCTCGGTGGGCGACATGACCGCCCTGACCCCGTCGATGGCCATGGACACCGAGATGATCCTCGGCGGCACCCGGCAGGCGGCCGGCAAGATCAGCAAGAGCACGAGCCTGGTCTTCGGCGGCCAGGTGATCTTCTCCCACGGCCAGGCTCCCGGGCACGGTCTCATGAGCGCGTACGGAGTGGTCGCCAACCCCCTCTCGCGGTCGGCCGCGCAGAGCCTCAACGTCGTACGGACCGTCGTCGCGGACATGAACCGCAAGGGCTTCACCCACCAGGTGCTGGTCGCCGGGGACGTCCACCACCTGTTCGCGCTGACGGCCGGCCGGGTCGGAATGGGCTCGGTCGGGAGAGCGGCGGCGGGCAGTTCCCTGGTGCCGCGGCGCCTCGCGGGAGCGGCGGGTACGGCGCTGACGACCCCGGGCGGCCTGCTGGGGCACCTGCCGGAGAAGAGCGCGCACCGGCTGGGGCTGCTCGACGACGGACTGGGCGACGTCCCCCGGTACACGGACCAACTCTGGTCCGCGCAGCCCTGGTTGGGCGGCGCCGGATTCGGTACGTACGCGGTGAACACGCTCGACCCGACCGCGGTGCTGCGCGCGTTCGAGCGGCGGATCGCGCGACTGGGCCTGGACGACGCGAGCCGGGAGAGGATCCGGCAGCTGGTGACGGCCCGTGCCACCCGGGCCCTGAAGGGCGAGATGACGTCCACGGGCCCCTCCACCCTGGTCACCGTCGGAGGCTGGGGCTGGGGCAGGGTGCGCATCGGCGACCGGTGGGTCAGGGCGCGGGTCGAACTGATCCCGGGGACACCCGTGTTCGAGGGGCTCGACCACAGCGCGGAGCTGGAGGAGAACCGGCGGGCCATCGAGACCGTACAGAAGAACTCGGAGATCTCGTCCGGGCCGGACCTCGGGATCCTGACCAGCCAGATGCTGCACACCGGCGACACCCACGTCCCGGGCGCCGGCGTCACGTACACCGAAAGCGGCTCCCACCGGAAGACCGTGGCGTCGGGTCACTCGACCACCACCGTCACGATCTACCGGGCGGCGTCCACCGAACCGCACGCGGAGATCGTCACCCCGTACCGGATGCGGATCACCCTGGAGGCGGACGACACCCCCAACACGGGGGCCCCGGCGCTCCGTTCGCCGGATCCGGGGTCGGCGTCGGAATCCGGGGACGGGCAGGACAAGGCGGTCACGGCCTTCGACCGTTTCCGGGGCAGGGACCGGATCGTCGAGGAGGACGGCATCGGCGGCCTGCGTGAGCACGTACCGCTGAGCCTGATGGAGCCCTCGCCGACCGGCAGCGGTCCGTCGCGCGCCGACAGGCGCCTGCCCGCACCCGACCCGAGGGCCGTTCTCGCCCGGGGCAGGGCGCCCCGGCCGGTGCCCGTTCCTGCGGTGCCAACGGAACTGACGGTCCGTTACGGAGACGGCGTCGAGCGGTCGTTCACCTTCCCCGAGAACGGCTTCCACGCACGGGGCATCATCGGTCTGGAGAACATCCACGTCGCGAACGACCTCCTTCTCACCCGCGCCTACGACGCCGGCTTCTCCCTCCGTGACCTGGAGACCGACGACGGTCCCTCCGCCGCCGCCCTGACCGAACTCCTCCGTACGACCAGGCGGACCGGCCTGACCCGGGTCGGCACCGGCTCCGCCCAGGCGCTGGAGGACGGCACCAGCACCATGGCGGTCACCTCGTTCTACCCGCGCACCCTGGAGCCCGAGGCCTACCAACTGGCCGGGCTGAGCGAGAAGTCGTTCCTGGGGACCGACACCGGACAGCTCTCCCTCCGCTCGACACCCGACTTCTCCCGCGCGCTGCTGCTGACGGTCGCCGACGGCAAGAAGCTGGAGGTGCTCAGGCGGTACGGGGAGATCGCGGGCACCTCCTCCGCCGACGAGCACACCCAGTCCGGGAATCTCGGCGGCGCGTTCCTCTACGACTCTCCGAACGGCGTGGGCCTCAACCAGGTGGGGCTGACCCTCCCCGGCCCCAACGACGTGGACGGTACGGGGATGCCGGTCGGCGACGACCACCTGACCTCGCGCAACCTCAAGCCGAAGACCGGACGCTCGTTCCTGTTCGCCGTGCCCGGCTCCTGGCTGAGCGTCGGTGACGTACACCGCAACATCGTGGACTCCCGGGCCGCGAACCGGATTCGGGGCGGCACCTTCAGCCAGGCACGGTCGGGTCCCCAGGCGATGACGTCCGAGGCGTACGTCATCGCCTGGATACGGGAAGACGTCGCCCGCGAACTGATGCTGATCACCGACACGAACTTCCCCGAGCGGGTCGGCACGGCGTGGGACGCGGTCGGCAGCGCGAGTAAGGGGTGGGTCGACGGGGACAAGGCGTACTGGAAGAAGCGGCGGGGCGCCGCCGGTCTGCGCGAGGCCCTCGACACCGCGCGGGACGCCCTGGGCGAAGCCGGTGAGGCCGCCCGTCTCGCGGGCCTTCCGCTCGGCCCCGCCCGCACGGCCCTCGACGCGGCGGACACCGCGCTGCGACAGGCCCAGGACGAGGCCACCCGGGACGACGGCATCGCGCGGGACGGGGTCGAGGCGGCCCGGGCCGAGGTGGACGCCCACGCCCGGTACCAGGCGGAGGCCGAACCGGAACACGACGGCTGGGCACGGCTCCTCCGGGACGAACACGACGCCTCCCGGGCCCGGTTGGCGGCGGCCGTGACGGCCGCCGCCGCACTGCGCACGGCGGCCGGTCTGCGGCTCGCAGCCGCTCGTACGGGACGGACGCAGGCCGCCGACCGGCTCGCCGCGCTCCAACGGCCCGCCGACGAGGCCGCCTTGCGGCTCACGGCCGCCACCGCCCGCCGGGACACCGCGCGGGACGATTTCGAGGCGGCGGCCACCGAGCTGCGCGGGCTCAGGGAGGCGGCGGACCGGGCGGCGGCGGAGTACCACCGGGTACGGGCAGGGGCCGACCAGCTCACCCGCTGGCACCGGCTGGCGGCCACCGAGGAGGGCGTACGGCAGCTCGACGGCCTGGAGGAGCCGCCGCCGGTGACGTACCAGGCCCCGCCCAAACCGGCCCCGCCCGCGCCTCCGGACCCTCCTCGCTACACGAGGACCGGCACCGGCCCCGACACCGTGCTCACCTCGCCCGAGCAGGAGACGTACACGCTCCACGACGTGCCGAGGGACGGCGAGTCTTTCCTCCGCGCGCTCGCCGAGGGCCTCGACCGGGCCGACCCGGCGCTGCTGGCGGCCGTCGGCATCGACCTCACCGACCCCCGGGCGATGCCCCTGCTGCGGCGGCGGTTGGCCGCCCGGCTGACCGATCCGGCGGACGCGGATCTGCTGGCCTTTGTCGCGCCCGACGACACCGACGTCTTCAGCGACGGTGAGATCGACGACGCGGGGCTCGACCTCGGAGCGGACACCCCGGCCCGCCGTGAGTTCGACGCCCTGGGCGGGCTCATGCCGTACGCCGCAGACCTGAGCCCGGAGGTCCGGGCGGGTCTGGCGGAAGCGCAGCTCCTGCGGCGGGGCGACGCCGACGCCGAGACCGGCTGGAACCACTCCGCCGGGGACCTGCTGCCGCTGCTCGCCGCGCGGACGTTCGGGGTACGGATCACCGTGGTCGGGGGCGACGGCAGCTTCCAGCACTTCACGCCCGGGGGCCGGGCGGGCGGAGGCAACCTCCAGGGCTTGGTGGAGGACGCCGACAGTGATCTCCCGCATGTGGTGCTGAGCCTTGACGACCGCCACTATCAACTGGCCGTGCCGCCGGTGGAGTCGACGCGGTCGGGCACAACGACGCCACCGGTGCCGCCGCCGGCCACTGATCCGGGGTCGTCGGCCGCTGACCCCGCGTTGCCGACCACCGACCCCGGCCTGTCGGTCGACACCACCGTGACGCCCCCTCCCGGCACGCCGCCTCCGGCCACACCACCCCCCGTACCGCCGCCCGCCGTGCCCCTGCCTCCCGTGCCGCCGGTCATCGAGACCACCGCGGGTGTTGTCACCCCGCCCCCGACCACACCCCCGGCTCCCGGCACGGACCCGCTCCCCACCGACCGCAGCGCCTCCGCCCGGGGCCGCGCCGTACGGGTCCCCCGCAACGGTGAGTGCCTGCTCTACTCCTTCATGGCCAGCGATCCCGAGCGCCTGCGCGAGCGCCTCGGCCTCGCCTCCGTCGACCGGGCCGCGCACGACTGGCTCGGGGATCCGGGTACGGTCCACCGGGACCTGAGGAGCCACGCCACCACCTGGCGCCCCCGCGGCCCATGGAACGCCGTCATCAAGGCCGTGCGGGGCCTCGTGGCGGAGTACGTGGGCCGCAGCGACGGTGTCCTCGATGCGCAAATCACGGGCCAGTTCCGCAGGACGGTGACGGACGCGTTCGCCCACCGTGCCGAGCGAATGGACCGGGCCGAGCTGCTCGGCCACCTCGCCCACCACGGTGTCGATCGCGTCTCCCTGCCGGAGGCGTTCGATCCAGGCGAGCTGCTCCGCCTCTACGTCGACGCCCGCCTGGCGTCGGAACCCGCCCGGGAGGGCCTGTCCGCGGACGACGCCCGAGCCGTGGAGGAGGCACGGGCCGGCGGCCTGGCGCCGGGCCGGATGTTCGCCCATGTGGAGGAGCAGGGCCGGCTTCCGCGTCTGGACGCCCTGACGGACGAACAACTGCGGCGCCTGCTGCGCGCGGTGTATCCACAGAGCCACGCGCCGCTGGAAAGCGAGGAGTTGGCCAGGCTCCTGGACGCGGTGGAGAACTGGGAGAGCCGCTGGGAGACGGAGGCGGGAGAGATCTTCCTGCCGCTCCTGGCCCACGCGTTCGACGTACGGGTCGACGTGGTACGGCCGGTGGGGGCGGGGTACCGGCGGCTCGGCGGTGTCGCGGGGCCCGACGGCGCCGTACGGCACATCGAGGTCTACTACAACGGCTTCAACCACTACGAGGGCAGCGACGCGGCACCGGAGGTGCTGCGCGAGGTGCCCGGCTCCGGCGACCGGTCTGCCGAGGCGGAGGACGACACACCGGAGGACGACACACCGGCGGACGTACCCCCGCTGGACCCGCGGGAGCCGGTCACCACCGACGAACTCGCCCGGGCCGGGATCGAGTTGACCGGCGCGAGGCAGATCCACGCCGCCCTGCTCGGTGGTGCCACACCGCTGTCGGTGGCGGACGCCGACCTCAGCCGCGCCGAGCAGCAGCTGCTGATCCGGCAGCGGGCGGCGGACCGGGACCACCGGGCCGACGTCACCCGGGCCGCCTCGTCGGGGCCGGGGACCGTACCCGCGTTCTCCCAGCCGGCCGCGCCGGGAGACGGGGCCCGCTCCGACGCCGAGGAAAACGCCGAGGAAAACGCCGAGGACGACTCCGACGCCGCATACGTGGACGCCGGTTCGGAATCGGACGACGAGGTCATGATCGACCTCGGCCACGACGCTGATGGCTGGTCCGATTCGGACCGGTATCCCACTCCCGCGAACGCCCCGTTGCCGTCCCCTTCGACGGTGATTCGTTTTGACGAGGAAGCCAAGTCGCCGGACGAGGCGGCGGAGCGGCAGATCGCGGAACTGGCCCGCCAGGTCGCCTGGGCCGGGCACCTCAGTGCCCAGGCGCTGATACCGACCCCCGACATGGCCGTCACCGTGCGCATCACCGGGTACGGCAACGGCCGGCTGGGGTTGAGGCGGGCGGCGAGTGCCCGCCGTACCGGACAGACACGTGCGGAGGCGGTGGAGGCGGTCTTCGACGAGCATCTGCGCAAAGCCCTGAAGCGTTTGCGGCAGGAGCACTTGATCGGTGGCTTCGGCATCGTCGTGGACAGCCGTGGCCGGGACAGCGGCACCCACGGGCGGCCGGGGCGGCAGAAGGTGACGGTCGAGGTCGGACTGCCGCCCCGCGCCGCCGCCCTCAGGCAACTGGCCACGCTGGTGGACTTCTTCGAGCCGGACGTGCTGGCCGCCCGGATCCTGCATCTGGACGAGGACGCCGTCATCGACGACACCACGCTCACCGAGCTCTACGAGCTGACGGCGGACGCGATGAAGGCCGGGCACGCGACGAGTGTGGAGGCGCTGGCCGCGTACCACCTCAGCAGGAGCGGCGTGCTGGGCGCGGCGAGCCGCATCGTCGGGCCCGACGGCCGGGTGGGAGGCCGCAACCTGACGCGCGACCCGATCACGAACGTGGTGACGGACACCTACGTCGAGACCCGGCCCGGGCAGGTCGTCGGAGCGCCGAAGCCGTCGCCGTGGCTCCGGCCGGGCGAGCAGGGACAGCCGGAACCGTACGCCGTCGTGGCCGACGGAGGCCATGACCACGTCATGGTGCCGTTGAACGGTGTCCCCCTCAGGATTTCCTGGCAGGAGTTCGCCGAACTTCTCGCCATGGATCCCGAGTTGGCCGCTCTCGGCGACGAGGTGCCGGTGCTGCTGCTCGTGCCGGACGCCGGTGGCCAGGGCCTGGACCTGCCCGGCCTGAGCGCGTTCAAGACCGGCAAAAAGGTCTGGACCCACACCGGCCGGGCCACTCACCTGGTCGCCGACGACCCTGCCGACCACGAGGTCAGGATCGAAGTCCCGGACCTTCGCCCGCGAAGAGCGCTCGGTGACTGGGCCCTCAGCCTGCCGGAGGACCGGGACCCGGCCGGCCTCGGAGGGGTCGACGGGTCCGAGGGGGAAGGCGCGCGGGAGGAGCCGCACGACGAGCTGTACGTGGAGGACGTCGGGCTCGTCGCGGACCGCCGGGTCAAGACCGTCACCCTCCTCCACCATCACCGGCCGATCGGACGTGTCTCCATGAGGGACCGTGACCTGGCCACCAGGGACGAACTGCACCGCCGGCTGCCGGAGATGCCGACCAGCGGGCACCTCGACCCGGTCACCGGCCACTGGTTCGGCGACGCGGACCCCGTGGGGTGGGCCGGCCGGCCGGTGTACTACTTCCACGCGCACGGCAAACCGCTGCGGGCGGAGCTGGAGCACGTCGACGGCCGTGTCCTGCCCGTACGGGGTGGCCAGTTGGGCGGCTTCATCAAGCGGCGTCCGAGTTTCCGGAAGCTCCGCGGCGAGGCGCTGAAGGCCGGCCGCAAGCCCGCGATCGTCCTTCCGTCGTGCTGGGCCGACACACTCGCGGACAGTGATGTCGACCTGGACGAAGGCACCGCCTCACCGTTCGTCTTCGATCCGCTCCCCATGCTGTCCATGGCGCAGGCGGCTTCCAACGGAAGCGGGCAGCCGGTCTTCGCGCCCAACCGGCTGCACTATCTGGGCAAGGCCATGGACGGGACGTACCAGCACGGGACCGCGGCCACCGTGCGAGGGGTGAAGGGCTCCTGGCGCGAACTGTGGCCGGACCCGGAGGACGCGGAACTGGACCGGTTGGCGGGATGGGCCGGACTGTCCGCGGGCGGGGGCGTCTCCCGGGGGAAGACACGACGGGAGACCCTGCGGCTGGTCCGGGCACTACGCTGGACGCTCGGTGTGTGGATCGAGGCGGACAAGGAAGACCCCTCGGGCGAGTACCAGCGGCTGCTGCGCGGGATCGGGGCGCTGGAGCGGATGCGACGGGCGGATCCCGAACTGGCCGCGCTCGGCGGCTCGTTCAGCCTGGACCTGCTGGACCGTGTCACCCGCGCGCACCTGGAGCGTGAAGGGCGGCCCAAACCCCCGCGGGCCGACGTCGAGCCGGCCGACATCAAGGCGATGCTGTACGCGGCGGAGGCCGCCGGGTCCACCCGGGCCGACGGAACGCCGTCGCCGCTGCGCTCGTTTGTCCCGCTGCCCTCGGTGGAGCGGGCGGTGGCCCTGCTCAAGGACGAGAACCTCGACGACCTGGCCACGCGGGCGCGGGGCGAGGTCTTCTGGGGACTGGGGGCCACGGACCGGGTGAAGCTGTTCTGGGGGACGGTCAAGGCGCGCGAGGCGCTCGGGGAGCGGACCCCTGGGGAACTGCGGGCCCTGGAGGAGAAGGTCCTGCATCTGGGCCCGGTGAACCCCGGGGGCGGTCCGAGGCCGGCGGTGGACCTGACCCGGGGGTCGGACCTGCTCCGGCTGGCGGCCGGCGCCGCGGTCATCGGGCTCGATCCGCGCGATCCGGCGGAGCTCGCCGCGTATCACCTCATGCGGCAGGGCGCGTTGAGCGACAGCACGCTCATCGTGTCGGCGAAGCGCGGAGCCGTGCCGGGGCGCAACTGGAGGGGGCGGCCGGTCCGTGGGGAGATCGTCACGGACACCTACCTGGTGTCGCCCGACGGCTCGGTCGCCAACGGGGTCTCCCATCCCTCCCCGTGGAAGCCCGCGCCGGGTTCGGGACAGCCCGCCGCCCCCTACTTCGTGGTCGCCGACGGTTCCGACGGGAAACTCGACCTGCACCTGCCGTCGGGCACCGTCCCCGGGGTGCCGGACGACGAGATCGCCGCTCTGCTCAGGTACGACCAGCGGCTGGGCGCGATGCCCCTTGCCACCTCCGTCGTCCTGATCGGGTCCGACGGAGGTGAGCCGCCGGTGGAGGTGGCCATGGGTATCACCGGCCGGTCGAGTACCGCGAGGAAGACGCTGGTTGCCCGCGAGGGGACGCAGCTGGTCTTCGATCCCGCTCTGCGCGAGGCGGTTGTTGTCCTGAGGGGGACACCGATACCGCAACGGCCGGACTGGTTCACTTTCCGGCCCGGGCCGCTGCGGGATCCTTCCCCGGCGTCTCCCCCCACGCAGGTTCCCGCCCGGGCGCCCGTCCCCGGACCCGCGCCGGTGCTGCTGGCCCTGCCCTCCGCCGACGCGGGTGCGTTCACGCGCCTGCTTGTCGCCGCGCTGGAACGGGACGTCCCCGAACTGCTGGGCGCGGGCCCCGGACCGGCCACCCCCGAGGCGCTGACAGCGTGGCTGGACAGCCGGCTGGCGGGGGACGTCCCGGACGCGGAGGACCGGATCGCCGGTACGGAGCCGCTGCTGTCACCGTACGAGATGGTCGCAATCGGTCAATTGGCGGCCCTCCGCATTCCGTTGGCCCTCGACAAGTACGCGGAGGCGTCCCTTCAGGGTGACCGACTCTCCGTCCGCGCGGCCGGTCTGACACGGATTCAGCAGTTCCGGCTGCTCCTCGCCCGGCTCGACGCCGACGCGGCGGGCGCCGCCTTCATCGAGGCGCTGGCGGCCCTCACGGCGTACGAACTGGGCATCCGGCTCGCGCTGTTGGACGCGGCCGGGGGCCGCCTCCTTCTCGGGCCGCCCGATGGGCCCGTCGTGTCACTGGACACCACTCGACACCCCGGAAACAGCCGGACTGATGTGAGGGACTCGCATGGCAGAGATTGACGACGGGTTCGACCCGGAGATACCCGAGCCGCCGGTGGAGATCATCGAGGCCGCCCGGCACCTGCCCGACCAGTGGCTCAGCCTCCCCGATCCGGCGTGGTCGGGCGCCGACGAGGACGGGGACGGGGACGAGGACACGGACCAGGGTCGGGACGCGGACGCGCCGCCGGACTGGGCGATCCCCGGCCGCTGGCGGGCCGGCCCCACCGGCGCGATCGTGGCGTGGGAGGACAACGAGGAGTACCGCCCCTCCCCGGAGGCCCTCGGCTGGCCCGCACCCACCGATCCGGTCGAGTCCGCCATCCAGCTCGCCGTGACGGGGTACGGGCCCACCGAGGATGTCGTGCGGACGCTGGCCGCCGCCAAGGTCGCCGTCCTCACGGCCGCCGACGGCGGTGCGCTGGCCGTGCGGTCGGCGGAAGGCGAACCGGTGATCCCGGTCTTCACCTCGCCCGCGTACCACGACGCCTTCGGGGCCTTCGCGGCCCGGATCGTCCCGGTGGCCGAACTGGTCGAGCGGCTTCCCGAGGGGTACGCGCTCTACGTCAATCCCTCAGGACCGGCGGGCATGATCATGGAGACCGCGGAGCTGATCCAGGAGATCGGGTCTCGTGATAGCCTCTAACTATATCTTGAGACTGTAGACGCTCAGGCGTGGAAAGGCGGCAGGCCATGGCAGAGGCGGGCACCACGACCCCCCGCGAGCGCTACCGGACCCAGGTGCGCGCGGAGGTCAAGGAACACGCGTGGGAGCAGATCGCCACGGCCGGGGCGTCCGCGCTCTCCCTCAACGCGATCGCCAAGCGGATGGGCATGAGCGGACCCGCGCTCTACCGGTACTTCGCCAGCCGCGACGACCTGATCACCGAACTCATCCGGGACGCGTACCGAAGCCTCGCCGACGCCTTCCGCACGGCCGCCGCGTCCAGCGCCGACCTGGCCGCGCCGGCCCACGCCATGCGCGGCTGGGCCCTGGCGGACCCCCACCGGTACTTCCTCATCTACGGCACCCCCGTCCCGGGTTACCACGCGCCCGACGACATCACCGCCATCGCGTCCGAGATCATGACGACCGTGCTCGACGCCTTCGCCCCCCTGCCGTCGGAGAGCCCCGCGACGCCGTTCGAGACGCATCTCGAAGACCACCGGCAGTGGGCGGGCGACCACCCGGCCTCAGCCGTGGCCCTCCACCGGGGCCTGATCTTCTGGACCCGGCTGCACGGCGTGCTGTCCCTCGAACTCGCGGGCCACTTCGCCGGGATGGGCTTCGACAGCGGCCTGCTCTTCGCCGCCGAGCTGGACGACCTGTCGGCACGCTGACCGTATCGAGAACTGCGTACGCCCCGCCGCCGAGGTCACACCGGCGGCGGGGCGACCTTCGTCAGCCGCCGACATACGCCGCGAGGTGCTCGCCCGTGAGGGTCGTGCGGTCCGCGACCAGGTCCGCCGGCGTGCCCTCGAAGACGATCCGTCCGCCGTCATGGCCCGCGCCCGGGCCCAGGTCGATGATCCAGTCCGCGTGCGCCATGACCGCCTGGTGGTGCTCGATGACAACGACCGACTTCCCGGAGTCCACGAGCCGGTCCAGCAGCCCGAGCAACTGCTCGACGTCGGCGAGGTGGAGGCCGGTGGTCGGCTCGTCGAGGACGTACACACCGCCCTTCTCCGTCATGTGGGTCGCCAGCTTGAGCCGCTGCCGCTCCCCGCCGGAGAGGGTGGTGAGCGGCTGTCCGAGGCTGAGGTAGCCGAGCCCGACGTCGGCCAGCCGGTCGAGAATCGTGTGCGCGGCAGGCGTACGCGCCTCACCCGCGCCGAAGAACTTCTCCGCCTCGCTCACCGACATCGCGAGCACCTCGCTGATGTCACGGCCGCCGAAGTGGTAGTCCAGAACCGACGCCTGGAACCGCTTCCCCTCGCACTCCTCGCAGGGAGAGGCGACACCGGCCATCATCGCCAGGTCGATGTACGTGACCCCGGCACCGTTGCACGTCGGGCAGGCACCCTCGGAGTTGGGGCTGAACAGCGCCGGCTTCACCCCGTTGGCCTTCGCGAACGCCTTGCGGATCGGATCGAGCAGCCCCGTGTACGTCGCCGGGTTGCTGCGCCGCGAGCCGCGGATCGCGCTCTGGTCGATCGACACCACCCCGTCCCGCCCGGACACCGAACCGTGGATCAGCGAGCTCTTGCCGGAACCGGCGACACCGGTCACGACGGCGAGGACCCCGAGCGGGATGTCGACGTCGACGTCCCGCAGGTTGTGCGCCGTCGCGCCACGGATCTCCAGCGTGCCGGTGGGGGTCCGTACCGTCTCCTTGACGGCGGCCCGGTCGTCGAAATGGCGCCCGGTCAGCGTGCCGCCGGTCCGCAACCCCTCGACGGTGCCCTCGAAACAGACGGTGCCGCCCGCGCTTCCCGCTCCGGGCCCGAGGTCGACCACGTGGTCGGCGATCGCTATCGTCTCCGGCTTGTGCTCCACGACGAGCACCGTGTTGCCCTTGTCCCGCAGCCGCAGGAGCAGGTCGTTCATCCGCTGGATGTCATGGGGGTGCAGCCCGGCGGTCGGCTCGTCGAACACGTACGTGGTGTCGGTGAGCGAGGACCCCAGGTGCCGGATCATCTTGACGCGCTGCGCCTCGCCGCCCGACAGCGTGCCCGACGACCGGTCGAGCGAGAGGTAGCCGAGACCGATCTCCACGAACGAGTCGAGGGTCTGCCGCAGTGTGGTGAGCAGCGGCGCCACCGACGGCTCGTCCAGATCGCGGACCCAGTCCGCCAGGTCGCTGATCTGCATCGCGCAGGCGTCGGCGATGCTGATCCGCTCGATCTTCGAGGAGCGGGCCCCCTCGCTCAGCCGCGTACCGTCGCACTCCGGGCAGGTGGTGAACGTGACCGCCCGCTCCACGAACGCGCGGATGTGCGGCTGGAGCGCCTCCTTGTCCTTCGAGAGCATCGACTTCTGGATCTTGGGGATCAGCCCCTCGTAGGTGAGGTTCACGCCCTCGACCTTGACCTTGGTCGGCTCCCGGTGGAGGAAGTCCTCCATCTCCTTCTTGGTGAACTCGCGGATCGGCTTGTGCGGGTCGAGGAAGCCCGACTCGGCGTAGACCCGCACGGTCCAGAAACTGTCGGACTTCCACCCGGGGATGGTGAACGCGCCCTCCGCGATCGACTTGGAGTCGTCGTAGAGCTGGCTGAGGTCGATGTCGGAGACGGCACCCCGGCCCTCGCAGCGGGTACACATGCCGCCGGTGCGGTTGAAGGTCGCCTTCACCGTCTTCTTGTCGCCGCGCTCGACGGTGATGGCGCCGCTCGCCCGGACCGAGGGCACGTTGAAGGCGTACGCGCCGGGCGGGCCGATGTGCGGCTGTCCGAGCCGGCTGAAGAGGATGCGCAGCATCGCGTTGGCGTCGGTGGCGGTGCCGACCGTGGAGCGGGGGTCGGCGCCCATCCGCTGCTGGTCCACGATGATCGCGGTGGTCAGCCCTTCGAGTACGTCCACCTCGGGCCGTGCCAGCGTCGGCATGAAGCCCTGCACGAACGCGCTGTACGTCTCGTTGATCAGCCGCTGCGACTCGGCGGCGATCGTGTGGAACACGAGCGAGCTCTTGCCCGATCCCGAGACGCCGGTGAACACGGTCAGCCGCCGCTTCGGGATCTCGATGCTGACGTCCTGGAGGTTGTTCACGCGCGCGCCGTGCACGCGGATCAGCTCGTGGCTGTCGGCGACGTGCGGCGCGGGCGGCTGCGCGTCCGCCCTGGTGGGCCTGCTCATCGTGTCTCCATCTGTTTTCCTGCCGCGCTGTCTGCCGCGCTGTCTGTCGCCCCGGACCGCTCGCTCAACGCACCTCGTTGATCCGGATCAGGTTGCCCGCGGGATCGCGGAAGGCGCAGTCCCGTACACCGTAGGGCTGGTCGGTCGGCTCCTGGACGACCTCCGCACCGGCGGCCTGGAGCTCGGCGAAGGTGGAGTCGACGTCGGCGGTGGCGAGAATGATACGGACGTAGGTGCCCTTGGCCATCATCTCGACGATGGTACGGCGCTCGTCGTCCGTGGTGCCGGGGTCGCCGGCCGGCGGCTCCAGGACGATGGACGTGCCGGGCAGGCCGACGGGGCCGACGGTGATCCAGCGCATCCCGCCGTATCCGACGTCGTTGCGCACCTCGAAGCCGAGGATGTCGCGGTAGAAGGCCAGCGACGCGTCCGCGTCGACGTGCGGGAGGAACGTGGTGTGAATCGTGAGGTCCATGCCGGTCACACTAGGTGCGGCCCGAGGCCCGCGCTTCTCGATTCCTGACCGGTCTCGTCACCTGTTTCGCGACACACGACGGCATCTCCGCCGTCGCGCCCGCCGTGCGGCGCCGATAGGTGCTGGGCGGCACTCCGACCAGCTCGGTGAAGCGTGTGCTGAAGGTGCCCAGCGACGAACAGCCGACCGCGAAACACACCTCGGTGACGCTGAGGTCCCCCCGCCGCAGGAGCGCCATCGCGCGCTCGATACGGCGGGTCATCAGGTACGCGTACGGTGACTCGCCGTACGCGAGGCGGAACGCGCGGCTGAGGTGCCCGGCCGACATGTGTGCCCCGCGGGCGAGCGCCTCCACGTTGAGCGGCCGCGCGTACTCCCGGTCGATCCGGTCGCGGACGCGGCGCAGCCGCGCGAGGTCGAGCAGGTGCTGCTCCGGGGTGGGTCTGCTGGTCACCCGGAAAGCGTGCCATGGAGAGGCCGGGGGCGACCAGCGCGGGTCAGGGCCGGTGCGCGCCGGGCGCGGTGTAGGTGAGGTGGGCGGGATCGAGCGCCCGCAGGAAGTCCGGGGCGTCGAAGAGCTCTCCGGCGGCGGCCACCCCGACCGTACGGACCCGGCCGTCGAGGATCCGTACCGCCGCCTCCACCACGAGGGGCGCGGTGACCGCGTAGATGTCACGTCCGGACGCCGTCGCGCGGCGCTCCTCCCCGGCCCGGCGCGCGACCACGTCGACCACGAAGGTCTGGGCCGAGCGTCCGGAGCTGTCGGCCGCCGTGGGCGGGGGAGTCCCGGGATCGCCCAGGTCGCGCAGGGGTGCCCGGTTGATACGGACGCGGATCTCCGGCACCCGCAGGTGGCGGGAGATGGTGACCTGGTCGGCCGTGGAAAGCTCGGTGACCTCCTGGACGCCCAGCGGGCGCGGGAACGGCCAGGTGTCCGTCCATGGAGGGCCCGGGGGCGGCGGGGGCGGCGGGGTGAGCCGGCCGCCGGTGAAGACCAGGTGGCGGCCCGCGTTGCGCCGTACGGTCTCGCGGGTGCCCCGGGTCGGCAGCCAGCTGTCGAGGGCGATCGCGATCGTGAGGTCGTCCGCGTCCGGCCAGTCGCCCATCGCCGCGCAGGCCAACAGGTCGCCGAGCCCGCCGTAGAACGCCACCGACGGGGCGACCACCACCCCGGCGTCGCGGGCCCGGAGGGCGTACCGCTCGAACGTCTCCAGGGCGACGGCCTGCTCGGCGGCCACGTCCAGGTAGGGGATGCCGGCGCGCAGCGCCGCGTCGATCACGGGGGCCGCCGTGTCGGCGAAGGGACCCGCGCAGTTGATGACCGCCGCCGCGCCCGCCAGCGCGCGGTCCAGAGACGGCGGATCCGCGATCGACGCGACCCGGGGGTCCGCTCCTGGGTACGGTCGGGCGGCGGCGCGCAGCCTGGCGGCGTCGCGGCCGACGAGCAGGGGAGCGAAGCCGCGCCGGCGCAGTTCGGCGAGGACGAAGGCGGCGGTGTGGCCATAGGCGCCGACGACCGCAACTGCCCGCTGTTGTCTGTTCATTCAGCCATGATCACGGCCGGGGGCAGCGGCTACGAGTGGCTGAAACGACGAGATGCGTACACTTTCGGACATGACCTCGTCGGACACGACCTCTGTGGTGCTGGCGCTGTACGACGGGGCCCTGTTGTTCGAAGCCGCCGCGGCCTGCGAGGTGTTCGGCATCGACCGGGGCCTGGCCGAGCCGTGGTACGACTTCCGCGTCTGCGGCCCCCGGCAGGCGCGGCTCGGCGGCTGGCTGCGCGTCGACACCCCGCACGGGTACGAGGCCCTGGCGGACGCGGACACCGTCGTCGTCGCGGCCTGTGGTGACGTCGAGGCCGACCTGCCGGGCGAGTTGGTGGACGCCGTGCGCGCGGCGCACGCGCGGGGCGCCCGGGTCGTGTCCCTGTGCACCGGGGCGTTTGTCCTGGCCGCCGCCGGAGTGCTGGACGGCCGCCGCGCCACCACCCACTGGGAACACGCCGCCACACTCGCGGCGCGCCATCCCCGGGTCCAGGTCGACCCGGACGTCCTCTACGTCGACGAGGGTACGGTCCTGACCTCGGCGGGCAAGGCCGCCGGGATGGATCTGTGCCTGCACCTCGTCACACTCGACCACGGCGCGGCGGTCGCCAACGCGCTGGCGCGCCGCCTGGTGGTGCCCGCCCGACGCGCGGGCGGCCAGGCCCAGTTCGTCGCCGTCCCCGCCCCGGCCGACACCGGCCACGCGCTCGCGGACCTGCTGGACTGGGCGAGCGGGCGGCTGCACCAGCCGCTGACCGTGCCCGACCTGGCCCGCCGGGCGAACATGAGCACCCGCAACCTGACCCGCCGCTTCACCGCCGCCACCGGTGTCACCCCCCTGCGCTGGCTGCACACCCAGCGCGTCCACCGCGCCCAGGAACTCCTCGAAACCACCGACGACAGCGTCGAACTCATCGCCGCCCGCACGGGCATGGGGACCGCCGCCACCTTGCGCCGGCACTTCCACCGCGCCCTCGGTGTGCCGCCGGACACCTACCGGAGCACCTTCCGCGTCCACCGGACCCCGCTCGGCGGAGGAACGGCACGTTCGGGTGGGGAGCTGCCATCGGAGCCGGGCCTGGCGGACACGCGAAAGCGGTGAGGGAGTTGAGGGAGGTGCGGTGAGGTGGGGGCCGTGCCAAGCTGGCGGACGCGCCAACCTTCCCTCTCCTCCCCGTCCCTCTCTCTTTCTCTCCTTCCGTCGAGCATGGGAGCGTTCAGTGATCCCCCCGCGGCTGGTCCCTCTGCTGGAACAATTCGACTTCGCGTGCGAGCGCCTCGTCGGCCGTCTGGCCGGCCCCGTCATGGACAGCGGCGACGGCGCGGAGACCGAGGTCGGCCCCCTGACGGACGCGGAGTACCTCTGGGAGCCGGTGCCCGACTGCTGGTCGGTCCGGCGGCGCGCGGACGGCCCGGGCGCACGCGCGACCCTCCTGGCGGCCGCGGGCGCGTGGGGGCGTGACGCCGCGCCGCACCCCCACCCGTGGCCCCCGCCCTTCACCACCCTCGCCTGGCGGCTGAGCCACCTCACCGAGATGCTGACACTCCGCGCCGACCACACGGCCGGCCGGCACGTCCTGACCCGCGACGACCACCCCGTCAGCGGCGACGCGGCGGGCGCGGTCGCGGCCTTCGAGGAAGGCGCGGCGGCCTGGCGCAAGGCACTGGCGGCCGTGGACGACGCGGCGCTCGACACCGTGGGGTACTGCACCTACCCGCACGGCAGCGACGCCGAAGAGCCGTTCGTCGACATCGTGTGGTGGGTCAACCAGGAAGTGCTCCACCACGGAGCCGAGATCGCCCTGCTCCGCGACCTGCACCGCTCAGGCGGGCACTGACCCGCCTGCGGCGGCCCCGTCTCTGGCGTGTCGGCCGCATCGCGCGCCGCCCCGGCTGACCGGATTCCCCCGCTCGCGGGGAGGGTGTGCCTTCGCCGTGTGCGTCGCGTCGGTCGACCGCGTCCGGCCGTTGGCCGGGAGGAGGCTACGCCCCTCGGGGCGGTCGACTGTTCGCCCCTCGCCGGGACGAGGCCACGCCTGTCGGCGGCTCTGCCGCGTCGCGCCTCGGGCTCGGCCGATCACATTCCTCTCCCGCTCCCGCTCCCGCCCCCGCTCCCGCTCCCGGCTGCGCGGGCAGCGCCCGTAACTGGCCGCTCCTTCCTGGCCGCCCCCCCAGCCGACAGCCTTCTGGATCCAACCCTTCCGGCAGATGGCCTCTCTGGCCGACAGCCCTCCGGTTCCACCCCTCCGGCAGTCGGCCCTCGCGGTCGGCCGCCACCGGCAGGGCTGGGCCGGGCCCCTGTGGCCGCACCCCGACGTTGGGTCGCTCCCCCCTGACGGCTCCGCTCCCCGGGCACCCTCCTTGCCGGGCCCCCTGCCGCAGCCCACGTGGCCAGTTGCCTGTCGCGGACGCCTGGACGGCCAACCGGCCCCGCAGTTGGCCGCCCCCGCCCCCCCGCTGGGCAGCCCCCCCGCTGAGGCTGGCCCCGTAGCCGCCCCCCGACGATGGGCCTGCTCCCTACAGCAGGCCCACGGCCCCCGCCCCCGATTGCCGGCCCCCCGCCGCGCGGCACCTCCCCGCTGCCCGCGCCCCGTGGCAGCCCCCTGGTG
Source organism: Streptomyces sp. NPDC087420 (assembly GCF_044744165.1). Classification (NCBI taxonomy): domain Bacteria; kingdom Bacillati; phylum Actinomycetota; class Actinomycetes; order Kitasatosporales; family Streptomycetaceae; genus Streptomyces; species Streptomyces sp. NPDC087420. The sequence continues at coordinate 423,358 of NZ_JBIUXU010000006.1, forward strand.
GCCCCCCCCGCCACCCCGGCCCCCCCACGGTCGCCCCGCGCGACCAGGCGCGATCGCGGCGTCAGTCCGGCCGCGGCGGCCGGCCGTCAGCCGCCGTCACGTTCGCCCACCCTCAGGACCGCCGCCGTCACGTTCGCCGACCCTCAGGACCGCTGCTTGCGGCGCGCGGCCGTCAGGCCGATCACGCCGATGATCGTGAGGAACCCCGCCACCAACGTGAGTCCCGGCACCCCGCCGATGAGTCCGACGGCGCTGCCGCTCGAACCGGCGAGCACCAGCACCGCCCACCCCACGTGGCCGTTCCCCGCGTCCTCTTGCCCCTGTCCCTGTGCCATGTCCGGTGTCTCCTCTTCTCTCCGTCGTTCGCTTCTTGTCCGCCCACCTGCCGACGGAGCGAGAACGTAGCCCTCACGCCCCGCGCCCCGGCGGGCGCGAGACGCAGCCGACGGCGAAAGGCCAGGTCGGGGCGGGCCGGGACGTCGGTAAGAAGTCCCCGGACCGGGCCGGACCGGGGGTCAGGCGTGACCGTCCCCAAAACACCCCGGTCCGCCTAGAGTTGGCCGGATGGAAGAAGCGGAGCCCGAGGAGTCCCGGCCCGAGGACCCGCCAAGAGCGTTGTTCGCCGCCGCGTTGACCCGGCTCAGGCGCCAACTGCCCCACCTGTCCGACGAGATGCTCGCGGCACGGGTGAGCCGTACGGCCCTGCCGTCCGGGCGCCGGATCACCGTCAACGCCCGCCGTCTGGGCGAGTGGCTCAGCGGGCGCTCGGTGCCGAGGGACTTCCACGCCGTGGTGGCGGTCGTACGGGCCGTCGAGTCCGCCGTCGACCCCGGCGGCTCCCGGACGTCGATCGCCGAGTGGGAGCGACTGTGGCGCGCGGCGTACGACAACCGCGCGGCGGCGACCCCCGACGACGTGGTGGTCGGCCGGCCGCCCAGCGACGCCGCGTCGTTACGGCAGCGGCCGGCCCTGTCGGACGCCGTCGAGGCGGCCCTGCTGGACGACTCGGTACGGGACGTCGTCCTGACCGGACCCGGCGGCGCCGGGAAGTCCCAGCTCGCCGCCGCCACCTTCCACCGGGCCCGGCGCCCGGGAGGGGTACGGGTCTGGGTGCCCGCGTCCTCACGCCAGTCGGTGCTCACGGCGTACGCCCGCGCCTGGCGGGTCGTCTCGGGCGAGGTTGGCGGGCGCGGATGGGACGACGAGACCCAGGCCGACCTGTTCATCGCCTGGCTGCGCACCGCACCACGGCCCTGGCTCGTCGTGCTGGACGATGTGGACGACCCCGCCGACCTGCGGGGGATCCGCCCCGTCGGGGACCGGGGCAAGACGGTGACGACCACCCGCCGCCGGGACGCGGCACTGATCCGGTCGTCGTCCCGGGTCGTACGGGTCGGCATGTTCGCGCCCGAGGAGGCCGTCGGCTACCTCCGCTCACGGCTCGCGGTGAACACGGACTCGGACATACACGGGGACGGGGAGAAGGACGGCGAACTGGGCGCCCTCGCCCACACCCTCGGCCATTTCCCGCTCGCGCTGTCCCAGGCGGCGGCGTTCCTCATCGACACCGGCATGCCCCTGACGACCTACCGCCGGCTGTTCGACGACCGGCGGGAAACACTGTCCGACCTGCTGCCCGCGACCTCCCCGGCCGACGAACACAGCGACACGGTGGAGACCGCGTGGAAGCTGGCCCTGGACCGGGCGGAGGCCCTCGCACCGGCCGGAAGTGCCCGGGCGACGCTCGAACTCGTGTCGATGCTCGCCCCGGACGGCATCCCGGAGGCGGTGCTGCACACCACGGCGGCCCGAGGCTGGATCGAAGCGGCCATGACCGCATACCGGGACAGCGCGCGGACCGACCCCGGCCCCGACCCCCGTTCCGCCGAGCGCGCCGTCCTCCTCGCCCTGCGGGCCCTGCACCGGCTCAGCCTGATCACCCACGAACCGTCCCGCACCCCCGCCTCGGTCGAGACGCACGCCCTGGTGCAGCGCGCGACGCGCGAGACCGTACCCGCCCACGCCCTGCCCGGCCTCGCGGGCGCCGCCGCCGACGCGATCGAGGAACTCTGGTCGGGCACGGCGGAGTCCCCGTACGGGCCCGACACCGAGGCGGCCCTCTACCGCGGTGTCGAGTCCCTGCGCCGGACCGCGCCCGGCGGTCTGCTCCGGAACGGGCGCATGCACCCGGTCCTGCGCCGCGTCGGTCCGTACCTCGCCGAACTGGGGCGCGACGCGGCGGAGCGGGACGTCTGCAGGGAACTGCTCGCCCAGGCCCGCGCCACCCTCGGCGACGGACACCGTGACGTCCTGGTGCTGCGCGGCCAGGTCGCCCGCGCCACCGGCGAGTTGGGAGAGGCGGCGACCGCGCTCGCCTCCCTGGTGGAGATCCGGCGGGAGGCCGAGAGGACCCTGGGACCCTCGGACCCCGACACACTGACCGTACGGCTCCACGAGGCACGCTTCCGCATGGAGGCCGGGGCGGTGGCCGAGGCCCTGGACGACTTCACCGAACTCGCCGGCCGGGCGGCCACCGTGCTCGGCGCGGACCACTCCCTGGTGACGGACGCGCGGCGGAACGCCGCTCTCTGCCGCAGCCTGACCGGGGACGCCGTCGGCGCGCGGGACACCTGCGCCGCGATCGCCACCGCCGTGGAACGGCGGTTCGGCCCCGGCCACCCCGTGACCCTGAGCGTCCTCACCGATCTGGGGCGGTACGAGGGCGAGGCGGGCGACCCGCACGAAGCGGTCGCCACGTACGTCCGGGCGGTGGCCGGGCTGGAGGCCGCGGTCGGCCGGCTCCACCGGGACACCCTGATCGCCCGCCACAACCTCGCATACTGGCGCGGCCTGGCAGGCCAACGGGCCCTCGCCGTCGAGGAGTTCACCGTCGCGGCCCAGGACGCCGAACGGGCCCTCGGCCCCGGCCATCCGACGACGCTCACATACCGGGTCAACCTCGCCTACTGGCGCGGCCTTTCCGGGGACACGGCCGCGGCCACGGCCGAACTGGCCTCACTGCGCCCGACCGTCGACAAGGTGCTGGGCCCCGACCACCCGCGCGCCCTGCGCACCCGCCAACAGCACGCCGAAGTCCTGGCACGCGCCGGTGACCACACCGGCTCCGCCGCGCTCCTCACCACCCTGCTGACCGACATGACCCGGGTCCACGGCAAGGACCACCCCCGCACCCGCGAGGTCGCGACGGCACTGGAGAAACCGGAGAACGCAGAAGGCCCCGGACTCTGACGGAGAGTCCGGGGCCTGTCATGGAGCGCTGGGCAGGCCTTGCACCTGCATCTCCCCGCAGGAAGCGGGGCGTCTTTCCTTGGACCACCAACGCCGGGCCCGCGATCCGGTGTGTCGGCCGCAAGCTCAAGATCAACCGTAGCGCACACCGCGCACACTTCAAAACCGCATCGCGGGAGCGGGTCTCAGCGGGCCGGGCCCGTCCAGGGCTCGCGCCACGAGGGATGGCCGCGCACCAGCTTCTTCGCCTCCTCCGGACCCCACGAACCCGGCTGGTACGCGTGCACCTCGGGCGGGTCGTCGAGCAGGGGCTGCACGATCCGCCAGGACTCCTCGACGCTGTCCTCGCGCGTGAACAGCCGGTGATCACCCGTCAGGGCGCTGTGCAGCAGCCGCTCGTACGGGTCGAAGGGCTCACCGACGTCCGGGGCGAACGAGGCGCTGAGGTTGATCGGCTGCCAGGACGCGTCGTCGCCCTGCCCGACCAGCTGGAGCCGCAGACCGGGATCGGGGTCGATGCGCAGCACGATCTGGTTCTGTTCCGCCTGCGTCGGCGCGGGAAGGCAGGCCAGCCGTGGCGCGCGGCGCAGCAGGAGCCGTACCTCGGTCGCCCGCAGCGGCAGCTTCTTCCCCGCCCGCAGGAAGAACGGGACGTCGGTCCACCGCCAGTTCTCCACCTCCAGGCGCAGGGCGGTGAACGTCTCGGTGGTGGAGCCCGCCGACACCCCGGGGACGTCCGCGTACCCCTCGTACTGGCCCCGGACGCAGTGCGCCGGATCGGCGGCGCGGACGACGCTCAGGATCTCGGCCTTCTTGTCGCGCACGCTGTCCGCGTCGGAGCGGGTCGGCGGGTCCATCGTGACCAGCGCGAGCACCTGGAGGAGATGATTCTGTACGACGTCACGGAGCGCGCCCACGGAGTCGTAGAACTTTCCGCGGTCCTCGACGCCGAAGTCCTCCGCCATGGTGATCTGGACGGCCGACACACTGTTCCGGTCCCAGAGGCCGGCCAGCGCCGGGTTCGCGAACCGCAGGTACTCCAGCTCGATGACCGGTTCCTTGCCGAGGAAGTGGTCGACCCGCAGCAGCTGGTTCTCGTCCAGCACCGCGCGCAGCCGCGCGTTGAGCTCACGCGCGGACTCCAGGTCGTTCCCGAAGGGCTTCTCCACCGCGACGGCGGCGTTCCTCAGGATGTCCGCCCTGCCGAGCCGCTCGACGATGGGCGCGAACAGCGACGGGGGCATCTCCAGGTAGAACAGGGGGCGGTGTCCCGACCCGATCTCCCGCGCCAGCCGGTCGTAGAGCGCGTCGTCCATGACATCGCCGGGCAGGTACGTCAGCCGTTCGGCGAACCGCTGGAAGACCGCGTCCTCCACCGGCTCCCCGGTGGCGGTGATCGCGTCGCGTGCGTACGCCGCGAGCTGCGCGGTGCTCATGTCCGTGGACGCCACCCCGATGATGCGGCAGTCGAGCAGGCCCCGCCGCTCCAGACGGTAGAGGGACCGGAGTGTCATCTTGCGGCCGAGATCCCCGGTGATGCCGAAGATGACCAGCGTGTCCAGCGCGCTGGTAGGGTCCGTCGTCGCTTGTGCGCCGTTGGTCCTGGCCATGTCGCACCTTCCCTCATGCCGTTCGATTCACTGTAGGTGTGATCTCCGGCCCGCGCCCGTCCGAGAGGTGGCGGGGGGTGGCACATCGCTGCGATGCATGGAACTACAATCATTTCGATGGATATACGCACTGTTTCCTTCGGTCACCCCGACGCCGTCCGGCTCAACGATCGTGTACAGCTCGAATACGGCGAGCGGTACGGCGACGAAGGCGACGTCACCCCTCTCGCGCCGGACATGTTCGACCCGCCGCGCGGCCGGTACCTGATCGTCTACGACGACCTGGGCGTCCCGGTCGCCACCGGCGGCTGGCGCAGCCAGGACAAGAACGAGGACGGCTACTCCGACGGGGACGCGGAGATCAAGCGCATGTACGTGACCCCGGAGGCGCGCGGGCGCGGCCTGGCCCGGCTCGTGCTGACCGCCCTGGAGGACGACGCCCGGGCCGCGGGCCGTATCCGTATGGTGCTGGAGACCGGCACCAAGCAGCCCGAGGCGCTGTCGCTCTACGCGTCCAGCGGCTACGAACCCTGCGCCAAGTTCGGCCACTACCGCTTCCACGAACTGAGCCTCTGCTACGCCAAGCCGCTGACGGTCCCGCCCGTCGCCGGGACGCCGGACGCTCTCCTCTAAGGTGTGGTCGCACGGGTCGCGCCGATGTGACTGATGTGACTGATGTGGTGGGGGAGCTGAGGTCTGTGCCGTTGATTGGTTCTGACCCGGCGACGGTGGGGGGCTACACCCTGGTCGACCGGCTCGGTTCCGGCGGCATGGGAATGGTCTATCTGGCCCGGTCGGCGTCCGGCCGCGAGGTGGCCGTGAAGCTGGTGCACGCGCAGTTCGCGGAGAACGACGAGTTCCGGGTGCGCTTCCGGCAGGAGATCGCGGCGGCCCGGCGGGTGAGCGGTGCTTACACCGCGCCCGTGGTGGACGCGGACCCGGAGGCGGAGCGTCCGTGGATGGCGACGCTGTACGTGCCGGGGCCGACGCTCGCCGACCGGGTGACGGAGGCCGGGCCCCTCGCCGGCGCGGAGTTGCGGACGCTGGCCCTCGGCCTGGGCGAAGCCCTGCGGGACATCCACCAGGCCGGCGTGGTGCACCGCGACCTGAAGCCCGCGAACGTCCTGCTGGCCGAGGACGGGCCGCGTGTCATCGACTTCGGGATCTCCCGCGCCGCCGACAGCCAGGCGCTCACCACCACCGGCCGCGTCTTCGGCACGCCGCCCTTCATGTCTCCCGAGCAGATGAACTCGACGCGCGGTGCCGGTCCCGCCTCGGACGTGTTCTCCCTGGCCGCCGTCCTGGTGTTCGCGGCCTGCGGGCGGGGGCCGTTCGACGCGGAGAGCGCGTACCTGACGGCGTACAACGTGGTGCATCTGCCGCCGACGCTGGACGACGTGGCGGAGCCTCTGCGGTCGATCGTCACGCGCTGCCTGGAGAAGGACCCCCGACGGCGGCCGGGGCTGGGCGAGTTGCTGCCCCTGCTCCAGGGGCTTCCGGGAGGCGGTGCGACGGGTACGTGGCGGGTGGCCGCGCCCGTCGCGACCACGTGGGATCCCGCGCGCCGGCCCGCCACGCGCCCGCGGCGGGCACCACGACGCCGGGTGCTGCTGGCCTCCTTGGCCGCGGGCCTGGCCCTGGCGGGACTCGGCGCGGTGGCGGTCGACTGGTACGGCGGGACCGGCGGGACGGGGACCGGTGACGTGGCGGCCGGGGCCCCGACGGGCTCGGACGACTCGGGCGCCCCCGCACCGACCCTCCCGAAGGGGTGGCAGCCCTGGCAGACGACGCTACGGACAAAAACACCCCTGTACGGGTCCGGCGACTCCGGCAGCGGGTGTCTCGTCTCGGGCGAGGCGCTCTACTGCGGTGGTGAGGGCTTCACCGCCGCCCGGCTCGACGCCGCCACCGGCAAGACCGCGTGGCGGTTCTCCGCGGGCGTCGAATCGTCCACGCCGGTGCTGGCGCGGGACGGCGTCGTCGTGGTGAACGACCACGAGGGTCCCGCGTGGTCGACCGACACACGGCAGTGGGTGACCGGGCTGGGCACCGACGACGGAAAGGCGCGGTGGACCCATTCCGTCGCCGACGGCGCGCGGGCGGCGGCGTTCGGGACGTGGGTCGTGGTCCTGTCGGCGGACGAGCGGAACCTGATCGCCATGAACGCGGCCGACGGTACCGAGGCCTGGCGCTTCCCGGTCCCGGCCGGCGCGTACTGCGACCCCTGGACGGGCGACGACGCCCTGTACGCGTTGTGCTACGCGGCGGACGCACAGTCCGACACGGGTACGCTGTGGCGCTTCGACCCGGCGAACGGCGACCCGCACGAAGTGGGCGCCGTCCCGTTCCACGCGCGGCCGGCGGGGGTCGACGGGTCCGACCTGGTGCTGCTGGAGTATCCGGTCGACCCCAACGGCGAGCCCCTCGCGTACTCCTCGGTGGTACGGGTGGACACCACGACCGGCACCACCCGCCGGGTACCGCTGCCGAAGCGGAGCCGGATCGCGAAGGACGACGCGATACGGCTGATCGGCGGAACCCTCTACGCGGCGCGGGCCGACGGCACGGTCTCCGCGATGTCCGCGCGCACCGGCGAGGAGCGGTGGCGCCGGGCCACGGAGGTGCAGAACCTGTCCGCGCCGGTGTGGTCGGAGACGTACGACGAGCTGTACTTCGTCACCGGCTACGGAGGACTGCTGGCCCTGGAGAAGGCCGGCGGCGACGAGGTGTGGCGCACCCCCGCCCGGGAAGGCGCCGTCCCCCGGGCCGAGGCGGGGCCGCCCCAGGTGTACCTGAAGGACGACGCCATCGTGGCGCTGACGGGGGGACTCGCGTTCTCCGTGAGCCCCGTGGAGCCGGACGCGCCGGCCCCGCTCCCGTAACACCGGACTCACTCCGGCAGGGACTGTTCGGTCCAGACCGTCTTGCCCGAGGACGTGTACCGGGTGCCCTGGTGCTGGGTGAGCCGGCCGACGATCGTCAGGCCCCGCCCGCCCTCGTCGGTCGCGCGCGGACGGTACGGGTGCGGGCCCGCCCCGCTGGTGTCGGAGACCTCACAGATCAGTACGCGCTCGTCGCGGATCAGACGCAGACCGATGGGCCCGCCGGAGTAGCGGACGGCGTTCGTCACCAGTTCGCTGACCACCAGGGCGGTGTCGTACGCGAGGTCGTCCAGCAGCCACGCCGCCAGCTGGCGGCCGGCCCAGGCGCGGGCCGTGGAGACGGTGGCGGGGTCCGGCGGCAGGGTCACGGCGGCGACATCCTCGGGGTCCAGGGCCCTGGTACGGGCCAGCAGGACGGGAGGCCTCCGGTCGAGAGGCAGGTGGCGCAGGACGCGGTCGGCGAGTCGGGGCAGGTGCGGTGCGGAGTGGATCATGGCTTCCCGGAGCCGTTCCGTGGTCGGGTCGTCGGCGTCGTCGTCGGCGCCGGCGCACTGCGGCGGGTGCGGTTCGTGTTGTTCTCGGATACCGGTGCTGCCACCCCTCAGCAGCAGGGTGCTCCCCGCCGGCGTCTCGAACTCGGTGGTCTCGAAGGGCTCGTCGCCCGTTCCGAGGGCGCTGTGCGGAGCGAGGCGCGGGGTGGTGACCTCGCCGTCCGGGTCGGCGACCAGGACCGACGGATCGCCCGCCCGGGCCGCGACGCAGCGCTCGGTGGTGGGGTCGTAGATCACGTAGAGGCAGCTCGTACCGGGCTGGTTGCGGTCCAGGGGCTGCCGGTACGGGGCAGGCCGCCGCCGGTCCAGGCGCGTCACGACGTCGTCCAGGCGGGCCAACAGCTCGTCGGGCGGCAGGTCGAGTGCCGACAGCGCGGTGATCACCGCTCTGAGCTGGTGCATGGCGACCGCGGCGGGCACCCCCCGCCCCGTCGCCGTGCCCACCACCAGGGCCACCCGCGCGCCGGACAGCGGGAGCACGTCGTACCAATGCGCGGCGGAGGCCTCGGCCGGCCCGCGTCCGTGGGCCGCTTCGAGCGCGCTGACCGCCGGCGGTTCCTCCGCCTCGGGGGAGTGGCGCAGGAGCCGGGCGAGCGCGTCCTCCTCGATCCGGCGGCGGACGGTGTCCAGGGTCAGCGCGGCGCGGTTCGCGAGCCGCGCGGCCTCCTGGAGGCTGTCCTCGCCGAACGGGTTCGACCCGGCCAGCCGGTACAGGACGAACAGGCCGAGGACCACGCCCCGGACCGTCAGCGGAAGGACGATCAGGGAATGGGCCCCCGCCTCGCGGATCAGGCGTGCGCGCCCCGGGTCGCGGGCGAGCCACCGGCTGCTGTGGCTCAGATGGCGGATCAGGCGCGGACGCAGATCGGACAGGCTCTGCCGGAACGGCGTCGCGTGCGGGACGTGGCTCGTCCCGCCCACCGCGTACGCGCTCCGGGCGACGTCCTCCCGTGTGGTGGCGAAGGCCGCGCACCGGAACTGTTCGCTCCCGTGCACGGGTCCGGGCGGCGGCACCTCACCGCGCAGCAGCTGTTCGAGCACGTCCACGGAGGACGCGTCGGCCAGCGTGGGGACCGCGGCGCCCGTGAGGTTCTGGGCCGCCTGGAAGAGTTTCCGGGAGAGGACTGCCGAGGGGGTCGGGGAGGAGAGCGCGGACGGGACCGCGGTCCTGCGGGCGGTGGGGCGGGAGGTCATCGTGTTCATCCTGGGAGGAGATGCCGAACCTGTCACCTACGAGCCTGCCGCCCGGGCGGCCCCGCGGCGTCGGCACTGCCCCGCACGCTTTTTTCCGCCTTCCGTGCCGCCGGGTGCGGGCTTGTCCCCGCCGGCCCGCACGGTCACCGCACGGCCGGTGCGGGTTCCCCGCATCCTTGATCGCCGAGTTCTCGTGGAGCGGTCCCGCGATCTACGGTTGGGGCATGGACGACGTCGACCGCGTCACCGGTGGGAATCCGTCGCCACGCCTGAGCGTGGTGCTCGCGGACGACCACCTCGTGGTCCGCGCGGGCATGCGGCTCCTCCTGGCCCAGGACCCCGCGTTCGAGATCGTCGCGGAGAGCGCCACGCTGCCGGAAACCTTCGCGGCCGTGGCCCGGCACCACCCCTCCGTCCTGGTCCTCGACCTGACCCTGGCCAGGCAGTCCAGCCTGGGGTCGATCCCCGACCTGCTGGCCGCCTCACCCCGTACCCGCATCCTCGTCCTCACCATGCAGGAGGATCCCGCGTTCGCCCGCGAGGCGCTGCGCGCCGGGGCCACCGGCTACCTGCTGAAGGAGGCGGCCGCCGAGGAGCTTCTGGGGGCCGCCCGCCAGGTCGGCGCGGGAGACACGTACGTACAGCCCTCGCTGGGCGCCCGCCTGGCCGTCACCGGCCCCGACCTCCCCGGCACGGGGCACGACGGCGCCCTGACGGCGCGCGAGGTGGAGGTGCTGTCCCTGCTCGCCCAGGGCCACACCAACCAGGAAATCGCCTGGCACGAGCACGTGTCCGTACGGACGGTGGAGACGCACCGCGCCAGGATCCGGGAGAAGCTGGGGGCCGAGACCAAGGCGGACCTGGTCACCGCGGCCCGTGAGCGTGGGCTGCTGGCATGATCCACCTGTCGCGGGCACGGGCCGGCACGGTCGCCGAGGCGGCCGGTTCGTTCCTGCTCCTGATCACGCTCGCGTTCGAGGTCGCCCATCACTCGCTGACCGTCGAATTCGCGCTCTGCCTCGCCGCCGGCACGTCCTTCCTGGCGGCCGCGGTGCTGAGCCCCGAAGCCCGGCGGCCCTGGCTCGCGGTCATCAGCGGGATCTCGTACGTGATCGCCGTCGCGCTCCTGGTCCGTATGGTCGAGGCGCCCCTGCTCAACGGTCTGCACCTCGTCCCCCTCACCCTGATCGCCTTCGCCGCGGCGATAGGACGCCGGTCCGCCCTGCGCCACCGCAGCCTCGACCGGGAGTGGATCCAGGCCCGCCGGGACGGGGAGGAACGGGAGCGGCGGCACTGGGCCCGCGAACTGCACGACGACACCCTCCAGGAACTGGGCGCCGTGCAGATCGTGCTCACCTCGGCGTCCGCGAGCGACCGCCCCGGCGCCATGAAGGAAGCCATCGACCAGGCGCGGCGCCTGGTCGGCAACCAGATCACCTCGTTGCGCCACCTCATCGCCGAACTGCGCCCGGTCGCCCTCGACCAACTCGGCCTGCGCCCGGCCCTGGAGGCGCTGTGCCGGAGTACGTCGGACAACTTCGGCATCGACACCGAACTGCGCGTGGGGACGCGGTGGGACCAACTCGGCGCGAAACTGAGCCCCGAGGCGCAGGCCCACGTCTACCGCATCGTGCAGGAGGCGGTGACCAACGCCGTCAAGCACGCCCGGCCGACCCGGATCCAAGTCGACCTGGACAACGACAGCCACTCCCTCTCCACGAAGGTCACCGACGACGGCGACGGCCTGACGCCCGCCGCCGCGGCGGCCCTCCGCGCCCCGCCCCGTACGACCGGCTCCGGCGGCGGCATGGGCGTGGCGGCCATGCGTGAGCGCGCCGACCTCCTGGACGCGCACCTCACGGTGCGGTCGACACCCGGGGAAGGCACCACCGTCACCCTGAAGGTCCCGATCCGCGGCATCGGCGTCCGGCTCCACCGGCGGTAGGCGGGCCCCGGAGGGGCGCGGATCCGCCTGCCGGGTTCTGGAACGCCGTCGCCGCCGCCGACGTTGAACCCGCATGACGATCTATGGCGATGATGAGACGATAAGAGACATTCTTACCGGAACGGGGGACACCTGGGCCGTGGTCGGCCTGTCCAACAACGAGGAACGGGCCGCCTATCGGGTGGCCGACAAGCTGCGGCGCATCGGCAAGAGGGTGGTGCCCGTGCACCCCAAGGCCGAGGCGGTGGCGGGCGAGCAGGGGTACGCCTCGCTCGCGGAGATCCCGTTCCCGGTGGACGTGGTGAACGTGTTCGTCAACTCCGACCTGGCGGGCGATGTCGCCGACCAGGCGGTGGCGCTCGGGGCCAAGGCGGTCTGGTTCCAGCTGGGCGTCACGGACGAGGCCGCGTACGACAGGACGCGGGCGGCCGGACTGCGGATGGTGATGGACCGGTCGGCGGGACGGGAGATCACCAGGCTCGAACTGCTCTGACGGTCTCCGCCCGGCCGGTCTCCACCTGACCGGTCGCAGCTGTGACAGAGGGGGCGGCCACCGTGTGTTATTGGAGAGATGTGCGGTCCCTCCACGAACACGCGGTGGCCTTCGTTCATTGTCGCACCTGCGGGATCCCCGGGGCAGTCCTCCTCCTGTGGGTGACCTTTCGCGCACATGTGCCCGTGGGGGTGGGGGCACCTCTCGGCCTAGGCTGACAAGCAGTTAGTCGGACGCCGTTGTCCCTCGCGGGACGGCGGTGTGGCCGCTGGTTCGTGGACCGGTTCCGCGCCGAGAGGGAGGCCGCTCATGGCCAGTACGTTTCAGGAGCGCAAGCTCAGGACGATGTTCGCCGCGTTCGACGCGGACAGCGACGGCTACCTGCGCGAGGAGGACTTCAGGGCGCTGGTCGCCCGCTGGAACCGCCTTCCGGGAGTGGACCCGGGGACGGAACTGCGCGCCCGGGTGGAGACGCTGCTGATGGGATGGTGGGCGGCGCTGCTGGAGACCGGGGACACGAACGGGGACGGCGCCATCGACATGGGCGAACTGCTCGCCCTCGTGGACAAGTTGCCCGCCATGGTCGCGGATGTCACCGCGACCGCCGAGACCGTCTTCGACGCCGTGGACGCCAACGGCGACGGCGTGATCTCTCCGGAGGAACACCGCCGGCTGGTCGAGACCTGGAACGGTCGGCCCGTGGACATGACGGGCGTCTTCGAGCTCCTCGACCTGAACGGCGACGGGCATCTCAGCCGCGAGGAATTCGCCCTGCTGTGGCGCCAGTTCTGGATGAGCGACGATCCGGCGGAGCCGGGCAACCTGCTCTGCGGCCGGGTCCCCGACCGGTCGGACCGGTGAACCGCCCCTGACCGGGCCGCCGCGCGGGCCCCGGGATAAATCGTTCGGCAGGACCCGGGGTGCGGTGAGATGATCGCGAGGCCCGCGCGGCTCAGGGGAAGCGAGATCAGGCATGGCGATCATCCACCACGTCACACTGAAACCCGGCAAGCTGGAGCTGCTCGCCGGGTGGCTGCCCAGACAGCCGTGGTACGTCGGCAAGGGCGACGAGGCGGAACTGGCCAAGGTGGGCGGCTTCCGGCTCGACGACCCGGACGGCGCGGTCGGCATCGAGTTCATCGTGGTGACGGACTGGTCCGGCGACGAGCCGGTCTCGTACCAGGTGCCGCTCAGCTATCGCGACGCGCCGCTCGACGGCGCGGACCACGCGCTCGTCGGCACCACCGAGCACGAGGTGCTGGGACGGCGATGGGTCTACGACGGGACCCACGACCCGGTGGTGGTCGCCCAACTGCTCGCCCTTGTGCGGGGCGAGGCGCGGGCGCAGGACCAGAGCGTGAGCCAGACCCCCGACCCGACGGTCACCACCTTCTTCGGGGGGAGCGGTGAGCTGGGGGCGATCAGGTCCACGAGCGTGACGGACGGGACGTACGGTACGCGTCTCCTCGTACGGACCGGCGCCGGCGCCGGCGCCGACGGGCCACGGACCCGCCCGGACGCCGAGCTGACCGTCCAGGTGAACCGTGTCCTGCGCCCGGGCGAGGGTGACGTGGCCGCCCGCGCGGAACAACCGCTGGGGTACGTCTCCGCCGAATGGCTCCTCCCGGACGGCACCACGGCACGGAACCTCTTCGCCGTTGTCTGCACGCGGCCGTCGCCCTGAGGCGGACGCTCACGACGTGGGGGTCGCGCGCCGCGGGTGCTGTTGTCGGCGTACGGGTCGCGCGGACCGCTCAGCCACCCGCACCCGCCGCGTCGTGCCGCAGCCACACATAGGCGACCGGCTGGGCGGCGTTCCAGCCCTCGGCGAGGCTCGCCTCGACCGGCAGGTGAGCCTGTACGTCGTCGTCCCGCTGCCAGCCGTCGACCGTCCCCGGGGACACCGGGAACTCCCGCCGCCCGCACCACATCGCGACCTCTGCGGCCGACGTCGGCCACCCCGCCACCGTGGCGGCGTCGACCGTGGCGAAAGGAAGAAGTCTCATACGCGCACCTTCTCAGCCGGCGTCCGGCGGACGGACGGCAGCCGTCCACTCCGAGACCCGGCGAGGGCGGACGAAGGGCGTGCGGCCGTGGCCCCGGCGGGCTCCCGCGCGCCGACCGATCGGGTGGAGCCGCGCTGTGCGGGCGCGTCTCCCGTGGCTGATGATCATCGTCGTCAAGCTGCCCCGCCCGGCCGAGTCACAGGAGGCCCCATGCCCATCACCCCCATCGACCATTCCGTCACCCGGTACGACCTGACGCACGCGTACTGGCTGGCCAGAGCCGCCGAGCTGGCGTACAGCGACGCCGACGCGGCGCGGGAGGAGACGGCCGCCTGGGGGTTCGACCGGTTCCGGCACTTCGTGTCGCCGCACGCCCTGCCCTTCCCGCTGGAGGACACGCAGGCCTACGTGGCGGGCAGCGACCGGATGGTGGTGGTCGCGTTCCGGGGCACCGAGCCGACGCAGATCAAGGACTGGCTCTCCGACACCAGCACCCCGCCCGTCCCCGGCCCCGGCGGCAAGGGCTTCGTGCACTTCGGCTTCCACCAGGCGCTCGCCTCGGTCTACCCCGAAGTGCGCGACACCGTGGCCGAGTTCGGCGCCGACGGGCAGAGTGTGTGGTTCACCGGGCACAGTCTCGGCGGCGCGCTGGCCATGCTGGCCGGCACCCGGCTGTGCCTCGACCGGCCCGGAGTCGTACCGCAGGGCATCTACACGTACGGGCAGCCCCGCACCTGCGACCGCCTGCTGGCCGCCGCGCACAACACCGCGCTCAAGAACCGCACCTACCGGTTCGTCAACAACAACGACATCGTGCCCCAGGTCCCGCCGGAGCCGGTGTTCACCCACGTCGAGGCCATCCGGTACTTCGACGCCGACGGTGAACTGCACCACAGGATGCCGCTGTTGACCGGGCTGCGCGACCGGGCCAAGGGCCTGACCGCCGACCTCCTGGCCCCCACCTCGGACGGGATCCGCGACCACTTCATGGGCGCCTACCTGAAGAACCTGGAGAAGAACCTGCCGAAGACGCCCGCCTGATCACGGGGGTCATCGCCGCCGCCGCATCTTCCAGCTCGCCCACGCCCCGACCGCGAGCACGGCGGTGACGACCAGGTCACCGACCTCGCCGGGCCCGTCGGTCCCCGGGCCCGCCGACGCGAAGCTGCCGACCGCGAGGGCGGCGAGGAGGACGGCGAGGACGGTCCAGAACGACGCTTTCACGGCAGCCCCCTGCGGATGGGATGTGGTGACCACCGTAACGGGGTGCCGGGCTCCTGCCCCCCCGGCAGCCACTCGCCCCGGCTACTCGAACCGCGCGGTGTCGCCCGCCCCGCGCCGTACGATCTCCATCTCGTCGCCCGAGAAGTCGATGACCGTCGTCGGCTCGGTGCCGCAGTCGCCCGAGTCGATCACGACGTCCACCACATGGTCGAGCCGCTCCTTGATCTCCCAGCCCTGGGTCAGCGGCTCCTCCTCGTCGGGCAGGAGCAGGGTGCTGGAGAGCAGCGGCTCACCCAGTTCGGCGAGGAGGGCCTGGGCGACGACATGGTCGGGGATCCGGACCCCGACCGTCTTCTTCTTCGGGTGCAGCAACTGACGCGGCACCTCCCTCGTCGCGGGCAGGATGAAGGTGTAACTGCCGGGCGTCGCCGCCTTGATCGCGCGGAACACGTCGTTGTCGATGTGCACGAACTGACCCAGTTGCGCGAAGTTCTGGCACACCAGGGTGAAGTGGTGACGATCGTCGAGGTTCCTGATCGACCGGATGCGGTCGATGCCGTCACGGCTGCCCAGCTGGCTCCCCAGGGCGTAGCAGGAGTCGGTGGGGTACGCGATGAGCGCGCCGGACCGGATGCTGTCCGCCACACCGCTGATGGTGCGTCGCTGGGGGTTCTCTGGGTGCACATCGAAATACTTCGCCATCCGGCGAGCTTAAGGCCCCGCGCCGCGAACGATCTCCGACGGGCCGGGTGCGTCGCCGCCCACCGGCCCGCCGCGAAGGTTGGCCAAGGTTTTTACGTCGCCGGGCTTGGCCGCGTGGCCCCCTCGGAGCACTGTGTGATCAGCGGCCCCACCGGGGTGGTGGGAACACCGTGGGAGAGACAGACGTGGAACGAGCCGGCGGGACGGGCGACGGGGCCCTCACCCTGGAGTCACTGAGCCCGGAGCCCCTGCTCGGGCGCGAGTACCAGGACCACCCGGAGGTGGTGCACGAGCGCCTGCGCCGCCGGCACGGCGCCGTGGCCCCCGTGGATTTGCTGGGTGTGCCCGTCTGGCTGGTGCTCGGCTATCCGGAGGCCCTGTACGTCCTCCAGAACGACGAGCGGTGGCCCAAGGGCATGCGGCACTGGCGGGCCCGCAACGAAGGCAGGGTCCCCGCCGACTGGCCGCTCGCTCCCGCGCTGACGGCCGAGAACCTGATGGCGCGCGGCGGCTCCGACCACGCCCGGTACCGGGCCGCCTGGGACGCGGCGCTCAAGCCGTTCCAGGACCCGGGCCATCCGCAGGCCCGCAGGCTCAGGGACAACATCCGCAGGACGGCGGACGAACTCATCACCCTCCTTGTACGAGCGGGCCGTTCGGGTACGGCGGACCTGGCCGCGCAGTTCTCGCGCCCGCTGCCCCTGATGGTCGCCGGCGAACTGCTGGGCGCCTCCGGCTCCCAGGGCGACGAGGCGCTCATGGACATCTGGCGGATCCTCGACGCGGGACCGGACGCGTCCGCCGCGTCCGCGCGGGTCCTGGCCGCCATGGGCAGACTCGGCGAGGAGAGGCGGAACCGGCCGGGCGAGGACTTCCCCTCCTACCTGCTCGCCGCGCGACCCCACCTGACCACCTCGGAGCTGGCCCACGAACTCACCATGCTCATGGGGATGATCTCGGACCACGCGAGCATCCTCATCACCAACGCCGTGGTCGAGATCATCACCGGCGACGGCCGCGCACGCGCCAGCCTGTCCGCCGGAATGATCCGCGAGGCCGTCAACCATGTCGCCCTCAGGAAGCCGCCGTTGGCCAACTTCGTCCCGCGATTCCCGCTGAAGGACGAACGGTTGGGCGAGTACGTCATCCGCGCGGGCGAACCGGTGTGGATCGCCACGGCCGCCACCCACGCCGACCCGCGCTTCGCGGGCGGTGCCTCGGCGGGCCGGGCGGCCAGTACCCGCGCGCACCTGTCCTGGGGCGCGGGCCCACGCCAGTGTCCGGCCCGTGAACTCTCCACCGTCCTCACCACGCTGGCGCTTGAGCGCCTGTTCGAGAGGTTCGCGCACCTCGAACTCGCCGTACCGGAGGATCAACTCCCCTGGCGCTCCTCACCGTTCGTACGGGGACTGCGCGCGCTGCCCGTACGGTACGAGGTCAAGGCGGGCGAGGCCATTCCCTCCGCCGGCCAGGAGGCGGCCGGGGAGCGGGACAAGGACGGGGCGCGGCTCGCCCAGGGCTCCTCGATACGGCGGTTCCTCGCGGGACTGGTCACCGGGACGATCGATCCGAACGCGTTCTAGGCGTACCGCCCGACGCGACCACCGGCGACCACCGGTTTTCCTCCCGCACGGCGTTCCGCGCGCCCGTCACCGGGGGCCGTGCTCCTCGGTGATGTCGCCGTCGTTCAGTTCCAGGACGCGGTCCGCCAGCCCGAGCCACTGGGCGTCGTGTGTCGCCACCAGCGCCGTCACGCCCTCGCTCCGTACCACCGCCCGGATCAGGTTCATCACCACCATGCCCGTCTCCGCGTCGAGTTGGCCCGTCGGCTCGTCGGCGATCAGCAGCGCCGGCCGGTTGGCGAGCGCGCGGGCGATCGCGACCCGCTGCTGCTGGCCGCCGGACAGCTCGCCGGGGCGCTGGGCGGCGTGTCCGTCGAGGCCGACGAGCGAGAGCAGCAGCGCCACCCGCTCCTCACGCTCGCGGGGGTCCGACCCGCGTATGCGCAGGGGTATGCCGACGTTCTCGGCCGCCGTGAGGATCGGGATGAGTCCGAAGGACTGGAAGACAAAACCGATCCGGTCGCGGCGCAGCCGCAGCAGCCCCGACTCGTTCAGCCCGGCCAGGCCCACCCCGTCGACGGTGACACTCCCGCCGTCCGGGGTGTCCAGACCGCCGATCAGGTTGAGCAGGGTGGTCTTTCCGGAGCCCGACCGGCCCTTCAGCGCGACCAGTTCGCCGCGCCCGACCGTGAACGAGACGCCCCGCAGGGCGTGGACGGCGTTCTCGCCGGTGCCGTACGAGCGCCGCAGCCCCTCGACCCGCACCATCGGGTCGTGGATCAGCGTCTCCACCGAAGCGCCGGCGGGGCGCGGATCGGATGCCTCGGCCATCACATACCCCCGTCGGTGGTGTCGCCGGACGCGCGCTGCTCCGGTTCGTCGGACGGCCAGACGCCGATGTGGTCCCGTTCGAGTTCCAGCGCGACCCGGTGTCTCATGCCCAGCGCGGCGAGATGGTCGGCGGGCAGCTGGAGCCGTCCCGCGCGGTCCAGCATCGCGTACTCCCGTGACACCACCGACTCCCTGCCCTCGGCGTCGATCTCCGTGCGGCGCAGCACCTCGGAGGAGGTGCGGCCGTCACGGATGGCGACGGTGCGCCGGACCTCGCTCGCCACGGCCTGGTCATGGGTGACGATGACGATCGTGGTGCCGAGCTCGTCGTTGGCGCGGCGGAACGCGGCGAAGACCTGCTCGCCGGTGGCCGAGTCCAGCTCTCCCGTCGGCTCGTCGGCGAGCACCACGGAGGGGGAGTTGGCCAGGGCCACCGCGATGGCCACCCGCTGCTGCTGGCCGCCGGACAGCTGGTACGGACGGCGGTCCCGGCACTCGGTGATCTCCAGCATGGACAGCAGGGACTCCACCCGCTCGGCCTTCTTGCGGGAGCGGCCCCGCAACTGCATCGGCAGGGCGATGTTCTGAGAAGCAGTCAGGTACGGGAGCAGGTTGCGCGCGGTCTGCTGCCACACAAAGCCCACCACGTCGCGCCGGTAGCCCAGCCGCGCCTTGGCGTCCATGGCGAGGAGGTTGTGGCCGCCGACCCGGGCCGCGCCCGCGGTGGGCACGTCCAGGCCCGCGAGGATGTTCATCAGGGTGGACTTGCCGCTGCCCGACGCCCCGACGAGAGCGATCAGGTCGCCCTTCTCGACGCGGAGATCGAGCCCCTGGAGCGCCTGCACCTCCACCCCGTCGGTGGCGAAGATCCGGACGAGGCGGTCACAGGCGATCAGCGCGTCGTGGTCGTCGCGCACCGCGTCACGGCGGGCGGTCGCGCGCCGCTCCAGTTCCGCGAGCGTGGTGTCCGTCATCGGGCGTCCCCTGTCCTGAGTCGGTCTGCGGATCCTTGGCGGGCCGCCCACCGGGCCTGCACCGCGGTCACCGTACCGGTGAGCACCACCACGGCCAGCGCGGAGAGCGCGAGGGACCAGGGCTCGGGCCGCAGCGCGGCACCACCGGCGGCGGTGAGGCCGGTGGCCAGACCGGGCGCGGCGGCGAGGGCGAGCCGGGTCACGTCGACGCCGGGCGCGATCAGCAGGATCGTCGCCCAGCCCGCGAGCGCGCCGCCCGCGGCGGCGAGTACCGCCTGTGGCAAGGCCTCCAGTGCGAGCAGCCGCCGCCCCTGCCGGGACGTGAGGCCGAGGGTGCGCAGGAGAGCCAGGAGGGAGACACGCTCGGGCGTCGTGTGCACCAGCGAGAGCAGCAGGGCGACCACGATGTAACAACCGCCCGCCAGGATGGAGGCGTGGTAGATCAGCTTGGCGCCGGTCTGGAGCGGCGAGTCGACCAGCCGCGCCCGGATGTCGCCGCGCAGCTGTACGGACTGTTCCGCACCGGACGCGCGCACCGCGGCCCGCAGGGCCTTCCCGTCCAGAGCCGTCCCGTCCGGACCGCCGCCGGAGACCAGCAGGGTGGTCGCCGTGCGCTGCGGCAATCCGGCACGGTCGACCAGCAGGAACTCCGAGGAGGCCGTCGCGGGCGTCCGCGAACGGACCGCGACGACCCGTACCGTGAGAACACCCGCGAGGGTGGTGATCTTCCGTGGGGTACGGCCGAGGGCGTCGGCGACTCCCGGCGAGACGACCACCGGCAGGACCCCGCCCCCGGACGGCCCGGACGGTGTGTCCGCGCCCAGCACACCCGCGGGGAAGCCGCCCAGGTCCGTGTCGCGCGCCAGCCCCGCGTACGGATCGGGATCCACGCCGGCCAGGGTCGCGTGGAGGGGGTTCGAACTGCCGGACCGCGCCCCCACGTTCACCTGGTGCTCCATGCGTACGGCGATCACCGACCGCACTCCGGGAACGTCCCGGACCGCACGCTCCGTACCGGCAGGCACCACGAGTGTGTCGTTGGGCGAGGAGATCCGCGCGTCGGCGCGGACGGCGAGCAGCGCCGCCCGGTCCCGCGCGTCCGCCGTGCCCGCGAGGACCGCCTGCCCGAAGGCGGCCGTGCTGAGCGCGATGATGAGGACGAGCAGGGTCAGCGTCCCCGTCGCCGGCGCGCGGCCGGCCCGCGCCAGCGACAGGAACCCGACCGGGCCGCGCAAGCGTGTCGCCGGGCGCGCGGCCAGGCGCAGCGGCAGCGGGTACAGCCGGACGAGCACGGTCGCCGTGATCAGCCCGATCAGCACGGGCGCGGCGCTGACGAGATGGTCCCCGGAGTCGGTGGTGCCGCGCTGCCGCAGCGCCGTGACCGCGCCCACGGCCAGGACCAGCAAGGTCAGTTCGGCGACGGTACGGCGCCTGCTCGGCCGGCCGCGCACGAGGTCGTCGCGCTCCCCGTACACCTGCGGCGTGCGGTGGGTCAGCACCGCGCGGAGGGGGAGCGCGGCGCAGGCCACCACGGCGACCGCCGTCGCGGCGAGCACGGCCGGGCCCGTCCGGCCCCCGGGCACGAGGAGGACGGCCACCAGCAGCCCGAGCACGGCGGCGGGCAGGGTGACCACGGCCGTCTCCGCCAGCAGTCGGCCGCCGATGCCCCCGAGGGAGCCGCCCCGGGCCCGTACCAGCACCAGTTCGGTGTGGCGGCGGCTCGCGGACAGGCCGCCGGCCAGCGCCAGGACCACCACGGCGACCGTACCGATCCCGATGGCCGCGACGGCGACCACGGGGGTGATCGCCGAGCGCAGCGACTCGTACGCGTGGAGGATCTCGTCCAGATCGGTGTCCAGGGAGGCGTTGGCCCCGGCGGCCGACCTCAGGCGCGACAGGGCCGGTCCGTCCTGGAGCGAGGCGATGCGCTCCGACAGCGCGCTCACCTCCGGTCCGGTGAGGCGGCTCGTGTCCGGTGCGACCCGCCAGTAGCGCTCGGGCTCACCCGCCGTACCCAGCAGGGCCGGTGCCGCCCCGGGGGCGAGCAGCAGCGCCGCCTCCCAGTAGAACTGCGGTGGTTTGGCGCCGGTGCTGCTGAGGTGAGGCGTCCGCAGCAGGCTGTCCGCCGTCCAGTAGCTCCCCGACGGCCGGACCGGGTCGACGATGCCGGTGATCCGGACGGTGAGGGTCGGGCTGCCCGCCCTGCCGACGTGCAGCACCGTGCCGACGGAGAGGTGCAGTGTGGTCGCCGTGGCGGACGACACCGCCGCCTCCACGTTCCTCGTCGCCGCTGTCACCCGCCCGTCGGTGGTCGGCAGCCGGCCGCCTCTGACGGTGGAGTGGCCCGCCAGACCGGCCTGCGCGGCCAGGGCGAACTCCGGGAGCAGTCCGTCGTGGCGCGGCAGCCAGGGGTCGATCCCGGTCAGGGTCCTGCCGGTCCTCACCCCCCGGGCGGACTGGCCCGTGTCCGCGCGGAGCGGATCGGCGAGCAGGCCGGACACCTCGCGCTGTACGGCGTCCACACCGCTCGGCCGCAGCTTCTCCTCCCGTGCGGACAGGGGGAGTTGGAAAGAACGCTCGGGCGAGTGGAAGTTCAGCACCCGGCGCTCGGGCGACGCCTCGGCGACGGCGTCGCGCAGCCCCCGGGTCTCGTACGTGTCGACGGTGCGGGGGAAGGCGGCGGCGAGGAACGCGGTCAGGACAACAAGAAGGGCGAGGACAAGGGCCGTTCCCGGCGCGGTGCGCAGCCGGGTCCTGACCCAGGGGGCGACGGGGCGCTCACGGCGGCGCCCGGCCCGTCCCTCCTGGCGTTTCTCGTGCTTTGTGCCGCCTGTACGGCTGGTCATGTCAGTTCGCCCCTCGGTGGCGCAGTGTCACGGCGGGGTCGGCCGCGCGGGCGGCGACGACGGCGACGGTCAGCAGGGGGAGGGCGGCGACCCCGGCGATCAGCAGAGCCACCTGCGGGAGCGGCAGTTGGACCAGCACGGGCGGCAGGGGGGCGGTGGCGCGGCTCGTCAGAACGATGAGCGGGACGACCGTCCTGGTCAGGGCGGCGCCCAGGGCGAGCCCCACCAGCAGGGCGATGCCCACCAGCACACTGTGCTCGGCGGCGACCGCCACCACCAGCTTGCGCCGCGGTGTGCCCAGGGCGTGCAGGACGGCCAGTTCCGCCGAACGCTCCCGCAGTGTGCCCACCACCGTGACGGCGAATCCCACCGCGGCGAGCGCGGCGGCGGCCACGGCGACGGCCAGCAGCGCGGAGTAGGGTCCGGCGCCCAGCGGGTCGTTGAACAGCTCGTCGGCGGCCTCGTCACGTACCAGCACATCCGCCGGGTCGACGTCGGGACCGGCGCGGAGGGCCTTCGCGACCTGACCGGCGGCGCCGGGGTCCGTGCTCAGCCACCACTCGTTCGGCACGAGCGAACCGCCGTCCCGCTGCGCGAGCACCTTGTTGACGGTACGGAGATCGAGCAGCAACGCCCCACCGTCCGCGCTGTTCCCGGCTTCCGGCGGCCCCTTCGCCGCAGAGGCCGCTCCCGCCGTCACCGTGTCGTCCGGAGCGGTGGTGGGGAGCTGTCGCACCGCGCGGATGAGGGTGACCTGTATCCGCTCACCCGCCAGGGTCACGTCGACGCGCTGCCCCTCCTCGGCCCCGGTGGCGCGCAGGAACCCGTCCGTGGCGATCCCCGGAACCAGCTGGGGGACGGGTGACCGTACGGCGTCGACGCGCAGCTCCAGGCTTTCGGCCGGCGGGTACGGGGTGTCCGCGCCCACGCTCGAACGGAGGCGGTACGGCACGGACATGGGCGCCTCACCGGTCGCGGTGGGCCGCAGTGCCGCCGGCTTCCCCGGCACCGCGTCCTGGGTTGTCGTCGCGGCACCGCGCCAGCGAAGTCCCCCCGGTACGGGGACGGTTCGGGCCGCGCCCGCCCGGTCCGTGACTCCGACCCGTACGACATCCAGCCGCTGACCGCTCCGCGCGCCGGGGGGCACCGGTCCGTCCGCGTGCAGACCGGTGAGGGTCAACGCGCCGTGAAAGGAGCCGCGTTCGGGGCCGGTGTCCAGGTCGAGGGAGAGGGAACGGACGCGTCCGTCGGCGGGCACCTCCCCGGCGGGCAGGCTGTAGAGGAGGCCGTACCCGTCCTCGACGAGGACCGTGACCCTGGGCGCGAAGTGCGCCCGGGCACTGTCCCTGCCGGTGGCGTCCTGGCCGATCCTGACGTCGAGGGTGAGCCGGCGTGTGTCCACGGGCAGGGGGATGCCGGGGCGCGGTGTGTCCCGGGGCCGGAGCGGTGTGAGCAGCCGGTCAGCCTGCTTCTCCGCCAGGTCCTCCCGAAGGAGCAACCGGTCCCGCGCGTCCTCGGTGTCCAGCGCCAGTACGGTGGCGGTGCGGCCGTCCGACAGGGCCGTGGTCGTACGGTGGGCGGGAGCCGCCGCCCGTACGCCCGGCAGCTCGGCGTAGCGTCCGGCCTCCCCGGGCGTGACGACCTGGTGGGACAGGACCCGGACCGACGTCCCCGCGCCGAAGTCCGCCTGGTCGTTCTGCGACCGCTCCCAGGAGGCGTTCTGGCCGATGGCCAGCATCCCGGTCGCCACCGCCAGGACCAGCAGCAGCACCGACCCCGCGCTGCCCAGCAGCCGGCGGCTGAACTGCCACCCCGCCAGCGCCGCCGACAGCCCCCGCCCGCGTGCCGCGAGCCGCTCCGCCAGGCGTGCGGCGGGCGGCAGCAGCCGCAGGGTGAGGACGGTTCCGGCCAGCAGCGCCAGCGCCGGCGCCGCCACCAGCAGTGGATCGATACCGAGGTTGCCGTCCTGGTCGCCGGTGAGAGCGCCGCCCGTCCGCCGGGCCAGCTGCCAGAGCGCCACGGCCGCCACCAGCAGCAGGCCCACGTCGGCGCCCGCGCGCACCGGCGCGGGCAGCGAGGCGGCCCGGCCCAGGGCACCTGCCGAACCGGCGAGCGCGGGCACCAGCACCGCCGCCGCGCAGCACGCCGCGACCAGAACCGCCGTGAGCCAGACGTCCGCTCGCGGGACACCGCCGAGCGTCAGGTCCAGCCGGCCGAGGACGGACCCCCGGGTCATCAGCCGCACCAGCGGACCCGCCAGCAGCGGCGCGCCCACCGCCGCGGGGAGGGAGAGCAGCAGCGCCTCCAGCGACGCGAGGCCCGCCAGCCGCCCCCTGGACGCCCCCCGGGCCCGCAGGAGTTGGGTCTCGGCGGTCCGTTCCGTGGTCAGGAGCCGGGCCACCAGGAGCAGGGCGTACGCGGCCAGCAGGACGAGCTGGAGCGCGACGATCATCAGGGTGGAGCGGGAGACCAGCAGCGCGCGCTCGGCCCGCGTGAGGACCGTGGCCAGGTCGCCGCGTACGTCCACCGAACCGACGAGCGCGGGATCCTTGCCGAGCGCCGCGATCCCGTCGGTGGCCGCCCTACGCAGCGCGCCGATCTCCCCGACGCCCGTCCCGGCGAAGTCGGCGGTCACGAGCCAGCCCGTGTCGCCGCGGCTGGTGCGCCCTGACGCCAGCACCGAGGGATCGGCGAGGAGCGGTCCGTACGTGGTGAAGACGAGGTGGCTCACGCCGCGACCGTCGAGGCTGTCCAGCGTCCAGTACGGATCGCCCTGGTCGAGGGGCCGGTACAGGCCGGTGAGCCGTACGGTCAGGGGTTTGTCGGACACCCGGTCGGTGAGCGTCAGCAGCGCGCCCGGCCGCAGTCCCAACTGCTGGGCGGCGAGCTGGGGGAGAGCGACGGGCAGTGGTTCACCACCGCGTGCCGTGGAGGCGGTCCCTGTCGTGGGACCGGGCAGCGTCCCGGCCGTCAGCTCGACCTTGGACGGGTCGAGCGCCGCGAAGTGGGTCAGATCGGGGTACGTGGAGTCCGCGGCCGGATCCTGGAGGGCGCGGGGCAGGGCGTACGCACCCGACCGCTCCAGCCTGCGCACCGTCGTCGGCAGTCCGTCGAAGGTCTGCCGCGCCCCGCGGACCACGGCCGCCTGCGCCGCGTCCAGCTTCTCCCCGGGCAGATGGGCGGTGACGACCAGCGCGGTCGACGCCCCCTGGTCGCGGGCCAGAGCGTGCCGCAGCGAGGCGTCACCGACGGAACCGGACAGCGCCACGAGGGCGGTCAGTACGCACGTGGTGAGCAGGACGGCCAGAAACGCCGCGGCGAGCAGCAGCCGGTGCGCCCTGATCCGGAACAGAACGAACCCAGTCACCCGCCCCCCCACTCCCCAGCCCCCGGGAGGGGGCACCACAATTTGAGGGACAATACAACATACGTACGTTCCGGCCAGGCGGAGCCGGTGCTCGCCCCCGGGGGGAGCCTTGCCGGCCGATTGGTGCCGCCGGACACGCCCTAGCCGATCAGTGCCGCCGTGATCTGGCGGGTGGTCTGCGCCGCGATCCGGGGGTGGGTGGCCGCGTAGGAGGTGTACGCGTTCAGCCCGGTGGCCAGGGCCCAGCCGCGGCCCCGGGTCCAGGTGGCGTCGTCCACGTCGAGGGCGGCGCGGAAGGCGGCCCGGCTGTCCGCCGACATCAGGGTGAAGGCGATGGTCAGGTCGCGGGCCGGGTCGCCGATGCCGAGTTCGCCGAAGTCGATGACCGCGCTGAGGCGGCCGCCGACGGTCAGCAGGTTGCCGGTGTGGAAGTCGCCGTGGAACCAGACCGGGGGGCGGTCCCATGCCGGGGCGTTCAGCGCCGCGTCCCACAGCGCGGTCGTGGCAGTGGTGTCGAACGTGTCGCCGACCCGCGCGATGGCGGTCCGCGTCGCGCGGTCCCGGTCGGCCAGCGGCCGGCCGGTGAGGCCGTCGCGGGAGCCTTCGACCAGGTCGGGGCGGGGTGCGAACTGCTGAAGGGCGGTCAGGAACCCCGCCAGTTCGACGGCGGCCGCCGACGAGTCGGCCAGCGCCCCGACCGTCGCGACCTCGCCGTCCAGCCAGCGGGACACCGCCCACGGCCACGGATAGCCGAAGCCGGGCTGTCCGACGGCCACCGGCACCGGAACGGCCAGCGGCAGGCGCGGAGCGAGCCGGGGCAGCCACTCCGACTCCTTCCTGGCCTGCCCGATGGCCCCCGCGTGGCGGGGGAGCCGTACGGACAGCTCCTCACCCAGCCGGTGGATCACATGGTCCGAGCCGGCCGGATCGAGCAACTCCAGCGGCAGCGCGGCCCATTGCGGGAACTGCGTGTCGACCAGGTCCCTCACCAGCGCGGCATTGATCGCGGGCAGGGTGTCCGCGATTTCCTCGGTTGCCAAGAACAGCTCAGCTCCTGCGGGTGGGCCCGCTCCGTGCGGCGGGCGGCCGGTCGTGGGACGACTGTCACGGTAAGGGGTGCGGGACACTGATGGCAACTGCTTGTCATTCCCTGGCAACCGAAACTGCTCGTTCCGGGATCCAGAAAGACTCCTTGCCAGGTGGGAGCGTGGGCAAGTGGTTGCCTGCCATATGGGACCTTGGCTATGCTCCCGGCGGGATCGTGCCCCTTGGTGCCGCGGGAATTCTCATCTGATGGGGTCAACGCCGTCGCGCACCCTGAATATTGGGATGCAGATGATGGAACAACCGCTCTTCGGCCGCCGCGTCAGAGAACTGAGACGTGCGCGTGGACTTTCTCAAGCCGCTCTCGCGGGCGACGAGCTCTCCACCGGATATCTGTCCCGCCTGGAATCAGGGGCGCGGCAGCCCACCGAGCGCGTCATCGCCTACGTGGCGCGGCGGCTGGGAGTCGACCGGCGTGTCCTTGAGGCGCCGCCGAGCGGTACGGCACTGGCTCGGGCGTTGAGCATCGCGTCCTCCACGGACGGCGACGAGGCCGTGGAGGGTCTCCTGGCCGCCCTCGGCAAGCCCGACGGCGGGGACCCGCTGCTGCGCTGGCGGGCGCTGTGGCTGATCGCCCGCAGCTGGCGGAAGCGCGGCGACACCGCCGAGGAACTCGCCTGCCTGGAGGAGCTGGACCGGCTCGCCGACACCTTGGGGTTACCCGAGCTGCGGTGCCGGGTCTGGGCCTCTCTCGCACGATGTCTGCGCTCCACGGGTGAGACGGGCCGGGCGGTCGACGTGGCGGGCGAGGCCGTCCGGCTGGCGCGGGAGGCCGGGCTGTCCCTGCCGGACACCGCCGCCGCCCTGATGGCGCTCGTGTCCGCGGAGGCCGAGGAGGGGCGGCTGCCCGAAGCCCGCGCACACGTGGACGAGTTGGTCGGGCTGGTCGGGGAGTGCGGTGGCACCACGCTCAGGGCCGAGGCGCTCTGGTCGGCGGCGACCGTACGGTTCCGCCAGGGCCACCAGGAAGCGGCGCGGGATCACATCGAGCGGGCGGTCCAAGGGCTCGACAGCCGTGCCGACGTGACCCTGTGGGCACGCCTGCGGCTGGCCGCCGCCTCGCTGTACCTCCAGAGCGGCCCGCCGCTGACCGGTCCGGCCGCCGCGCGCCTGAAGGAGGCGGAATCCGCGCTGGGCTATGTGGGGACGCCGCTGCTCAACCAGGAGTTGCTGACGCTGAGGGCTCATCTCGCCTTCGAGGAGGCACGGTTCGCGGACGCACGCGCGCACCTGGACGAACTGCACCGGGACGAGATGCGGCTGACCCACCGGGACCGGCTCCGGGCGGGCATCCTCGACGGCCGGCTGCTGATCGTGGAGGGGTACGAGAAGGAAGGCCGCCGGCAACTCGAGGAACTGGGCGGGAAGGCACCGCGGGCGGACGACGCCGACCTACCCGACACCGACAACGCCCAAAGGTTGCCAAATGTTGCCAGGAATGGCAACATCTGAGACGCCCCCCGTTGTCGATGCCGTCCAGGCCGTCCGAGGGGCTTTCTGATCCGGCCACCCGAGGGACGATCCTGTGACAAGACTGATCGGAGAGGCGCGCCGGCGTACGCGGCGCTGGCTGGCCATCGTGGGACTGCTGCGCCATGTACCCCCGGGCACCCGGGCGTTGACGCTGTCGCTCAACGTCGTGCTCGGTCTGCTGCCGATCACGTTCGTGGTCGCCATGAGCGTGCTGCTCGAACGGGTGCCGCGCGCGGTCGGCGGCGAGGACGCCGGCTCCTGGGCCGCTCTGCTGACCGTCCTGGTCATCGCGGGTGTCGCCTTCGGTGTACAGCAGGCCCTGCTGCCCTTCCAGGCGGCGGCCGGTGAGCTGGTCGTCCGCCAGGTCGACCAGCGCTGCCGCGGCGAGCTGATGCGCGCGGCCCTGGCGGACGCGCCTGCCATGGCGCTCGACGACCAGCGTCTGCTGGACCGGCTCGACGTGGCGCGCGAGGCCTTCGACCGCGCGTCCGCCTCACCGGGCGACGCGGCGGCGGGCGGTCTGGCCCTGGTCGCGCGGTACATCCAACTCATCGGCGCCGTGGCGCTGGTGGGCTACGCGCTGGGCCCGGCCGCCGCCGTCGTGATCGGCGCGACGGCCATGGTCATCCGGTTCGGCCAGCGAGGCTCCCTCGGCACGTTCGGCGACTTCTACGACGGACTCACCGCCGGGAAGCGCAAGGCGACGTACATCAGGGACCTCGCGACCGGCACCCACGCGGCCAAGGAGATCCGGCTGCTCGGACTGATCGACTGGATGCGCGCCCGGCACCGGCGCGACACCATGGCGTACCTGGAAGCCATGTGGCAGGGCAGACGGCGGCTGCTGGGCCGGCCGTTTGTCGTGCTCGCCCTCGTCGGCCTGGCCGGCGCGTCCGTCGTCGTCACGCGGACGGCCTTCGCCGGCGCGGGCGGCGGGCTGAACCTGCTGGACCTGGGGATCGCCCTCCAGGCCGTCCTCATCCTGATGCGCTTCGGCGTGTACTTCCCCGAGAGCGACGTGCAGACGCAGTACGGGCTGATCGCGCTCGACTCGATGCGGGCCTTCCGCGACGGCGCGCGCTCGCTGCCCGCCCTCGCGCCGAGCCGGTCGCTCCCGGCCGGCGAACTGCCCCGCCGCTCCATCCGGTTCGAGAACGTCGGCTTCCGCTACCACCCCGGCGGTCCCGCCGTCATCGACGGCCTCGACCTGGAACTGCCCGTCGGCAGGTCCACCGCCGTGGTCGGCCTCAACGGCGCGGGCAAGACCACCCTGGTCAAGCTCCTCACCCGGCTGTACGACCCCACCGAAGGCAGGATCACGGTCGACGGCCACCCCCTGACGGACATCGAGGTGCGTGACTGGCAACAGCGGCTCGCCGTGATCTTCCAGGACTACGTACGCTACGAACTCAGCGCCGCGGACAACATCTCCCTGGGCGCACCCCGGATGGAGGCCACCGACGAGGCGATCCGTGAGGCCGCCCGGCGCGCGAGCGCCGAGGACGTCCTGGACCGCCTTCCCGACGGTCTGCGCACGGTCCTGTCACGCCAGTACAGCGGAGGGTACGACCTCTCCGGCGGGCAGTGGCAGAGGATCGGCCTCGCACGGGCCCTGTACGCCGTGCGGGCGGGCGCCTCGGTGATGGTCCTCGACGAACCGACCGCGCAGCTCGACGTACGCGCCGAAGTCGAGTTCTTCGACCAGTTCCTCGATCTCACCCGTGACCTGACCACCGTGATCATCTCGCACCGTTTCTCGACCGTGCGCCGCGCCGACCAGATCGTCGTCCTCGAACACGGGCGCGTCGCGGAGCGCGGCACCCACGACCAACTGGTCGCGGCCGGCGGGCGGTACGCCGAGATGTTCCGCCTCCAGGCGGAGCGGTTCACCGACGAGAACGAGACCCCGGCACCGAAGACGATGACGGACGTGGCCCCATGAGAAACCTCACCCATACCGCTCGCTGGCTGCTCACGATCGCCTGGAGCACCGACCGCCGCCGGTTCCTCAAAGCGGTCGTCCTGCTGTCGATCGGCTATCTCGCGCCCCCGGCCATCGCGCTCAGCCTGCGCGCGTTCACCGACCACCTCCTCGCCGACGACCTGTCCACCGCGCTCGTCATCGGCGGCGTGGTCGCCCTGGCGCTCGTCGCCGAACTGATGATGGGGCACTTCGCCCACCTCTACTACTTCGAACTCGGCGAACAGGCCGAGTGGCGGATCAACTCGGAACTGATCAGCCACACCAACGGCACCGACGGCGTGGAGCACCTCGACAGCTCCGAGTTCGCCGACACCATGATCCTCGTACGCGAGGAGATCCAGAAGATGCGGGCCTACATCGAGGCCCTGCTCCAGATCGCCGCACTCACGGTGCAACTCGCCCTGACCACCGCGATCCTGGGCTCCCTCGAACCATGGCTGCTGTTGCTGCCCGTCGGCGCCCTGGCCCCCGTCGTCATGGGCCGGTACGCACAACGGAGGGTCGACCACGGGAAGGCGGTGGCGGCCGAGCACAACCGCCGGGCCCGCCACCTCCTGCACGTCGCCACCTCGTCCCAATCCGCCAAGGAGGCGCGGCTGTTCGGCGCGGAGGACGCCCTGGTCCGGCTGCACGACCGCAGTTGGGAGCAGGCCACGGCACGCATCGGGCGCGGCCAGCTGTCCGGCGCCGCGCTGCGCGCCCTCGGCCAGATCGCCTTCACCCTCACCTGTTTCGCCGCCATCTACCTCGTCCTCCGCAGAGCGGCCGACGGCGCCGTCACCATCGGTGACGTGGTCCTGGTGATCACCGTCGCCGTACAGATCAACGGGCAGGTCGCGGCCGCCCTGAGCATGCTCTCCACCCTCCAGACCGCGGGCCATACCGTACGCCGCCTCGAAGCCCTGCGGTCCTGGCCGACCCGTTCGTCCGTGAGCCGCCCCGTCACCGCCTCCGTGCCCGAGCGCTTGCACCGCGGCATCCGGCTCGAAGGGGTCACGTTCACCTATCCAGGGACCGACCGGCCGGTGCTGCGGGACATCACTCTCGACCTGCCGGCCGGCCGCACCGTCGCGCTGGTCGGCGAGAACGGCGCGGGCAAGAGCACCCTCGTCAAGCTGCTGTGCGGGCTGTACCAGCCGACCTCCGGCCGCATCCTGGTCGACGGCGTGGACCTCAAGGACGTGTCCCCGCGGGAGTGGAAGGCGAGGGTGTCGACGCTGTTCCAGGACTTCGCGCGCTTCGAGTTGACCCTGCGCGAGAACGTGGGCGTGGGCGACCTCGCACGGCTCGACGACGACGGGGCGCTCCTGTCGGCCGTGGAGAAGGCCGGGGCCGGAGGTGTCCTGCGGCGGGTCCCCGACGGGCTCGACGGACCGCTCGGGCGCGGCTACACCGACGGCGCCGAACTCTCCGGCGGCCAGTGGCAGTCGCTCGGCCTGGCACGCGCGGCGCTGCGTGAGCACCCGCTGCTCCAGGTCCTCGACGAACCGGCCTCCGCCCTCGACGCGACAGCCGAACACGCCGTGTTCGAGCGGTACGCCGGTTCGGCGCGGGAGGTGGGCAGCCGGGGAGGCGTCACGCTGTTCGTGTCGCACCGTTTCTCCACTGTTCTGATGGCCGATCAGATCGTTGTCCTGGAAGGCGGATCGGTCGTGCAGAGCGGAGCCCACGCCGAACTCCTCGCCCTGGAGGGCCTCTACGCGGATCTGTTCTCCCTGCAAGCGCGTAGCTACCGCTGACACTCCGGGAACCAGAGAGCGGCGGGCCGTCCCCACGGCCCGCCGCTCCTGCGCTTTCATCCTCTCCCGTACGGGCAGGCCTTATGCCGCCGGTACGAGTGGTGCCCGCGCCATTCCCGCGCGTACGGCGTCGAGCAGCAGCGGCGTGAGCACCGCCCCCACGGCCGGCAGCCAGCGGGACGGTACGACCCGGCGGATCGCGCCCGGCCCCAGCGTGGCCAGCGCGGCGGTGGCCACCGGCCCGGTGAGATCCAGGGAGGCGCCGCGTTGTCCCTCCAGCTCCGCGGCGAGGAAGCCGAGCAGGTACGAGACGATCCACACTTCCGTGAGGACGACCTCACTGACGCGGTCGGTGAGGAACTCACGTTCGGGCCGGCGTGCGAGCGAGTCCCTCAGCTCGGTGACCAACTCGTCCTGAGTGACGCCCTGTTTGAGCAGGAAGGCACGGGCCGAGCTGCGCATCCGGCCGTCCACCGTGGACGGGTCGGGGACACAGGCGTCGGAGTACTGTCCCCAGAAGTCGTAGTACGGGACGGTGCCGAGCCCGGTCAGGACCGAGTGCGTGGTGGGCGCGGAACCCGGATCCACGGGATTCGCCGGCATCAGGCAGGCGGCCGTGCGTGCCCCGTGGACGTTGTTGCCGACCAGGCTGAC
Source organism: Streptomyces sp. NPDC087420 (assembly GCF_044744165.1). Taxonomy (NCBI): domain Bacteria; kingdom Bacillati; phylum Actinomycetota; class Actinomycetes; order Kitasatosporales; family Streptomycetaceae; genus Streptomyces; species Streptomyces sp. NPDC087420. The sequence goes on from NZ_JBIUXU010000006.1 coordinate 455,748, forward strand.
GGCGTTGTCGTGGTCGACCAGGTTCGCCACCGGCATCAGCGTCCGGATCCCGCGATCCGTCAGGTAGTTGAGGAGTGCCACGTCGTCGGGTTCGCCCTCGGCCGCCTTCGCCAGGACGTACTCCTCGAATCCTTCGGCCAGTTCGCGTGGCAGGACGAGCGCCACACAGGGGATGTAGTCGTCGACGACCGGTGTCAGGTCGCAGCCGTGCATCGCGGCGATGCGCAGCGCGTACGAGGTCCGCGAGCCCCACTCGGTGAACAGGCTGAGTGCCGCGTCGGGGTGGGCCTCGATCAGCGCGTGGAGCCGCTCCAGGAAGTCCTCGGTGGGCAGGGCGTCGTCCTGGAGGACCAGATGATGCGTGGCCTCCGGGTCGACGGCCGCCCACGCCAGACGGGCGCTGCGCAGGCTGCTCGGCGGGCCGTCGGGTTCGGGGTCGAGGGCGACCCGCACGTTCAGCTCGGGAAAGCGGGCGGCGAGGGCGTGCGCCGCGTCGGCTCGTTTCGGGTGGCTCATCACGGCGGCGGACAGCCGTATGCGGGATGCGGTCAACGTCAGCTCCAGGGGTCGGTGAGAGGTGTCGGCGGCAGGGGGAGCGGCGACAGAGAGATCGGTGACAGACGGATCAGCGACAGACGGATCAGCGACGGAGGGACCGGTGACAGGGCGGTCAGTGGGAGGACGCGGCGGCCGACGGCATGATCTTGAGCGAGACGCGCTCCGCCTCCCGCCGAATCGCCGCCCGGTAGCGCTCGCCCAACCGTGCGACCGGCGGCAGGAGATGGCACGCGTCGGCGCTGCCGTCCGCGTACGGCAGCGCGAACCCGGCCAGCGGGAGCACCTCGACCCGGGACCGTGCGCCGAGCCCGAACAGCGCCTCCACCTCGGGATCGTCGATGTCGGACGCGCCGCCCGGTGCCGGGGTGCTCAGCAGCGCGCCGACGGCGAGGACGCGGGAGCCGTCGACCGTACCGGCGACCACGCCGAGATGCCGTCCGGCGCCGGCTTCGGCCAACTCCCCCTCGACCGAGGGGTAGAGCCGGTCGGCCTCCAGCCAGCCACCGAAGGCGAGGGCCAACTCCAGTTCGAGACGGGGCCACTTGGCAAGGTAGTACCGGTTGGTGAGCGTCGCCGACTGGTCCTGTGCGCCGAAGTCGCGCCGGTGCGGCAGGTGGATGCCGTACACGTCCTGCGCCAGCAGGATCGGCGTACCGGTCAGGGAGATGCGCAGGCCCCACTCCTGGTCCTCCGCGCCCCAGCCGAGGAAGCCCTCGTCCAGCAGGAGCCCGTGCCGGCGGACGGTGTCCGTGGGCAGGGCCATGAAGCCGGTACGGACGAAGGCCCAGGGGAACCGCGCGAAGGCGGACGCGTACGCGGGGGACCACCGGGGGTCGAGCTGCGAGCGGTCCGCGCTCCCGAGGTTCGCGAAGGCCTTGCGACAGGCTTCGTACGGCTGGACCGCGACCATGTCGACGTCGTCGTCGATGACCGCGTCGTAACCGAAGACCTGACCCTGGACGCAGACGTTCTGCCCGTGCTGGAAGTGCCGTTCCCACAGGTTCCGCAAGGCCTCGGGGGCCAGCGCCACATCGGCGTCGAGCACCACGACCACCCGGCCGGTCGCGTGCCGGATGCCGAGGTTGCGGGCCCGGCTGGTGTTCCACTCGCCGGTGGTCAGCACGGAGACGACGCGGAGCCGGTCGGTGAACTCCCGGCACAGCGCGACGTATTGGGGGTCGTACTCCATCACGCCGACAACAACCTCGAACTCGGCCGGACCCAGGGTCTGCTCAGTGAGTGAGGTGAACACCGATCTGATGTTCGCCAGCCGCTGTTTGTACGGGATCACGATGCTGAACTTCACGTCGGTCACTGCTTCTCCTTGCGGGGCGAACGAGGCGGAGTCGCGGCCGGGGACACGCCTCGGACGCACGCGACACCCAGACGTTTGGCACTATGTGGCAATTGATATTGCCAATCCAGGCAACAGTATGTCAACCTGCTGCGCGGGCCGGCTGGGCCCGAGGGGGGAGGAGGCGGTGTGCGCCGTCACATGAAGAGGGACGAGAACGCGACGTTACGTACCGCCCTGGCGGCCGCGTCCGAGGACCGCGTCATTTTCGATCTCGCGGGCATCGAGGAGCGCTACGCGTCCCTGGTGCGCGAACTGCCCGGCGTGTCCGTCCGGTTCGCCATGAAGGCCTGCCCCGTGGACGAGGTGCTCGACCGCCTCGCGGAACGGGGCGCGGGGTTCGACGCGGCGAGCCCCCAGGAAATAGCGCAGGTGCTCAGAACCGGCGTGCCGGCCGGCGCCGTGCACTACGGCAACACGGTCAAGTCCGACCGGAACATCGCCGACGCGTACCGGCTCGGCATCAGGAATTTCGCGACCGACAGCCTGGAGGACGTGACGGCGATCGCGCTCCACGCACCTGGCGCCCGGGTGTTCTGCCGACTGGCCACGCAGGGCGACGGCGCGTTGTGGGGACTCGGCCGGAAGTTCGGCTGCTCGGAATCCGACGCGGTACGGGTGCTGGAAGCGGCGCGGTCGTCGGGCCTCACCCCGGCGGGCCTGTCCGTCCACGTCGGCTCGCAACAGATGACGGCCGAAGCCTGGCGCAACGCCTTCGACAGCCTCGCCGACGTGCTCGCCGCTCTGAACCGCCGAGGCATCCTCCCGGACCACGTCAACCTCGGCGGAGGCCTGCCGGCGCTCGGCTGCGCCGACAGGACCGGCACACCGCTGGATCCCCCGATGGACAAGATATTCGCCACGATCCGGGAGGGGATCCAACACCTGGAAGAGGTGTCGGCCGCCCCGCTGGACTTCGTCATCGAACCGGGACGCCATCTGGTGGCCGACCACGGGGCGATCAGGGCCCATGTGTCCCGGCTCTCGGCGAGGGAGCAGCCGAACGGCGAACGTGAATACTGGCTGTATCTGAGCTGCGGGAAGTTCAACGGCCTGTACGAGATGGACGAGCTCCAGTACCGCCTCGAATTCCCCACGCACACCGAGCCGGTGCCGGAACGGGTCCCGGCGATCATCGCCGGCCCCACGTGCGACAGCGACGACGCGTACGCCCCGGAGGGCAGGCCGGTACGGGTCCCCGAAGGGCTGGCCTCCGGAGACCCGGTCTGGATCTTCGGCTGCGGCGCGTACGCCGTCAGCTACATGACCCGGGGGTTCAACGGCTTCGACCCGCTTCCGTGCGCCTTCGCCTGACGGTACGGCGACCGGATCACGCGGACCGGCCGGCTCACACGGTGTGGTGGGACAGGGCCAGGTGCGGATCCGGGGCGCCCGGCGCGGGGGCCGGGTCGGCGTGCACGAGGGCCGCGACGAGTTTGGGTACGGCGTGCAGCAGCGCGTGTTCGGCCTCGACGGCCACCTGGTGGGCGTCGCGCACGGTGAGGTCGGGGTCGACGACGATGGCGACCTCGGCGCGCAGCCGGTGGCCGATCCACCGCATGCGCAGTTCCCCCACGGCCCGCACCCCCGGCACCTGGACGAGGGCCCGTTCGGCGGTGTCGACGAGCTCGGGGTCCACGGCGTCCATCACGCGCCGGAAGACCTCCCGGCCGGCGTCGCGCAGCACGAGGAGGATGGCGGCGGTGATGGCCAGGCCCACGACGGGGTCGGCGAGCCGCCAGCCGAGGGCGGCGCCGCCGGCGCCGAGCAGGACGGCGAGCGAGGTGAATCCGTCGGTACGGGCGTGCAGTCCGTCGGCGACCAGGGCGGCCGAGCCGATCTCGCGGCCCACGCGGATGCGGTAGCGCGCCACCCACTCGTTCCCGAGGAAACCGACCACGGCCGCCACCGCGACGGCGGGCAGGTAGCTGAGGTCCTGCGGGTTCGCCAGGCGGTCGATCGCGGTCCAGGCGGCGAAGACGGCGGAGGCGGCGATGGTGAGCACGATGACGATGCCGGCGAGATCCTCGGCCCGTCCGTAGCCGTACGTGAAGCGGCGGTCGGCGGCGCGCCGTCCAAGGATGAAGGCGACACCCAGCGGCAGCGCGGTCAGGGCGTCCGCGGTGTTGTGGACCGTGTCGCCGAGCAGGGCGACCGAGCCGGAGAGCACGACAACTACCGCCTGCGCCGCCGCCGTGACGCCCAGGATCGCGAGCGAGATCCACAAAGCCCGCATGCCCTTGGCGGAGGACTCCAGGGCGGCATCGACCTTGTCGGCGCTTCGGTGCGAGTGCGGCTTGACGACGTGTCCGGCCCGGTGGCGCCAGCGGTCCCACCGGCTCGCGGCGCTGACACGACCGTGCTCGTGTCCATGTCCGTGCCCGGCCTGCTCGTCATGGCCGTGCCGGTGGTCGTGCTGGTGGCCGTGGTCGTGCTGTGGGGGGCGCTCGTGCGGGTGGGTGTGTCCGTGCTGATCGCTCACGAAACCGGCCTTCCGACGCGGGACAGAGGTGGACACGCGAACGTGCCCAGCCCCACTATGTGCGTATGAGCGCACGCATGCACCTATCACCTGCGCACGATGCGCACCCGCGAGACCCGGGCGCCGAACAGTTCGCGCTCGCGGCGGAGGTCCTGGGGCTGCTCGCCGACCGCACCCGCCTCACGCTGCTCCACGCCCTGACCTCGGGCGAGGCGGACGTCACCAGCCTCACGGCGGTGTGCGACGTGGCGCGCCCGGCGGTCAGCCAGCATCTGGCCAAGCTGCGCCTGGCGGGGCTGGTGTCCGTACGGAGGGAGGGCCGCCGCATGGTCTACGGGCTGTCCGACGGGCATCTGCGGCGGGTCATCGAGGAGGCGCTGAGCCTGGCGGACCACCGTCTGAGCGGCGCCGCACCGCACGACTGACACAGCCGTACGTCCCACTGGCGCAGCCGTATGCCCCGTGGCAAAGGGGAGCCCCGGCCGAGGCGGGGGACCTGGGCCGGGGCGGGAACCCTGGCCGGTACGGGGGATGCCGGCCAGGGTGGTCATGAGGTGTGGGTCCGGAGAGGCGGTCGCCTTCGCGGCGAAAGGCTCCATGGGGCTTCAGCCGAACGATCTTCCCCATGGGCTATTGGTGAGGCCCGGGGACACTGTCCCCTCCGTACCCACGTATAGATGAACGGCGAACCAATACGGGATGTTCCCCGGGCTTTCCGTGCGTCCTGTGAGCTGTGCCACCGCACTTTCCGATCGGGTGGATCCGGGCCCTTCTACTATGGGCCTGTAGCCGGTGGGAGTGGAGTGAGTGGTGGACAACGAAGGTCCGGGACGTGCCGTCAGGGGCCGGCCGCGGAGCGAGCGGGCGCGGGCCGCTGTTCTGGACGCCGCTTCCCACCTGTTGGTGACCGGCGGCATCGACGCGGTGACGATGGAGGCCATCGCCGCCCGTGCCAAGGTCAGCAAGGGGACCCTCTACAAATGGTGGCCGTCTCGCGCGCACGTGATGCTGGAGAGTTTTTTCAGCCTGGCGAAGAGCACCATCGTGGTCGACGAGGGCGCCTCGCTCCAGGACGTACTGACCTTCCATCTGGCGTCGCTGTCGGACCTGTTCCGGGACACGGCGGCGGGGCCGTTGATGGGGGACCTGGTGGCGGCGGGGCAGGCCGACCCGGAGATCCGTGCGGCGCTCGACGACGAGTGGCTGCGTCCGCGCCGCCAGGTGGGGGCGCGTCTGCTGCGGGAGGCCGTGGAGCGAGGGGAACTGGACCCCCGGATCGACGTGGCGGCCGCGGTCGATCAGCTCTTCGCCCCTGTCTACTACCGGCTGTTGATGGGTCACGAACCCCTGGACGAAGCGCTGGCGGCGACGCTGGTCAGGCAACTGCTGGACGGGGTACGGAGTTCACGGCCCCCGGCGGCGGAGACGGAGACGCCGTAAGGGTCGTGGCGCGCGGCGCGTGGCCTCCCGGTCGACCGGGCGGTCAGGACGCGGCTTCGGTACGCCGTTGGCGGAGGGTGGAGACGGTCCAGACGGCCAGCCCGACCACGGGGAGCGCGGCGCCGAAGAGGGTGACGCCCGTCCAGCCGTGGCCGTCGTGCAGGATGCCCGCGATTCCGGAACCCGCCGCCCCGCCGAGAAAGACGGAGCCCATGAAGACCGTGTTGACGCGGGCACGGGCGTCGGCCCGCAGCCCGAATATCTCCCGTTGGCTGAACACCTGGTGACTCTGGACGGCGAAGTCCAGCAGGACACCGGCCAGCGCCAGCAGGATCAGGCTGCCCGCTCCGAGGCAGGCCAGCACCAGCGCGCCCGCGGCCAGCACCAGGGCCAGACCGCTGCCGACACGGGCATGACCCCGGTCGCTGAGCCGGCCCGCCAGCGGGGCGGCCGCCGCGCCCGCGGCGCCCACCAGCGCGAACGCGCCGATCCCGACCTGGCCGAGGTGGTGGCGGGTGATCAGTTCGAACGCCACGGACGTCCAGAAGCAACTGAACGCGCCGAACATCAGCGCCTGGATCACGGCACGACGCCGCAGCGCGGGCTCCTCCCGGACGAGGTGGCCGAGTGAGAGCAGCAGCTTCGGATAGCTGCCGCTGTGGACCGGACGCCGCTCGGGGAGCATGCGGACCAGCAGGACCGACAGGGCGACCATGAGAACGGCGGAGATCAGGTAGATGGCCCGCCAGCCCCAGGCGGCGGCGACCAGGCTGGAGACCGTACGGGCCAGGAGGATGCCCAGCAGCAGACCGCTCATCACCGTCCCGACGAACTTCCCGCGCTCCCGCTCGGGCGCCAGGTGCACGCCGAACGACACGAGTATCTGGGCGACCACCGAGGTGGTCCCGACCAGCACCGACGCCGCCAGGAACACACCGAAGTACGGCGACAGGCCGGCCGCCACCAGGGCCGCCGCCGTCACCAGCAAGGTGCGCGAGGCCAGCGCCCGGTTCTCCAGCAGGTCCCCGAGGGGCAGCAGGAGCACCAGGCCGAGGGCGTACCCGAGCTGGGTGAGGGTGACCACCAGCGCGGTGCTGCCCGCGCTGACGCCGAAGGTCGAGGCGATGGGGGACAGGAGGGGCTGCGCGTAGTAGATGTTCGCCACGGTCACGCCGCAGGCGAAGGCGAGGAGCAGCACCACACGGCGCAGCCGGGCGGGCGGCAGCGTGCCGTCGGACGCCGGTGCCGGTGCCGGTGACGGTGACGTGGGCGTAGGCCTGGGTGATTTCTCCTGCGCGCCGGACGGTCGGGGGACGCGGGACAGGCGCGGCACGTCCGGGGGCGGGCTGCCCGCGCCAGGTTCCTCCAGGCATTTCCGGCTGTGATCCATCGGGCCCTCTCATCCACGCGTCCCGTGTCCGTTCCCGTCGGGCATGTTCCCCGGGAATCGCACGCCTAATTTCTGGACGTCGCGTTCACTATATATCCCGGGGCAGGGGTGACGGGCCGACGGTGGGGACGGCGGTGGGGATGAGGGTGGGGCGGCCGCGGCGCGATGGTGGCCCGGACGGCGCTGATTCAGCCGGGCCGGCTCGTCGCGGCCGGTGCGGCGGCGCCGCAGAGCGCGGCGGCGCCGCACAGGGCGGACTCGGGGCGGATGGGCACGCCGTTCGTGCGCAGCACGTCACGGACCTCGAGGATCAGCGGGAAGACCTCTTGGTTCCAGTCCTCGCCCTGCTCGTTCCAGGCTCGCTGCTCGGCCTCGACCGCCATCCGGTCCTCGGCGAACACCCGCTCGGTGAAGCGCCGGATGAACGGCCAGGCCAGCCGGAGCGCCCCCGGGACCGGCGGCTTCTCGATCATGAGCAGGCCGTAGACGTGGTTGGTGCGCTGCTCGGCGTCCTCCGGTACGTAAGCCACCCAGAGGGAGAACGCGGGAAGGTCGGCCTTCTCGGGGACCACCTGGAGGGTCTGGTACGGATAGTCGGTACGGACCGTGACGACGTCGGGGGAACTGGAGCCTCCGAACCCCTCGGCCGCGAGCAGACCGGCACCCGGGTCCTTCTTCCCGCCCGAGGGCGTGAACAGATACCGCGCCTCGACAAATCGCGGACCGGACTCGGACCCGAGGAGTTTCGGCTGGATCCGGCCGAGAACACCCCGGTGAAGGAATTGGTGGTTCATGTCGAGCAAATTCTCGTGCATGAACGAGTAGTGGCACTGCACGGTGCGCGAGAACGTCATCGTCCGGTGCCGGGTCGAATGGAATTCCGGCAGCTCGGGCATGGGTGTGGTGGCCGCCTTCTCCGGGTCGCCGGGAAAGACGAAGACAAATCCGTACGCCTCGCGGACCGGATAGGCGCGCACACCGCGCGGCGGCCGGGCGACACCCTTGGGCAGATAGGGGATCTGCGAGAGGTGACCGTTCCCGCGATAGGACCAGGCGTGATAGCAGCAGCGGAGAGCCTCCCCCTCCACCACGCCCATGCTCAGCGGCACCTGGCGGTGGGCACACCGGTCCTCCAGTGCGTAGACCGTGCCGCTCGCGCCCCGGTACAGCGCGATCCGCTCACCGGCGAACGTGGCGGCGAACGCCTTGTTCTTCCGGACGCTCCGGGAGACGGCGACGGGATACCAGAAATTCGGATTGATCCCGGTGCGCCGAAGGTCGGTCACGGCTTCGGAACGGAATTCAGGCACGTCGTACGGGTCACTCACCGACCCGGCCGTGAATGCCCCGTCCTTCGCGGGCTGCGCCTCGGTCATGCGCTTCTCCCTTGCACGCGGATCATCGATTCATCGGACAACGCTTACCACGGCTCCTGGGGGCGAGCGAGCGCAGTGAGAAGGGCTGTCAGGGCCCCGGTCACCGCCTCCGTCACCCGGGCGGGGGCACGGGTCCCGCCGGATCCGTACGGCCGTCACCGTCCGTGACAGCCCGGCCGCGCGGGGCCCCGACGCGCCCCGGATCCGCCGGTCGGCGGCGCCGGTCCCGCGACTCCGGCCGTGTCGGACCCCGGATGGTGTCCATGTGCGGGTGCGAAGTGTGAAGCTGGGAGGAGAGCAAACCGACCGGTGTGAAAGGCGGTGGGGGCAATGGTGTCTCCCCTGATGGTCGCTGTCGACGGATCCCCGTCCAGCCTCGAAGCGGTGGACTGGGCCGCGGACGAAGCGGCCAGGCAGGATGTGCCGCTGCGTATCGTCCACGGTGTGGTGCAGGCCAACCGCCCGGAGCCTCAGGAGGACGAGGCCCTCCCCTTCGCCCCGCCGCAGACCCGCGAACAGGCGGTGGAAGAGGGCGACGAGGTCGTCGCGGCGGCGGCCGAACGAGTGAGGCGGCGGGCTCCCGGCGTGAAGGTGACCGCCGAGGTGTTGCCCGGCGAGGCGGTGAACGCCCTGCTCGGCGAGAGCGCGGGAGCGCTCGCCTTGGTCCTCGGGCACCGGGGCCGCGGCGCGCTCACCGGACTCCTGCTGGGCTCGGTGGGCCTTGAGGTGGCCGGACGGGCCGAGTGTCCCGTGGTCATCATCCGGGGCGAGAAGTCGAACATCGCCGGCGAGTTCGGCCGGGTTGTCCTCGGCGTACGCGAGACGGACGACGCGCCCGCGGCGGCGGAGTTCGCGTTCCGGGAGGCCGAGGCGAGGAACTGCGAACTGCACGCCGTACACGCGTGGCACCTCCAGTCCGGCCAGGACGAAGCGATGAAGGACGGCATTCCCTGCGGCCCGATGATGTTCGCGGCGAAGGAGCACCTGGAGGAGACGCTGAAGGGGCCCGCCGCCCGCCACCCCGGAGTGAAGGTCATCAGCCAGGAGGCGTACTGCGGCTCCGCGCGGGACGGTCTCCTGCGAGCGGCGGCCTCCGCCGACCTGCTTGTTGTCGGCTCGCGACGCCTCCAGCGCGCGTTCGGCCTCCAGCTGGGCCCGGTCAGCCACGGCGCGCTGCACCACGCCCCCTGCCCGGTGGCGATCATCCCCCAGCCTTCCTGAGGTGGACGCGGGCCGATGGATGTAGTGGCCATTTGTTCTTCTGATTTTCACTCAGGTACGGCGGACGGGGGGCCGGACCGCTCCTAGGGTTTGCGGCGCCCCAACACCCCACAGGGGCAAGCCACTTCCCCGAGGAGAGCCATGAGCGCATCCAAGGCCCGCAGGAGCAGACGACTTTCCCTCACCGCGCTGGCCGGGGCCGCCGGCCTCGCCGCCGCCTCGCTCGGCCTCTGGGCGGCGACCGGATCCACCGCCCAGGCGGCGGCGCTTCCGGCCCCCGACCACGTCGTGGTCGTCGTCATGGAGAACCACGCCTACAGCCAGGTCGTCGGCAGCTCCGGCGCGCCGTACCTCAACAACACGCTGAAGGCCGGCGGCGCCACCCTCACCCAGTCCTTCGGTCTCACCCACCCGAGCGAGCCGAACTACTACATGCTCTTCTCGGGCTCCAACCAGGGCCGTACCGACGACGGTTGTGTCAAGGTCGGCTCCCTCTCCGCCCCCAACCTCGCCTCCGAGCTGATCGGGGCGGGCAAGACGTGGGCGAGTTACAACGAGTCGCTGCCCAGCCAGGGTTCGACCACGTGCGGCAGCGGCGACTACGCGCAGAAGCACAACCCGTGGTTCGGCTTCTCCAACGTGCCCACCAGCACGGCGAAGACGATGACGCAGTTCCCCACCGACTACACCACCCTGCCGAAGGTCTCCTTCGTGGTGCCGAACCTGTGCAGCGACATGCACGACTGCTCGGTCTCCACCGGTGACACCTGGATCAAGAACAAGCTGGGCGCCTACGCCTCCTGGGCGAAGACCCATAACAGCATGCTGGTGGTCACCTTCGACGAGGACAACAAGCTGTCGGGCAACCGCATCCCCACCCTCTTCTACGGACAGCACGTCACCCCCGGCAGCTCCGTGGCCACCACCTACAACCACTACAACGTGCTCCGCACCCTGGAGGACCTGGCCGGCCTCACCGCCCACGCCGGCAACGCCGCCTCGGCCTCCGCCGTCACGGGTATCTGGAACTGACCCCCCGTGTACCTCGCGGACTCCCGCGGCAGCAAGGCCCCCGTCGCCCCGGACACGACCATCCGTCCGGGGCGGCGGCCGCCCGCCGTGCCCGGCACCGTCCTGGCCCTCGGCGCGGTCAGCCTCATCACCGACATCTCCTCCGAGATGGTCACCGCGGTCCTCCCGCTCTACGTGGTCGCCGCCCTCGGACTCTCTCCCCTCGGCTTCGGCCTGCTCGACGGCATCAACAACGGGGTCGGCGCCCTGGTCCGGCTGGCCGGCGGCCACCTCGCCGACCGCGGCGGGCGGCGGCACAAGATGGTGGCGGGCATCGGCTACGGTCTGTCCGCGTTCTGCAAGCCCCTGCTGCTGCTCGCGCACACCCTCCCCGTGATCAGCGCCGTGCTCGCGCTGGACCGCACGGGCAAAGGGCTCCGTACGGCGCCCCGGGACGCGATGATCTCGCTGTCGACCCCGCCCGAGCGTCTCGGCAGGGCGTTCGGCGTGCACCGCGCCATGGACACCACCGGCGCACTGCTCGGTCCGCTCGCCGCCTTCGCCGTGCTCCGGGTCACCGTCGACGGCTACGACGCGGTCTTCGCGGTCAGCGGGTGTGTGGCGGCGCTGGGAGTCCTGGTGCTGGTGCTCTTCGTACCCCGGCAGGTCGCGTCCGCGCCGCGTCGCGCCCCCGAACACGGCGCGCCCCGGCCGGACGCGGGCGGACCCACCTCCCGGGAGCCGCGCGCCACACTGCGCGACTCGGTCGCCCTGCTGCGCCGGCCCGCGCTCCGGCGGCTCACCGTGTGCGCCGTGCTGCTCGGCCTCACCACCGTCAGCGACTCCTTCCTCTACCTGCTGCTCCAGCGTGAACTGCGCCTGCCCGTCCACCTGTTCCCGCTGCTGCCGCTGGGCACGGCCGCCACCTTCCTGCTGCTGGCGGTACCGATGGGCGCGGTCGCCGACCGGGTGGGACGGCGCCGGCTCTTCCTGGCGGGACACGGATTCCTGCTGCTGGGGTACGGGTTGGTGCTCCTCGCGTCCCGGGACGCCGGCGCGTCCGTGGTGGTGGCCGTCCTCGTGCTGCACGGCGCCTTCTACGCGGCCACCGACGGGGTGCTGGCGGCGGCCACCGCCCGTGTTGTCCCGCCGGACCACCAGGGCGCGGGGCAGGCCCTGGTGGGCACCGGCCAGGCGCTGGCCCGGTTCGTCTGCTCGCTCGCCTTCGGCGCGGCCTGGACCCTGTGGGGCGGCCGGACCGCGCTCGCGATCACCGCCGCCGCGCTCGTCGCCGCCGCCGTCGCGGCCTCCTTCGTCCTCCGTACCGCCGATGAGGTGTCCGCATGACCCGCACCACCCGCCTGGTGATCCTGTTCGCCGCCGTCCTGCTGCTCGGGGCGGCCGGCACCGGCGCGGTGCTGCACGCCGCCAACCGTTCCGGCGAGCGGAACCAGGAACAGGCGGGCGGCGCGCCCGTCAGCACCGGTACGGTCTCGCTCCGGCCGGACACCGGGCGCCGCCTCCTCGTCCGTAACCTGGCCTGGGGACCGCACCGCGACGAGATCGCCACCGTCCCCGCCTCCCGGCCCGACGGACCGCGCACCGTCTCCGGTGTGAAGTGCCTGCGCTTCCACGCCGCCGCCGGGACCGGCATCTGCCTCCAGGCCCGGCGCGGCGCGCTGGAGGACACGTACCGCGCGGTGGTGCTCGACGCGGACCTGCGCGAAGTGCGGGACTATCCCGTCGCCGGCATCCCCACCCGGGCCAGGGTCTCGCCCTCCGGGCACCTGGTCGCCTGGACGGTCTTCGTCAGCGGCGACTCGTACGCGGGCACCGCCTTCTCCACCCGTACGTCCCTCGCCGACGCCCGTACGGGGGCGATCGACGACAACCTGGAGACGTTCGCGGTCGTGAAGGACGGCCGCCCCTACCACGCCTCCGACGTCAACATCTGGGGTGTCACCTTCGCCGACGACTCCCGCTTCTACGCGACGCTGGCCACGGGCGGGCAGACGTATCTCGTCCAAGGGGACCCGGCCGCGCGGACGCTGACGACCCTGCACCGCAACGTCGAGTGCCCGTCGCTCTCGCCCGACGGCAGCCGGATCGCCTACAAGAAACGCGTCCCCGGCGCACCGGCGGACGCGCCCTGGCGGCTGTACGTGCTCGACCTCCGCGACATGACGGAGACCGCCACCGCCGAGCGGCGCGACGTGGACGACCAGGCGCTGTGGGCGGACGGCTCCACACTCGTGTACGCGCTGCCGGGCGACTACGGCTCCGACCTGTGGACGGTGCCCGCCGACGGCGCCGGGGCGCCCCGGCGCCTGATGCGCTCTGCCGTCGCCCCGGCCTACCTGGGCTGAGCCGGACCGCGCCCTTCCGGCGGTCAGTTGTTGCGGCTGAGCGTGCCCGTCGCGGTGATGGAGCCGGTGATCTCGTAGAGGAGCCGGTCGCTGCCCGAGCGGGTCAGGCTGATCTCGACGTCGTCCACGCAGTGCGAGTTGTGGGTGATCTTCTCGCGTACGGTCTGTCCCTCCGCGTCCTCGTCGAGCAGAATCCAGTGCCCGCCGCACCCCAGCGACGGGTACTCGACGGTGGCCACCTGGCGGCCCGTCTTCCCGCCGGTGTAGTCGACCTTCACCGAGTAGTCCTGGGAGCCGCTCTGGTCGATCATGCCGCTCCACCTGCCCCGGTAGGCGAAGGGCTTCCCGGCGGGGGCGGGCGCCGAGGACGCGGTGCCGGTGCCGTTGCCGTCCGCGACCGGGTCCCGCGCCGTGTCGCCCTCCGGCTTCAACAGGACGGCCACCAGGGCCAGGAGGACAACGGCGCCGAGGGCCGACGGCAGCACCCAGCGGCGCCGCCGGCTCCGGCCGTACGGCGGCTGATACGGCGTGGTGTAGGGCTGCGGGGTCGGGTAGGGCTGCGGACGGGGCGCGTACGGCTGCGGATACGGAGGCCGGAAGGCGGCGGGGTGGGGAGTCGGGTGCGGGGTGGGCACGGGCGGGCGGGGCGGCGGGGTCCGATGGCCTGGGGCGTGCATGGTCGGCAGGCCGTGGACACCGGGAGGTCCGGCCTGCCCGCCCTGACTGCCGGGGCCTCCCTGGACGGTCGGGTTGCCATGGACGTTCGGCCCGCCGGGCGGGCCGTCCAGTTGTGTCCGCTGCGGTCCGTCGAGGCTCAGGAGACGGGCCGAGCGGCGGCCGATCTCGGCGCTGAGGGCGGGCGGCAGCCAGGTGCTCCGCTGCTCGCCGTCCGTCGCGCCCGCCGCCGCCGCGACGATCTCGTCCAGGGCCGGCCGCTCCGCCGGATCCTTCGCCAGACAGCGGTGGATCAGGCCCGCCAGCGCCTCCGGGACCCCCTCCACGTCCGGGGGATCCTCGATGACCCGCATCATGAGGGCGTAGCTGCCGCTGTCGGAGTCCCCGAACGGATGCCGGTTGGTCGCGGCGAACGCGAGGACCGAGCCCAGGCTGAAGAGGTCGCTCAGGGCGGTGACGTCCTTGCCCCTGACCTGCTCGGGCGACATGTAGCCGGGGGAGCCGATGACGGCTCCGGTCCGGGTGGCGACGCTGGCGTCGGCCGCCCGCGCGACACCGAAGTCGATGACCCGGGGGCCGTCGAGGGTGAGCATCACGTTGGACGGCTTGAGGTCGCGGTGGACGAGCCCGACGGCGTGGATGTTGCGCAGGGCCTCGGCGAGTCCGGCGGCCAGCCACCACACCGTGGTCCCGGGCAGCCGCTGCCCGAGGGGCGCCGCCGCTTCGTGCAGGGTGACACCGGGAACGTAACCGGTGGCGAGCCAGGGAGTCGGGGACTCGGTGTCGAACGCGAGGACGGGCGCCGTGAACGCGCCGTCGACCCGCTGAGCCGCCCGTACCTCCGCGCGGAAACGGCGCCGGAACTCGGTGTCGTGGGACAGCTGCGGGTGAATGACCTTCACCGCGGCCATCCGTCCCTGCGTCGACCGCCCCAGATACACCTGGCCCATCCCACCGGCGCCGAGCCGGCCGAGCAGTCTGTACTCCCCGACCCACGACGGATCTTCGGTCCTGAGTGGTTCCACGATGATGCCCCCCCGATCAACTGCTGTGGCAACGGCGCTCATTCTTGCACCGGAGAGTGCGGACACGCCCCAGGTCCGGCCCGCCGGGCCGACACGAATGACGGCGGGATAGCGTGCCGGAATGGGAGAACGCACAGTGGAACAGGCCCCCGGGCTCTGGGAGTACGCGCTCGCCGAGGCGGACGAGCTGGTGCTCTGGCACCTCGGCACCGCCGCCGCCCGGCAGGACCGGGCCGAGGAGGTCCAGGAGCACCACGGCCCCG
The DNA here is from genome assembly GCF_044744165.1 of Streptomyces sp. NPDC087420. Classification (NCBI taxonomy): domain Bacteria; kingdom Bacillati; phylum Actinomycetota; class Actinomycetes; order Kitasatosporales; family Streptomycetaceae; genus Streptomyces; species Streptomyces sp. NPDC087420. The sequence continues at coordinate 470,909 of NZ_JBIUXU010000006.1, forward strand.
TGGTGGTGCTGCTCGCGGCGGCCCTCCACGACCGGGCCCTCGCCGCGGACCTGGCCGGTACCGACCTCGACCGGGTGGAGCTGCCGGCCGCGTACCAGCTCCTCGAAGAACACGCCGCCTCCGCCGTTGAGGCGGCGCCGGCCGCCGAGGGGCTCGGGGGCGAGCAGCGCGAGCAGCTGCTGGCCGACCGCGAGTCCCCGGCGTTCGACATCGTCCGTACGGCCGCCCTGCGGGTCCTCGCCGGACACCTCGCGGACGGCGGCCCTCTGCTCGCCGACCGCGCCGGCGCGCTCGCCGCTGAGGGCCGCGCCCGTCGGCTGCGCCAGCTGGAACACCGCGGCCCGGCCGGCGCGATCTGACCGCCGTACGTTCTTCAGGGCGGACTCAAGGGCCTGTTCAGGACATGCGTGCGGACACCACGGCCACCAGGTGCCGCGCCGCGACCCGCGCACCGTCCGTGCGCACCGCGCCGGCGAGGTCCCGCGCGCGGGCCGCCACGTCCGGGGCCAGGCCGGCCCACCCGCGCGACACGATCACACGGCGTCCGAGCACGCGGGCGGTCCGGATCATCGTCCCGCTGAGGTCGCCGGCCGCGCGGACGCTGCCGAAGCCGAAGCAGACGGGTGGTTCGCCGGACATCGGCGGGGGCGCGTGGCGACGCTGACGTCCGCCGGCCGGCGCAGCTCCTCGGGCGTGGGCGGCGTCCGCGTGGCCGGCGGGGAGGCCTCGGTCGAGCGCGCGGTCGGGCGCAGCTCGGGTCCGACGGACGTGAACGGGATCCCGAGCGTGCCGGCCCACTCCCGGAAGTCGGGCGGCGCGCACAGCCTGACGTCCTCACCGAGGGCCCTCAGCTGCACCGCCGGCGCCATCAACGGCTGGACCTCGTCCCGCGATCCAGGAAGAGCCGTCACCGGTACGGTCACACCGTCAGCGACTCGCCCGGTGCGAGGATCGTCAGCGCCGTTCCCGTCAGGCCGCCCTCACCCAGAATCGCCGCGGTGGACTTCTGCCCCAGCTCGCTGAGCAGCAGTTCGTGGATCTGGACGACACGCTGCGGCTTCACGGCGCGCACGTAGTCCGCGGCCTCGCTCAGCTTCGTCCACGGTCCGCTCGTCGGCAGCAGCAGTGTCCCGACCAGCGCGTTCGGTACGTGGTAGGAGTCGCCGGGGTGGAAGACCGCGCCGTCGACCAGGTAGCCGACGTTGTCCGCGACGGGGATGTCCGGGTGGATGGGGGCGTGCCGCTCCCCGTCGACCGCGACGGAGAAGCCGCCGACGGTGAACGTGTCCCCGGCGGTCACGGCCGTCACCCGGCCGGCGTGCTCCCCGAGCTGTTCCGTCACGACCGCGGGGCCGAAGACCACCAGGTCGGGCCGCGCGTCCAGCGCCGCGGAGATCAGCTCGGCGTCGAAGTGGTCGGCGTGCTCGTGCGTCACGAGCACCGCCGCCGCGCCCGCCACCGCTTCCTCGGCCTCGGGAGTGAACTTCCCCGGATCGAGGACGAGGGTCACGCCGTCCTTCTCCAGGGCGACGCAGGCGTGGGCGTATTTGGTCAGCTTCATGGTGGCTCCTCACGGACGGCGGCGAACTGTACAACGCGAGTGTACAACTTGGCTGTATAAGGTGTTCGGGAGGGCGCGTGCCGAGGGTCCTGGCCTACGCCTGCCCGTCGTCGTACGCCGCCAGCTTGTCCAGGAGCCCGGGCAGCGCCTCCAGCTGCCGGCGCTCGTCCGCGTCGAGCGCGACCGCGATGGCGCCCGCCATCCAGTCGCGCCGGGCCCGGCGGTCGGCCTCGACGGCCTCGCGTCCGGCCTCCGTCAGGGAGACCAGGACGGCCCGGCCGTCCGCCGGGTCGGGGCGGCGGCGCACGTAACCGAGCTCCTGCAGCTCCAGCACGGTGCGGCTCGCGCTCTGGTGCCGCACGCCGCGCCGCTGCGCCAGGGCCGCGATCGTGGCGTCGCCCTCCCGGCTGAGCAGGCCGAGTGTGGAGGTGTGGGGTCCGCTCAGCGAGTCGGCGTGCGCGCGGGTGACCCGTACAAAACGGCCGATGGACTCCCGCAACCGGTCGGCCAGGATCTCCTCGTTCTTCATGGGGCAATAATACAGCCTAGCTGTATATCTGCGCTCCGTCGATCGGCTCAGCCCGCGGTGACCCTCGCCGCGAAGGCGTCCAGGTTGCCCGACATGCGCGCGAGCCGCTCGTCCAGGGTCAGGGACTCCTCGTACCGGCCGGCGCGCAGCCTCGGCTGCCGCTTGCCCCGTACGTACAGCGGGCACGCGAGGTCCGCGCAGATGTAGGTGCCGACCGTGTTGCCCCGGCGGCCCTGGGCGCCCGCCAGAGGGGCGACGAGCAGGGCGACCCCGGAGGAGGCGTGGCCCGTCAGGCAGATCTGGCACAGGCTGGACTTCACCACGCTGGTGCGGTTCACGGAGGGGACGCGCAGGGAGATCCCCAGCGGCCCCCGCGCCCCGGGCAGCACCAGATGGGCCCGCAGCGGCGCTCCCGGATCCACCCACCCGAGGAAGTCCAGGTCGTCCCAGGGCAGTTCGGCGAAGTGGAGCGGCAGCCGCAGCCGCGACGCCTCGCCCTTGGTGCTGTTCACGAAGGACGAGCGGATCTGGTTCTCACTGAGAGGTTCCACGGGCGTCGACCCTATGCCTCGCGCCGACGTGCCCGCATCGCGTTATTCGCCCGGTGCGCGGCCGGTCTGCCGGGCGAGGCGGTCGCGGAGCCGGGTCAGGCGGCCGATCTCCGCGTCGAGGGCGGCGAGCCTGCGGCCGACGACCTCGGAGGTACGGGCGCCGGGCTCGGCGGAGCCGCACCGCTGGGGCGGGTCCTGGGCCAGCAGATCGATGCGGTCCACGAAGCTGCGCAGATCCTCGACCGTGAGACCGAGCGCCAGCAGTTCGCGGACGACCCGGACGCGGGCCACCTCTCCGGGACCGTAGTCCCGCTGGCCGGAGGCGGTGCGTACGGGCGGGGGCAGCAGCCCGCGCTCCTCGTAGAACCGCAGTGCTCTGGGCGTCGTCCCCGCCGCCGCTGCCGCGTCACCTATCCGCATCCTGACCCCGCCCCCCGGCCGCTTTCCCCTACGACTTCCGCACCGTCACAACTCCACCACCACGGCCCCGAAGTGCCGTCCTTCGATCAGTTCCGTCAACGCCTGCGGGGCCCGTGCCATGCCGGGGATCCGTACGTGCGGAAAGCCGATCTCACCGGAGCGGAGCCAGCCGCCGAAGCGCTCGGTCCACTCCGCCTCCACCCCGGGGTGGTCCGCGCCGCTGTAGCCGCGTACGGAGACGCCCTTGACGACGATCCGGAAGGCGTCGATCTCGGTCGGGGCGCTGCCACCGCGCCGCGCCGCCGACAACTGGCCGGAGAGCGCGCCGACCAGCGCGAAGCGCGCGCCCTGCCGGGCCGCGCCGAGCGCGGCGGTCAGCTGCTCGCCCCCGACGGTGTCGAGCAGCACGTCGATGCCCCCCGGCGCCACCTCGGCGAGCCGCGCCGCGAAGGGCCGGGTTCCTCCCCGCAGTACGACGGCGTCGTAACCGCACTCGGACACCAGCCGCTCCGCCTTCTCGCGCGAACCGGTAGTGCCGATGACCCGGTCCGCGCCCAGCAGCCGCGCGATCCGCCCGGCCAGCGAGCCCACCGCCCCCGCCGCGCCGGTGACGAGGACGGTGTCGCCGGGGCCGACATGGGCGAGCCGGGTCAGCGCGCCGTACGCGGCCGACCCCTGGGCGAGGTGGGCGACCGGGTCCGGCAGCGCGCCGTCCAGAGGCGTGCACCCGGTGACGGGGAGCAGGGCGTGCTCCCGCCAGCCGAGCAGGTGGGAGACCGTGTCGCCGGGACGCAGCGGGCTGTCGTCCGCCGCGGCGACCACCTCGCCGACGGCCGGCCCGAACAGGGCGTCCCCCGCGTGCAGCGCGGGCAGCGGGACTCCGTCGACCTCCCCGCCGATGAGGGTGCGCAGGCCGGGAAAGACGAGGAAGTGGGTGTTCCTGACGAGCACGTGCCCCGGTCCCGGCGGCGGAAGAGGCACTTCGGCGAGGGCGAAGTGCTCCACGGCGGGCAGCCCCGGGGGCGTGGTGACAAGCCGGACCTCGCGGGTGAAGGCGGGCAGGGCAGGGGGAGTGGGGAGGGCTGTGGTCATGGCCGGACTCCTGGACGGGACGGCGCGGCGGAGCGGTACGCGCCCACCGCGAAGGCCCGGCGACGCTAACCCCTGACGCGCACGTCAACGTCAAGGCACCTCCTGAGGAGGTGCCCCGGAACACCCTCCTGGGACGGCGTCCTCAGTCCGTGACCCGGCTGCGGTTCTGGTACGCCAGGTCCAGGTACTCCGGGTGCCGGCTCATCCACGACGAGATGAACGGGCACGTCGCCAGGACCGGGAGATCCCGGGTCCGCGCGTCGTCGAGGACCGCTCGGGCCAGTACGCCGCCGACGCCCTGGCCCTCGTACTCCCGCTCCACCTCCGTGTGCGGGTAGACCACCAGGTTTCCCGTACGGATGTAGTCGGCGTAGCCGGCCAGTCGGCCCTCGACGCGGGCCTCGAAGCGGTTGAGCTCCTCGACGTCCTTCACGGTCACGAACACGGTCTCCGACACGCTGTCTCCGTACGCTGGTGGGGCTCCGTGGGCGGCCCACGCCGGGCGGCCCACCCTCATCCCATCATCCCGGGCCCGGCGGGTCCGTTTGCGGAGGGTCCTGCCCCGGCGCACGCTGGAAAGCGGTGCAAGCAGCGAAGTGAGGCGTCATGACCCCTTCCATCGTTCACCACAGGACGGCATCCATAGACGGTCTGGACGTGTTCTACCGGGAGGCGGGTGACCCGGCGAATCCGGCGATCCTGTTGCTCCACGGATTCCCGTCCAGTTCCCACATGTTCCGCGACCTGATCCGCGCGCTCGCGGACGACTACCACCTGGTGGCACCCGACCACATCGGCTTCGGCCGTTCGGCCATGCCACCCGTCGACACCTTCGACTACAGCTTCGAGAAGCTGACTGAGGTCACGGAGGGGCTGGTCGCCCACCTCGGGCTGGAGCGGTTCGCGCTGTACATCCACGACTACGGGGCTCCGATCGGCCTGCGCATGGCCAGCCGGCGGCCCGAGCGCGTCACCGCCCTGATCACCCAGAGCGGCAACGCGTACATGGAGGGTTTCACCCCCTTCTGGGACCTCCTGTTCGCCCACGCCAAGGACCGCGAGGCGAACGAGGCGGAGGTACGGAAGCTGTTCACCCTGGAGGCGACCCGCTGGCAGTACACGCAGGGCACGCCCCGGGACCGGCTGGACCGGATCGCGCCCGAGGCGTGGCTCATGGACCAGGCGGGCCTCGACCGGCCGGGGAACAGCGAGATCCAGCTCCAGCTCTTCTGGGACTACCAGTTCAACCTGGACCTCTACCCGGTCTTCCACGAGTACTTCCGCGAACACCAGCCCCCGCTCCTCGTCACCTGGGGCGAGAACGACGAGATCTTCGGGGCGGCGGGCGCCGAGGCGTACCGCCAGGATCTGCCGAAGGGCGAGTTCCACCTGCTCGACGCCGGGCACTTCGCGCTGGAGACACACGGCGACGAGATCGCCGGACACATCCGTGACTTCATGGGGCCGTTCGTCTGAGCCCGTTCTGCCGAGCCTCACGAAAGGGGAGGTCGCCGATGGCAGGTTCCGTCGACCCCGACCGTACGGAATGGGATGTCATCGTCCTGGGAGGCGCCGCCGCCGGCGAGAACGCGGCCCAGTACGCCACACAGTTCTCCGGTCTCGACGCGGTGCTCGTCGAGGCGGAACTGCTGGGCGGTGAGTGCTCGTACTGGGCGTGCATGCCCAGCAAGGCACTGCTGCGCCCCGGCGACGTCCTGGACACCGCGCACCACGTACCCGGCGTCGCCGCCCTCGTGGAGGGCGGCACACTCGACGTCCCCGCCGTACTGGCCCACCGGGACACCGTCGTCAACCACCTCGACGACACCTCCCAGGTCCGGTGGGCACTGGACACGGGCATCGACGTGGTGCGGGGGTACGGAAGGCTCGCGGGGGAGCGCGTCGTACGGGTGACCGGGCCCGACGGCGGTGTCCGTACGCTGACGGCCCGTCACGCGGTGGTGATCGACACGGGATCCACCAGCACCGTACCGCCGATCCCCGGCCTGGCCGACGCCCGCCCGTGGACCTCACGGGACGTCACCAGCCTGCACGAGGTGCCACCCCGCGTCGTGATCCTCGGCGGCGGCGTGGTCGCCTGTGAGTCGGCGACCTGGCTCCGGTCACTGGGGGTCGCCGAACTGACCCTCGTCTACCGCGACGACGGTCTCCTCCCGCGCTCCGAACCCTTCGCCGGGCGCATGGTCGGCGACGCGCTGAGCGGCGCGGGCGTGCGCCTGCTGCCGGGCCGGGCGATCACCCAGGTGCGCCGGGAGGACTCCCGTGACACCGGGACGGGGATGCGGCACGGCGGCGAGGTCACGTGTGTGCTGGACGACGGTACGACCCTGGTCGCCGACGAGGTGGTGGTCGCCGCCGGGCGTACCCCGAACACCGGGGACATCGGGCTGTCGTCGGTGGGCCGCCCCGACGGCGGCTATCTGGAGGTCGACCACCACCAGTCCGTGTGCGCCGTACCGGGCCAGTGGCTCTACGCCGTCGGCGACGCATGCGGACGCGCGCTGCTGACCCACATGGGCAAGTACCAGGCGCGGGTGGCCGGCGAGGTCATCGCCGCGCGCGCCGCGGGACAACAGCCGGACAGTGCGGAGGACAGCCCGCTGAACGCCGCCGCGGGACACCGGGGCGCCCCGCAGGTGACCTTCACCGATCCGGAGGTCGGCTCGGCCGGCCTCACCGAGCGGGAGGCGCGCGCGGCCGGCATCGACGTCGAGACGGTGGAGTACGACATGGCAGGCCTCGCCGGTACGTACGTGATGCGCGAGGACTACACCGGCCGGGCCCTGCTGGTCCTCGACCGGGCCACGGACACGGTGGTGGGGGCGACGTTTGTCGGACCGGACATCGCGGACCTCGTCCACGCGGCGACCACGGCCGTCGTCGCGCGGATTCCGGTTCCCGTCCTCTGGCACGTCGTCCCCAGCTACCCCACCCCGTCCGAGGTCTGGCTCCGCCTGCTGGAGACACTGCGGACGCAGCGGCGGACCGGGCGGGCCGGCTCCTGACGGAGGCCGGGCAGGCCGGGCGTCAGCTCTTGATGAAGGCCAGCAGGTCCGTGTTGAACCGCTCCTTGAACGGGCTGACCGACATGAGCCCGTGCGGCGCCCCGGGATAGACCTTGAGCGTCGAGTCCTTCACGATCTTCGCCGACTTGGGGCCCGCCGCCACGATGGGCACGATCTGGTCGTCGTCCCCGTGGATGACCAGGGTCGGGACGTCGAAGCGCTTGAGGTCCTCGGTGAGGTCGGTCTCGGAGAAGACCTTGACGCAGTCGTACGCGCCCTTGAACCCGACCTGCATCGACCACATCCAGAACGCGTCCCGCACACCCTGCGAGACCGTCGAACCCTTGCGGTTCGCCCCGTAGAACTGCGCGCTGAGGTCCGCGTAGAACTGCGACCGGTCGGCCAGCAGTCCGGCGCGGATGTCGTCGAAGGCACCGATCGGCGTGCCCTCCGGGTTTGCGTCCGTCTGGAGCATCAGCGGCGGGATCGCGCTCAGGAGGACCGCCTTGGCGACCCGGGACGTCCCGTGCCTGCCGATGTAGCGGGTGATCTCACCGCCGCCGGTGGAGTGGCCGACGAGGATCACGTCACGCAGGTCCAGGGCCTCGATGAGCTGGGCGAGGTCGTCCGCGTACGTGTCCATGTCGTTGCCGTTCCACGGCTGTTCCGACCGTCCGTGTCCCCGGCGGTCGTGCGCGACGGCCCGGAAGCCCTCGCGGGCGACGAGGTGCATCTGGTCGTCCCAGGCGTCGGCGTTGAGCGGCCAGCCGTGGCTGAACACGACGGGCTGTCCCGACCCCCAGTCCTTGTAGTGGAGATCGGTTCCGTCGGTCGTGGTGAGGGTGCCCATGACGTGCGTTCCTTCCGGCAGAGGTCTGCGGATGCTGACACCGACCGGTCACCCGCTCAAGCCGACCCACCAGCGAACCGCCAGATGCCCCGTACCGTGGTTCATTCGGCCCACACACGCCCGCCGGACGCGGTCGCGTCCGGCGGAGCGTGCCGTGCCGTCAGGGCTGGAGGGCGAACCGGACCGTCCGGGACTTCTTCCACTCCGCGTGGTCGAGATCCTTGGCCTCGGTCCCGTCCCCGTACAGATCCGCAGAACCGTTGTCGGTGATCAGCTGGACGCGCGGGTCCTGCGCGGCCGGATCGGGCACGTCGACGATGGCCTCCCAGCCGCCCGGGTCGGTGGTGGGCAGATCGAGCCGCTTGACCGGCGCGTGGCCCGCGACACCGTCCCAGGAGTAGAGGGCGTACGGGGCGGAGTTGTCCTCGGCCGCCCAGGAACCGGCGAGGACGAGGAGCCCGCCCGAGGCGTCGCGGCGGATGTCCCGGACGCTCAGGCCGCCGAGGTCGAGCGTGACGGGCGTACCGAAGGTGGCGTGGACCTTGCCGCCGACGGACGTGGCGAGCTTGTCCACGTTGGTGACCGGGACCAGCAGCGCCTTCCCGCCGTTGGCCGGCGGCACGAGAGGCGCCCGGAAACCGACGTAGGCGGTGGTGGTGCTGCCGGGGGCGAACTCCAGGCCCTCCGCGTTGAACCCGTCGATCTGCTTGGGGACCTGGCCGGACGCGGCGCCCGCGGCGAAGCCGTACCGGTTCTGGGCGGCCTTGTCCCAGGCGATCAGGTCCGCGCGCAGCCCCTGGTACGAGCCGGCGAGCGCCAGCTGGGTGTCGGCGCCCGACCCGGACACGGTGGTGGTGAAGAGCGTGGAACGCTCGGCCTTCACCTTGCCGTCCTTGTTGTTGCCCAGGGAGCCGTTCCAGTAGATCGTGTCGCCGACGCGGGTCCCCGCCTCGATGTCGATCTCGCCGTCGGCCTTGAGCTGGGAGCTGAAGTCCCAGGTCCGCACCGGGGCGCCCGAGGCGTCCCGCCGGTACAGGCGCAGGGTGTTGGACTCGTCGTCGGCGACCACCGCGTAGCCCCCGCCGGCGTCCACCGCCGCGGAGGCGTCGCTGGAGCCGGTGAAGTACCGGGTGTCGGCGGGGGACCGCACCGCCGCGGACGCCGCGTAGTGCAGCTTCGTGGTGGCCGTCTTGCCGCCCGCGCCGGTGACCTGGATCGTCAGGTCGGTGTAGCCGGTGGCACGCGCCTGTACGGCTATCTCACGACTGCCGCCGGTGCCGGTGACGGTGACATCTCCCGTACCCGCGACCGAGGCGCGGGAACTGGCCGAGGCGCGGACCGTCAACGTCGCCGCGTCGGTGGCCTGCTGCGCCACCCGCACCGTGACCGTCGGGTCTCCCGTCGCGCCCACCGCACCGGACACATAGGCGGTGGACAGGGTGAGGGTGGGGGTGGCGGGGGCCGCGGCGGCGGCCGGGAGCGCGGCGGGTACGGAGAGACCGGCGACGAGCGCCAGCGTGACACCGCGACAGACCGCGAGGTGGCGGCGGCGGTCGGAGGACGCGGTACGGGACGCGGTACGGGACAACACCACGGTGACGACCCTTCGTTGACGGCTCACCCGATCCGCGGACGAGCACACGGTCCACAGGATGGAGCAGCTGTTGATCATTCTGGGCGGGGTCGCGGTGTCCGGCCGGTGAACGGTGGGTCAAGGGAGGGTATGTAAGAAAATCCGCCCGGCGAGGTCCGCCGTGCCCGGGGGGCCGCGCACCGGCGTGTCACCGGCCGGCCGGGGCCGTGGTCGATAACGTCGGAGTCTCTCCTGACCGCTCCCCTGGGGGTACCGCACGTGGCGGATCTTGTCTTCGTCGTGGTCACTGTCGCCGTGTTCGCCCTGCTCCATCTGATCGCGAAGGGAGTGGGCCGGCTGTGACCACCGACAACATCGTCGGGCTGTCGGCGGCGGCGCTGCTCGTCGTGTACCTCGTCTTCTGCCTGATGTTCCCCGAGCGCTTCTGACCGCGCCCGTACCCGCCTCCGCTCTCCCTCCCGCAACACCCCGAACCCGCGGCACCCTGAACCCGCAACACCCCGAACCCGCAACACCTCGAACGGTGGAAAGCCCTCGATGAACGACACCCTCGCGGGGTGGCTCCAGATCCTCGCCCTGGTGGCGGCGCTCGCGCTGTCCTTCCGGCCGCTGGGCGACTACATGGCGTACGTCCTCACCTCGCCCCGCCACTCGGCGCTGGAGCGCGCGCTGTACCGCCTCGGAGGAGTCAACGCCGACGCCGACCAGCCCTGGTCCGCGTTCCTGCGCAGTGTGCTCGCCTTCGCGCTCGTCTCCGTGCTCTTCCTCTACGGTTTCCTCCGGCTCCAGAACCACTTCGTGCTGGGGCTCGGCACCCCGGCCATGGACACCGACCAGTCGTTCAACACCGCCGTGTCGTTCGTGACCAATACCAACTGGCAGTCGTACTCGGGGGAGTCGGCCCTCGGCCATCTGGTGCAGATGTCCGGTCTCGCCGTCCAGAACTTCGTCTCCGCCGCCGTCGGGATCGCCGTCGTGGCCGCCCTCATCCGCGGCTTCACCCGGCAACGGACCGACCAGGTCGGCAACTTCTGGGTGGACGTCACCAGGATCGTGCTGCGCCTCCTGCTGCCCATCTGTGTCGTCTTCGCGATCGTGCTGGTGGCGGCCGGGGTGGTCCAGAACCTCCACGGCCTCCAGTCGGTCACCACTGTCGCGGGCGGCGAGCAGAGCATCACGGGCGGCCCGGTCGCCTCCCAGGAGGTCATCAAGGAACTGGGCACCAACGGCGGCGGTTTCTACAACGCCAACTCCGCCCACCCGTTCGAGAACCCCAACGGATTCACCAACTGGCTCCAGATCTACCTGCTGATGGTGATCGCCGTGTCGCTGCCCCGGACCTTCGGCACGATGGTCGGCGACCGCAGGCAGGGTTACGCGATCGTCGCCGTCATGGCGGTGATCTGGGCCGCCTCCGTGGCGATCGTGACGATCAACGAGCTGTACAAGGTGAGCAGTACGGCGGGCCACGCGGCCGGCGGCATGATGGAGGGCAAGGAGCAGCGGTTCGGCATCTGGGCCTCCGCCCTGTTCGCCGCGTCCACCACCCTGACGTCCACCGGGGCGGTGAACTCCTTCCACGACTCGTACACCCCGCTCGGCGGCGGTATGACGATCTTCAACATGATGCTGGGGGAGATCGCCCCCGGCGGTACGGGCTCCGGCCTCTACGGCATCCTGATCCTGGCGATCGTCGGTGTGTTCGTGGCGGGCCTGATGGTGGGCCGTACGCCCGAGTACCTGGGCAAGAAACTGCGCGGACAGCAGATGAAGTTCGCCTCGCTGTACATCCTCACGACCCCCGCGGTCGTCCTGGTCGGGGCGGGCGTCGCGATGTCGCTGCCGGGAGAGCGGGCCGCGATGCTCAACTCCGGGCCGCACGGCTTCTCCGAGGTGCTGTACGCCTTCACCTCGGCGGCCAACAACAACGGATCGGCCTTCGCCGGGCTGTCGGTGAACACGGTCTGGTACAACACCGCGCTGGGCCTGGCGATGGCCGTCGGCCGCTATCTGCCGATCGTGTTCGTGCTGGCCCTCGCCGGGTCCCTCGCCCAGCAGCAGGCGGTCCCCGCCAACGCGGGCACGCTGCCCACGCACCGGCCGCTCTTCGTCGGCCTGCTGATCGGCGTGATCCTCATCGTCGTCGGCCTCACCTACTTCCCCGCGCTCGCGCTGGGTCCGCTCGCGGAAGGGCTGCACTGATGGCCACGACCTCGGCCCCGCCCCCGGGGCCTTCCGCGCAGGACGCCTCCCGGGTCTCCGGCGGTCTGCTCGACCCGCGACAGCTGGTGGCGTCCTTCCCCGAGGCACTGCGCAAACTCGATCCGCGGGTGATGTTCCGCAACCCCGTGATGTTCGTGGTCGAGGTGGGCGCGGTCCTCACCACGTACTCGGCGATCAAGGACCCCAGCGTCTTCGCCTGGGTGATCACCGTCTGGCTCTGGCTGACCAGCGTCTTCGCCAACCTGTCCGAGGCGGTGGCCGAGGGGCGCGGCAAGGCACAGGCCGAGACGCTGCGCCGTACGAGAACGGACACCGTCGCCCGCCGCCTCACCCAGGGGTGGCGGCCGGGCGGCGCCGGCACGGACGAGGAGGAGGTGGCCGCCGACCGGCTGCGCGTGGGCGACTTCGTGGTGGTCGAGGCGGGGCAGGTCATCCCCGGGGACGGCGATGTGGTCGAGGGGGTCGCCAGCGTGGACGAGTCGGCGATCACCGGTGAGTCGGCTCCGGTCATCCGCGAGTCGGGCGGCGACCGTTCGGGGGTCACCGGCGGGACGAAGGTGCTGTCGGACCGGGTGGTCGTACGGATCACCTCGAAGCCGGGGGAGACCTTCATCGACCGGATGATCGCCCTGGTCGAGGGCGCCGCCCGGCAGAAGACCCCGAACGAGATCGCCCTCAACATCCTGCTGGCCTCCCTGACCGTCATCTTCCTCGTCGCCGTGACCACCCTCCAGCCCTTCGCGATCTTCGCGCACGCCGAGCAGACCATCGTCATCCTGGTGGCCCTGACGGTCGCGCTGATCCCGACGACCATCGGCGCCCTGCTCTCGGCGATCGGCATCGCGGGCATGGACCGGCTGGTGCAGCGCAATGTGCTGGCCATGTCCGGCCGCGCGGTCGAGGCGGCCGGGGACGTCAACACCCTGCTGCTGGACAAGACCGGCACCATCACCCTCGGCAACCGGCAGGCCGCCGAGTTCCTGCCCGCCGAAGGCGTCGGGGCGGAGGAACTGGCCGACGCCGCCCAGCTGTCGTCGCTGGTGGACGAGACCCCCGAGGGCCGCTCGATCGTCGTCCTGGCCAAGCAGCTGTACGCGCTGCGCGCCCGCGGCGAGGGGGAGTTGGCGGGCGCCACCTTCGTGCCCTTCACCGCGCAGACCCGGATGAGCGGCGTCGACATCGAAGGCCCGGACGGCGGCCACTCGCTGCGCAAGGGCGCGGCGGCCGCGGTGATGCGGTGGGTGCGCGAGAACGGCGGCGAGACGATGGGCGGTGTCGGCACACTCGTGGACGGCATCTCCGCCAGCGGGGGAACGCCCCTCGTCGTCGCGGAGTCGAGCCGGGAGGGAGACACCCGTACCGCCCGGGTCCTCGGGGTGATCCACCTCAAGGACGTCGTCAAGGAGGGCATGCGGGAGCGGTTCGCCGAGCTGCGGCTGATGGGGATCAAGACGGTCATGATCACGGGTGACAACCCGCTGACCGCACGGGCCATCGCGGACGAGGCGGGCGTCGACGACTTCCTCGCGGAGGCCACCCCGGAGGACAAGATCGCGCTCATCCGCCGGGAGCAGTCGGGCGGCAAGCTCGTGGCCATGGCGGGGGACGGGACGAACGACGCCCCGGCGCTGGCGCAGGCGGACGTGGGCGTGGCCATGAACACCGGCACCTCGGCCGCCAAGGAGGCCGGGAACATGGTGGACCTGGACTCCAACCCCACCAAGCTCATCGAGATCGTGGAGATCGGCAAGCAGCTGCTCATCACCCGCGGCGCGCTCACGACCTTCTCCATCGCCAACGACGTCGCGAAGTACTTCGCGATCATCCCCGCGATGTTCGCCGCCGTCATCCCCGGGCTGGACCAGCTCAACATCATGCGCCTGCACAGCCCGACGTCGGCGATCTCCGCCGCGGTCATCTTCAACGCGCTGATCATCGTGGCGATGATCCCGCTGGCCCTGCGCGGCGTCCGCTACCGGCCGTCGTCCGCGTCCGCGCTCCTGGCCCGCAACATCCTGCTGTACGGGTTGGGCGGCCTTGTCCTCCCGTTCGCGGGCATCAAAGTCATCGACCTGATCGTCCAGTTCATCCCCGGCCTGCGCTGACCCCCAGGAGAACGCCCCGTCATGCCCTCCTCCCTCTCCTCCGCCGTCCGGCAGCATCTGGCGGCGCTGCGGATGCTGCTGGTGTTCAGTGTGATCACCGGCGTCGCGTACCCGCTGGCGCTCACCGGGATCGCCCAGGGGCTCTTCGCCCACCAGGCCAACGGCTCACTGATCAAGGACGGCGGGAGGACCGTGGGCTCCAGCCTGATCGGCCAGAACTTCACCCTGCCGCTGCGCGAGGGCGAGACCACCGGCCGTCCGGACCCCCGGTGGTTCCAGCCGCGCCCGCCGGCGGCCGGCACCACCGGGTACGACCCGACCGCCACCGGTGCCTCCAACCTGGGCCCGAACGACGCGGGGCTGGTCGCCACCATCAGGCAGCGCAGGGCCGCGGTGGCCGCGTTCGACGGGGTGCGGCCGGAGACCGTGCCCGCCGACGCGCTGACGTCCTCGGGCTCGGGCATCGACCCGGACATCTCGAAGGCCTACGCGCACCAGCAGGTGGCCAGGGTCGCCAGGGCCCGCGGGCTGAGCCCGTCCCTCGTACGGGAGACGGTCTCGCACCACATCAAGAGCCGGAACGTGGGCTTCCTGGGCCAGCGGGCGGTCAACGTCGTGGAACTGAACCACGAACTCGCGGCCCTGAGCTGAGCCTTGAGCTGACGGCGGGCCGCCCTGACACGCGAGGGAGGGGGCCCGGACCGGGCCCCCTCCCCCTTGCGCTCTACGCCCCGTGGCTCAGGTCAGCGTCACCTTCTTGTGCGGTGACGTACTGGACAAGAAGCTGCCGTTGCCCGCGTAGACGGCGGTCACGGTCGCCGTGCCCTTCTTCTTCGGCATGGTGACGGAGAAGCTCAGCACGCCCTTCTTGGCGGCGGACAGGCTGACCTTCTTGGTGGTCGAGGTGGTGCCGACCTTGGCCGTGACGGTGATCGTGCCGGTCGGGTACGCGGCGCCGCTGTGCCCGCCCACCGTGACCTTGACGGTCTGCGACTTCCCTCGCGCCAGCTTGGTCTTGGAGAGGCTGAGCGCCGTGGTCGTCTTCGCCTTCAGCACCGTGAGCTTCTGCGAGGCGACCCCGCTGGGAGCCACGAAGTCGGTTCCGTCGTAGGAGACGGAGACCGTGTGCGCGCCGACGGCTAGGGAGGCGGGCAGCTTGAACGTGCCCGTTCCCGAGGCCCCGACCTTGGCCTTCAGGCCGGACCCCGTGCCGTACGTGACGGTCACCGTGCCCTCCTTCGCCCCGGCCACCGCGAAGACCCCGGAGACCCCGTGGCCGTAGGAGGTGGACTTCGCCACCAGCGACATGGCCAGAGAACTCTGACCCTTCGTCAGAATCAGTCCCACCGGGTCGGACGCCGACACGTCCGCGGACGCGGAGCCCGCGAACGAGGCGGTGAAGGTGTGCGTCCCCGCCTTGAAGCCGGACGGAATCCGCAGGGACGCCGTCCCGCCGCCGACCGGGGCCGAGCCCAGGACGGTGGCGCCGTCCCGGAAGGTGACCACCGCGCCGTCGGTGCCCGGCCCGGTGACCGCCGCCTTGAGCGTGACCGCCTCGTTGATCCGGGGCGCGGCGGGGGAGAGAGTGAGCGCCGTCGTGGTGGTCGCGAGGACCTCGACGGACGCCGTACGGGTGTAACCGGACCCCGCCCCGACCGCGCTGACCTGCGCGCTGCCGTAGGCCTGGTCCGCGGGGACGGTGGCCTGGAACGAGACCGTACCGTCGCTCCCGGCGACCGCGCTGCCGAGCGCGGCCGAGCCGAGCGTGAACGCCACGCTCTCCCCGGCGCGGTAGCCGGACCCGCCGAGGGTGACGGCGGCCCCCGGCTCCGGCTTGGAGTCGCCGACCGTCAGCGGTCCCGGCCGGGAGAGCGCCTCGTACTCCGCGCAGGGGTCGCCCTGGACGCCGACCGGCGGCGCGGCGGTCGCGGTGCCGGTGACGCCGTCGTCCTCGCGCACCGTGAGGGTGCCGAAGTCCTGGACGCCGAGGACCGCGTACGTGGAGTTGGACACCCCGAGCTTGAAGGCGGTGGTGGGAGCCGTCCCCGCCACGGTGTCACCGGTCGCCGGGATGTCGGTCACCTGGCAGGTCGTGCCGGGCGCGAAGGTGACCTTCTGCATCGCGAGCCCGACCTTGCCGGTCGCGGAACCCACCACGGTGAGGTACGCGGAGACCGGGGTCGTGCTCGGCCGCGACAGGTACACCGCCGCCGTGGACACGCCGGGTCCGTTGCCCTCCTCGGTCCTGGTCGACGCGACGTTGACCGTCGGCCGCGCCTGGACCTTCGGCGTGCCCAGCGCCTTGCTGTTGAAGCCCAGGTCGGAGAGGTACACCCCGCCGGCCGGTACGCCGTCGGCGCCGACGGCCCCCGTGAAGGTGACCTTGGTCAGGTGGGTGAGATCGAGCCCGGCGGCGGCCAGGGTGGCGGTGGGGACCCGTACCTGCTGGAGCACGATCTTGCCCAGCGTCGTCGAGCCGCTGGCCGGCATCCTGGTGACACCCCACGGGTTGAGGGCCGACACCGGACTGCTCCACGTGTGCCCCGACGCGTCGGCCACACTCAGGGTCATGTCCGTGCCGGTGGTGACACTCTCGTCCGGCGACATGCCGACGGCCAGTTCGTCGTAGCGCGAGGCGTTCTGCCGGTCGGCCGCGAGCGTCACGCCGAGCGCGCCGGTCGCCGCGGTCCACGTCAGGTGCGTCATCACGTTGAGCGGCACGTTCGGGGCGAACGACGCCGGTGTCCAGTGCGGGAGTTGCTGGTTGGTGAGCGTGCTCCCCGGGTTGGTGCACAGCGGATACGGCTGCGGAACGGTACGCCCGGACTTGTTGGCGCAGACCGTCGCCGTGGCCGTCGACGTGGTGCCGATGAGCGGGCTGGTCGTCTTGAACGAGGCGATGTCGCGCCGTGCCGAGGTCGGCTGCTGCGCGATCGTACGGATGTCGGCGAAGGCGGCCACCGACGGCGGCACCAGCTCGGAACCGTCGAACAGGCCCTGGAACTGGGTCCGGCCGCCGAGGGTCGCCTCGAAGAAGCCGGCGATGTAGGCGGCGCCCACCTGGTACTGCTGCGCCGCCGTGAGCCGGATGTTCTTGCCCGAGGCCAGCGCCGCGGCGCTCGTCCCGCAGACGGCGTCCGCGGTGCTCGACCAGTCGTCGGAGCCGCCCGGAGAGGGCGGGGTCCACTGCGAATTGAAGAAGTTGTGGTCGGCGCCCATGACCCAGACGTTGGAGCGCAGGACGTCGTCGTCGGGGAACGCGTCCCGCGAGTCCGCGTAGAAGTGCTGACCCTGCTGGTCGGAGACGTCACCGTCGCAGTACGGCAGCATCGTGGTGGTGACCACGTCCGGCAGTGTCGTACGGGTGAAGTCGACCGGGGCCAGGGGGAGTACGGACGTGAGGTGCCACGGCTGCGGCAGGCCCGCGTTGAGCGCGGCGGCGGACACGACGCCCTCGCCGCCCCGCGAGTGGCCCATCAGGCCGATGGAGCCGAAGTCCATGGTGCCGACGAGCTGCTGCGCCGTCACCGTGCCGCCGGGGTAGGTGGCGTCGCCCGAGTCGAGGGCCTGGGCCAGGGTGACGTCCTGGTCGGTCGCCGCGTCGTGGTGGGCGACCGGCTCGCCCGCGTTGGCCTTCTTCAGCATGGCCAGGGTGTCCAGGACCAACTGGCCCCGGCTGTTGGCCCCGTTGTCCGGGGCGAGCTGGTTGTCGTTGGCGTTGATGGCGTTGGCCGAGATCGAGACGACGGTGACGCCGTCCGCCGCGAGTGCCTCGGCGGCGGCGTCGTACCCGGCGTAGCTGAGGATCGGCGCCGTACCCACCGGACAGGGCCAGCCGCTGGCGCCCCGCAGGGTGGTGGTGTTGTAACAGGAGCTGTGCCGGCCGTGCAGGAAGATCGCGACCGGGTGCGGCTTGCCGTCGGTCGGCAGGTAGATACGGCCCTCGAACTCGCCCCGGATCCCGCCGATGTTGGTGAGCGGGACCGACTGCGTACCGAAGTTGTAGTCGGCGATCGTGTAGGAGCCCCGGCCGATGGTCGTGGGATCGTCGGACGTCGTCCCCGATCCGCCGACGCCTTCGGCGACCACGCCGGTCCCCGGGCTGTCCTCGGCGTCGGCCTCGGCCGTCGCCTCGGTCAGCTTCCTGGCCTTGGCCTGGGCGCCCGCAGAGAGCAGGCTCGTCGGCCCGGTGGCGGTGCTGTCGCCACCGGCGGACCACCGCCAGTCGACCTTCCCTGCCGTGGCGACCGACGGGTCGGACGTCGTCACCGTCAGGGTGCGTCCGTCGCGGGACTCCTTGGCGGGGCCGAGATCCGTACCGTCGGCGACCAGTTCGGGCAGGTCGCTCCTGACGGGCAGGGCCGTGTCCAGCTTCAGCGACACGACGTATCCGCCGGCGGCCCGGGTGACGGTCCAGCCGTCACCGGAACGAACCACCGAGGTGTCGGGGCCCGTTGACGGGCCTGTCGACGCCGCGGCCGGGAGAGCCCCGGTCATCGAGAGAACGCTCAGGGCCAGCAGGCCCGCTGTTCCTCCGGCAAGCGGACGCAGCCACGTCCGCATGGGTCTTGATATGTCCACCTGTGCCTGACCTCACTTCGGTGTGCGCGAGCGACTGCCGCCCGTGCGGGATGAGTCCGACGACGCGGCTGCCGCGAATGATCGACAGCCGGACGAACGTTCACATCTCAACTACCTCTGTGGGGTGAGGAAACCCAGATGTTCCTTGTTTTTGACCGTGACGTCATGTAAAGCAGGCGGAAAGGTGAGGTGTGGGGATATGTCAACCCACACCTCTGACCTGCTACTTCGTGAAACGTGTTACATGAACCGAAAACGGGTCGCGGCCCCCGGAACGGCCGTTGGCATGTGCCGGTGGCGTATCACTCCTCCCGTTCGAACTCCGCCTGCGCGCGCATTTTGTCCTGGTCGACCTGCGCCGCCGTGTACAGATCCTCGACGAAGCGCCGTGTGTCCTCGGGGTCGGATTTTTTCTCGCCCGTCATGTCCTGAAGGCGGGAGGTCCAGTCGTCGATCGGATTGCTCATCGTGAGCCCCTTCCCTGCCACTGCTCGACATCGCATACATCCGGTAGGCGGGTGAGTGCGAAGAGTGGCGGAAACGCACGCTCGCCCACCGTGGCCCGGGGGTCCGGCATCCACCATTTTAGAACGGTTCGTGCTCGAAGCCGACATTCTTCGCATATTCACCTCATCGCTTATTGTTCTTGTAAGGCCCATAGTGTCCGTTCGGGCACGCGCGTGGTGTCCGGCGGCGCCGGTGGGCCGCCCACCAGGGGCGGAGGTGAGCGTGCATGGCCGGTCAGACGTCCTTCCTCTCCCGTACGGGCCCCGGCCTCGCGCTGGACTCCGTACTGGAGCGGGCCGTCCGTGACACGGGGGCGTACGCGGGCGGTGTGTGGCTGCTGTCCCCGCCCGACCGGAAGATCCTGCGGCTCGTGGTCACGACCGGGGTGCCGCAGGCCGTCACACGGCCGTGGGAGCGGGTCTCCGTTGCCGCTTCCGTCCCGGTCGCCGACGCGACCCGTGAACGGCGGCTGGTGTGGCTCAGCCCCGACGGCGCGCTGTCACGCCACTACCCGCGCACGGGACTGATCCTGCCGTACTCGTTCGCCATGGTCGCCGCTCCGATCACGAGCGGCGGCACGGCCTGGGGCGCGCTGGTCCTGCTCTGGCCCGGCACCCATCCTTCCGAGCTCAGCGAGGCCGAACAGACCGCCACCGAGACGGCCTGCGCGGACCTGGCGGCGGTGTGCCGCCGCGCCGCCGAGCGGGGCGGCTCCACCCTGATCGGCCCCGAGCCGCGGGCGCTGTCCCCCCGCCTCTCGGAGCCGCCGGGACCGGCGCAGGCCCTGGCCGCCGTCGACTTCGCCGCGCGCCTTCCCGAGGGCGCCTGCTCGCTGGACCTGGACGGACGGATCGTCTTCATCAGCCCACGGGCCGGCGAACTCATCGGCCGGGACCCGGCGGACCTGGTCGGCTTCCTTCCCGCCGAGAAACTGTCGTGGCTGAGCGACCCGGTCTTCGAGGACCGTTACCGTTCCGCGGTGCTCAGCCAGCAGCCCATGACCTTCACCGCCCTGCGCCCTCCCGACACCTGGCTGACCTTCCGCCTCCACCCCGACCCCTCCGGCATCAGCGTGGTGATCACCCCGGCCCCCTCCGGCGAACCCGAGGGCGCTCAGCAGCCGCGGCACACCGACACCCCCGCGCCGGTCCGGCCCGGCACCCTCTACCACCTGATGCACCTGGCCGCCTCACTCACCGAGGCCGTCGGGGTGGAAGACGTCGTGGAGCTGATCGCCGACCAGATCGTGAGCGCCTTCGACGCCGAGGCGGTGGCCCTGGCGACGCTCCAGGAAGGCCGGCTGCGGATCATCGGCTCGCACGGCTTCGGCCCCGACCTCCTGGAGCGTTTCGACGCCATGCACGTCTCCGGCCTCAGCCCGGGATCGCTCGTCGCCCGCACCGGGACCGCCAGCTTCTTCGCCACCCGCGACGAGCTGGCCGAGGCGTTCCCGGAAGTGATCTCGCGGACGAGGAAGGGCGCCTGGGCGTTCCTGCCCCTCATCGCGTCGGGCCGTACCGTGGGCGTCTGCCTGCTCGCGTACGACAAGCCGCACCCCTTCCCCGACGAGGAGCGCGCGGCCCTCACCTCGCTGGCGGGACTCATCGCCCAGGCGCTCGACCGTGGCCGGCTGTACGACGCCAAGCACCGGCTCGCCCAGGGCCTCCAGGAGGGCCTGCTCCCGCAGAGACTCCCCGGCGTCACCGGCCTGGACGTGACAGGGCGCTATCTGCCCGCCACGTACGGCATGGACATCGGCGGCGACTTCTACGACCTCATCCGGCTGGACGACACCACCGTGGCGGCGGTGATCGGTGACGTCGAGGGCCACAACGTCACGGCGGCGGCGCTGATGGGACAGGTCCGTACCGCCGTCCACGCCTACGCGACCGCCGGCGCGGCCCCCGGTGAGGTCCTCGCCAGGACCAACCGCCTCCTCGCCGACCTCGCCCCCGACCTGTCCACGAGCTGCCTCTACGTCCAGGTGGACCTGGCGGCCCACCGGGCCCGGCTGGTCACGGCGGGCCACCCGCCGCCGCTGCTGTACGCCCCCGACGGGCACGCCGAGACGATCCCCCTGCCGGCCGGGGTCCTGCTGGGCGTGGACTCCGGTGCCACGTACGAGACCGTGGACGTCGCGCTGCCGCCGGGCAGCCTGCTGATGATGTTCACCGACGGTCTGGTCGAGTGCCCGGGAGTCGACATGGACGAGGCCGTCAGGGACGTCGCCCGGCGACTGGCCCGCAGCGAGGAACGATCCCTGGACGCCCTCGCGGACAACCTCCTGCTCCCGGGGCCGTGCGGCCCGATCCGCAACGACGACATCGCCCTCCTCCTGCTGCGCTCCGCGCCCTAGCGCTACTGGCGCGTGCCGCCCCCGCCCCGCTCCTCCCCCTGGGAACGCAGACCGCCCGCCGTCGCGAGTCCCTCCGCGATCCGCAGGTCCAGCCGGGTCTCCTCGCTGTCCAGCGTCTCCTGCACCCGCCGCAGCACGGTGTCGTCGATCCGGCCGGCGTCCCGCAGGGTGACCAGCCGGGCGCGTTTCACCCCGATCAGCTCCTGACGCAGGCGCAGTTCCGTGTGGTGCGCCGGTGGTTCGGTCCTGCGCAGGCTCTCCGCGTACGATTCCAGCTCCCCGGCGAGACGCCGCTCGACCTCGGGCGGCGCACCGCACCATTCCGCCCGCTCCCGCAGCGCCGCCAGCGCGCTCGCGGTCATCTCCTGGCGCGCCAGGAGTTCCTCGCCGGCCTCGGAGGGGTCCGGGGAGAGCCGCGACCACCGGATCACCGCGGGCAGGGTCTGCCCCTGGAGCAGCAGGGTCGCCACGATGACCACGGCCGTCACGAAGACGATCACATTCCGGTCCGCCAGCTTCGTACCGTCCGCGGCCAGGGTCGGTACGGCGAGCGCGGCCGCCAGGGACACCCCGCCCCGTACCCCGCCCCAGGCGACCGGCATGCGCTGCCGGGCACCGATCCGGCGGGCCCGCTGCTGCGGGCGCCGGTCCACCGCCCGGATCAGGTACGGCGTGGTGTGGAGGTACACCAGCCGCGTCAGGATCACCGCTCCCGTGACGGACGCCGCCAGCGCGACCACATCGCCCTGGCCGAGCGTGGGAAGTGACCCGATCACGTCGGGCAGTTGCAGGCCGACCAGCACGAACAGCGACCCATTGAGGAGAAAGGTGGTGACCTGCCAGAACGCGAGGCTCTGGACCCGGGTGCTCGCCGGCATCAGCAGGGGACTCGCCCTGCTGATGATCAGCCCGCACACCACCACGGCCAGCACGCCCGACACGTCGGCCAGTTCCGCCGGGACGTAGACGGCGAACGGCGTGAGGACACTGATCCCGCTCTCGATCGTGCTGTCGTGGGTCCTGCGCCGCGCGCCCATCACGAGCAGTGCGACCGCCGCGCCGATCGCCGCCCCGCCCACGTACGACAGGACGAACCGCAGGACCGCCCCGCCCCACTCGAAGGAGTGCTCGCCGGTCGCGATCTCCACGGCCACCGCGAAGACGGCCAGGGCCGTGCCGTCGTTGACCAGGCTCTCGGCCCGCATGGTGGTGAGCGTCCTGCGGGGCATGCCCCGTGCCACGCTCGCGACCGCCGTCGCGTCCGTGGGCGCCAGCACGGCCCCCAGGACGAACGCCAGCGGCCACGCCATGCCGAAGCCGTGTGCGGTGGCCGCCACGGTGACCGCGGTGAGCAGCACCAGTCCCACCGCGAGCAGGACGATGACCCGGAGGTTGGCCAGGATCTGGTGGAGCGAGATCTTCAGGGACTCCGCGTACAGCAGCGGCGGCAGGAAGATCAGCAGGATGAGGTCGGACGACAGGTGCACGTGGCGGAACTCGGGGATGAGCCCGACCAGTACGCCGCCCAGGAGCAGGGCCACCGGCTCACTGACGCGCAGGCGGCGGGCCGCCCACGTCAGCAGAAGAACGGTCGTCACCAGGACGAGGGCGATCTCCAGTCCCGCCATCGAGCGGTCTCCCGTTCTGCGCCACAGCTGTCGTAGGTCGATTTGTCCCGATACCGTATCGCGATGAGTTCCGGCCGCCGCGACGGTCAGTACAGACGGCGGACAACAGTCGCGCGCCATCGACGCCACGAGGAGGCGGTCATGCCCCGTATCACTCCCAATCTCTGGTTCGACACCCAGGGCGAGGAAGCTGCCGAGTTCTACGTCTCGGTCTTTCCGAACTCGAAGATCAAGAACATCTCCTACTACGGCGAGGCCGGTCCGGGTGAGGCGGGCACGGTGCTCACCGTCGAGTTCGTGCTCGACGGTCAGGAGTACCTCGCGATCAACGGCGGTCCCCGGTTCACCTTCGACGAGGCGGTCTCCTTCGCGATCGACTGCGCCGACCAAGCGGAGATCGACTACTACTGGGACAAGCTCTCCGACGGCGGCGAGGAAGGCCCCTGCGGCTGGCTCAAGGACCGGTACGGCCTGTCGTGGCAGGTGGTTCCCGCGGCGATGGCGGAGCTGATGAGCGACCCGGACCAGTCGCGCGCGCAGCGGGCCATGAAGGCGATGTTCGGCATGAAGAAGCTCGACATCGCCGCGCTGTACGCCGCCGCCGACGAGGCCTGACCGGGCTCGCGACACGGGGCGGCCGGGCAGGGGAGACGTACCGGAAACGGAGATCGCGTACCGGGAACGGCGCCAAGGGTTGACAGTGGTCAGTCATGAAGCCACTCTCGCGGGAGAGCGCTCTCCGTGGTCGTTTCCGACCACGGAGCGATGAGTCCTGAGTCACCGACAGCCGCCCCGCACGCGCCGTCGCCGACCGTGCCCCGGCGTTGTGGTGGAGAGGCGTCACAACCCGTGGAGACCCGCATGCGCCTCCTGTCCTCGTTGTCCTCGTTATTGCGAACCGTCCGGCGCCGCAGACCGCTGATCGCGGTGGCCGTCGCGATGAGCCTCGCGATGGGCGGTGCCGCCGCCACCTCGGCGGGCACCGCCCAAGCGGCCGACACCCTGTTGTCGCAGGGCAAGGCCGTCACCACTTCCTCGACCGAGAACGCCGGAACCCCCGCCTCCGCGGCGGTCGACGGGGACGCGGGGACCCGCTGGTCCAGCGCCGCCGCCGACCCGCAGTGGCTGCGCGTCGACCTCGGCGCCACCGCCACCATCAGCTCCGTCGTCCTCAACTGGGAGACGGCGTACGCGACGTCGTTCAAGATCCAGGTCTCGGGCGACGACCAGAACTGGACCGACATCCACTCCACGACCAACGGCCCCGGCGGCAACCAGACGATCGCCGTCAACGGGTCCGGGCGTTATGTGCGGGTGTACGGCACCGCCCGGGCGACCGGCTACGGCTACTCCCTCTGGGAGTTCCAGGTGTACGGCACAGCGGGTGGCGGCGGTGGGGGCCCCACCCCCACCGGCACGCCCATCTCCGCCTACAAGCAGGTGTCCGCATCGACCTGGGAGGGCGCCAACGCGCCCGCGGCGGCGCTCGACGGGCGGACCGACACCCGGTGGTCGAGCCAGTTCGCCGACAACCAGTGGTTGCAGGTGGACCTCGGCGGAGCGGCCACGATCACCGGCGTCGAGCTGAACTGGGAATCGGCGTTCGCCTCCAGCTATCGCGTCGAGCTGTCCGACGACGGCACGAACTGGACCACGGTCCACACCACCACCACGGGGAAGGGCGGCGTCGAGCGACCTGCCGTCACCGGCAAGGCACGGTACGTACGGCTGTTCGCCACCACGCGCGCCACGGGCTACGGCGTCTCGCTCTGGGAGTTCCAGGTCTTCGGGTCCGTCGACAGCTCCGCCGCCACCGCGCCACTGCTGTCCCCGCCCACCAAGGCCCCCGGCACCCTCAACCAGTTCGCGCTCTCCGCGCCGGCCGACCGGGCCATGATCACGAGCACCCGCAGGCCCGCGTTCTCCTGGGCGGCCGTCCCCGGCGCCGCCCGCTACGAGGTGTGGCTCAACGTCAGCCGTACCGATTACGACTTCACCGCGTCGGGCAACCTCCTCGACCTCTACACCAAGGTCGCCGAGCCCACCGGCACCACGTACGCGCCCTCCTGGGACATCACCGACCGCTGGACCTACAAGTGGTACGTCGTCGCGGTGAGCGGCTCCGGGGCGAAGACCACCTCCAACATCCGTACGTTCAGCGTCTACAAGCCCGACATCGAGACCGTCAGCGACGGGGTCGGCCTCGTCAACGGCGCGCGGGACCTGAACAAGAACGGGACACTCGAACCGTACGAGGACTGGCGCCAGCCGGTCGAGACCCGGGTCAGTGATCTCCTCGGCAGGATGACGCCGGAGGAGAAGGCCTACCAGATGTTCTACAACGTCCAGTCGTTCCCGCGCTCCGGCTGGCACTTCGGACCGGCCCAGCCGGGCGACCTGCACGACATCCTGCTCTCCACGGCCGCCACCCGGCTCGGCATCCCCCCGGTCTCCGCGGGCGACACCACCGCCGGCTACCAGACGACGTACCCGCTCCAGAGCACGCTGGGCGCGAGCAAGGACTACCCGCTCGACTACCAACTCGGCGACATGCAGCGCAAGGAGCAGCTGGAGGTCGGCGCGCGCGGCACCCTCTCCCCGCTCGCGGAGGTCGGCACGAAGGTGCTCTACCCCCGCATCCAGGAGGGCGGCGGCGAGAACGCCGACGCCGTCGGCGCGCAGCTGCGCGCGCTGGTGGCGGGACTCCAGGGCGGGCCCGAGCTGAACCCCGCCTCCGTCCTCGCGACCGTCAAGCACTGGCCCGGCGAAGGGGCCGGCGGTGAGGCGGGCATCGTCTACGACGGGGTCACCATCAAGTACCACATGATCCCGTTCCGGGCGGCGATGGAGGCCGGGGCCGTCAACATCATGCCCGGCTACGCGGGCAGTTCGTTCCTCGACCCGGGCGGTCCCGGCGCGGGCGACAGCGCCAAGATCCTCGCGTACCTGCGCCAGAACCTCGGCTACACGGGCCTCATCACCACCGACTGGTTGCCGTCCGGGGCCTGGGTGAACGCGGCCAACGCGGGGTCCGACGTGATGGGCGGAGCCGACCCGGGCGCGGTCGGCTTCACCATGGCGGGCTTCCAGCAGCAGGTCCCGATCGCGCGGATCAACGACGCGGTGACCCGGATCCTGCGGCTCAAGTTCCAACTGGGCGTCTTCGACCGGCCGTACGGCGATCCGGTCAACGGCCCCTACCGTTTCCACCAGCCGAGCTACGTCGCTCTCGCCAACAAGGCGGCGCGCGAGTCCAACACCCTGCTCAAGAACAACGGCGTCCTGCCGGTCAGGCTCAACCGGGGCGACAACATCGTCGTCGCGGGCGCCCGGGCCACGGACGGCGCCGCGTGCTGCATCTGGTCCAGCTACTTCCACCCCAACTACGGTTCGCAGACGACGCTGGAGGCGATCAGAGCGAGAGCCGCGACCGCCGGGGTCAACGTCTACCAGGACAGCGGTCCGGCACCGAAGCTGGCGGTCGTGGCCGTGGGGGAGCCGTCGTACACCCACGCCACCTCGTGGCCGAACACCCAGCCGTATCTGCCGGCCGATCAGCTCGCCCTGATCCAGAACTTCAAGAATCAGGGGATCCCGGTGGTCGTGGTGCTCACCCTGCCCCGGCCGATCGTGATCAGCGAGTGGAACGGTCTCGCGGACGCCATCGTGGTCACCTACCGCGGCGGCGAGGAAGTGGGACCGGCCACGGCCTCCCTGCTCTTCGGCGACTACACCCCGCGCGGGAAGCTTCCGTGGCAGATGCCGAGGAGCCTGGACCAGGTCCTCAAGCCCGGCGGCGGTGACGTCCAGGCCGACGCGAACGAGAAGTGGGACCTTCCGTACGACCTCGGCGCGACCGACGCCGAACGGGCGGACATCAGGGCGAAGATCGACGCGGGCCAGCCGGTGCCGCCCACGTACGGGAATCCGCTCTATCAGTACGGGGCGGGGCTGACGGGCTGGAACTAGCACGGCTCTCGCGGACTGCTCTCAGGGCGAGTCCTGGGGAGGATCTGTGATCTCGGCCGGGTCGGCTGTCAGGGTCGACTCGGCCGGGATCCAGCGGTGCGACCCGGTGTCGTAGTCATAGGCGGGGCGGCCCCGGAGGCTGCTCGTACGGAACGGCTTCCCCTGGTCGTCGATGCGTACGGTCCCGGAGCGCGCCCCGCTGCTCCACTCCAGCTCCAGATACCACTCGCAGTCGCAGGTGACCGTACGGCCGGTGGCCAGCAGGACCTCGGGGTCCGTGGCCGAGACCTTGTAGGGGAAGGAGACGGCGGGGATCGGTTCGCCCGCGTCGTTGCCCGCCTTGGAGCGGGCGACGGGGCGGGACGCGTCGAGGTCGATGTCGAACAGGCGGGGGGTGAGGGAGCCGCCGCAGCCGGGGCTCATGCTGTACGCGTTGTACGGCAGGGGCGTCCGCTTCGCGGCGATCCGGACGTGCAGGGCCTGGAGGACCACCGCCGTGTCGCTCTTGCCCTGCACGGTGACCCGCACGCTGCTCTCCCCGGCGTCCACCGCGCCGACGGACCGGGCCCAGGGCTCGGCGTCGGACTCGGTGGGGGGCGGGGGGACGGCGGAGGGGGCGCGGTTGACGAGGAAGGCGTGGCCGCAACCACCCTCCCAGACGTAGCGGTTGGTGCTCCAGGTGAAGGGCGTGCCGCTGCTGGCGCCTCCGCTGGTGCCGCCGCCTTTGACGTCCGCCGGTGGACCGGACGGCTTCTTGCCGACCGTGGTCCTGGGGCGGGGGTTCGTCCTCTGCCTCGGATCACCCGAACGGGGCGCTCCGGTGGGAGCCGTGGCCGTAGCCCGGGCCGAGGCGCTGGGGCCGGGGGACGGGGAGGTGCCGGACGTGACGCCGCCGCCCGCCGACAGCGGGGCGCCGGCGGTCCGGCCGCCGGCCGGTGTGCCGGAGGGGCGCTGCCGGTCGGCCGTGGAGAGGGGGGAGCGGTCGAAGGCCAGGAGGAGGACAAGCCCGAGGACGGCCGCGGCGAGGGCGGCGGAGTAGCCGGTACGGCGGAGCAGGAGGCGGCGGCGGGCGAGCGGGGGAGCGTCGGTGAGGGGCGAGAGGCCGGGGCCGACGTCCGAGCCCGTCCCGGCAACAACCTCAGCGTCCGTCTCCGTCTCGGTACCCGCCCCCGCCCCCGCCCCAGCAGCCTCTCCCACCCCAGCAGTCCCTCCCGCCCCGGCCTCCTGACGTTTGCGACGCTCGATGTCGGCCCGCACCCACAGGCGGTGAAGGGCGATCAGGTCGTCGCCCTCGCAGCCGCACAACCGCGCCAGCCGTTCGACCGGCGCGAACTCCACCGGCACCGTGCTCCCCGAGCAGTACCGGTGCAGTGTCGAGCCGCTCACCCCCACCCGGCGCGCCAGCGCACCGTAACTACGGCCCGAACCGTCCCGGATCTCGCGCAGTCGTCGCGCGAACGCGTCGGTCTCCGCGTCCTTCGGCGTGCTCACAGCGTGCCCACTCCCCCCGGCCGTCACAGGACGGCGTTCCACCCCTACTGAAGAGACCCACGTCAAAGGGGGTGGAACGGTTCCAGCGTTCCACGGACGGCACAGGTGCTTGCGGCCTCCTCCCGAGCCGTCAAAGCTGGTGATCGTTCAGTCAACGACGAACACGGGGGAAGTTTTTCCATGATCACGAACATGTTCCGCACCGCCGCGCTGACCACAGCGGCCGCGGGAATGACCATTGCCACGATCACCGCGGCGACCGCCACTCCTGTCACACCCGCCTTCCTCGCGGCCTCCCAGCTGCCGGCCGCGAGCACGCCGTGGATCGCGGGCCCGGTGCAGTCAGGGGCGGCCGACGACTTCTGTGTCGAGGGCGTGGCGCCGGACGCGAACAGCAAGCACCGCGAGTTCAGGACCGACCTGGACACCGGCGCCCGGCAGACGATCACGGTCGCCGCCAGCGAGACCAAGGCGAAGGCCCTGGCCACGAAGCTGCGTACCGCGATCGAGGGCTGCCTCGACCGCCTCAAGGCGGAGTACCCGAGCCTGGAGGGCGAGGCCTTCCACCACGGCCGCGTCAACGTGGAGGAGGGCGCCCACCTCTACAGCATCGACACCTCCGACCCCGAGGTGGGCTCGACCGACATCGCGCTCTACGCGGTCGGCCGCGACGGCAAGGCGGTCACGGTGATCGGCTGGAGCCAGTTGGGCGACCTCGACGGAGCACCCCTGAACGCCTTCCGCACGACGACCCGCACCGCGGTCGCCAAGCTCTACTGAGCCACCACAGACTGTCCGTCAGGAACCCCAACGGCTCCTGACGGGCACATCGGGGGAGCGAGCGGGCTCCGGACCGGACCACTCCGGCCCGGAGTCCGCTTACCCGTTGCCGCGCCTACGGTCCGCGCCCTACGGGAACGGGAGCGTGCGGGCGAAGAGGGTGACCAGGATCAGGACCGCCGGGAAGCAGGCGAGGAACATGGCGAACGTGTAGCCCATGATGTCGCGGGCCTTGAGGCCCAGGATCGTCAGGGTGGGGAGCATCCAGAACGGTTGCAGGAGGTTGGCGCTCGCCTCGCCGAGGTCGTACACCACGACCACCCAGCCCTGGTTCACGTGGAGTTGGTTCGCCGCGTCCAGGACGTACGGTGCCTCGATCACCCACTTGCTGCCGCCGCTGGGGACGAAGATGCCCAGGACGCAGCTGTAGACCGCGATGAAGGCCGGGTAGAAGAACTCGTTCGACACCGACACCAGCCAGCCCGCGATCGTCTTGCTCAGGCCGGTGAAGGCGATCATCCCGAAGATGCCGCCGTACAGGGGGAATTGGAGCAGCACACCGGAGGCGGCCGGGGTGCCCTCGCGGAACGCCTGGGCCAGCCGGACCGGGCGCCAGTGGAGGATGAGGGCCAGCAGGATCAGGATGAGGTTGATGGTGTTCAGGTCGAGCGCGGCGAGGGTGTCGCCCTCCGCGTCGGCGAAGTGCCTTACGAGATACCAGGCGCCGAGCGCGAACAGCAGGATCGCGAAGACCGGGCTGTACTCGATCCACTCCCCGGGCCGCCCCCGCCGCGTCTCGGGACGCTTGCCCGCCACGCTCGGCCCCAGGTCGATCCCCAGCTGTTCGGCGGTCTTCGCGCGGTCGGGGGACGGGGAGAGGAACCAGGCCGTCGTCACGGCGATGACGAAGATGACCGCCGTGGCCACGACGCCCTGCCACAGGAAGATCGTCTCGGTGAGCGGGATGAGCCCGCTGCCGCGCCCCTCCGCGATGACCTTCTGCACCGCCGGCGGGCTCGACGCGGCGCTGGCCACCTGGAGCGCGGCCGATCCCGAGAGGCCCTGCGCCCAGACCGTACCGAGCCCCAGGAAGGCCATCGCGCCGAGCGCCCGGTAGTCGACACCGCTGATCCTGCGGGCGATCTCCTTGGCGAGGATCGCCGTGAAGATGAGGCTGAACGCCCAGTTGAGGTACGAGGTCACCATCGCGACGGCGGCGGTGAAGGCGATGGCACCGCGCGGGGTACGGGGCAGCCGCGCGATCGTCGCTATCAGCCGGCTCACCGGCGGGGAGACCGCGACCGCGTAACCCGCGATGATGATCATGGCCATCTGGAGAGTGAACGTGATCAGGGACCAGAAGCCCTGACCCCACGCGTCCACCAGGCCGTACCCGGTGGTGTCCGCCGGATCGGACGGACTGCCGAACAGCCCCTCCCCGGACGCGAGTCCGAGCGCGAGGACCGCGAACGTACCCACCAGGACGAAGCCCAGCGCGTCGGGCAGCCACTTCTCGGTGAAGGCGGTGAAACGCAGGGCCAGTCGCGCGAGCCAGTTGTCCCCGGTCGGCGCCGACAGCTCGGACGGTGTGGTCCGCGCCGGCTTCGGGTCCGGCTCCTGCGGGGGCGCCGTGGGCATGGGGGTCTCCTGTCGGCCGGTGGGGGGAAGCGGCTGTGGGGAGGATGGTGTAGGGGGGCGCCGCCCGTAGTCAATGGCGCCGCACGGCTCCCGCCCGCCCCGGCAGCCCCACCGGCATGTGGTCCAGACCTATTGACCGAAGGTCTGGACCAAATTACCGTTCGGCGGAACACCGGAACCCCCACGGACGTCTCCAGGCCCCCACAGGCCGGGAGTTGACCGGGTCCCCCCCCACAGACCGCCATGGACGACCGGGCCGATCAGGTGCCCGCCTGTCATGGCAAGAAGGGACTACCGCATGATCGGTCGGACCATACGCACCCTCGGCGCCGGACTCGCGCTCGCCTCGCTCGGCTTCCTCGCCCAGCCGCCCGCCACCGCCGCGCCGAGCGCCCCGCAGGCCGAGACCTGCGCGGTCAAGTCGAAGCCCGCGGGCAAGGTTCTCCAGGGGTACTGGGAGAACTGGGACGGCGCGGCGAACGGCGTCCACCCCCCGCTCGGCTGGATCCCGATCACCGACAGCCGCATCGCCGCCCATGGCTACAACGTGGTCAACGCGGCCTTCCCCGTGATCCGTTCGGACGGCACAGTCCTGTGGGAGGACGGGATGGACGCGACGGTCAAGGTCGCGACCCCGGCCGAGATGTGCCAGGCCAAGCAGAACGGCCTGACGCTCCTGATGTCGATCGGCGGGGCCGCCGCCGGCATCGACCTCAACTCCACCGCCGTGGCAGACCGTTTTGTCGCGACGGTCGTGCCGATCCTCAAGAAGTACAACTTCGACGGCATCGACATCGACATCGAGACCGGGCTGGTCGGCAGCGGCACCATCACCAAGCCGTCCACCTCGCAGGCCAACCTGATCCGCATCATCGACGGCGTCCTGGCCCAGATGCCTTCCAACTTCGGCCTGACGATGGCCCCCGAGACGGCCTACGTCACCGGCGGCTCCATCACGTACGGCTCGATCTGGGGCTCGTACCTGCCCATCATCAAGAAGTACGCGGACAACGGCCGCCTCTGGTGGCTGAACATGCAGTACTACAACGGCAGCATGTACGGATGCTCGGGCGACTCGTACTCCGCCGGTACCGTCGCGGGCTTCACCGCCCAGACCGACTGCCTGAACAAGGGACTGGTCGTCCAGGGCACCACCATCAAGGTGCCGTACGACAAGCAGGTCCCGGGACTCCCCGCCCAAACGGGCGCGGGCGGCGGCTACATGGCGCCGAACCTGGTCACCCAGGCCTGGAACAAGTACGGCAACGGGCTCAAGGGCCTGATGACGTGGTCCATCAACTGGGACGGTTCGAAGAACTGGACGTTCGGCAACAACGTCAAGGCCCTGCAGGGCCGTTGAGCAGGTACGACACAGGGGCGAGGGCCGGGCGTCCGCACGACGGGTGCGGGCGCCCGGACGGCAGGCGGCCCGCCCGCCGGAGAACAGTCGTTTCATGGGCTACCTGACCGTTCGGCAATGTCACCTGCGGCAATCCACCGAGAAGGATAAGGCCGAACGGGATGGCCGCTGAATGGCGGAACACGTGACACCGACCGGGTCGGTCGACAGGAAACCTGCTCTTCGCTCCCTACCCTGTGAGCGAATCAGTGAGGCCAGAACCGGGCGGGCCGCCCTTTCTGACTCGCGGCCGGGAAGTCCACGCAGTGGACATCACCATCGGAGAGCACGCATGAATGACGACAAGACCTCGAACGAGCTGCCTCGGCGTCGGTTCGTGGCGTTCTCCGGCGCCATCGGTGCGGCGACGCTCCTGACCGGCGTGGAGGCGGCGTCCGGACCCACCGCTTCGGCAGCCGCCCCGATGCCCGCAGACCCTGCCTCCGACACGTGCCCCACTCCACCTCCCGGCGGAACCCCGACCTGCCCCCCTGCTCAGCTCCAGCCGCTCTGCGGCAGCCCTGCCGACAACGATCCGCTGTGGCGGGACGTCCAGTACTGCACGCAGGGAAAGCCCCTGCCCCCCGGGCAGAACCCTCCCGCCTGCCTGAAGGTGACCCCGGACTACGTCGTCCTGAACGGCAGGCCGTCGAGCCGGCACAACTTTCTCCTGACCCCCAGTTGCCGGATCACCGGTATCGAATGCCCGTTCATCGAGACCTCCGGCGCGCCAAATTACTGGAACGACGCATGGGAGAACGCCCGGAGCGGAGGGAGCGTCCCCGTGCAGTATCCCAATATCGGTTTGGGGATCAACTCGCAGAGCGCCCGGTTTCTCAACCAGTTGCACATTCACATGGCCGGCGTCCGGGCGAGCACGCAACGGCGGCTGCAGGAACTGGAAATGATGGGACGCGTGGCCACCAGCCCCGCGCAATGGGACGCCGTGCAGTACCGGGTACCGGTCACGGGCTCGGACGGGACGGGGGACCGTACGTACCGGGCCCTCAGGCTGCCCAGTCTCGGGATGAATCTCTTCGCGCAGTTGCAACAGTATGTCGTGAGGCCGAACGGGCTGAACATGGCGAACCAGACGCTGATCGTGGTACCGAAGATGACGGCTGCGGGATTCGCCGGGGCGTTCTACGTCCTCAACAGCGACTCTTCGCTCCACGACGGCACGAATACGTGTGACCACCTTCTCGTGTACAGCTGAGCCCTCAGAAAAAACGAGAAACGTATGTTCCCCTGACAGCGGAGACCGGGCGGACGGCCCCGGGACTCTACCCCGGTCAAAGCCGTCGCCGACCGGCAGACCGTGGCTCGCTAGCGGTGGGAACGGCTGAACAGGTGCGCCTGCCGCACCCCGGCCTTGCGGAGTTCGTCGGCCACGACGCGCAGTGCGGTGCGGGCCATGTGCGGGTAGATCCCGTCCTTGCAGTCCATCCAGATGCGGGGCACCGTGGCCTCGACGGCCGCGTAGTTGGGACTGTAGGGAGGGAAGGCCTCGTCCCAGAGCTCCTCGGCCTCCTCAGGAGAGAGTTCGCGACCGTCCTCGAACACGCGCATCAGCCGAGGTTTCGCGGCGGTGAGTGCGACGACCGCGCGGGCGGGTTCGTCCGACTCGACGACGATCTCCCAGTTCTGCACCAGCGCATCGCCATTGCCGCCAAGGATCCCGCATGCCTCGGGGCCGACCGTGATACCGCCCGGCTCGCTCTCCGTGACCACGGCCCGCCGCATCCACAACGCCGCCTCGTCGCAGTACAGGCATGCCTCTGCCACACGCCAGAGCATCTGCGGGCCCGAACCACGAACCGCCTCCTCGAACAGTTCCTGGGCGTGCTCCCACTGCCCCGACTCATGGGCCAGACAGCCACGCCTGAACGCGGCCTCGGAAGAGTGATCTGCGGACGGCGGAAGAGCTTCGGTATCCATGGCCCTTCTCTATCAGTGAGTACTGACGTCCCGTCACCGAATCACGTCGTGGGCGGGATCTCGTCGAGCACCAACACGACGTGCTCAAGCTCGCCGTACCGGACCGTGTCGGTACGCCGGAAGCCGTGTCGCTCCAGCAGACGCACCGAGGCGGTGTTTCCAACGAAGGGATCCGCGTACAAGGGGCGGGCCTTCTCCTGTTCCAAGAACAACGCCAGTGCCCGCGAGCCGATCCCACGCCCCCAGTACTGCCTGCCCAGCCAGTACCCGATGAAGCGGCGCCCCTCGTCCCACCAAGCCATGACGTTGCCCGCCAGCTCGCCTTCTACGGTGACGGCCTGCACGAAGCCCGTCGGATTCCCAAGGATGTTCGTCGTCCAGTGGGCCATGAAGGCTTCCCGTTCCCGGGGCGGGAAATTCGACCGCAGCACGGCCTCAGGATCGTGCTCCTGCACGAAGAACTCTTCCAGATCGGCCGGTTCGACGTCTCTCAAACGCACCTGATCAGTCATATCGGCGGAGTATGCCACCGGCCACTGACACACCCGTTTGCGGTAGCCGGCCAGCCAAGGCTGAGGCCGCTGTCACGGGGACCGTCCCGGTCCGAAACCACGGCCGGAGCACTGCCCGGCAGAGTCGAGCAGTGGGAACGTGCCCGCCAACGGCACTCCTCCGACCGCACCACCACAGGCTGACAACAGGCCACAACCTGCCCGCAAGCCGGAACCGCTCCGTGCCAGTCAGTTACTTCTCCCACACCGTGATCTCCGCCTCTACGGTGTCGTCGTCATTCACTGACTTCACCTTCATCAACGCGGTGCGACCGCTTTGGGTGATGAGGCATACCGATTGGCCGGCCGAGACGGACAACTCGTCCTTCGCCTGTAGTTGCGCCAAGCTCGTGCATTCTCCCTGCGTGGGGTTCTCACCTTCGGGCACCGGCGCCATTTTGTAGTCGTCGAACTCGGCGGTCCCCTCCGAGAGAGTCTCGAACAGCAGGAAGTCCCCCGTGATCGGAGAGTCTTCCGCCGGCGGCACGGTGTCGAGATCCCAGTGGTAAGCCGTCACATGAATGTCGCCGTGCCAGCGCACGGAGGAGGTCGTCTTCGGGGAAGGGGTTGCCGCCGGGTCCTGCCCCTCGCTTCCGCTCTCCTCGTCCGGCGCGGGTACCACCTTCGTCTCCGTCGCCGTAACGGTCACCGTGGGCTGAGCCGCGCCAGTGGGGGACTTCAGCCCCGCCGCTGGGAGGCCGAAGAAACCGAGGAGAAGTCCGACTACGGCGACACCGGCCATCACCACCGCCGCCCATCCCTGCATCAGGGCCGAGCGATGTGCCGGACCAGGCGGATGCGGTGCTCCGGGTAGTGGAGGCGTTCCCGGTGGCGAAGGCGTTCCCATGAATCCCCCTACGTGACGTGACGTGACGTGACGTGACGTGACGTGACGTGACGTCAGTCGAGCGTGGCACGACAGCCACGCAGGGCGAGCTGTTCCGCAGCCTCTGTGACAACTCTGTTTCTCTCCCCGAGGCCCTGTCGGGAGTCGGCGAAACGGGGGGCGGGGGGGGCACTCAAACGGGCTTTTTGGGCGGTTGACCGCAGATTCGGGGGTGATCGGCCGCCCCCGTGGCCACGCGGGCGGTTTCTGTGCGGCAAGGCCCCGCAAGGCCGTTGAGTCGGTACGACACACAACGAGGGCCGGGCGCCCGCACGACGAGTGCGGGCGCCCGGCCCATTTGCGTAAGGCCGTTCAGCGGACGGACCGTCAGCCGAGCGTCGCCAGGGCCTGTTTGAAGGTCGCCGACGGGCGCATGACCGCCGCCGCCTTGACCGGGTCCGGGCGGTAGTAGCCGCCGATGTCGGCCGGCTTGCCCTGGACGGCGATCAGTTCCTCGACGATCGTCGTCTCCTGCTCGGACAACGTCTTGGCGAGAGCGGCGAACGCCTCCGCGAGCTGGACGTCGTCCGTCTGCTGGGCAAGCTCCTGCGCCCAGTACAGGGCCAGGTAGAAGTGGCTGCCCCGGTTGTCGATGCCACCCACCCGGCGACTGGGCGACTTGTCCTTGTCCAGGAACGTGCCCGTCGCGCGGTCGAGCGTGTCCGCGAGCACCTGGGCGCGCGCGTTGCCCGTCGTCTGCGCGAGGTGCTCGAAGCTGACCGCGAGCGCGAGGAACTCACCCAGGCTGTCCCACCGCAGGTAGTTCTCCTTGATGAGCTGCTGGACGTGCTTGGGCGCGGAACCGCCCGCACCCGTCTCGAACAGCCCGCCGCCGTTGATCAGCGGCACGACGGAGAGCATCTTCGCGCTCGTGCCCAGCTCAAGGATCGGGAACAGGTCGGTCAGGTAGTCACGCAGCACGTTGCCGGTGACCGAGACCGTGTCCTCGCCGCGGCGGATCCGCTCCAGGGAGAACGCGATCGCGTCGACCGGCGACATGATCTCGATCCGCAGGCCCTCGGTGTTGTGCTCGGGCAGGTACGTCCTGACCTTCTCGATGATGTTCGCGTCGTGCGCGCGCGTCTCGTCCAGCCAGAACACGGCCGGGACGCCGGTCGCGCGGGCGCGCGAGACGGCGAGCTTGACCCAGTCCTGGACCGGTACGTCCTTGGTCTGGCACATGCGCCACACGTCGCCCGCGCTCACCGCGTGCTGGAGCACGACGTCGCCCGCCGTGTCGACCACCCGCACCGTGCCGGTGGCGGGGATCTCGAACGTCTTGTCGTGGCTGCCGTACTCCTCCGCCGCCTGCGCCATCAGGCCGACGTTGGACACGGAGCCCATCGTCGCCGGGTCGAAGGCGCCGTGCGCGCGGCAGTCGTCCAGGACGACCTGGTAGATCCCCGAGTAGCTGCTGTCGGGGATCACCGCGAGGGTGTCGGCCTCCTGGCCGTCGGGGCCCCACATGTGCCCCGAGGTGCGGATCATGGCCGGCATCGAGGCGTCCACGATGACGTCGCTCGGCACGTGCAGGTTGGTGATGCCGCGGTCGGAGTCGACCATCGCCAGCGCGGGGCCGTCGGCCAGCTCGGCGTCGAAGGACGCCTTGATCGCCGCGCCGTCGGGCAGCGCGTCCAGCCCGCCGAGGATGCCGCCGAGCCCGTCGTTGGGGCTCAGGCCGGCCGCCGCGAGCGTCTCGCCGTACTCCGCGAACGTCTTCGGGAAGAACGCCCGTACGACATGGCCGAAGATGATCGGGTCGGAGACCTTCATCATCGTGGCCTTGAGGTGCACCGAGAACAGCACGCCCTCGGCCTTGGCCCGCGCCACCTGCGCGGTGAAGAACTCACGCAGCGCCGCCACGCGCATCACCGAGGCGTCCACGACCTCCCCGGCCAGCACGGGCACCGACTCGCGCAGGACCGTCGTCGTACCGTCGTCGCCCGCCAGCTCGATCCGCAG
The DNA here is from genome assembly GCF_044744165.1 of Streptomyces sp. NPDC087420. Lineage (NCBI taxonomy): Bacteria > Bacillati > Actinomycetota > Actinomycetes > Kitasatosporales > Streptomycetaceae > Streptomyces > Streptomyces sp. NPDC087420. Next base: position 508,546 of record NZ_JBIUXU010000006.1, read on the forward strand.
CGAGCCCGCCTCGGCGATGACCGCGGACTTCTCGCCGGTACGGAAGTCGTCGGCGTCCATCGTGGCGACATTCGTCTTGGACTTGGGGTCCCAGGCGCCCATCGAGTGCGGGTGCGCCTTGGCGTAGTTCTTCACCGAGGCCGGGGCGCGCCGGTCGGAGTTGCCCTCGCGCAGGACCGGGTTGACGGCGCTGCCCTTGACCTTGTCGTACCGCGCGCGGACGTCCCGGTCCTCGTCGGTCTTCGGGTCGTCGGGGTAGTCCGGCAGCGCGTAGCCCTGCCCCTGGAGCTCGGCGATCGCCGCCTTGAGCTGCGGGATGGAGGCCGAGATGTTCGGCAGCTTGATGATGTTCGCCTCGGGCGTCTTGGCGAGCTTGCCCAGCTCGGCGAGCGCGTCCTCGATGCGCTGGCCCTCCTCCAGGCGCTCGGGGAAACCGGCGATGATGCGCCCGGAGAGAGAGATGTCGCGGCTCTCCACGGTGACCCCGGCCGTCGCGGCATAGGCCTCGACCACGGGCAGGAAGGAATACGTCGCCTGGGCCGGCGCCTCGTCGGTGTGTGTATAGATGATGGTCGAGTCAGTCACCCGGTGCTCCGCTCCACGTCTGCGACATTGCTTGATATCAAGATATCCCGTGGACGCCCACCTCTGGCCAGGGCCCTGCCCGCTCCGTGCGCCGGGACCGCGCCGTCCTCCCCGGAGCGGACGCAACACGTCCCGGAACCATGCATATAGTTGGTTCCAGGACAAATGGGTCTCGTGTCCCTCCGTGCCGCCCTGCCGGTACCGTCCGTCAGCGCCGTCGCATGAGTGCTGTCCCGCCAATGCCGCTGAGGAAGGGCAGGTCACATGGAGCGCCGCAGCGCCCGATCCACGCCGGACCGCGACGCGACCCTCCAGGCGCTGGGCGCGGATCTCCTGGCAGCACTCCCGAGGACGCTGGCGGCGAACCGGATGGGCGGATTCCTGCGGGACCTGAAGTCCGACACGATCTTCCTGGACGCGGGCGCTCTCGCGGTCTTCGACCTCCCGCCCGACGGGTTCGACGGCCGGCCGGAGACCCTGTACGCGCTCATGGTGGCCGACGACGCGGCCGCCTTCCGCGCGATGTTCTCGCGGGTACGGCACGAGCCCGGCGCCTACGGCACCTACTTCCGCATCCGGAGCTCCGACGGCACCATCCGCTGGGCGCACACCCAGGGCGTCATCGAACGGGACGCCTCAGGGACCCCGCTGCGGGCCATCGGCGTCGTCCGGGACGCGAGCGCCGAACTCCAGCACGTCGCCCAGCAGGCCGTCCTGGAGCCCCAGCGGCGCCATCAGAACGACGTGGTCCAGGCGACCACCGCCGCCCTGTCCCGGGCCCTGACCGTGGAGGACGTACTGGCCGCGCTCACCAGCCGCGAGATCCTCGACCCGGTCGGCGCCCAGGCGATCTCCCTCACCGTCCTCGACCAGGACCGGCTGCGCCGTATCGCCGTCGCCAGCCTGCCTATGACGATGCGGGAGGAGATGGAGTTCTCCCGGATCGACGCCGACCTGCCGGTCGCGGAGGCGTTCCGTACCCACCGCCCCGTGTTCATCACCAGGCAGAGCGTCGAGGCCGAATACCCGCAGCTGTGGCCGCACGTCAAGGACACCCCGCTCACCGCGGGCGCCGTCCTCCCCCTGATCGCGCAGGCCAGGGCGAGCGGCGTGCTGTCGATCATGTACGAGGGCAAGACCTCCTTCACCCCCGAGGAACGCAACCTCCTGATCGCCCTCGCGGCCACCATCGCCCAGTCCGTGCAGCGGGCCGCGCTGTACGACGAGGAGCACGCCATGGCGGTCGGCCTCCAGCAGTCGATGCTGCCCGCCGCCATCCCGAGCATGCCGGGCCTGCGGGTCGCCGTCCGCTACCAGCCCGCCCGCACCGGCCACCAGATCGGCGGCGACTGGTACGACGTCGTCCCCCTGCGGGGCGGGCGGGTCGGCCTCGTGGTGGGTGACGTCCAAGGACACGACATCCAGGCATCCGCCGTCATGGGCCAGCTGCGCACGGCCCTGCGCGCGTACGCCGCCGAGGGGCATCCGCCGGCGGCCGTCATGGCCCGGGCGTCGAGATTCCTCCAGGACCTGGACACCGACCGCCTCGCCACCTGCGTCTACGTCGATCTCGACCCGGCGACCGGGCGCGCGCTGCTGGTACGGGCCGGGCACCCGGGACCCGTGGTCCGCCACGCCGACGGGAGCAGCAGCCGCCCCGCGGTGGCGGGCGGCCTGCCCTTTGGGCTGCTCCAGTACAGCGACGGGCCCTATCCCACGACCGAGCTGCTCCTCGGGCCCGACGACACTCTCCTGCTGTGTACGGACGGGCTGCTCGAATTCCGGGGGGAAGACATCGATGTCGGGGAGCGCCGGGTCCAGAGGGCGCTGTACGACGGCCCCACGGACCTCGACGAGCTGGCCGAGTACATCGTCGACACGATAGAGACCCGGCAGGGGCAGGAGGACGACGTGGCACTGCTGCTGGCCACGCTGGCTCCGGACGAGCGGAACGCTCCCGCGTAGAGGCGTCGTGCGGGCCTCCTGCGGAGGCTGTCCGGGCCCCTACGGAGGGCCGTCGTACGAGCCCTCCCAAGGACGCTGGTCGTCCCGGCCGAACACCCACGCGTGGGCCGCCTCCGCCGTGAAGGCGCCCTGGCCACCGGGGAACAGCAGCCCGGCGGTGCCGTACACGGGATCGGTGGCCAGGGCGGCGACGTACGGAACGGCGATGCAGCGCATGCCCGCCGCGCGCGCGGCCGCCACCCCCGGGATCGCGTCCTCCAGGACCACACACCCGGCGGGCTCGGCGCCCAGCCGGCGGGCCGCCTCCAGGAAGACGTCCGGAGCCGGCTTGCCGTGCGGGACCTCCTCGGCGGAGACCCTCGTCGTGAAGTACGCGTCCAGACCGGTGACGCCCAGCGCCACGGTGATCGCCTCGCCGGACGACCCGGACGCCACCGCCATCCGTACGCCCTCGGCGTGCAGCCGCTCCACGAACTTCCGCATCTCGGGGAACACCTCCGTGGAGGCGCGCACCAGGTCCAGGTAGAGCCGGTTCTTCTCCGCCAGCAGCCGCTCCACGGGGGCGTCGATGCCGTACTCCTCACGCAGCGCCACCAGCGTCTCCCAGGTGCTGATCCCGATGAAACGACTGTGGTGCTCCCAGGTGAAGTCGTCGACGCCGTACCGGGCGAGCAGCAGCCGCCCGGCCTGGTAGTAGTTGGGTTCGCTGTCGATCAGGGTTCCGTCGAGATCGAAGATGACCGCCTGGGGGCGCGAAGTGCTCATGCCCCCAGCATGCCAAGCCGTACGGCGGGTATACGGCTGGGACGCACGGCTCGCCGCGCTCGCGGCGGGAAACCGGCGCACGCACGGCGGGAAATTGGTCCAGACCGCCTGCTACCGTCGCCCCGGCGAGTTTCAGTCGAAGAGGGGACACACACGTGAGCGGCAGGAGCGACGGACGGGCCTTCATCGGGTCGTTCACCTCGGCGGGCGGCCGCGGCATCATCGCCGCGACCGTGGACCCGGAGACGGGCGCCCTCACCGAACTCGGGGCCACCGACGCCGTGGCGGACCCCTCCTTCCTCGCGCTGGCCCCCGGCGGGTCCGTGCTCTACGCGGTCTCGGAGACCGAGGAGGGCGCGGCGGCGGCCTTCACGGTGCCCGGACCGGGCGCGGGGGCGCCGAGGCCGCTCGGGGAGCCCGTGCCCGTGTGCGGCGCGGGTCCCACCCACCTCACGCTCGCCGCCGGTCATCTGGTGACCGCGAACTACGGCTCCGGCAGCGTCACCGTGCTGCCGATCGCCGCCGACGGCGCGCTGCGGCCGGCCAGCGGGGTGCTCCAGCACGAGGGCACGGGACCGCACCCGGACCGGCAGCGCGGACCGCACGCGCACCAGGTGGTGGCCGACCCGAGCGGCCGGTGGCTCCTCGCCGTCGACCTCGGCACCGACTCCGTCCAGGTCTCCTCCGTGGACGCCGCCTCGGGCGAACTGGTCCCGCACGGGGAGACGGCCCTGCGGCCGGGCTCGGGGCCGCGTCATCTCACCTTCCACCCGGAAGGCAGCCACGCGTACGTCCTGAACGAACTCGAACCCACCCTGACCGTCTGCCGCTGGGACGCGGCGACCGGGGTCCTGGAACCGGTCGGCGAGACGGCCGTCCTGCCGGACGGTGTGGAGACGGAGAGCTTCGCCTCCGAGGTGGTCGTGGCGCGGGACGGCCGGTTCGTCTGGACGGCCAACCGGGGGCACGACAGCATCAGCGTCCTCGCCCTCGACGGGTCGCGCGAGAAGGCCGAGCTGGTCACCACCGTGCCGTGCGGCGGCCGCTGGCCGCGCGATCTCGCGCTGGACCCGGCGGGCCGCCGCCTCTACGCCGCGAATGAGCACTCCGGCGACGTGAGCTGGTTCGACATCGACCAGGAGACGGGGATCCCCATCCCGGCGGGGTCCTTCGAGGCCCCCGCGGCCTCCTGTGTGATCTTCGGCTGACCCCCGGGCCGACTGAGCATGGGCCGTATGACCGCTGAACGCGGCCGTAGGACCCCGGGCCGACCCGCGAGAGCCCCTGCGACCCCGTGAAAGCACCCGAGGAAGGGCCTGCGCCGAAGAGTGACCGGCGCGGCCCTTCCGCGTCACGGGGTTGCCTGCCGCGCCGCGCTGCGCGGTGTCAGTGGGTCGGTGCCCCCTGCGCCGGCTCCGCGATGCCCAGTTCCGCCGTGTACTTCGAGAGCACCAGCTTGCCGATCGCGGGGTAGGCCCCGAGCGGCTCGGCCGCGGCGCTGTCGGCCTCCTTGAGAGCCGCGTCGAGCAGCCCGCCGGGAAGCTCGGGACCGACCAGGTACGGCGCGAGCGCGAGTTGCGTCGCGCCGGAGCCACGTAGCTCCTCCGCGACGGCGGCGACCGAACCCTCCACGTCGAGCGCGGCGGCCATCACCGGTACGGCGAGACGGGCGGCCAGCAGCATGCCGGTGATCCCGGCGGTCCGTACCGCCTCCTCACCGCCCACCGTGACCAGGATGATGCCGTCGGCGGCGGTCGCCACCGTGAACAGCCTGGCGCGGTCGGCGCGGGCGAGCCCGGCCTCCGACAGCCGTACGTGCAGACCTTCGGCGAGCAGCGGGTGCGGACCGAGGACGTCCGTCGTCCGTGCCTCGGTGCCGCTGTCCACGACAGCCCGGCGTATCCGGTCGAGCAGGTCGTTCTCGGGACCCGTGAGCAGGGGGACGACCACGGCGGCCGGTCCCTCGGGCTCGGTGACCTCGCGGCCCGCGGCCTTCGCCAGCTCGTAGCGCTCGATGCGCCGGGCGGCGAGCCGGGTCAGGACGGCCTGGAGCGTGGGCTGCTCGGTCGTCTCGTCCGCGTCCTCGGAGCCGTCCAGGAAGCCGATCGCGGCGTCCAGTCCCGGCAGCTCGGAACGGGCGATGCTGATGACTTCCTCGGCCAGGCCGCGCGCCGCGTCCGAGGGGGCGCCGGGGACGGCGAGGACCAGCGCGGGCGCACCTTCGGGTGCCGCCACGGGCTCCGGGCGGCGGTGGCGCCCCGACTGACGGGGTCGCGGCATTCGTACAGGCAGGCCGGGTGCAGGCCCAGTGGGGGTGCTCATGGCGTCGAATGCTACTGGTTTTGTGGGTGCGGCTGTTCGGGGAGGGGCCAACCCCGAGGCATCTGTCCCTATTTATCCGTTAGGTATTTTTCTGCTCATCTATCCTGTTGTGTCGGGATGTACAACAGCCGCTCGTCGGGCGGGAGTCGCAGCGTGTCCGTGGCGAGCGCGGCCGCGATGTTCAGCGCGCCGACCAGCGGATCGCCGGCCGCGGGGACCGTACGGGCGCGGGGCAGCCGGTCCGCCAGTTCGGCCCGCAGGGGTGCCAGCAACGGCTCGCCCAGTTTGAACAGGCCACCTGTAAGGGCGACTTCACACTCCCCGGTCCTCGGGCAGACCGCCTCGGCCGACTCCGCGATCCGCTCCGCGGCCGCCGAGAGGATCGACCGCGCGACCGGGTCGCCGGACGCGAGGCGTGCCACTTCGGGGGCGAACGAGGCGAGTACGGCGGGCCGGTCGCTGCGCGGATAGAGAAGCCCCGGCAACTCGGGGGCGGGTCCGAAAAAATCCTCCGTGGCGGCCAGCAGCGCGGGCGAGCCGCCGCGCCGGCCGTCGTGCTCCCGCAGGGCCGCCTCCAGTCCCGCGCGGCCGATCCAGGCGCCGCCGCCGCTGTCGCCCAGCAAGTGTCCCCAGCCGTCGGCGCGGTGCCAGGCGGCCAGGTCCGTCCCCAACGCGATCATGCCCGTACCGGCCGCGACGACCACCCCGGGCCGCTGGCCCAGGGCGCCGGCGTACGCGGTGACGGCGTCGGCGGCGAGCGCGAGCCGCCGTACCCCCAGGGACCGCTCCAGCGCGGCGGGCAATTCCGCGCGCAGCCCGTCGCCGAGCGTGGCCATGCCGGCCGCGCCGACGGCCACCGCGGCGGGTTCCCGGGCACCGGCCTGATCCAGCAACTCCTGAGCTGCAGGCAGTAGTTGACGGAGCAGCTGGCCGGCGTCGATGCCCGAGGGGCCGGTACGCAGCGGCTCGCCCGGACCGGCGAGCAGGACGGACGCGGGGTCCTCCGTGGAACGCAGCGCGATCCGCAGCCCCGAGCCGCCCGAATCGACCCCCAGCACCCAGCTCATTCCCGCACCCGGCTCATTCCCGCACCCCCGGCTCGTCGCGCGCCCGGCGCGGGTCCGCGCCGGGCTCACGCCGCCCACACGCTCTTCAGCGCCGGGCGTACGCGGCCCCCACCTTAAAGAGGGGACACCCGGCCACCCGGGAGGGGGCACCCACCGCGCGTCGCGGCGGCCCGGCCGGGTGAGCGGCCCGCAAGTGAGGCGTCTTCGCAGCCGGTTGAGGGGTCCTGGGCACGCTCCCCTGACCAGTAGAGTGATCCCGTGGCAGCACGACCTCTGAACGAAATTGTCGAGCCCGGCTGGGCGGACGCACTGGCTCCCGTCGCCGGGCGCATCACCGAGATGGGCGACTTCCTGCGCGCGGAGATCGCCGCCGGCCGTACCTATCTGCCCGCGGGCGCGAACGTGCTGCGGGCTTTCCAGCAACCCTTCGACGAGGTACGGGTCCTCGTCGTCGGCCAGGACCCGTACCCGACGCAGGGACACGCCATCGGCCTCAGCTTCGCCGTGGCGTCCGACGTCCGCCCGCTCCCCGGCAGCCTCCAGAACATATTCCGCGAGCTCCAGTCGGATCTCGGACTGCCCCTCCCGTCCAACGGTGACCTGACCCCGTGGACGCGCCAGGGGGTTCTGCTGCTCAACCGCGCGCTGACCACCGCACCGCGCAAGCCCGCCGCGCACCGCGGCAAGGGCTGGGAAGAGGTCACCGAACAGGCGATCCGGGCCCTGGCCGCCCGGGGCAAGCCGCTGGTGTCCATCCTGTGGGGGCGCGACGCACGCAACGCGCGCCCCCTCCTCGGTGACTACCCGGCGATCGAGTCGGCCCACCCCTCGCCGATGTCGGCGGACCGGGGCTTCTTCGGATCGCGCCCGTTCAGCCGGGCCAACGACCTGCTGGTCCGTCAGGGCGCCCAGCCGGTCGAGTGGCAGCTTCCCTGACGTAGCGTGATCGCCGGACCGTGCGCGGTGGAGACGCCGGAACAGACGCTGGAGGCCGCGCGGATGGCCATGGCGGCGGGCGCGTCCCTGCTGCGCGGCGGCGCGTTCAAGCCGAGGACGGACCTCACGATCCTCTCGCCGTTGAGGGGCCGCACCCTGACCATGCCCGCAGGTGGCCGGGTGGGCGCCGGGCGGTGACGGGACGCTCGCCCTCAGATGCTTCGACGGCGACGGCGACGGGGCCGTAGCCGCACGGGTGGTGTCCGAGCGTGAAAAGTGAACGGTTGGACAGCCGGAGGGTCCGGCCCGCCACGGCGAAGGGTCGCTCTCAGGCCGTACGCAGTCCGGCCGCCGCTGCGACGCTGTCGCAGCCCGAGAGCCCGAGGGCGTCCCGGAGTTCGTCGGCGAGCAGGTCGAGCACCTGCCGCACACCGGCTTCCCCGGCCACGGCCAGCCCCCACAGCAGGGGACGCCCCAGGAGTACACCGGACGCCCCGAGGGCGAGGGCCCTGAGCACGTCGGTGCCACCACGTACTCCACTGTCGAGCAGAACCTCGCACTCCCCGCCGACAGCCCGTACGACCTCGGGCAGCGCGTCGATGCTGGCAACAGCGCCGTCGAGCTGCCGGCCGCCGTGGTTGGAGACCACGACGGCGTCGACCCCCAGTTCGATCGCGCGGCGGGCGTCCTCGGGTGCCAACACGCCCTTCAGCACCAGGGGAAGAGAGGTCAACCGGCGCAGGGCCGTCACCGACGACCAGGTCAGCGAGGGGGAGAACGCCTGGCTGGTGTGGACGGCGACGGCGGACGCGTCCGCGGACCGCCGGTGGGCCGTCGTGCCCGTCGCACCCGTCGTGATGTTGGCCGCCCGCACATGGCCGGGCAAGGTGAACCGGTTGCGTACGTCCCGGAGCCTGCGGCCCATCCAGGGCACGTCGACCGTCAGGACGATGGCCCGGCACCCGGCGTCCTCGGCCCGGCGGACCAGGTCCAGGGACTGTTCGGTGTCCCGCAGCCAGTAGAGCTGGAACCAGACCGTGCCCCCGACCTGGGTGATCGCCTCGATGGGGACGCTGCTCAGGGTGCTCGCGGTGAACGGCACCCCCGCTGCCTTGGCGGCACGGGCGGTGGCGAATTCGCCGTCGGGGTGGACGAGCCGGTGGTAGGCGATCGGCGCGACCGCGACCGGCAGGTCCGCCCGACGGCCGAGCAGCGAGGCGTCCGTGGTGACCCGCGAGACGTCTCTCAGGACCCGGGACACGACACGGACGCGGTCAAGCGCGGTCCGGTTGGCGTCGAGGGTCGACTCGTCGCCGCTGCCTCCCGTCACGAAGTCCCAGACGTCGGGGGGCAGTACGGAGGCCGCCGCGCGCTCGAAGTCGCCCAGGCACAGCGCCGTCGCCGGCTCTTCGAGGCCGGGCTCCTCCATGCCGGGCCCATGGACGCCGGGCTCTTTGACGCCGGACGCCGACGTTCCACGGAGGAGATCACCGTGGTCACTCCGGGAAGTCACGCCGCTTCCCGGTTCTCGATGTCCGCCTCGACATGGTCGACGGAGAGTTCCGCGCGCGGATCCGTTTCCTTGGGCAAGTCCGTCATGAGCGTCCCCCCGACCGGGAAATCAACCGATGCGATGGAACTGTATGGCTCTGATCACCTATCTGGCTACGAAGGCATTTCCGCGTTGACCGGACGGCCCGCCCCGAACTGCCGGGCAACAAAGGGAAGAGATCATTCTCCGGCTGATTCCCCGCGACCACCTGGGCGCTCGTACCGCCGCACTCGGCGCCTGACAGGCCAGGCTCCCGGTGCGGCGGGCGGAACGGCGCCGTACCGGCCGTTCCGCGGCCCTGGCTCATACCCAATTCGCGTGTGGCCCAATAACGTTGACGCGAGTCGGTTTTGTGTGTCCGAAAAGGTCCCCCATGCGGTGGAGCGAATCGCTACTCTGTGTATAGGTGTGTCTCTCTCCCCACAACATTATGGTCGTGGTCTCACACCAGTTCGATCGTTGCAGGTCAGGGGTATCCTTTCGCCCCTTCCCGCCTGTTGACGGTCCGCGGCGAATGATGCGGGGTCTGATCGCCCGGTGGCGGAGAGCGCACGGAAGATACGGGGGTATCTGTGAAGCTCAGCGAAAGAGACGAAGAACTCCAGCTGCTCAATCAGCTGTACGGGGGATGTGTTCGAGGCAAAGGGTCCGTCGTCCTCACGAACGGTCCCGTCGGCTGCGGGAAGACCGCCCTGCTCCAGACGTTCGCCGAGCATGTCGAGGAACGGGGAGGCCGGTTCCTCTCGGTGACCGCCTCGGCGACCGAGAAGTTCCACCTGTTCGGACTGATCGACCAACTGGGCAACGCGATGCGGACAGGCGGAATGACCGCCGACCTGTTCGCCGCCGAGGACGGGGTCACGGTGTCCGCCGACGGAGAGCCCCAAGGCGCCCCGCGGGTCCCGCTCGGGCTCCTGCAACGCATCAGCAGGGCCGTCGCGGACTCCGCCGAGGACAGGCCACTCGTCCTCGGCATCGACGACGTGCACTTCGCGGACGAACCGTCCCTCCAGTGCCTGCGCTACCTGATCCGCCGGATCGACTCCTCGGCGGTCATGATCGTGATGAACGAGAGTTCCTGCCACGAGCGGGAGTTGGCGACGCTCCACGCGGAGACGCTGCACCTGCCCTACTGCCACCGGATCAGACTCGCGCCGCTGACCGTGGCCGGCGTCACCGGCCAACTCGCCGACCGCCTCGGCGCCGCTCCGGAGCGCGGGGCCGCCGAGGCGTGGGCGGACGCCAGCGGAGGCAACCCCTTGCTGCTGCACGCCCTCGTGGACGACCACCTCCTGGAGGACGACGCGGCGCGAACGGCGGTGCCGGGGGAGCCCGTACCAGGTCCCGTACGGGGGGAGTACGTGCCCGGAGGGTACGTACAGGGGGAGTCCAGGTCTGAGCACGCCGGGTCTGAGCATGCCGGGTCTGAGCACTCCGGGCCGGGACGCTCCGGGCCAGGACACGCCGGGCCGGGGAACTCCGAGCCGTCGGAGCCCGCGCCGGCGGTGGCCGTGCCCCGGGAGCCCGCGTCGGAGGAGCCGCCACGGATCGCGCCTGTGGCCGGTGCGTCCTTCCGGCACGCCTTCCTGCGCTGCCTGCACCGGTGCGAACTCTCGATGCTCGACGCCGCCCGCGCCCTCGCGGTCCTCGGGGAGTCGGCCTCGCCGTCGCTCGTCGGCGACTTCCTCGACGCCGACGCCACATCGGCGCGCCGTGCCCTCGCCGACCTCAATGCCGCCGGCCTGCTCTCGGGCGTGCGGTTCCGGCACGAACAGGCACCGCCCGCCGTGCTCGACGACATCCCGACCCGGGACCTGCACGCCATGCACAACCGCGCCGCCGAACTGCTCCACGAGAGCGGGGCACCCGCGCTCGCCGTGGCCGCCCAGCTCATGGCCGCGCACGGCACCGTCAAAGCCGCGTGGCGGGTCGACATCCTCCGCGAGGCCGCCCGGGACGCCATGGAATCGGGCGACATCGCCCAATCCGTCGACTTCCTCCGCCACGCGTCCGGCATCTGCGTGGACGGGGCACAGGTAGCACGTGTCACCGCCGAGCTGGCCGAAGCCCAATGGCTCGTCGATCCGACCAAGGCGGCCAGGCACACGCACCAACTCGGCTATCTGGTCCGTACGGGGCTGCTCACCGGCGACGGCGCCATGGTGCCGGTCAAACAGCTCATCTGGCGGGGCGACTTCGCCGAGGCCGACGCCCTGCTGAGGACGATCGAGGCGAGCCAGGACCGGGACCGCGCCGGCCCCTCGCGTGGCCCCTTGCCGTCGGACGTCACGCTCGTCCGATTATGGCTGTCCTTCTGTTACCCCAACCTGTCCCGCGAGGCCGCGACGGGCGACACGGACGGGGCATGGCACCCGCTCGTCCACCCCGCGATCGGATCCGGTCCGGTATCCGCCCTCACCTTCCTCAACCTCCTGGGAAGCCTCTCCGGCGAGGGAGAGGGCAACGCCGACGGCACATATGAGACAGATCGGTTGCTCCGGGGTACCCACGCGGGCAGCCCGATGGCCGCCAGGCTCTTCGCGCTGATCTTCCTGATCCAGACGCACCGCGTGGACGAGGCGGTCCACTGGTCGGAACGGCTCCTCCAGGAGCCGTGGATCCGCCGTGTCCCCATGCGGCGCGCGCTCATGGAGACCGTCAGGTCGGTGGCGGCGCTGCGCCAGGGTGACCTGGTGACGGCCGGGAGGTCCGTGCGTACGGCACTGGAGGTGGCCTCGCCGTCCGCCTGGGGTGTCATGGCCGGTCTCCCGCTGGCGCTGGCGGTCCATGCGGCCACCGAACTGGGCCAGTTCGACGTCGTACTGTCCTACCTCAACCTGCCCGTCCCGCCGGTCATGTTCGACACACCCTTCGCGCTGCCCTACCTCCGGGCCTTCGGCCGCTACCACCTGGCCACGGGACGACCGCACACCGCGCTCACCAACTTCCAGCTGTGCGGGGAGCTGATGGCGAAGTGGCGGCTCGACTGGTCGGAGCTGGCGGACTGGCGTAACGACGCCGCCTCGGCGCTCATCGCCATGGGACAGCTCGGCGGGGCTCGCGCGCTCATCGAGGAGCAGCTGTCCCGCCAGAGCGAAGGACACTCCCGGGCGCGGGGCATCGCGCTGCGCCTCCTGGCGGCTACAAGCCCACTGAACGAGCGCCCGCCGCTGCTCCAGGAGGCGGTGGAGATCCTTGCGGCCTGCGGTGACCAGCCGGAACTGAGACGGGCGCAGAGCGACTTGACGTTCACCCAAACGGCCCTCCAGCGGCCGGGCACGGCGGCCGGGAGGGAGGCGTTCGCCGTACCGTCGCGGGCGTTCCCGGGCTACGAGGAGGGCCGGCCGGGGCCTCGCGGCCACGCGTGGCCCCACCGCGACACGCGAGGCGAACACGGGCTCGCCGAGGAGAGCGGTTCCGACCCCTTACTGGCGGAGCTGACCGACGCCGAACGACGGGTCGGGGCGCTCGCCGCCTCGGGCTGCACCAATCGGGAGATCGCCGGCAAACTCTTCATCACCGTGAGCACGGTGGAGCAGCATCTCACCAAAATCTACCGCAAGCTAAAGGTCAGCAGCCGGTCCGACCTCCCGCAGCGGCTCGTGCTATTCGCGGACATCGGATGTACCCCGGACGGACGTCGAAAAACAAAAGATACTGACACCACGTCCAGGTGAATAGGGCACTGTCCAAGTGAGAGAAACGGCCGGTTGGACGGCGTTGTCGGTGCCACGGCGTTCATGTGATCCTGACGTGGAAATCACACAGTCAATGAGTTGATGTCGCATGGGGGAAATCCATGACAGGACGGAGCCTCGACGGCTCTGCGCGTTCGGCGCGGAAAGGCCAGGACTCCTTTCTGTCGGAGTGCCTCGCGGCCGAGGAACGTGAGTTCGCGGGGAACCGCGAAGTCTTTGACAGCACCGGACTGCGACAGGGCGGATCCGTTCACACCGGCCCGCCGGACACCGCCGCGAAGATCCTCGGCCGCTCCTGGAGCGCGCCGGTGGTCGTCGGGCCGCTCACCGGTCTCGTACGCCCCGACGCCGAGCCCGCGGTGGTACGGGCCGCCGGGGCGGCCGGCCTGCCCGTCGTCGTGAGCGCCTTCACCGCACGGACCTTCGCGGACCTGGCCTCCGCCGCCGGTGGCCCGCTGTGGCTGCGGACCCACACCTTCCAGGACCGCGCCCTGGCGCGGGGCCTTGTCGACCACGCCACCGAGGCCGGGTTCGGCGCCGTGATCCTCGCGGTCGGCCCCGGCGAGCACGTCCGGCTCGCGCCGGGCGCCGCACCGGCCAACCTCGCGCACGACGGCCCCGCTCCGTCCTCCCCCCGGGCCGTCGTGCGCGAGGGAGGCCCGGTGGGCACTCCGCCGGCCACCGCCACCGACTGGTCCGACATCGCGTGGCTGCGCTCGGTCTCCTCCCTTCCCCTGCTGGTCGCGGGGGTACGGACCGCCGAGGACGCCGAGCGGGCGCTCGAAGCGGGCGCCGACGGGATCGTCACGGAGGCCCTGGACACACTGCCGCGGATCGTGTCGGCGGTGGCCGGCCGCTGTCCCGTCCTGCTGACCGGAGGTGTACGGAGCGGCGCCGACGTCCTGGTGGCGCTCGCCTCCGGCGCCGACGCCGTGGTTGTCGACCACCCGCTTCTCGACGGCCTGCGGACCGACGGACCGCTGACCGCGAGCGTCGCACAGGCCGGGGACATGGGGGCCGGGAACATCCTGGACGGCCTCGTCCACGGCCTCCGCAAGGCACTGGAGTTCACCGGTACCGGTTCACCGGCGGACGCCGCGCCCGGACTGATCCGCACAAGCCACCGGCCCGCGCGGGTGACACCGGCCGGCGCGGCGCAGGTGTTGCGCAAGAGCGACCTGCACGCCAGCGTCTCCGACCCCGTCCTGGACACGATGACCTTCCTCAACGAGGTCACCCACCGCTACTCCGACGCGATCTCCTTCGCGCCCGGCCGCCCGTACGACGGCTTCTTCGACACCGAGCAGATCGTCACCCACATCCGCCGCTACCTGAACCACCTGGCGGAGCAGGGCCGTTCGGCCCAGGAGATCCGTACGGCCATGTACCAGTACGGCCCCACCGCCGGCCAGATCCGCGGCATCATCGCCGACTCGCTGCGCGCCGACGAGAACATCGACGTCGCACCCGAGTCCATCGTGGTCACCGTCGGCGCCCAGGAAGCCATGCTGCTGGTGCTGCGCGCCCTCATCACGGGCCCGGACGACGTGCTCCTGGCAGCCAGCCCCTGCTACGTGGGAATCACCGGTGCGGCCAGGCTGCTGGACATCGCCGTGACCGCCGTCGAGGAGCGGGAGGACGGGCTGTCCTGCGACGACCTCGAAGCGGTCATCCGGCAGGAGCGGGCGCGCGGTCGCCGCCCGCGTGCCTTCTACGTGGTGCCCGACCACTCGAACCCGTCCGGCACCACGATGAGTTCGGAGACCCGCGCCGATCTGCTGGAGCTGGCCGAACGCCACGGGATCCTCATCCTGGAGGACAGCCCGTACCGGCTGGTGAGCCCCGGCACACCGCTGCCGACCCTCAAGTCCCTGGACCGCGCGCGTACCGTCGTCCATCTCGGTTCGTTCGCCAAGACGGTCTTCCCCGGTGCCCGCGTCGGCTTCGCCGTCGCCGACCAGCGTGTCGTGGACAGCTCCGGCAGGACCAGCCTCCTCGCGGACGAACTCGCCAAGATCAAGAGCATGGTGACGGTCAACACGTCGTCGCTGAGCCAGGCCGCGGTGGCGGGCACCCTCCTGGCGGCGGGCGGACGGATCTCCGAGGTGAACACCGAGGCTGCCGCGTACTACGGCACCGCCCTGCGGGACACCATCAGGAGCCTGGAGAAAAACCTGCCGGCCGACCGCCGGGCGGCCCTCGGCGTCCGGTGGAACGAACCCACCGGCGGCTTCTTCCTCACCGTGCACGTCCCGTTCCGTGTCGACAACGCGGCGCTGACCCGGTCAGCGCAGGAATACGGCGTCATCTGGACGCCCATGTCGTACTTCTACCCGCAGGGCGGCGGCCACCACGGGCTCCGGCTGTCCATCAGCTATCTGACACCCGCAGAGATCGAGGAGGGCACCGCGCGGCTCGCGCGCTTCATCGAGGCGGAGAGCGCGGCGTGCTGAGGAGCGGGCGCCCCGAGGAGCGGGGTACTGCGAAGCGGCGTACGGGCACGCGGCATTCCGGGAAGCGGCGGCCGGGGAAACCGAAGACCTGACAGCTGGGACCGTCAAGAAAGCCGGTGGAGGAACGCCATGACACGGGCCGCGGAAAGCCCCAGGGTGCGGTACGAGAAGAAGGACCACGTCGCGTACGTCACCCTCGACCGCCCCCACGTCCTCAACGCGATGGACACCCGGACCCACGAGGAACTCGCCGTTGTCTGGGACGACTTCGAGGCGGACGACACTCTCCGCGTCGCGGTGCTCACGGGCGCCGGGGACCGCTCGTTCTCCGTCGGCCAGGATCTCAAGGAGCGCGCCAGGCTCAACCGCGGGGGAGCGCCTCCGACCACCTTCGGCAGCCGGGGCCAGCCGGGCTGGCCCCGGCTCACCGACCGGTTCACACTGTCCAAGCCGGTGGTGGCACGGGTCAACGGCTTCGCCCTGGGGGGCGGGTTCGAACTGGCCCTGGCCTGCGACATCGTCATCGCCTCCGAGGACGCGGTCTTCGCCCTGCCGGAGGCGCGCCTCGGGCTCGTCCCGGGGGCGGGCGGTGTGTTCCGGCTCGTCCGGCAGATGCCCCAGAAGGTCGCCCTCGGCCATCTGCTCACCGGCCGCCGACTGAGCGCCGCGACGGCCCTGCACTTCGGCCTCGTCAACGAGGTGGTCGCCCGCGAACAGCTGGACCACTGCGTCGAGGGGTGGACGAGCGACCTGGTCCGGAGCGCGCCCCTCTCCGTGAGGGCCATCAAGGAAGCCGCTCTCACCTCCGTCGACCTCCCGCTCGCCGAGGCGTTCACCACCCGGTACACATGGGAGGAACGCCGCAGGCACAGCAACGACGCGGTCGAAGGGCCTCGGGCGTTCGCGGAGAAGCGGGACCCCATCTGGTCCGGCAACTGAACAACGGCGGCAGAACGAAACACCGCAGAGCACCGGGCCGGGCGTTTCCGGGTGTCCAAGTGTCCGAATCCGTCACTTGGACAGTTCCCCGACGAATCAATTCGACGATGTCGTGGACGTGATACGCGGCTCCTTTGCCGACCCCGGAAATCCCGGTACAGCACTTCAGTTTGTCCAGCCTTGTGTGCCATCGGTCTCGCGACTACCTTGAGCGAGTCCAGGCAGGCCCCAATTGAATTGGAGTAGTCATGGCAAACCCGTTCGACAATGAAGACGGTTCATTCTTCGTGCTGGTGAACGACGAGAACCAGCATTCCCTCTGGCCGGCCTTCGCTGAAATCCCCGACGGCTGGCGCGTGGTGTTCGGCGAGAGCTCCCGGAAGGACTGCGTCGACTACGTCGAGGAGAACTGGACGGACCTGCGTCCGCAGAGCCTCGTGGACGCCATGAACAAGGACGCCGCGAACAAGCAGGACGTCGAGTCCGCGCAAGCCGCCCGTTGATGGCGCGGAACAAGAGGAGATTCCTGTGTCCATGATCGGCGGCTCCGGGCCGGTGACATTCGGCGGAGTGGGGCCGGATCCGTCCGGAGCCCGACAACGCGTCAAACCCGGTACGGCCGGACGCATCCTGCCCTACACCCGGCCGTACCGGTCCAGCATCGGTCTGCTCCTGCTCATCACGACCCTGAACGCCGCCATCACCGTGGCGCCCCCCGTGATGTTCAAATACCTCATCGACGACGGCATCGTGAAACGCGACACGTCTCTCGTGATGTGGCTCGCGATGGGGATCGGCGCGCTCGCGGTGGTCGGACTGGTCGTGGGATGGGCGGAGACCTGGTTTTCGGCCCGCGTTAGCGAGGGCCTCATCTACGAGCTGCGCACCGAAGTCTTCGACCACGTACAGCGTCAGCCGCTCGCGTTCTTCACCAGGGCCCAGACCGGCGCCCTGGTCAGCCGGCTCAACACGGACGTCGTAGGCGCCCAGCGCGCGCTGACCACCCTGCTGTCGACCGTCGTCTCCGCCGGGCTGACCCTGGTGTTCGTCCTGGTGACGATGTTCCTGCTGTCCTGGAAGATCACCCTGATCGGCCTGGTGATCGTCCCGCTGTTCATCCTCCCCGGAAAGATCATCGGGCGCAGGCTGCAACACCTCATGCGGTCCCACATGCAGGTCAACGCCGAGATGGGCTCGTTGATGAACGAGCGGTTCAATGTGACGGGGGCTCTGCTGGCCAAGCTCTACGGTCGCCCCGACACCGAGGCCGGCCTCTACGCGGAACAGGCGGGCCGGGGCCGCGACCTCGGCATCCAGACCGCCGTCAACGGCAAGATGCTCTTCCTGTCGATGATGCTCCTGGGATCACTGGCCACGGCCGCGGTCTACGGCGTCGGCGGCAAGCTCGTCATCGAGGGGTCGTTCTACATCGGCACCCTGGTGGCACTCGCGACGCTGCTCACCCGCCTGATGACCCCGATCACCCAACTCTCCAACGCCCAGGCCGACGTGATGACCGCCCTGGTCAGCTTCGACCGGCTGTTCGAGGTCCTCGACCTGAAGCCGCTCATCGCGGAGAAGCCGGGAGCCCGCGCCCTGCCCGCCTTCGGCACCGGCACCGGCAGCGCCCCGGACATCGAGTTCGACAACGTGTCCTTCCGCTATCCCCGTGCCCGGGAGGTCTCTCTCGCCTCGCTCGAGTCGATCGCCCTGCCCTCCGTGGAACGCGTGGACGACTCCTGGACCCTGCGAAACCTCAGCTTCACCGTGCCGGCCGGCAAGCTCACCGCGCTGGTCGGACCCTCCGGCGCGGGCAAGACCACCATCACGCACCTGGTACCGCGGTTGTACGACCCGGTCGAGGGAACGGTCCGTATCGGAGGCCAGGACCTGCGCGATCTCACCCTGGCCTCCCTGCACGACACCGTCGGCATGGTCACCCAGGACGCGCACATGTTCCACCTGACCATCCGTCAGAATCTGTTGTACGCACGCCCCGACGCCACCGAGCCCATGCTCATCGAGGCGTGCCGGGCGGCACAGATCTGGGACCTGATCGAGTCGCTGCCCGACGGATTCGACACCGTCGTCGGCGACCGCGGCTACCGCCTCTCCGGCGGCGAGAAGCAACGTATGGCGATGGCCCGGCTGCTGCTCAAGGCCCCGCCCGTCGTCGTCCTGGACGAGGCCACCGCGCACCTCGACTCGGAATCGGAGGCCGCTCTGCAACGGGCCCTGAAGACCGCGCTCATCGGCCGGACCTCCCTGGTCATCGCGCACCGGCTCTCCACGATCCGCGACGCCGACCAGATCCTCGTCGTCGACAAGGGCCGGGTCCAGGAGCAGGGAACCCACGAGGAACTGCTCGAACTCGGCGGCCTCTACGCGGAGCTGTACCGCACCCAGTTCGCGGGCAACGGCCGCGGCAACGGGTACGTGAAGCCGGTCCCGCAGCCGGCCGTCGGGCCGCAGGCCTTCGGCGGCGGAGGCGCCGACCCGCTCCCGCCCCTCCCGCCGCCGGGTTCGGGGCCCGCCCCGATGATTCTCGGCGGACCCCCTCCGGTACAGCGGTGAGCCGTACGGAACAGGGCGCCCCGCGCGTCGGCACGGTGTCCGGAACGCGCACGCCGCGTTCCGGACACCGTGCCGTGCACCGTGGGGGAGCGGATGCGGGAGACACCATGAGAGAAGTGGCCACAAATGGGAAAACCGGGCCGTGGTACAGAGCCCGGCACTACCCTGAAGGACATACGGGCCGACCACGCGGAAGACGTACGGGCCGACCACGGGGAAGCCGACCACGCAGAACTGACACGCGGACGCTGTGACCGGGGTGTGACCATGGTCCGGGCAGGCTGACCAGCATGAACAGCCTGTGCCGCCCGGCCTCCCTGCCATGAAGCGCCGCGCCGGGGGTGAAGAGTTGAGGGTTCTCGTCGTCGAAGACCATGCCGAACTCGCGGCATCGGTGGCGCGCGTACTGCGCCGCGAGGGAATGGCCGTCGACGTCTCGTACGACGGAGCCGACGCACTCGAACGAGCGACGGTCGTCGACTACGACGTCGTCGTGCTGGACCGGGATCTTCCCAAGGTCCACGGCGACGAGGTATGCGCGGTGCTCGTGGCTCAGGAGCACAGGGCCCGCGTCCTGATGCTGACGGCGTCCACCACGATCGCCGACCGGGTGGCGGGACTCACCCGTGGGGCGGACGACTACCTGCCCAAGCCTTTCGCGTACGCCGAACTCGTCGCGCGTATCCGCGCCGTCGCGCGCCGCCCCGAACAGGCACTGCCCCCCGTCCTGGTCCACGGCGACCTGAGCCTCGACCCCGCCCGCCGGGTCGCCACCCGGGCGGGCCTCCCGCTGCGGCTCACCCCCAAGGAGTTCGCGGTCCTCGAATGCCTGCTGGCCGCCCAGGGCCGACCCGTCTCCGCGGAAGAACTCCTCGAACGCGTCTGGGACGAAGCCGCCGACCCCTTCACCAACACCGTCAAGACCACCGTGAACCGGCTACGGCCGAAGCTCGGGTCACCGCCCCTGATCGAGACCGTCCCCCGCGGCGGCTACCGGATCTGAGATGCCGATGCGGCTGTTCCGCCTGCCCCCCTTGCCCCGCCTGATCCGACCGGTCCCCGCCGGTGTTCCGGCACGCCTGCTGCCCCGGCGCGTCCGTATGCGGCTCACGCTGCTGTTCGGTCTGCTCTTCGTCGCCTCCGGCGCCGGGCTGCTCGCCATCACGTACTTCCTGGTCTCCCGCCGCAAGGGCAACATCACCATCTTCAACCAGGGCGCCACCCGGCTGCCCCTGCCCGACGGCACGGGCGGCGGGGAAACCCTGCCCGGCCGGCCCCCTCCCTGGGCCGAGGGTGTCGCCCGGGAGCTGAGCGAACAGGCCGTTCGGCAGCACGCGATGGAGATGCACCACCTCCTCGTGCAGTCCGGGATAGCTCTGGCGATCATGGCCGGCATCTCCATCGTGCTCAGCTGGCTGGTCGCGGGCCGCCTCGTACGCCCCCTGCGCACCATGACCTCCACCATCCGCCAGATCTCCGCGCGCAACGTGCACGAGCGACTCGACGCCAAGGGCCCCTCCGACGAACTCAAGGATCTCGCGGACACCGTGGACGGGCTTCTGGGCCGGCTACAGACCGCCCTGGAGTCCCACAAACGGTTCGTCGCCAACGCCGCCCACGAACTGCGCACCCCGCTCACCCTGGAACACGCGCTGCTGGAAGAAGCCCTCATGGACGACGAGGCCACGGTCGACACCTTCCGGGGCACCTTCGACCGTCTGCTCGTCATCAGCAGGCAGCAGGCGCGCCTCCTGGAGTCACTGCTCACCCTCTCCAGCAGCGAACGCGGCGTGGAACAGCCCGAACCGCTGGACCTGGCCGCGCTCGCCGAGGACGTCCTGCTCTCCTTCGACGGGGAGATCGACCGGCGCGGACTGCGGCTGGAGGCGGACATCCGGCCGACGGGTATCTCCGGCGACCCCGCCCTCATCCAGCGCCTGGTCGCCAACCTCCTCGACAACGCCATCGACTACAACGTGCCCGGCGGACGGGTGGAGATCACCACCGGCACCGCACGCTCCGGCCGCCCCTTCGTCGCCGTCTCCAACTCCGGCAACGAGATCCCGCCCGAGCAGGTCGAGCGCCTCCTGGAACCCTTCCAGCGGCTCGTCCGCACGCCGGACGACGGCCACCACGGCCTCGGCCTCTCCATCGTCCGGGCCATCGTCACCGCGCACGGGGCCGAACTCGTGGCCCGCGCCCGCCCCGGAGGCGGCCTGATGATGCAAGCCTTCTTCCCGAAACGCGTCCGCGCCCTCCCGAACGGCACTGGGCACCAGACGGTCCGCAAAGTAGCCGCCCGCCTCTCAGCGGCGGACCTGGCGAACCGAGTGGACTGAGCGAACCGAAGAACTCCCTTACGTCATAAGCGCCCGCCTGTGAAGTGTCACAGGCCGGGCGCTTTTCGCATGCCCGCGGGCTGAGCGCCTTTGACGTGTCCAACGGCGCGTCCCATTGGTTCTCCGACGGCGTGTCCAACTGAGAAAAACAGTCGGTTGGACACCTTTCCCCAAGCCCCGATCCGTACACACTGTCGCCCAGCAAATGTCCGTGAGAGCATGAACCCGGGCTGGATCATGCCGGTTATCGACACCAGACATGAATTGCTCATCCGCGACAGGCGGATTACGCGGATCGCACGGATCGCGCCCTGCTCGGAATTTCAGGCCCGGGGGAATGATGAACGGTCAGGCTGATTACGAACTGCCACTCTTTGATTCCCAAGAGGGAATTCTGCTGGCGCAGCGCATGGAAGACTCGCGTCGCCTCTACAACGTCGGCCAGTACGTCGAAATCGCCGGCGCCGTCGATCGCCAACTCTTCGAGCGGTCTTTGCGGCAGGCCGTCGCGGAGGCGGAGATCCTGCGCGTGAAACTCGTGGCAGACGGCGACCGCGTCGTACAGCGGTTCGCCGGCGATCCCGGGACAGGAGAGGAACACGGGGCCATGCTTCTCGTGGACCTCAGCGCGGAGAGCGACCCCGACGAAGCCGCAGAAACATGGATGCGGGCGGAACTGCACCAGGTCGGCGACCCCACCGAGAGTCGGCTCTTCTCCCATGCCCTCCTCCGTCTCGCCCCCGACCGCTACGGCTGGTTCCAGCGTTACAACCACTTGCTGATGGACGCGTACGGCTGCTCACTCATCGGCCGCCGCGTGGCGAAGATCTACACAGCCCTCCTGAACGGTGACACCTGCCCGCCCCCCGGTCACGCGCCTCTCCGCGAACTACGCCGGCAGGAGTCCGACTACCGCGCCTCCGACGAGTACAACAGTGACCTCCAGTACTGGACCGACCACTTCGCGGACCGGCCCGAACCCGTGAGCATCCCGGGGCGGCGCTCCGACGGGCCCGACGAAGTCCTCCGGCGAACGGGCCACCTGCCCCCCGCCTCGGTCGAGGCCTTGCACCGGGCCGCCGCTCTGACCAAGGTGAGCTGGCCCCGCCTCGTCGTCGCGGCCGTCGCCGCTTTCACGAGCCGGCTCGGCGGCACGGACGAGGCCCTCCTCAGCCTCCCGGTCTCGGTCCGCACCACCGCACAGGCGCGACGAACCCCGGTGACGACCGCGAACGTGCTCCCGGTCCGCCTCCCCGTGACCGCCGACACCACACTCGTCGAACTCGCGCGGCTCGCCGAGCGGGAAGTCGGCGGCCTGGTCGAGCACCAGCGCTTCCGCGGCGAGTGGCTGCGCCGGACGGCCGGCTGGCCCACGGGCAGTCGCTGGCAGTTCGGCCCGTACGTCAACATCATGCCGATCGGCGAAACCCTCCGCTTCGGTGAGCACAGGGCCGTCGTGCAGGAGCGGTCGAACCGGCGCGTCGAAGAATTCGGCGTCCTGGTGAGCGGCTGGTCGGACGACGACGGAATGCGCGTCACCTTCGAAGCCAATTCCCGCCTGTACGACGCCCGGTGGCTCCACTCCGCCCACGCCTCCTTCCTCCACTTCCTGGAGCAGGTGGTGGCTGATCCGTTGGTGGCGGTGGGGCGGGTTGATGTGGTGGGGGAGGTTGAGCGGGCGGTTGTGGTGGGGGCGTTCAACGATACGGGGCGGCTTGTGGTGGGGGGGTCGTTGTTGGAGTTGTTCGGCTCGCATGTTCGTGCGAGTGCGGGTGTGGTGGCGGTTCGGTCGGGCTCTGA